>JBAYMG010000017.1:0-27861 GCA_041663665.1 Candidatus Omnitrophota bacterium | reverse complement strand
GCTAGATTGTTATGGGTGCCCTATCCTACTTCGCTTACGCTCGTAGGATTTCGCTAGATTGTTATGGGTGCCCTATCCTACTTCGCTTACGCTCGTAGGATTTCGCTAGATTGTTATGGGTGCTCAAATTTTCGCTTTACAAGATATAGTAATCCCGTTATAATGACTTTCTGTTAGTTCAATTGGATAGGAAAAAATAAATGAAAAATAAAGTTTTAAAGTTAGGGCTTCCTAAGGGCAGCCTCCAGGAATCGACTTTTAAAATGCTTAAAAAAGCAGGTTTTAATGTAAACCTGCCTAATTCGCGTTCTTATTTTCCGTCGATAGATGATGTTGAGATCCAGGCAACTTTGCTGCGTGCTCAGGAAATGTCGCGTTATGTTCAGGATGGAGCACTTGATTGCGGGATTACCGGTAACGATTGGATCTTGGAGAATAAATCCGAGGTAGTCAGGATTACGGATTTGACTTATTCTAAGCAGAGCCTGAATAAGGTCAGGTGGGTTTTGGCTGTTCCGGAAAACTCCGGCATTAAGAGTGTTCAGGATTTAAATGGTAAACGCCTGGCAACCGAACTGGTTAACGTGACCAAGGATTATTTCCAAAAAAATAAAGTTAAGGTAGAAGTGGAATTCAGCTGGGGAGCAACCGAGGTTAAGGTCAGTGCGGGATTAGTTGATGCGATCGTCGAGCTTACTGAGACAGGCAGTTCTTTGCGCGCAAATAAATTAATTGAAATTGCTACTCTTTGCGAGTCAATTACCCAATTTATTGCTAATAAGGATGCTTATCAAGATAGCTGGAAAAAAACCAAAATGGAGCAGATTGCTCTTCTTCTAAAAGGGGCAATTGCTGCTGAGGAAAAAGTTGGTTTAAAGATGAATGTAAAGAAAGAAGATTTAGAAGCAGTTTTAAAGAATCTGCCGGCATTAAAGAAACCCACGATTTCCGGCTTAAGCGATGATGGATGGTTTGCTATTGAAACAATTATCGATGAGAGAGTTGTCAGGGTGCTTATCCCGGCATTAAAGTCAGCAGGTGCTCAGGGGATTATTGAATATCCGTTAAATAAAGTTATTTATTAGAGAAGAGGAGAAGTAGTTATGCCTTGTGGAAAGAAAAGAAAAAGACAAAAAATTAAGACACATAAACGTAAGAAATTACGTCGTCGTCTACGTCACTTGAAGAAAAGAGCCTGGGGTGGTAAAGGTTAGGAATTTTATCAGCGTTCTTTGCCTTTGTTTTACATTGGCATCGTTTGGTAGTCCCGCACAAGCCCTGGATATTCCAGAAAGTTCTCAAGGTCTAAGTAATTATATTATTGGAATTTATTATGAAGACCTTGGGGATTTTGATGGAGCTATTGCTGAATATCAGAAGGCGCTTGAAGTTGATTCCGAAAGTTCTTTGCTACATTTAAATCTGGCATCAGTTTTTATTAAAAAAAATGATACCAGATCAGCAATTGTTCATCTTAAGAAGTCTGCTGTTTTTTTGCCATCTGCTGTCGAGCCGCATGCGCTATTAGCTTTATTATATGCAACGCAGAATAAAGAAGATTTAGCCGCAGAGGAATACGTCATTGCTCTTAAAAATGCTGTCAAGCTTGAGCCGGGAAATATTGAAATTTATAAAAGCTTAGGTGTAATTTATTTACAGCAGAAAAAACTTAAAGAAGCCGAAAGTATTTTTAAACTAGTTGTGGGCATGTCCGCGAAGGACCCGGAACCGTACTTCTACCTGGGTAGTATTTATTTTGACCTAAAAGATTACCCTCTAGTTGAAAAAGAACTTAAAACTGCGTTAAAATTAAAGCCCGATTATCATCAGGCCTTGAATTTTTTAGGTTATTTTTATCTGGAGCAGGGTAGAAATATTAATCAAGCCGGTGCGATGATTAAGAAGGCTTTGATTTTTGATCCGGAGAACGGCGCTTATATCGACAGCCTGGGTTGGTATTATTTTAAGCAAGGCAAATTTAAACAAGCCCTGGTTGAGCTTGAAAAGGCTGCTGCATCTTTAAGCGATCCAACGATCTACGATCATCTCGGTGATACCTATTTAAATCTGGGTAACCGGGAGAGTGCAAAAATAAATTGGGAAAAATCTTTAAAATTAGATTCAACGCAAACCAACGTAAAGGTAAAATTACTTAAGCTTGCTACTAATGGTAAATAAGCAGTTAACGATAGAAGAGTTACAAGAAAAAGCAAAAGCAACCCGGCGCCTGATTATCCAAATGCTTGCCCAGGCAGGTTCAGGCCATCCCGGGGGAAGCCTTTCCGCCACCGATTTAATTACCGCATTATATTTTAATGTTTTACGTTTTGATTCCGGTAACCCGCAATGGCCTGATCGCGACCGGTTTCATATGTCTAAAGGGCATTGTTGTCCGCTCTGGTATGCGATGTTGGCTCAGGCAGGGTATTTTGCTCAAGAAAAATTATTTACTCTGCGGCAATTAGGTTCCATCTTACAGGGCCATCCTGACCGTAAAACTCCCGGGGTTGAATCGGCATCCGGGTCTCTCGGGCAGGGACTTTCGATTGCTTTAGGGATGAGCTTAGCGGCTAAAATTGATAAAAAAAATTATCGGGTTTATGTTTTAATCGGCGATGGTGAATCGCAAGAAGGCAATATTTGGGAAGCGGCGATGGCTTGCAGCCATTTTAGCTGTGATAATATCTGTGCTATTTTGGATGCCAACGGCTGTCAGATTGATGGCCGGTGCGAGGATGTCATGGGCTTAGAGCCTTTGGCTGCCAAGTGGCAGGCCTTTGGCTGGCATGTTATTGAGATTGACGGCCACAATATGCAGCAAATTCTATCTGCTTATGAAACGGCTGCGAAAATAAAAAATAAGCCGACAATAATTATTGCCCGGACCATAAAAGGCAAGGGTGTATCTTTTATGGAAGGGGTAGTTGGTTTTCATGGTAAGACCCCTAATGCTGAAGAAACGCAGAAGGCTTTAAAGGAACTAGAATAATGGCAGAACAATTTTATCAAAGAGATGTTTACGGAGAGACATTGGTCAAGCTGGGTTCGCGGGATAAGGACATTGTTGTTTTGGATGCTGATCTTTCAAGTTCTACCCGTACTAATCTTTTTGCCAAAAAATTCCCAGACAGATTTTTTAATCTTGGCGTAGCTGAACAAAATATGGTCGCTACAGCCGCCGGCTTGGCTAGCTGTGGTAAAACAGTTTTTGTTTCGACTTTTGCTGTGTTTGCTTCCGGGCGTGCCTGGGATCAGGTGAGGTTAGCCGTAAGTTATAATAATTTTAATGTGAAAATAGTTGCCACACATGCCGGCATTACCGTTGGCCCGGATGGGGCCAGCCATCAGGCTCTTGAGGATATTGCGCTTATGCGCGTGCTGCCGAATATGAATATTATTGTTCCTTGTGACGGGCCGCAAACAGAGGATGCGATAACTGCCGCGGCAAGTAATCCTGGGCCTTTCTATGTTCGTCTGGGCCGGCCAAAAATTTCAAACGTTGAAAATAAGGGAGAGTTTAAAATAGGCCAGGGGCAATTATTGATTGATGGCGATAGCGTAACTATTGTTGCTTGCGGAGTAATGGTTTCGGAGGCACTTTTAGCAGTAAGAAGTTTAGGTGAGAAGGGTATTCGAGCTCGCCTGATTAATATTCATTCTATCCGGCCTTTGGATAGCGCAATTATTCTTAAAGCCGCCCGCGAAACGAAATTTATTGTTGTTTGCGAGGAGCACAGTACTATCGGCGGACTAGCCTCGAGTATTGATGAAGTAGTCGCTGAAAACTTTCCGGTCAAAGTGATTCGTGTAGGTGTACGTAATCGTTTCGGCCAGTCAGGCCAGCCGCAGGAACTTTTAGAAGAATATCATCTAACCGGCCTGGATATCGAGAAGGCAGTTTTGTCTAATATCTCTAAGTAGTTAAAAAGTTATTTCATGGAGCAGCTTAACCCGCCCTTAATTATCAAATCTTTCGCTAAACTGAATCTTTATTTACGAGTTTTAAATAAACGTAAAGATAACTTCCATAATTTAAGCAGCTTATTCTGCCGTATTGATTTGGCGGATACGATTATTCTTAAAAAGCTCAAGGATGATTTAATCCAAATTAAGTGTGATAACCGGCATCTTCCAATTGATGCAACTAATCTTTGTTGGCGTGCAGCTAATCTATTAAAACAGGAATTTGGCTTAAACTACGGAGTAGAGATCCGGATAAGAAAACGTATTCCGATTGGCGCGGGTTTAGGCGGAGGCTCCAGTGATGCTGCCAGCGTGCTTTTAGGATTAAATAAATACTGGAATTTAAATTTATCCAGAACAAAATTAGCCGGCTTAGGCGCCAAGCTAGGCAGTGATGTCGCTTTTTTTATTTATGATACAAAATTCGCCCAGGCCAGCTCCCGGGGGGATAAAATTAAACCGGTTGTTTCTTTAGAAGAGCTTAAATTATGGTTTATTGTTGTTTATCCTAATATTAAAGTTTCCACGCCCTTAATTTACCAAAAATTTGATACTTCGAATATGCTCAGCATCAACCCTGAACAAGCCTCAAGTTTTAAGCCGAGGCGCGTCGAACGGGTTGGCCACTTTTCTCAATTGACAAGGCCACGGTGTAATGTTAAGATATTAACTTCCGAGTTGTTAAAAAATGGCAAAGGAATTGATGCTAGTTGCTTTTTTAACAATTTAGAGGTTATTACTAATAGCCTTTATCCGGTAGTTAATCAGGTCAAAAACGCGCTATCCAACATAGGTTTAGAAAAAATAATGATGTCGGGAAGCGGATCGGCAGTATTTGCGCTTTGTAATTCCGGTAAACAGGCTAAAGATTTAAGCAGCAAATTAGCTAGAAAATATAAGGCTTGGCAGATTTTTGCAACTTCTACGGTTTAATTAGCGCAAGTTAATTGACGAGAGGTGAATTGATGGAGATAACCGAGATTAGGGTGATATTAAAGGATTCTCCGGATAAGAAATTAAAAGCATATGCCACGGTTACTTTTGATAATGTTTTTGTGGTAAGAGATATTAAGGTAATTGAAGGTGCGGCAAGTTTATTTATTGCTATGCCTTCTCGTAAAGTAAAACATCCTTGCCCGAAATGCGCTTTTAAAAATGAGTTGCGTAGTAAATATTGTAATCAGTGTGCTGCGCCTTTGCCGGTTGAGGTAACTGTTCAGCGGCCGGGGGAAACGCAAGCTACTCAGGCTGAGCATAAAGATATTGCCCATCCTATAACGCAATCGTTTAGGGAAAATTTACAGAGAGAAGTTTTAGAGGTTTATGTGCAGGAAAAAGCCAAGGTAAGAACAGGTTCTATCTTGGAGTAATCTTGGGACGTCGTCCAATGGTAGGACATCAGAATTTGGGTCTGACTATCATGGTTCGAATCCATGCGTCCCAGTAGAAATATGCAGTTGAAAAGATTCTCGCTGGCTTGAGCCAGCAAGGACTGCGCTAGACAAAAACTATTAGGTGCTTGATCCATGCGTCTTTAGCAAAATAAATATGAAAAAAGAGATTGCCGTAATAATTTTAGCCGCAGGTAAGAGCACACGGATGAAATCTGAAGTGCCAAAAGTATTGCATTCTCTTTGCGCCAGGCCAATACTCGGTTATGTCTTAGATTTGGTAGCTAGCTTAAAACCTAAGCAAGTGGTTGCAGTCTTAGGCCATAAGCAGGATCTGGTGCGTAAAATTATACCTTCTGGCGTTAAAGTAGTTATCCAGAAAAAACTTATTGGAACTGCTGATGCGGTCAAGACGGGTTTATCGGCTCTAAAAGGTTTTAAGGGTACAGTGCTTGTGCTTTATGGAGACAACCCGTTATTAAAAAAAGAAACACTTAAAAAACTTTTAGATTACCATTTGGAGAATAATGTTGACGCTACGCTGTTAACTGCGGATTTGAAAAAACCCGCTGGTTATGGCAGGATTTTGCGTGATAAGTATTTTAGTATTTGTGGCATAGTTGAAGAAAAAGATGCTGATGAGGTGCAAAAAGATATTAAAGAAATCAATACCGGGATAATGGCTTTTAAAAAGGATAGTTTGGAGGAGAATTTAAAGCATGTCCGGCCGAATAACCGTAAAAAAGAATATTATTTAACGGATATGATTGAGATTTTAGCTAAAAAGGATTACTTGGTTGATGGCCTTAAAGCCGAAGATACTCAGGAAGCCCTGGGAATTAACACGCGAGCCGAATTAGCTAAGGCCAATTCGCTTATGAAAAACAGGATTAATGATAAATTTATGCAGGATGGCATAACTATTGTGGATCCGGCTTCTACCTTTATCAGCTTTGGAACTAAAATCGGCATAGATACAGTGATTTATCCCTTTACAGTAATTGAAAGAGGTGTTAAAATTGGGAAACGTTGTTCAGTGGGCCCCTTTGCGCACTTGCGGGATAATGTCGAGCTTAAGGATGATGTAACCGCTGGGAATTTTATTGAAATCGTGCGCTCCAAGATCGGTTCCAAAACATTCGTAAAACATTTTTCTTATATTGGAGATACTACTGTCGGCTCAAGCGTAAATGTCGGAGCAGGGACAGTTACGGCTAATTTTGACGGAATCAATAAGCATTATACCGTTATAAAAGATAATGTGAAGATTGGTTCAGACACAATAATTGTAGCGCCGGTAGTCATCGGTGAATCTGCAGTTACGGGTGCCGGATCGGTAATTATTAAAAATATTCCGGATAAAGCAATTGTAGCTGGAGTTCCGGCTAAAATTTTAAAAAAGAAGGGATAGGAATGGATAAATTAGCGGTGTTTTCGGGCAATGCTAATCCTGAATTAGCTAAAGCTATCTGTCGAGATTTAAAAGTAAAATTACAAGATGCTTTTGTCGGCAGGTTTAGTGAAGGCGAGATTCGCGTTAAAATTAATGATAATGTCCGCGGTAAAGATGTTTTTATAATTCAACCGACTTGTCCACCGACCAATGACAATCTTATGGAATTATTAATTATGATTGATGCTTTACGCCGCGCATCGGCTTTAAGGATTACTGCGGTTGTTCCGTATTTTGGTTATGCGCGCCAGGACAGAAAAGACCAGCCGCGCGTACCGATTACCGCAAAATTAGTCGCCAATCTTTTAACTGTTGCTGGGGCAAATAGAATTTTAACTATGGATTTGCATGCCGGGCAAATCCAGGGATTTTTTGATATTCCCGTTGATCATTTATTTTCAGTAGGAGTTTTTGTGGACCATATTTCTAAAATGAACCTTAAGGATTTGGTTGCTGTTTCTCCGGATGTAGGAAGTATCAAGATGGCCAGGGCTTATGCTAAAAGAGTTGCTTCGGGGCTGGCGATAATTGATAAGCGCCGGGTTTCTCCCGAGAAGGCCGAGGCAGTCCATATTTTGGGTGAGGTTGAAGGTAAAAATGTTATTATCGTTGACGATTTAATTGCCACCGGTAGTTCGCTGATTGAAGCGGTTGAGGCTTTAAAAAAAGCCGGAGCCAAAACTATTTATGCTGCGATTACTCACGGAGTACTTTCCGGGCCGGCAATCCAGCGGATTGATCAGTGTAAGGGTTTAGAAAAATTATTTATTTCTGATAGCGTTACTTTATCTCCAGAAAAGATTAATCCAAAAATTCAGGTGCTTTCAGTGGCCAGTCTTTTGGCCGAAGCAATAAAAAGAACACATAACGAAGAGTCAATTAGCTGTTTATTTGATTAAAAGGTATAGATGTTTGAACGTTTTGGCGGTCAAGCATTAATTCGCGCATTAACTTACTCACACTGTCGTGTCCGTAAGCTAAGCGCTCATTAAGAAAGGTAAAAATGGAAGAGATATTTTTAGAAGCGGAGTTAAGAGAGGGAGCAGGTAGGGCAAAGGCAAAGGATTTGAGGGAAAGCGGTTATTTGCCTTGCGTAGTTTATTTTCACGGTAAAGATGCTTTGTCCATAAAAATTTCCCGTAGTGCGCTTTTAAAATTAGTACATCAACATCGTTTGGAAAGTACGATTATTAATTTAAAAGTTAAGGACGATAAAAAAACTGATGGCCGGCTCTGTTTGGTTAAGGAGGTTCAGTATCATCCGGTGAGTGAAGATATTATTCATGTAGATTTTAATGAAATTTCCTTAACCGAGTCAATTAAGGTTAATGTCCCTATTGAAGTTAAGGGTGAAGCTGTTGGTGTTAAACAGGAAGGTGGTTCTTTAGAACATCTGCTTTGGGAAGTAGAGGTAGAATGTTTGCCTACGAGTATTCCTAAAAATATCGAAGTTGACATTACTGCGCTTAAACTGGGCGAAGCTATTCACATAAAAGATATTGTTTTTCCTTCCGGAGTTAAGCCTTTAAATGAACAAACGGCAATTGTTTTACACATTGTGGCTCCGATGAAGGAAGAGGCTCCAGCTGAAGGTATCGAGGGAGAAACTAAGCAGGAACCGGAAGTAATTAAGGAAAAGAAAGAAGTTGCCGGTGAGGCTGGTGCAGCTGCACCTGAGGCTAAAGAAAAAGATAAGAAATAGCCCTTTAATTATGTAAGGTAAAGGACAGGGCTGGTTAGAGATCCCGCGCCTTTGTTAAAGATTAATGGGTAGGAAAGGAATAGCGGGGTGAAACTAATTGTTGGCCTGGGGAATCCCGGTTTGATTTACTCAGGTACCCGGCACAATATCGGTTTTCAAGTTGTAAGATTTTTAGCCGGTTCTTTAAAAATTTCTTTTAAAAGAGATAGTTCCGTTTCTTCTTTAGTGGGTAAAATAGGAAAAACTGAGGAAGATTTAATCCTGGCTATGCCGCAGAATTTTATGAATTTAAGCGGAGTAGCGGTTAAGGCCTTAGTTAAAAAATTTAAAATTACTCCGGGCGGGCTTTTGGTAGTTTGTGATGATCTGGATCTAGACCTGGGTAGAATGAAGATCCGGTCAACCGGTTCAAGCGGTGGACAGCGCGGAGTAAAGTCAATTATTGAGCATCTAGGTAGTCAGGATTTTAACCGTTTACGCATAGGGATTGGCCGGCCCAAGAATCCCGAAGATGCTGCTAAATACGTACTCTCAGGTTTTTTGCGCAAAGAACTGCCTGAGGTTTTGAAAATAAAAGAAGAAGCCGCCAACTGTTGCTTGAGTTGGGCGGAAAAAGGTATAACTGAAACTATGAACATGTATAACAGCACCCGATGCTGACAAGCGCCCGACGCCAAAAGATATTGCGTCGGTGTACGCTACGTAGCGCAATTGCGTCGGTGTACCCGCGTGGGTAAAGGAGATTAAATGAATAAATATGAAGCAATGGTAATTGTTAGGCCTGATTTATCCGATGAAGATAAAAAAACGCTATTTAAACAAATTGATGATGCGGTAATTAAGAATGGCGGACAGATAACTTCTTCAGGTATCTGGGCGGAAAGACGTAAATTATACTTCCCAATTAAAAAATTTATGGAAGGGGTTTATTATCTGGCAGCTTTTAGTGCTCAGCCGGAAGCAATTAAAGAACTCCGCAATATTTATAAGCTCAATGAGAATATCTTGAGAGTTTTATTTACCCGTATGGATAACTAGAGCTTGCCTATCGGCAGGCAGGGAGAGCTAAATGGCTAGCTATAACAAAGTATTGTTGATGGGCAATTTAACTAAAGATCCGGAATTACGCTATACTCCGCAGGGTACAGCTGTAGCTAATTTGCGTATGGCAATAAATCGTAAATATCGCTCTAAGGATCAGGAATTAAAAGAAGAGGTTTGTTTTATAACCGCGGTAGTCTGGAACAAGCAGGCAGAAACATGTAATCAGTATTTACATAAAGGCAGCAGCCTTTTTGTCGAGGGTAGATTGCAATCGCGTACTTGGGAAGATAATACCGGGGCAAAGAGGTCGGTAATCGAAGTCAGGGCGGAACGCGTACAGTTTATGGGTGCTCCCGGCCAATCTAAAACAGTTAGTCAAAATAATGAAGCACAACCAACAGAGGCATTACCTGAGGAACCAAGCAGTGAGACGGCATGGTTAGCAGAAAGCGAGGAGTAATTAAATGAAGGTTAAAACAAAAGGTTTCGGTAAAGATAAGAAAATTATTAAGAAAAAGAAAGATGCGCTGGGCCCGGTAAGAAAAAGATTTTGCCGGTTTTGCGCGGATAAATTAGGCAGTATTGATTATAAGGATATCAAAAGGTTGGAAGTTTTTATTACCGAAAAAGGCAAAATCAATGCTAGCCGTTTTTCTGGAAATTGTGCTAAACACCAGAGACAGATTAGGGAATTAATTAATAAAGCAAGATTTTTATCTTTGCTTCCTTATACCCGTTAAAAAATAATATGGAAGTAATTTTGAATAAAGATGTTGATAAAATCGGCCGGGTCGGTACGGTAGTTAAAGTCAAAGAGGGGTTTGCTCGGAATTTTCTTTTTCCGCATAATTTAGCCAAACCGGCTACCGCTGAGGGCTTGAAAAAATTAGAGCAAGAAAAGCAATCAAGAGATGTTAAGTCCGCTCAAGTTAAAGAAGAATCAATGCAGCTGCGAGAGCGTTTAAATGCTTTGGAATTAACTATTTCTGCTAAAACTTGTGATGAAGAAAAATTATACGGAAGCATTAATGCCCACGATGTAGCTGAGGCATTAAAAGATAAAGGTTTTTCTATTGATAAAAGCAATATTGAATTAGCTGAACCGATAAAATCATTAGGAAATTATGAGGTACCCGTGAAGCTGCATCCGCAGGTAGTTGCAACGGTTAAGCTTTGGGTAGTAAAGAAATAAAGAATTCACCGCAGGATTTAATTTTAGATAAGCTCCCCCCACAAAATCTTGAAGCTGAGATGGCGGTTTTAGGAAGCATGCTTTTAGATGAAGAAGCGGTTTCTGCCTCAGCTGAAAAGTTAGACGCGAATTGTTTTTATAAAAGTACCCACCGTAAAATCTTCCAGGCGATAATTGACCTCTATAATGCGAATAAGGCAGTAGATCTAATTACTTTAACTGATGCTTTAAAGAGAGATAACGCGCTTGATGAAATAGGCGGGGCAAGTTATTTAACTTCTTTGGCTAATGCTGTCCCGACTGCCGCCAACATTAATCATTATGTGAGTATAGTCAGTGAAAAACATATTTTACGGACTTTAATTAATAACTCGACTAAAATTATTACTGTTTGCCATGAGAGCCAGGGCAATATTGCTGAAGTTGTCGATGCTGCTGAGAAACTTATTTTTGAGGTCAGTGACCGCAGGAATCAAGGCAGCTATCAGCACCTTAAAGAGCTGGTTAAGGATACGATTGAAACAATTGATAGGCTTTATCAGAATAAAGCGCATGTTACCGGGGTACCAACCGGTTATGTGGATTTTGATATTAAGACCGCAGGCTTACAACCGTCGGATTTAGTTATTATTGCCGGGCGTCCGTCAATGGGTAAAAGTGCGTTTGCTCTGGGTATTGCTGAATATGCCGGGGTGGTTGAAAAAATACCTACTGCGGTTTTTAGTTTGGAGATGTCCAAAGAACAATTAGTGCAGAGGATGCTTTGTTCGCATGCACGGGTTGACGCGCATAAGGTCAGAACTGGTTATCTTTCTACCAGTGATTGGCCGCGCTTGACTGCTGCCGCTGGAAAACTTTCTGAAGCACCAATTTATATTGATGATACTCCGGCGATTTCTGTAATGGAGTTACGTGCCAGGGCGCGGCGTTTAAAATCGCATCACGGAATCAAATTAATTATCCTGGATTATATGCAGTTAATGCGTGGTTCGGCAACGAGCATGGAAAGCAGGCAGCAGGAGATTTCTGAGATTTCGCGTTCACTTAAGGCTCTAGCCAGGGAATTAAATGTTCCGATTATTGCTATTAGCCAGTTGTCCCGAGCTGTTGAGTCGCGTACCGATCATCGTCCTCAGCTTTCAGATTTAAGAGAGTCTGGGGCAATCGAGCAGGACGCTGACGTGGTTGTGCTTATCTTAAGGGAGGAATATTATACTCCTACTCCTGAAAACCAGGGTATAGCTGAAGCAATTATCGCCAAGCAGCGCAACGGTCCGGTTGGATCTTTAAAGTTGTCATTTATTAAAGAATTCACCAGATTCGATAATTTATCAAGAATTGAATAATTGTTTGATTAAAAAGTTCTATTCCTATATAATACCTATTAAATGCGTAAATTACTTCTAACACTTCTAGCCTTAATTTTCGTCTTTAGCGCAATCTCCCTTGTTTTTGCCGAAGAACCTCCAGTTACTCCGGTTGAGCAAAAGGCAGTTGCTGTGAATCAATCTGAGCCAGCAGTTTTAAAAAATGTTACTTCCATTGAAGTCAAAGGTAACAAGTCTATCAGTACTAATGTTATCATTTCTAAGATGAAGACACATATTGGCAGCGCTTACCAGGAAAACATTGTCAGCGATGATTTGAAGAGGCTTTACCTGCTTAGCTTTTTTAGTGATATTAAAATCGATACTGAAGATTATAAGGATGGTTTAAAGGTTATTGTTCACGTTGTCGAAAGGCCGATTATTGAAAAAATTTCTTTTACCGGGCTCAGTGTCATTACAATGAAGGAAGATAAAATAAAGCAACAGCTAAAAAGCCGGCAGACCCAGTATTTAGATTATCCGTCTTTAACCGAAGATTTGCGGACATTGAAGAAGATGTATGAAAAGATAGGTTATAGTCAAGCGGAGATTACTTATAAAGTTGACCTGGCCCCTGAGACAAATAAAGCCAACATAACTTTTACTGTTATTGAAGGCAAGAAGGTGAGGATTAAGAATATCATTATTCAAGGCAATGCTTCTTTCTCAAGTGCGCGTATCTTAAAGCTGCTTAAGACTAAACGTGCCTGGTTTTTTAATGCCGGAGTTTTGAAGGAAGAAGTAATCAAAGAGGACTTAGAACGGATTAAATCTTTTTATCAGCGTGAAGGGTTTACCGATGTGGCTATAGAATATGGAGCTAAAGCAGACGCTAAAGAAACATATCTTTTATATATTACGATTAAAATAGTTGAAGGTAAAAAATATCTCGTTGGTTCAGTGGTGGTTAACGGCAATAATGATATGTCTGAGAAGGAAATCTTAAGCCGTTTGACTGACTGTGTTCCGGGGAAAGTTTTTAGCAATGAAGCAATGAAAAAAGATGTGACCAATATCCAGGGATTATATTTTGACCGGGGGTATATCTCGGCTACAGTCGCTGATTCGACAATTGTTAATGCCGAAACCGGCCGGGTTGATATAACTTATGCGATTATTGAGAATCAGGTTGTTTATGTGGATAAAATTAAAGTCCGGGGTAATATTAAAACCAAGGATATAGTTATCCGCCGAGAGATGAGAATTCATCCCGGGGATAAATTTGACGGAGAGAAACTTCGCCGTAGTAAAGAAAGGTTGACCAATTTAGGATTTTTTGATGAGATTAGTTATGATACCGAGGAGACGCCTGAGCCGGATAAAAAGAATTTATTGGTTGATGTCAAAGAAACAAAAACCGGGGCATTTAGTTTCGGCGGCGGATATAGCACGGTTGATCAGCTTATCGGTTTTGTGGAAGTGGAGCAGAAAAATTTTGATTGGAAGAATTGGCCTTATTTTACCGGGGGAGGGCAGAGTTTAAAGTTGCGGGCGTCTATGGGTAATTTGAGCAATGGCTATGAATTAAGTTTTACTGAGCCCTGGATGTTTGACTATCCGGTTTCTTTCGGGTTTGATTTATACCGGCGTACTCATGACCGTGATACGGATACAGGCTATGGTTATGATGAGCAGGTTACCGGGGGAGATTTACGTTTAGGTAAAGAATTATCTGAATACTTAAGAAGCGATATTACTTATCGTTTGGATCAGGTAAAGATCAGCAATCCTTCAAGCGATGATCCTGATTTAAATGAAGAAGTAGGTACGAACTTAATTAGCGTCGTTTCTCCCAGCCTTACTTATGATTCCAGAGATAATGTTTTTGATACCCGGAAAGGTAATTTATTGACTGCGTCTTTTGATTTTGCCGGAGGACCTTTAGGAGGGGATAAAAATTATACGAAATTTTTTACCCGTGCTTCGCATTATTTTCCTATGCCTCATGGAGCGGTTTTAGAGGTAAGAGGAAGGCTTGGTTTAGCCAATCCCTACGGCGATACAGATAATATCCCTATTTATGAAAGATTTTTTGCCGGTGGCGCCTATACTATCCGTGGCTACGAAGAAAGAAAAGTTGGGCCAGTTAGCAAGAGTGACGATCATGAACCTATAGGTGGCGCTTCTATGGTAGTGGGTAATATCGAGTACACTTATCCCTTATTTAGTTTTTTAAAAGTTGCCGCCTTCTATGATGTTGGTAACGTTTGGGAAAAGATGGGGGATATATTTTCGAATAAAAATGCCAATGGGGTGGAAAACTCCGGAGGTTTAAAATCTAGTTTTGGTCTGGGGTTACGCATTAAAACCCCGATTGGCCCGATAATGCTGGATTATGGTATTCCTATGGATCCTGAATCAGGAGAATCCAGCAGGAGTAAGAGCGGCAGGTTCCACTTTAGCGCAAGCCACGGATTTTAACAGGTAATTATTATTAACTAAAGCCTGTTTATTCAACAGGCAGGAAGGATTAAGATGAGAAGGATAGCAGTGGTTTTGTTGGGCACAATTTTCAGTTTGGGATTATTAGCGGGAGTTGCTCAGGCCGCAGATAAGTTTGGTTACATTGATTTAAGCCGTACTTTTAGCGAATATAATAAGACTAAAGATTATGACAAAACCTTAACCGAAAAAGAGAAGATTTATACGGATGAACGTGATAAAAAAGTCGCGGATTTAAAATCATTTCAGGATAAATTAAGCTTACTTAATGATAAAGAAAGAGAAGCAAAAAAAGACAGCCTCCAGGCAAAGGTAAAGGCATTCCAGGATTATGACCGCCAGAAACAGGCTGATTTACGTAAAGAGCAGGAAGAAAAAACCAAAGAAATATTAGGAGAGATCCAGGAAGTTGTTAAAAAATATTCCGAGAAGGAAGGATATACCTTTGTGTTTAATGACCGGGTATTGGTTTATCAGACTAAAACTTTAGATATTACTGACAAGATTATTGCTATCTTAAATAAAAGCGGAAAGTAGCGCTTCGTAAGTAAAAGCATAGGTGACTCAAGTGCAAAAGACACTCAAAGAAATAGCTGAGCTTATTGGGGGCCGGGTAGTTGGTAACGGCGATACTCTCATCACTGGTGCTTCGGGAATCAGAGAAGCAGTCCAGGGGGATATTACTTTCTTAGCTAATTCTAAATATAGTGCGCTTGTTGATAAGACGCTTGCTTCTTCAATTGTTGCTGCGGTAGATGATGCCCCGAAAACAACTAAGCCGGTTATCTTGACTGATAACCCTTCGCTGGCCTTTGTAAAAATAATCTCTTTGTTTGCGCCTGAAGATGTAGGGCATCCTAAGAAAATAGATTATACGGTTGTTATGGGCAAGAATGTTACCTTAGGGGAGAATGTAGCTATTGGAGCCTATACTGTTATTGGCGATAACGTGAGTATCGGAGATAACTCTATAATTTATGCCGGATGTTATATCGGCCATCATGTAAAGATTGGCAGCAAGACCTTGATTTATCCGCATGTTTCAATACGCGAGCGTATTAGTATTGGCAGCCGGGTGATTATTCATTCTGGTACAGTTATTGGCAGCGATGGTTTTGGTTTTGCAACCATTAAGGGTTCGCATCATAAGATTCCTCAGGTTGGTACTGTTGAGATTGGCGATGATGTCGAAATTGGGGCTAATGTTACTATTGACCGTGCGCGTTTTCACAAAACTGTTATTGGAAGCGGCACTAAAATTGATAACTTGGTGCAAATTGGCCATAATGTAGTTGTCGGCGAGAATTCTTTAATTGTTGCTCAGGCAGGAATAGCCGGCAGCACAATTGTTGGTAACAATGTAACCCTGGGTGGACAGGTTGGGTTATCCGGGCATATCAATGTTGGAGACAATGCTATAGTTACCGCGCAATCCGGAGTAGCTAAATCTATTCCGGCAGGGGCTATGGTTTCCGGTTATCCCGCCCGGCCCTATATGACTACGCAGAGAGTAAATGCCAGCCTGCAGAATTTACCTAAGTTATTCAGCCTGGTTAGGGAACTAAAGAAAAAAATTGAAATACTTGAGTCTAAATTAGATAAATAAATGGAAAAGCAAAAAACAATTGCCCAGGAAGTTTGCTTTAAGGGTATCGGTATTCATACAGGGAATAAAGTTAACATAACTCTTAAGCCGGCAGGCCCGGATTGCGGGGTAACTTTTATTCGTACAGATATTGCCGGTTCTCCGAGGATAAAAGCTAGTGCTGAAACTTTATTTAAACAAGAATTAAGCCGCCGATCCTCGGTCGGTGATAATCAGGCGCAGGTACAGACTGTCGAACATCTTATGGCTTCATTATCCAGCCTGGGAATAGATAATGTCGATATTGAAATTGATGGTAATGAAATTCCCGGATTAGATGGCAGTGCGATTAGTTTTGTTGAGGCGCTGCAGAATGCCGGGATAAAAGAGCAGGATAAGCAGAGATATATTCATATAATTTCTGAACCGATAAGCATTCAGGAAGGCAAGAGCTCAATTATTATAGTGCCTTCTGAAGAATTTAAGATTTCTTATACCTTAAATTATGACCATCCGCTTTTGCAATCACAATTCTTAGAGTTAACCGTAAATGCCGAATCTTTTAAAACTCAGATTGCTCCGGCGCGTACTTTTTGCCTTGAAAGTGAAGCCAGAGAATTGCAAAATCAGGGTTTAGGTTTGGGCGCTAATTATGAAAACACCTTAGTTGTCGGGAAATCAGGTGTAATTGAAAATACCTTAAGATTTAAAGATGAATTTGTCAGGCATAAGATTTTAGATTTAATCGGCGATCTTTATCTGGCGGGTTGTCCGATCCGCGGCCATGTAATTGCCTTAAGAAGCGGGCATTCTTTAAATTTGAAGATTTCCCAAAAAATTAATGAGCAAAGAATGAAAAATCAAGGAGCCTCTAAGATGAGCGAAGTTTTAGACGTTAATGAAATTATGAAGATTTTGCCCCACCGTGAGCCATTTTTATTTGTTGACCGGGTAACTTTATTGGAAACAAACAAGCGGGCAGTAGGCATTAGAAACGTAACCATTAATGACTATTTTTTTAGGGGCCATTTTCCGGGGCGTCCGGTTATGCCGGGAGTGCTCATTGTTGAAGCTATGGCTCAGGTTGGCGGAGTAATGATGCTAGCCAGCCCGGAAAATAAAGGAAAACTTGCCTTTTTCTTATCGATCGATAATGTTAAGTTCCGCAAGCCGGTAGTTCCCGGCGATCAGTTAGTTATTGAGGTTGAAGCAATCAAGGTAAAATCCAAGACTGCTCAAGTACGCGGCAGGGCTTTGGTTGATGGAAAAGTAGTTGCGGAAGCAGATTTTGTTTGTGCTTTGGTAAGTAACTAAATATATGCAGATACATTCAACAGCAATAATTTCCCCAAAAGCAAAATTAGCCGCTGGCGTAATTGTCGGCCCTTTTAGTGTAATTAACGATGGCGTAAGCATTGGCGCCGGCACTCAGATTGGGGCGCATTGCGTAGTTGAAGGAAATACTACAATTGGTAAATCTTGTGAGATATTTACCGGGGCAGTAGTCGGCAGCCGCCCGCAAGATCTTAAATTTAAGAATGAAAAAGTTTTTTTAGAAATAGGCGATAATAATATTATTCGTGAATATTGTACGCTTAATCCTGGAACGGGCGAGGGTGGTAAAACAGTTGTCGGAAACAACAATTTACTCATGGCTTATTCGCATGTTGCGCATGATTGTAAAATCGGCGATTATTGTATCTTAGCCAATAATAGCACTCTTGCCGGGCATGTTAATATTGAAGATAAGGTAGTTATCGGCGGTATTGTTGCTGTACATCAGTTTGTGCGTATTGGGATGCTCTCAATTATCGGTGGATGTTCGAAGGTTGTTCAGGATATCCCGCCGTTTTCAACTTGCGACGGCCATCCTGCGCGAGTTTATGGTTTGAACCTTATAGGTTTAAGGCGCAAGGGCATGCCTAATGCAGCTATTAAAAAACTTGATCAGGCATTCAAAGTTATATTTAACTCAGGGCTGTCGGTAAAACACGCGATTGAAAAAGTCCAGAAAGAGCTTGAGAAAAGCGAAGAAGTAAATTACCTGCTCAATTTTGCTAAAAATTCTGAGCGCGGTTTAACCCGCTCCTGCCGAAAAAATCAATGAAGCGAATCGGCTTAATTGCCGGAAACAGAAAATTCCCGCTGCTTTTTGCCGCTAGTGCTAAGAAAAAAGGTTGTGAAATTATTGCGATTGCCATTAAAGGCGATACTTCCCCTAAAATACAGAAACTCGTTGATAAAGTTTATTGGCTGGGCCTTTCCGAATTCGGGAAAATGCTTGAAATTTTAAAAGCTGAAAAAGTTGACGGTGTGCTTATGGCCGGCCAAATCAGCCCGCATAGATTGTTTAGCAGGGAAATAAATAAAAGCGAAGAACTAAAACAGATTTTGCAAAGCCTTAAGGATAAAAAGACAGATACCTTGTTTGGGGCAGTCGCCCGGAAATTAGAGGCAGCAGGATTAATACTTTTAGACTCCACTCTTTTTATCGAAGAATACCTGCCTAAAAAAGGAACGCTTACTAATTGCCAACCGGATTTTAATACCTGGGAGGATGTCTATTTTGGTCTGGATTTGGCCAAGGCGGTTGCGGCTTTGGACATCGGCCAGACAGTCGCGATAAAAAGTAAGGCCATTGTGGCAGTTGAGGCTTTTGAAGGGACAGATCAATTAATCCGTAGATCAGGAAAAATTGGCCGGGGCAATGTTGTCATTGTTAAGGTCAGTAAGCCCAAACAGGACATGCGTTTTGATATACCGGTTATCGGATTAAACACGGTAAAAAATCTGATTAAGGCTAAAGTTAAATGCCTTGCTTTTGAAGCCGGTAAAACTATCTTTATTGACCAGCAGGAGAGTGTGCGTTTGGCCGATAGAAAAGGTATTGCTATTGTTGCAGTATAAAACTTCTTGACAGTAATTGTTTGTAGTGTAAAAATATAAGTAAATTTGGCCCCGGAAAGCGGGACTTAATTAAAGGAGGCAGGTATGTCAAAGACAACGGGAAACAAGCTTACAGAGTTTAGATTTTATGCACCGCAAGCTAAGGAAGTTGCAGTTGCCGGAAGTTTTAATAAATGGGATACTAAAAAATTAATTGCCAAAAAGGATAGTAAAGGAAATTGGACAGTAAAAGTTGCCCTTAAACCAGGTAAGCATGAATATAAGTTTGTCGTTGACCAGGCTTGGGTAAATGATCCGCATTGCACTTCTTGCGTAGCCAATTCGGTTGGTTCGCATAACTGCGTAATTGAAGTTAAATAATTTATTATTTTTAGTAAGGGAGCAAACTTTAAGGCGCTGCTGATTAGGTAGCGCCTTATTACTTGTTAGCCGATGAAATATATCTATGGGCCAATAAAATCACGCAGGCTGGGTCTTTCTTTGGGGTTAAGCCTTACTTCCGATAAAATATGTAATCTGGATTGTATTTATTGTCAGTGGGGTAGTGTTGGTAAGACTGTTTTTGAAAAAAGAGAATATGTTAAGGCCGATGAGATTATCGCCGAATTAAAGTCCTGGATGCAGGAGCACCCGCAAGAAACTAAAGAATTAAAGTTTGTTACTCTTTCCGGGCTAGGTGAGCCGACGCTCAATACTTGTATCGGGGAATTAATTGATCAGGTGAAAACTGTTACCGGTTTAAGCATAGCCGTGATTACTAACTCGACGTTATTAGGCGATCCGCTGGTGCGTAAGGGAATTTTAAAGGCAAATTTAATTGTTCCTTCCTTAGATGCGGTTAACCCGGAAATATTTAAGCAAATTGACCGGCCGAATGCCAGTGTAAAGCTGGATGAAATTATTGAAGGCTTGGTGGCATTGAGGAAAGAGTTCAACGGTAACATTTGGCTTGAGATAATGCTGGTAGCCGGCGTTAATGATGACCTGCGCCATATCCGGGAATTAAAAAAAATAATCCAGCGGATTAAACCGGATAAAATCCAGCTGAATTCCCCTGTACGTAAAACTGCTAAAAAAGAAGTTTTTCCGGTTGAAAGAGCCAAACTGGAAGAGATTAAGAAAATATTCGGCGATAAGGCTGAGATTGTTTAGATTTTTAAATTTGGTTTATTTTGCGCCTATTGCCTAACGGATAAGGCACCAGTCTTCGGAACTGGTTATTGGTGGTTCGAGCCCACCTAGGCGCATATTTGTCGAATAGAAATCAATAAAAACATAAAAAAGGAGAAAGACATGAGAGTTTGGTTGTCGGGTAGTGTCTTGGCAGTTTCTTTAATGTTTTCGGGCATGGGTTTTTGTCAGGAAGATAATGTTGTTACGCAGTCTAGGCAGGGGGTTGTTACCCAGGTTGACTCAATTGGTTCGCTTCTGGTAATATCTGATGGTATTGAAGAACTGAGGCTCGTCGTCGGCCCGGATGTAAAAATTCAGCGCGGGACAGATACTATAATGCTGGATGATCTAGAGTCAAATGACAGTGTGGATGTAGAATACTATAAGGCATCCGATGGGACTCTCAATGCAGTTTTAATTACCGATAATAATATTATTGCTAGTTTTTGATGGCAAAGATCAATAAAAAATACTAATACGTTACATGTAATACACAATACTATAATAATGTTAACCGGGCTATTTTAAGTGCCGAAAAGTAAAGATCAGGCATTTGGAATGGAGGTTATAATGGATAATAATGAAATTAAGCGAAAAGCAAAGAGAATTGATGTTTCTTATGAAGTCAAGATTCGTTTTGCGGGGCGTGTTGGCTATACGACTGTAGCCCTTAAGGATATCAGTGTGCTGGGCTTTAAAGCCATTATTTCCGGAAGACTAGTTAAAGTAGGTGAGATCTTAGAGATTAAGATGTGTATTGATAATCGAGAGATTCAATGCCAAGGTAAAATTACCTGGGTTTTGATGCTTAGGGCTGGTTTTGGGAATATTACCATACTTGATGTAGGCGTTGCATTTTTTGATATGAATATAGAGGATAAGGGATTCTTAGATAAATTAATCGGGGAATAACGGTAATCTACTCTACCCTGATTTTAAAATGACTGATTTATTAGATAAGGGTGGGGAGTATAATTATTTTTTTGGTACAAAGAACAAGGAATTAAGAAATCTTGGTTGACGGTAATTAGGAAATCTGCTATTATTAATTTTCGCTTCCATAAATTATTTACGAAGTTTGGGCCATTAGCTCAGTTGGTAGAGCAGGACACTCTTAATGTCAAGGTCGTAGGTTCGACTCCTACATGGCTCATTTTATCTTTCCCAACATCCGCAAGTACAGATATCTTATTGAAAGAATTACAATCTGAGGGTATAATAAATAAAGCTGTTTTATTTAAGTAATATGTTGCGAGAAAGGCGTTTACGTTAACTTAAGGCAATTTAACTAAAAAAATGTTAGATATAAAGTTTATTAGAGAAAATCAGGATTTAGTCAAGCAGGCGATTAAGAATCGCGCCTTAAAAATCGATATAGATAATTTAATTAACATCGATGATGTCCGCCGCAAGGCTTTAACTGAGTTTGAGGAATTAGCTGCCAAGCGTAATAAAGCTAATGATGAGATAGGCGTTTTGCTTAAAGAGAAAAAGGACGCCAAAGAAAAAATCTCCTCAATGAAAGAGGTCTCAAAACGTATTGGCCAGTTGGAAGCGCAGATTAAAGAGAAAGATACAGAATTAAATGCACTACTTATAAGTATTCCTAATGTACCTCATGTGTCTTTGCCCATCGGAGATGCCTCTTGCAATAAAGTCGTGCGCAGCTGGGGGGAATTAAGGAAGTTTAATTTTAAACCACTTAGCCATATTGAGCTTTGCCAAAATTTAGATATTGTGGATTTTAACCGGGCAACCAAGATTACCGGCTCTAACTTTATTCTTTTTAAAGGGTGGGGGGCAAAGTTAGAGAGAGCTTTAATTAATTTTATGCTCGACCTGCATACCAATAAACAGGGGTACACTGAAATCTTTCCGCCATTTTTAGTTAATCGCGCTTCGATGTTAGGCACGGGACAGCTGCCGAAATTAGAAGAGGATATGTATAAATTAAAAGATGATGATCTTTTCCTGATTCCTACTGCTGAAGTTCCGGTAACCAATATTTTTCGCGATGAAATATTGGAAGAGGATAGGTTGCCGATTTGCTATACTGCTTATACAGCATGTTTTAGAAGAGAAGCAGGTTCATACGGTAAAGATACCAGAGGTTTAATCCGCGTGCATGAATTTGATAAAGTTGAAATGGTTAAATTTGTCCGGCCCGAAGAGTCTTTTAATGAATTGGAAAAGTTAGTTGTTAATGCCGAAGAAGTCTTGCAGCTTTTGGGGCTTCCTTACCGGGTAGTGTTGCTTGCGACACAAGATTTAAGTTTTTCCGCAAGCAAGTGTTATGACCTTGAGGCGCATGCAGCAGGTACAGATAAGTGGCTTGAGGTTTCCAGCTGCAGCAATTTTGAAAGTTTCCAGGCCAGGCGGGCAAATATAAGATTCCGGCACAGAGAAGACAAGAAAATAGAATTTTTGCATACTTTAAATGGTTCGGGTTTGGCTTTAGCGCGTGTGTTTGTAGCGATATTAGAAAATTACCAACAGGAGGATGGTTCGGTATTGATTCCTGAGATACTTCAACCATATCTAAATGGCCAAAAAAGAATTTCCTGAAAATATTCCGGTAAAAGGCAGTAAAGAACCTATTGAGCAAAATGATTTTGGCGGGCTTTCCGGTAACTTCTCAAGCAAGCTTTCTAGTCTGTCTAGTAAGCTCTTCGGGATAGTTAAAGTTATTTTAGCGATTCTTATTTTGCCGTTTGTTTATTCTTCCGTTATTTCGTTTTTTAATGAGTTTGTTCAAATTGACACACATCTGCAGCAGATTTTTTATAACGGGATAATCACTTTCCTGGTAATTTATCTGTTTGTCTGGGAACCGGCATTAATTTATAACAAAGGGCATAAGCTTCTTGAAATTATGTTTAGTTTTGTTAAACCGATGGTTAATGTCGCCCCGTTTCTCCTGCCAATATATACAATTTTATTTTTTATTATTTACGGCTTATTATCAATCGGGATTAGTTCCAGCTGGTTAATTGAAGATACGCTTTTCTTAATCGGTTTTAGTACTATTTTGCATTTGACATTTTCGGCTAAAACAATCCGATCTAAGAAAGGCGATTTTTTAAAGTCGAATTATATTTTTGGTTTTTCTTTTATTTTTATATTAAATGTTGCTTTGCTTGCTTTTGGCTTGAGCCTCATTTTTAGCAAATTTTCCTTTGTTAACTTCTGCAATATTTCCTTTAATATTGCCCGGGATATTCTTTATGCTGTTTTTAAACAGCTTTTCCTGTTTAAATAACTGGTGGGGTGGCTGAGTGGTCGATAGCGGCGGTCTTGAAAACCGTTGTGGAGGTAACTTCACCCAGAGTTCGAATCTCTGCCCCACCGAAAATCTTTGGAGGCGTCGCATAGCTGGTTGAGTGCACCGGTTTCGAAAACCGGAATGGTCGTAAGGCCATCGGAGGTTCGAATCCTCCCGCCTCCGCTTGAATTTTACGCCGAATAATTTTTTTGACAATTTTTAATATAGTAATTTTGGAGAGGTGGCAGAGTGGTCGAATGCGCACGCCTGGAAAGCGTGTGATCAGCAATGGTCCCAGGGTTCGAATCCCTGCCTCTCCGCCAACAAGGGAAGGAGGGACGTTTCTAAATTGTACTAAAATTAGAAGCGTCCCTTTTATTTTACGATGCCAATAGAAAATATTTTATTATGGGTTGCAGCATTAATGTTCGTGAGCGTTATTTCAAGTAAGCTTTCCGATAGGCTAGCTATTCCTGTTCTATTGCTATTTTTGGCAATCGGCATACTCGCCGGTTCAGAAGGGATAGGTGGTCTTTATTTCGATAATGCACAGTTAGCTAAGTCTATTGGTATTGTTGCTCTTATCTTTATTATTTTTTCCGGAGGGCTTGATACTAATTGGAAAGATACTAAATCGGTAGTCTGGCCAGGAGTTGTTCTATCTACGGTAGGAGTTTTATTGACCGCAATCATAACGGGTATTTTTGCTGTTTATGTCTTGAAATTCTCTTTTCTGGAAGGTATGCTTCTTGGTTCTATAGTTTCTTCAACCGATGCCGCCGCGGTATTTAGCATTTTAAGGTCTAAACGGATAAGCTTAAAGCAGCCCTTGAAGCCTTTGCTTGAATTTGAATCCGGTAGCAATGATCCGATGGCAGTTTTTCTTACTGTCGGTTTTATCAGTATTTTGACTGTGAAAAAGATGAGCATCTTCGCCTTGATCCCAAGATTCCTTCTGGATATAGGTATTGGGGCGCTCATAGGGTATCTTATGGCGAGATTTATCGTATTTTTCATTAATCGCCTGAAATTGTACTACGAAGGATTGTATCCGGTAATCATGATTTCCCTGGTTCTTTTGACTTATGTAATTGCCGTTTTCTTAAAAGGCAATGGCATACTTGCAGTATACCTTGCGGGTTTGATGCTGGGGCAGGCAGAGTTTCCCAATAAGAAAATGATCGTCAGGTTTCATGATGGCCTGGCCTGGCTTATGCAAATCGTGATGTTTGTAACATTGGGGTTATTGGTTTTTCCTTCGCACATTGTTCCGTTGATAGGGGCGGGATTATTGCTTACGCTTATTCTTATGGTAGTTGCTCGTCCTATTAGTGTATTATTATGTTTGTTGCCTTTTAAAATCGATTTACGACAGAAAACCATGATTGCTTGGGTAGGTCTTAGGGGGTCTGTCCCGATTATCCTGGCAACTTTTCCTTTTGTGGCGGGTATTCCCCAGGCGGATACCATTTTTAATATTGTTTTTTTCATTGTTATCGCCTCGGTTCTTATACAAGGAACATCTATTTCGATTATCTCTAGAATGTTGAAGCTGGATGCTCCTTGGACTAATAGAACGAGCTATCCTCTTGAATTTGAAAAGACAGAAGGTATTGACGCGGAATTAATAGATATGATAGTTCCATATAATTCAAGTGTCGTGGGTAAGATGATCCGTGATTTGAGCGTTCCTGAGAAATGCCTCATTATGCTTATTTCTAGAAACGATAAATTTATCATACCGTCAGGATCTACGATTATTGAAGATGGAGATGTTTTACTGGTGCTTGCAAGTACTGAAGATCTCTCAGGCATTCAGCAAACGCTATCTCAGCTTAAAAAAGATGTGCGTTCATAAAACAATTAGTTTTCCATCTTTCATGCGGTATAGCGACGAACCCTTATAAATTTTTGTTTTTTCTTATTATAACTCGTCGGTGAGGACGCTGATGCTGCAGTCGCCCCCACCCGGCCGAAAGCCGCAGCAAAGCCGAACGATGCTCGGGAGATGTGGGAGTGCCGACAGGCGCGGTGGATTAAACAAATATTGTTCGAACAGTATCAAAGATCCACCGATATATTTTTTTTAGTCTTCCGTAATATATTCCATCCTGATAAGTTGCAACCATTCCTTAATAATCTAAATTGTTTTGTGCCCAATTTGCGTCTATTTTGCTTTAGATTCAACTATTTCTTGGCATAGTCCTCCTTGAGTGGTAAAATAAATTAATGAAAATAAGAATTATTAGCATCTTTCCGCCAGGCAAAAAAACGACTAAAAAAACTTGCTGAGTTATTATTAAATCCAGATAAAATTTGCCCTACAAAGGAGAAATAGGTAGTGGGAAAAGAAAAATCTTGTGGAATAATAATAATCAGCTGGTTTGAAATGATAATAGGTATCTTTACCGCCTCTATTGCCGCATTGCTTTTAGTTATAGATTTTTTAATGTATATTATCGCAGGTATTCATAGTAACTATATTAATGAATTCAATGAATATAAAACGGTTGCTGTTATTTTTATGATTGTATTCAGTTTAATATTCTTAGCAGGAAGGTTGACTAACAAGTTAAATCCTATTGGTAGGATTCTAAATATTTATTTATCTATTTTTTATATTCTTATTTATAGTTATGCGTATTACCGTTCAGGTGATTCTATTAAATATTTATTTAATCCATTTGCGATAGGTATTTTGGGATGGTTCATTTATTATGCTCCTATAATTCTATCGGTATGTTTTTTAATCTTTTTTAATAATCCGAATGTAAAAGAGCAGTTCAAGTAGGCCCACAAAGAAAAAATATGGATATATGTATTAGAGCGGAAAATCAAGACGATTTTAGAGATGCAGAAATTTAACCAGAGAAGCATTTTGGGATTTATATAAACCTGGTTGCGATGAGCATCTAATTCTTCATAAAATACGCCAAGTTCCAGTTTTTGTAACCGGCAGTAAGGATCTGGAAGAATTTGAAAAAGAATTTCCATATAAAGAAAAACACGTTACCGATACTCAGTTGAAGTAATATTTATGTGACCAGCTTAGGTAGAAACATCGGGTAATATCCAGATTCAATGTTGTGCTTGTAATAAAAGCTATATTGCTGTAATATGTTTATATATCGTCGGAAAGGTAAATTATCCAGCCAGACTCCTTGCCTCTCCGAAAGATTTGTCGTATAACGGAAAAAATGAATTGCGAGGTTTATCAAGATTCCGCGAAGTAGCGGCCTAGCTCTCTATTAGTATTATTATGATTATTATATTTATTTTAATTAGTTTGATAGCTGGTTACATGCTAGCTAGTTTGCATCAACGTAAAAAGACCCCTCTTCCTCAGGCATCACCGCAACAAGATATTATTCTTCCGCAGAATCCCTCATATTTAGAGGATAAAATATGGTATGAATCGGAATTGAATTTTCTGTTTAAGTTTGATGAAAAGCTAATTTCTGCTTTTAGCCTTCAAGGTGTATTGCAGTGTATTACTGAGGCCGCCCATAATTTTTTACCGATTGAGCGCGCTGTGCTGCTTACCTGGGACAAAGATTCTGAAAAATTTACGTTAGCATGCGCAATTGGATGGGAACACGATCGTAACCAATCATTGGTAATCGGCAAAGACAGTATATCCGGATTTGTGATATACAACCGGGAAGTGCTGGAGGTCTCCGATTTGGCGCAAGAACCGTATTTGAGTAAACTGAAAAAAGAAGAGTATCTGCAAAAAATATTTATTAGTGCGCCGCTTATATATAAAAATGAAGTGTTAGGCGTATTGCACGTTTGCGGTAAGAAAACACCCGGGCCTTTCACGCAGCGGGAGGTGTCAGTAGTTAAAAGTATCGTCCGTATGGGCGTGATTGCCCTGCAGAATGTCCGGCTGTATGAACAGGTATCCAAGAGGGCAGCAGAATTAAAAGTGGCCTATGATGAATTGAAAGAAACGCAAGATAAGCTGGTTCAATCGGAGAAACTCAAGGCTATCGGCCAATTGGCAAGCGGTGTAGCCCATGAGATCAGGAACCCCATAGGAATCATCATGCAGGGAGTTGCTTATTTGGAACAAATAACATCTTTAGAGGAAAAAGATTCACGTGAGACTTTGTCTATAATCAGGGAGAGTGCACAAAGGGCAGATAAAATTGTAATTTCGCTTTTGGATTTCTCCAGAGTTACGAAACTGGAATTGCATCCAGAATACATTGATTCTATACTGGAGCATTCTTTAAGTATGGTAAAAAAAGAATTAAAGAATATGGTTGTAGTAAAGGAAATCCAAGAAGGCCTGCCAAGGGTTTTAGTGGATAAAGATAAGTTAATGCAGGTATTTATTAATCTGTTTGTAAATGCAATCTACGTAATGCCTGAGGC
>JBAYMG010000016.1:0-30927 GCA_041663665.1 Candidatus Omnitrophota bacterium | reverse complement strand
CGGCTTGGCTGTGGAGAATGTTACAATATTTTCCGCAAATATTTGGCGCCTTTATTGAAGCGTATACACGGGTCTAATCAACATATCGGCAAGAGCCCTTTAAAGGCCAAGCCTACTGTTCCCCGGGGTATTAAAAAGAAGATCGGCCTGCAGGAATTAAAGGATAATTTACAAAAAGCAATTCAGGTTGAGGCTTTTGAAGATGCCGCGCGCTTGCGCGATCAGATAAAAGAACTTGAAAATAAAAAGGAAAAAAATAAGTAATATGCAGATTAACGATTTAATAAATCATACTAGCGAGTGGCTTAAAGGTACGGGCCCGAATTCGGATATTGTTATCTCCAGCAGAATTCGTTTAGCCAGGAATCTTAATAAACTACCTTTTCCTCATTGGGCCAGCCGGGCGCAGCTGGACGAAGTTATTAAGAAAACCAGCTTAGCTATGTCTAAGGTTGACTTGCTTAAAAACGCCACTTTTTTTGAGTTAGCGAATTTAGATAGTATAGATAAACAGTTTTTGGTGGAGAGGCATCTGATGTCTATTGAGCACACTCAGAAAACCGAGCAGAAAGCAGTATTAGTCAATGATGAAGAGAATATCGCGGTTATGATTAATGAAGAGGACCATTTACGTGTCCAGCTTATGCAGTCAGGATTTAATCTTTTTGAAGCATGGAAGATGATTAATTCTATTGATGATTCCCTGGCGAAACTTTTAGATTATGCGTATTTAGCAGATTTTGGATACTTAACAGCCTGCCCGACTAATACCGGTACAGGTATGCGCGGTTCAGTAATGCTGCATTTACCGGCATTAGTCATGAGCCGTCAGATTGAACGGGTGCTGGCAGCAATATCTAAATTGAGTTTTACCACGCGCGGGCTTTATGGCGAAGGCACGCAGGCCAGCGGTAATTTTTTTCAGATTTCTAATCAAGTGTCATTAGGCCACAGTGAAAATGAAATTATCGAAAATATTAATGGTTTAATCCGCCAGATCATTGAACAAGAGACTCAAGCCCGGGAAATTATGCTTTCGAAAAGCAAAGAAATTTTGGATGACCGGATTAATCGTTCCCTGGGTATTTTGAAAAGCGCCAGAATTATTACCAGCACTGAAACAATTGATCTATTATCAATGATCAGATTAGGAAGCGATCTGGGGATGATAAAGGATATCGACCGGCGTACAATCAATGAACTTTTTATTACTACTCAACCGGCGCATCTGCAAAAACTAGAGAATAAGAAGCTTTCATCACAGGAGCGGGATTTAAAAAGAGCAGAATTGATCCGCAAAAAAATTAATTTATTATAACTTTACAGGAGAAGCTATGTTTAATCGTTTTACTGAAAGAGCAAGAAAGGTAATTATTTTAGCTAAGGAAGAGGCCAGGCGTTTTAATCATGATTATATCGGTACTGAACATATATTACTGGGATTAATCCGCGAAGGTGAAGGCGTAGCTGCTGCGGTATTGCAGAAACTGGATATTTCACTTGAAAATATCAGGCTGGAAATTGAAAAATTAGTTCAACCTGGTCCGGCTACCCAAATTATCGGCGATATTCCTTTTACGCCGCGCTCTAAAAAAGCATTGGAGTTAGCCGCTGAAGAAGCTAGGGCTCTCGGGCATAATTATATTGGCACAGAACATCTTTTGTTGGGCCTTATCCGCGAAGGTGAAGGCATTGCTTCCCAGGTATTGTTAAATTTAGGCATGGATTTAAATTCTGTGCGTAATGAAGTAATGGGGCTTTTGGGGTCAGCTCTTCCGGGGATGAGCCAGGGTACGGCAGGCGGGGGTGGTACGCAAGCAAAAACAAAGACTCCGGCTCTGGATGCTTTCGGCAGAGACCTTACTGCTTTGGCTAGAGAGAATAAATTGGATCCGGTCATTAATCGCGAGCAGGAGATTGAGCGGGTAATTCAGATTTTAAGCCGCCGCACTAAAAATAATCCGGTGCTTTTAGGTGAAGCCGGTGTTGGTAAAACTGCTATTGTTGAAGGTTTGGCTCAAGCAATTATTGCCGGCAATGTTCCCGAAGTCATCCGGGGAAAGCGTTTAATAGTTTTAGACTTAGCTTTAATGGTCGCCGGAACTAAATACCGCGGGCAGTTTGAGGAAAGAATAAAAGCCATCATGGAAGAAATCAAACGTTCCCAGGATATAATTATTTTCATCGACGAATTGCATACGTTAGTTGGTGCCGGAGCTGCCGAAGGAGCAATCGATGCTTCGAACATTATGAAGCCTGCGCTTTCACGGGGGGAGATGCAGTGTATCGGCGCAACTACTATGGATGAATACCGTAAGTATATTGAAAAAGATGCGGCTTTAGAACGCAGATTTCAGACGATTATGGTTGAGCCGCCGTCAGTTGTGCAAACTATTAATATTTTAAAAGGACTGCGTGATAAATATGAGGCGCATCACCGGGTTACTTTTAAGGATGAGGCGCTGGAGGCCGCGGCAAAATTATCTGACCGCTATATTTCGGGAAGATTTATGCCGGATAAGGCAATTGATTTAATTGATGAAGCCGGGTCGCGCGCCCGTCTAAATGTTTTAGTCGTTCCGGAAGATATTAAAAAGATGGAGGTAAGCGTTGAGGCGTTAAGGAAAGAAAAAGAATCTTATATCAAGAGCCAGGATTTTGAAAAAGCCGCTTCGTTAAGAGACCAAGAGCGTGTTGCCCGAGGCGAATTGGAGAAGTTAAATAAAGAGTGGGCTCAGACAAAAGATAAATTGCGTCCGGAAGTAACGGCTGAAGATATTGCAAAAATTCTTGCCCAGTGGACAGGTATTCCGATTTTTAGATTAGAAGAGAAAGAAAGTGAAAAGTTGCTTAAGATTGAAGAGGAATTGCATAAGCGGGTAGTCGGCCAGGATGAAGCGATTAAAGCTATTGCGCATGCGGCACGCAGGTCGCGCGCGGGGATTAAGGATCCGAAGCGGCCGATTGGCTCATTCATATTTTTAGGGCCTACCGGTGTTGGGAAAACTTTGTTGGCCAGAGCTTTAGCTGAATTTATGTTTGGGGATGAGGATGCTTTATTACAATTGGATATGTCGGAATATATGGAGAAGTTCAATGTCTCGCGGTTAATCGGTGCGCCTCCGGGATATGTCGGATATGAAGAGGGTGGGCAGCTTACGGAACGGGTTCGTCGCCGGCCTTATGCGGTTATTTTGCTTGATGAAATTGAAAAAGCACATCCGGATGTTTTTAATTTACTTTTACAGGTTTTTGAAGAGGGTAGATTAACGGATAGTTTCGGCCGCAAAGTTGATTTTAAAAATACAATTATTATTATGACCTCTAACGTTGGTGCTGAGACAATTCGTAAAACCGGCTCATTGGGTTTTAGGGCACAGAAGGAAGATGGTAATTACGAAGATATGAAAGAGAAGCTGCTGGAAGCGGTTAAGCATGCTTTTAAGCCGGAGTTCTTAAACCGGATTGACGATATTATCGTATTTAAGCAATTATCAAAAGAGAACCTGTCGCATATAATTGATATTGAAATCGGATATGTTGCCAGCCGTTTAAAAGATCAAAATATTTTTCTCGAGGTGACTCAAGAGGCTAAAGACTTCTTAATTGATAAGGGTTTTGATCCAGTTTTTGGTGCCCGGCCGCTTAAAAGAACCATCCAGCGGTTTTTAGAGGATCCATTAGCCGGTGAAATCATTTCTAAAAAATATAAGGAAGGCTCTTCCATTAGGGTAACCTGCAAGAATCAAGAGCTTGTTTTTGAATAATGTTCACACTTTTTTTTATAGACCTGGGCCGGAGAATGCTTGAATTTCTGTATTTTATCGGCGGTTTGACCAGCCTGGCTGCTCAAACTGTGTATTTAACATTCAAACCTCCATATAGATATGAACATATAATTGTTCAGTCTAAAAAAGCCGGTTATGACAGCTTTCCTATTGTTTCGGTAGTTGCTCTATTTATTGGTTTTATTTTTGCGTTGCAATCTGCATATTTTATGCAGCGTATCGGTTCAGAGATGTATATTGCCAGCTTGGTTGCTTTATCTATTGTACGCGAGCTGGGCCCGGTGCTTACGGCACTGGTTGTCGCCGGCAGGGTTGGCGCATCGAATACGGCAGAGTTAGGTTCAATGCAGGTTACCGAACAGATTGATGCTTTAGAAACTTTGGCAACAAATCCAATAAAATACTTAGTCGTTCCCCGTTTTGTAGCTTTAAGCCTTATGCTTCCCATCCTTACTTTATATGCCAATATTATCGGCATTATGGGTAGTTATCTTATTTGTGTTTTTAAGTTGGGAATTACCAGTAGTATGTATATGAATATAACTTTTACTTCGCTGGCCTACAAAGATTTATTCATTGGATTATTTAAGGCCTGGATTTTTGGTATGCTTATTGCTTTAATCAGCTGCCATGAAGGATTTAATGTCCGCGGTGGAGCAGAGGGGGTGGGTAAGGCAACTACCCGCTGCGTAGTTTTTACTTTTATTGTCATCATTGCGGCTGATTGTTTCTTTACGGCACTATTCTATTTTATTTTTCCTTAAAAATGATTGAAATACAAAAGTTAAGCAAAAAATTTAATAATAATTTAGTTCTAAATGAATTAAGTTTAAATATTGAGACCGGCCAGACCTGTGTAATTATCGGCCGAAGCGGGTGTGGAAAATCCGTTTTACTTAAACATATCGTCGGTTTACTCCGGCCGGATTTGGGCAGGGTTTTAATTGACAATAAGGAAGTGGCTTCTTTAAGAGAATTGGAGTTAATTGCTTTACGGTCAAAAATTAGTATGGTTTTTCAGGGGGGTGCTCTTTTTGATTCAATGAATGTTACTGAAAATGTCGGGTTCGGCCTTATTGAGCATACGCATATTAGTTATAAAGAATTATTAAGCCGGGTGGAAGAGTCTCTGTCGCTGGTGGGTTTAGGCGGGATCGGCAACCTTACTCCTTCGGAGTTAAGCGGCGGGATGAAAAAGCGCGTGGCTTTAGCCAGGGCAATCTGTATCCGGCCTGAAATCATTCTTTATGATGAGCCGACTACGGGAGTAGATCCGATAACCGCAGACAGCATTAACGGGTTGATTCGTTCATTACATGATAAATTAAAAGTTACTTCGCTGGTGGTCACTCATGATATGAAGAGTGCTTATCATATTGCCGATAAAATCGCGATGATGTATAAAGGAAAAATAATTTTAGAAGGTACGCCTGTACAGATTCAGAATACAGCTGATCCGATAGTGCATCAATTCATTAATGGATTTTCTAAGGGGCCGATAACTGATTCGGTAGATATTTTAAAATAAGCGGAGGAATATATGATATTCGGCAAAACTAAATTAGAGCTAAAAGTAGGTTTTTTTGTTTTCATAGGTTTGATAATTTTAGTTATTTTTATATTATCAATCGGCGGATTTAAAACCTGGAGTTCCGGTTATAGGATTAATATAAATTTTGGCTTTATTAATGGGGTTAAGGTTGGTGCTCCAGTACGTTTTGCCGGGGTTGATGTTGGAGAGGTAAAAAAAATTAAATTGGAGTTTTTGCCTGAAGAAAATCGTTCTAATATCCGTCTTGAGATTTGGTTAAGAAGCATTGTGCAAATTCCTGCTGATTCTACTGTTTGGGTCAACACCTTAGGTTTATTGGGTGAAAAATATATCGAGATAATGCCCGGGAGTGATTATACCCATCTTCTTAAAGATAATCAGTCTCTTTCCGGTATTGACCCCTTGCCGATACACACAATATTCAACCGGGCGGAAAATATAATGCGTAATTTAGATGAGGGCTTATTACAGATAAGAAATAAAGAAGGTTCGTTGGGTAAATTTGTTTATGATGATAAAATTTACAATGAACTGGAGGCTTTAGTTGTGGATATCCGCAGGAATCCTTGGAAGTTATTCTTTAAAACTAAAGAAAAGAAATAATGAAGACAAAGTCAGTTTTTAGCTGCTCAAGCTGCGGGTATCAATCGCCAAAGTGGCTGGGTAGATGCCCGGATTGCAGCAGCTGGAATTCTTTTAGTGAGGAAGATTGTTCCGTTCCTTCGTCCGGAATTAAGGAGAGAACTTCTTTATATAAAGAGGGCCCGGTACTTTTAAGGGATGTGGTAGTTAAAGATGAAGATAGGTTAAAAACTGATATCCGTGAGTTGGACCGTGTTTTAGGCGGAGGAGTGGTTAAGGGCTCAGTGATTTTAATCGGCGGAGATCCCGGTGTAGGCAAATCTACAATCTCGCTGCAAGTTTCCAATCACTTGACTAAGCAGGGCGTTGGCGTGCTTTATGTAAGCGGCGAGGAAAGTGTAGCCCAAACTAAGTTACGTGCAAAACGCTTAGGAGAACCGGGGTCAGATAATCTTTATATAGTTAATCAAACAGATTTATCTTTAATTGTTGAGTATATAAAAAAATTAAAACCTCAGGTAGTTATTATTGATTCTATCCAGGTTATTTTTGATCCGGGTATTAGTTCTTCTCCGGGCAGTGTCAGCCAGGTAAGAGAATGTGCCGGAACCCTTACACAGTTAGCTAAGACCACTGGAATTTCGATTTTTATTATCGGCCATGTTACTAAAGAAGGCACGCTTGCCGGGCCGCGTGTTTTAGAACACATAGTCGATACAGTGTTATATTTTGAAGGCGACCGTTTTGCGATATATAGAATATTGCGTGCGGTTAAAAATAGATTTGGCTCAACTAATGAGATTGGCGTGTTTGAGATGAGGCCGGAGGGTTTACTTGAGGTAAAGAATCCTTCGGAGATATTTCTTTCGGAAAGGCCCAGCGATGTTTCCGGGACAATTGTAACTTCAATTTTAGAGGGAACGCGGCCTTTATTAGTTGAGATTCAGTCGTTGGTTTCCAGGAGTTCATTTGGCTATGCCCGCCGGCGTGCCCAGGGTTTTGATTTTAACCGGCTTTCGCTTTTGGTGGCAGTTTTGGAAAAGCGTATGGGTTTAGCCTTGGAAACGGAAGATATATTCGTTAATGTCACCGGGGGAATTAAAATTGAGGATCCGGCAGCAGATTTAGCGGTATGTGCGGTAATTGCTTCAAGTTTTCGGGAACAAGTGGTCATGCCTAAGATGGTAGTTTTAGGTGAGGTGGGGTTGAGCGGAGAAATTAGGAGTATTTCGCAGGTGCTTACCCGTATAAATGAAGCAGAGAAATTGGGTTTCAAGCATTGTATTCTGCCAAAGAATAGTGTTAAAAATTTAAAATTTAAAGAATCGGATATGGAAATTATTCCTGTTTCTACTTTAAGTGAAGCTTTGGGCATCATACTTAGCTCTTCAACTAATCAGCAGAGCAAGGAGGCAAAGAGATGAATTTGTTATTAACACGCCTTTTATTTATTTTAGGCAGCATGGTTATTGGTTACCAAACGGTAATTTTAAACGGTTCCGGATTCATGGGTTTATTAATCGGCGCTTTAGTTGCACTGATTATGATTTTTATCGAAGCAGGTTTGCGTAAAGTTTCGGTAACTGGTTTATCTAGTGCGGTATTTGGTTTGATCTTAGGTTTAATTATGGCTAAGCTGGTAGGGGATGCTTTTAGCTTGGCGACTATTGATGCCGGTACGCTTTCCAGGATTCGGGTAAGCTTAACTTTAATTTTTTGTTATTTGGGTATGGTTATGGCTCTGCGCGGTAAGGATGAATTCAATATTATTATCCCTTATGTGCGCCTTAGGAGACAGGATCAAGCGCAGGATGTAATCCTTTTAGATACCAGTGTAATTATTGATGGCAGGATTGTGGATATTTGCAAAACAGGTTTCTTGGGTAGTAAGATTATTATTCCGAAATTTGTTTTAAGAGAATTGCAGCAGATTGCTGATTCAACTGATCCGATTAAGCGGCAGCGAGGCAGGCGGGGGCTGGAAATTCTTAATGTTATTCAAAATGAATCAGGCATGAGTATTACTATTGCCGAACAGGATTTTACTGAAACTTCCGAGGTCGATGCAAAGTTGGTTTTATTGGCTAAATTGCTGGAAGCTAAGATCCTTACGGTTGATTTTAATTTAAATCGGGTGGCCAGTATTCAGGGGATTAAGGTTCTAAATATAAATGAGTTGGCCAATGCTTTGAAGCCGGTAGTTTTCCCCGGAGAAGAGATGCGCATTAAATTGATTAAAGAGGGTAAAGAACATAATCAGGCGATTGGTTATCTTGATGACGGTACAATGGTCGTGGTTGAAGATGCCCGAAAACTATTGGGCCAGGATGTTAAGGCGACTGTAACTTCTGTCCTGCAGACCCAGGCCGGCAGGATGATTTTTACGCGTTTAGAAAAATAATGCTTAGTGCAATCATTTTAGCCGCAGGCCAAGGTAAGCGGTTAGGTACAAAAACATCAAAGCCTTTGGTTAAGATAAATAGTAAACCGCTGATTGATTATTCTCTTCGTGTGTTTAACAAACATCCGGGCATTGATGAGATTATCGTTGTTTTAAGTATCCATAATCAGGCTCAGATGCTTAAGGCTTTGAAGAACTGTTCTTATAAAAAAATAAAAAGCTTTGTTTTAGGAGGTACCCGGAGGCAGGATTCGGTATATAATGGGCTTAAGGCGGTTAGCCCTCAGAGTCACTGGGTGTTGATTCATGATGCTGCGCGGCCTTTTATTGATGGCCAATCGATTACTAAAGTAATTCAGGCAGCAAAAAAAACTAAAGCGGCTATCCTGGGGATACCGGTTAAGGCAACTATTAAAAGTGCTTGCCCGGCGTCGTTGGTTAAAAAGACAATCGATCGAAGCAATTTATGGGAGATCCAAACTCCGCAGGTTTTTAATAAGCAGCTGATCAATCAAGCTTACGAGAAATATTCTCAAGAAAATTTTACTGATGATGCTTCTCTGGTTGAGAAGCTGGGTAAAAAAGTAAAGATTGTTTTGGGTAGAAGTAAAAATATTAAAATTACAACCGGCGTTGATTTATTGTTCGCGCAGTTAATTGTTAAGAGGCGTTTTGATGATGCAGTATAAGGTTGGCATAGGCTACGATATCCATCGTTTAATTGAAGGAAGGGAATTGATCTTAGGGGCAGTGCAGATTCCTTATATCAAAGGCCTGCTCGGGCATTCTGACGGCGATGCATTAATCCATGCAATTTGCGATGCGTTATTAGGGGCATTAGCTTTAGGCGATATTGGCGAGCATTTTCCAGATACGGATCCTAAGTATAAAGGTATTGCCAGTAGTAAATTACTTGATGCAGTTAAGAGCTTGTTAGATAAAAGTGGTTTTAAGATCAGTAATCTGGATGTTATTATTATTGCTCAGGAACCGCCGCTTATGCCTTTTAAAAAATTGATCAAAGAAAAAATCTGTCTACTTCTTGATCTAGAGGAAACTGTTTTAAATATAAAGGCAAAAACTAATGAAGGTTTGGGAGCCGTAGGTAATAAGGAAGCGATTGCCTGTTATGCTGTAGCTTCTTTAGTCAGGGGAGAATAATTATGATTATTATAAATATATTAATTCTATTACTAGTATTGTTTGTAATTAAGTTTGCGTTTATTTCTATTATTTTTTATACTGATATAAAAGCGGCCCAGAAAAGAGACCCGGCGGCTAAAAGTTTTATTGAAGTAATTTTACTTTATCCCGGGCTACACGCTTTAGTATATTATCGGATTGCGCATGTTTTATATGCAATGCGCCTATTTTTTCTAGCTCGTTTTTTGTCACAGTTAGCCCGGTTTTCTACCGGTATTGAAATCCATCCCGGAGCAAAAATCGGTAAGCGTTTTTTTATTGACCATGGTTTTGGTGTGGTTATCGGGGAGACTGCGGTTATTGGCAATGATGTTTTACTTTATCAGGGTGCAACTTTAGGCGGGACCGGAATAGTGAAAGGAAAACGCCATCCGACCGTAGGTAATAATGTAGTTGTTGGTGCCGGAGCAAAAGTTTTGGGTAATATTGTTATTGGGGATAATTCTTACATTGGCGCAAATGCTGTAGTAATTAAAGATGTTCCATCTAATTCTACGGTAGTGGGAATTCCCGGAAGAATTACCAAACAGGACGGCAAGAGAATGGACATCCAGCTTGATCATGTGCATGTGTTGGATCCGATTATGCAGTCAATTGACGATTTGGAAGAAAGAATTAAAAATATTGAAAAGAAGTAATTTTAGCAGGTTCTGTCTTGTTTCTCACAGGGGCGCTTGTTTTGCCTCGGCGTGGCAAAGTTACGCTCGGGTCGGCTGGCGTCGCTCTGCCGTGTAATAGATAGCCGGGCATCCGTGCCCGCTCCTTGCCGACACGTCCTGCTTGAATCCAAGCCACCTACTAAAATTTTTAGCAATATTCTAAAATGGAAAATAAAATTTATATATATAATTCCCTCACAAGGAAAAAAGAAGAATTTAAACCTATTGATTATCCACAGGTGAAGATGTATGTCTGTGGCCCTACGGTTTATGATCAGCCGCATATTGGGCATGCCCGCAGTGCATATGTATTCGACGTGATCAGGAGATATCTAAAATACAGGAACTATAAGGTCACTTTTGTCAGAAACGTAACTGATGTTGATGATAAAATCATCGATAAAGCCCGGAAGGAATTTAAGGATGAAGATTTAAATAGTGCCGTTAAAAACATTTCTACCAAATATCTTGACCTTTATCATAAAGATATGGAAAGTTTAGGTATTCTTGAGCCGGATTTTGAGCCTAAGGCGACTGAGTATGTCAATGGAGATAAACCATTAATGCAGGAATTTATAGGGCAGCTTATTGATAAAGGCTGTGCCTATGTTTCCGGTGGAGATGTGTATTTTAATATTAAAAAGGCCAAGGATTACGGCAAGTTATCTAATCAGGCAATCGAGAAAATGGAATCGGGAACGAGAATTGCTCTTGGTGAAAAAAAGAATGACTCGCTTGATTTTGCCCTATGGAAATCAGCGAAGGAGGGAGAGCCTGCTTGGGATAGCCCCTGGGGAAAAGGCAGGCCGGGATGGCATATTGAGTGTTCGGTGATGAGTTCGGATATTTTAGGCGATGAATTTGATATTCATGGCGGCGGAATTGACCTTATTTTTCCTCATCATGAAAATGAAATTGCTCAGTCTGAAGGTGCAGGTAAAAAATTTGCTAAATACTGGATACATCATGGTTTGCTGACCATTAATGGCCAGAAAATGGCAAAATCTTTAGGTAATTTTATTACGATAAAAGATTTTATTAGTAAATACAAATATTCTGATTTGTTAAAATTATTGTTCCTTTCTACGCATTACCTGCATCCTGTAGATTATACAGAAGAAAAGGTTGAAGAGGCGAAGAGCGCGTATACTGGAATTGTAAACTTAATGAATAAACTGGATAGGGAATATGGCTCTAGAGAGCAGATCAGTGGAGGCGGAAGCGGAGCAATTAATCAATTTAAAGAAAAATTTATTGAATACATGGATGATGATTTCAACACGCCCCGTGCGCTTTCGGTGTTGTTTGAGATGGTAAAACTTTGTAATATAGAGATTGAAAGTAATGATGCTAGTAAGGCAGAGAAATTGAATTATGCTCTTTCAGTGATGAAAGAAATGGCCCAAATTTTAGGTTTGAATTTTCTGATAAGTATCCCTCAAGAAATTTCCGACGATGAAATAAAATTAAAAATTTCTATTAGGAAAGCCTTAAAAAAGGAAAAGAAATTTATTGAGGCCGATCAGATTAGAAAAGATTTAGAGAGCAAAGGTGTATTTTTAGAAGATACTAAGGACGGTAATACAATTCCGCGAAGAAAGCTGTAGCGGGTGGCTTGGATGTTTCTGAAGCGCGCGTCAGCGCCAGAAAATATCCAAGCCAGGATCCGCTTAAGAATGGTGTTTGTAAAGGATTAATATGAAAGGTAAATTTATTACATTTGAAGGGTCTGAAGGCTGCGGAAAAAGTACGCAATCTAAAATGCTCTTTGAATACCTCAAGGCCAAAGAGAAAAAGGTTGTTTATCTTCGTGAGCCGGGAGGGGTAGATTTAAGTGAGAAGATAAGAGAAATATTGCTTAATCCTAAAAGTAAAATATCTCCAGTGGCAGAGACATTGCTTTATATGGCTGCCCGCGCCCAAGTCGTTGAGGAAATTATTAAACCTGCCCTTTCTTCCGGGAAAATAGTTGTTTGTGACCGGTTCCTTGATTCCACCATCTGTTACCAGGGTTATGGTTTAGGTATAGACATAAAATTAATTAAATCCATCGGGAATTTTGCAACTAGCGGCATTAAACCGGACTTGACTATCTTTTTAGATTTACCGGTAAAAAGCGGGCTTATCCACCGGCATGGGTGCCAAGACCGTATAGAGCAGCGTTCGGTTAGTTATCATGAGAAGGTAAGAAAAGGTTACCTTGCGCTTGCTTTTGCCGAGCCGCAAAGGATTAAAATAGTCAAGGTAGAGGAAGATAAGTTTAAGACACAAAATAAGATCCGGGAGATTATTCATGGACTTTAATGATGTTTTAGGGCATCAAAAGCCGCTTGAAATAATTAATGCTTATATCGAGAGTTCTAATTTTTCAGGGGCTTATATATTTTCCGGTGCCGAGGGCATCGGAAAAAAAATGATTGCTAAGATTATTGCTCAGAAATTAAACAGTTCCGAGCAAAATATAGAACATCCGGATATTCATCTGATTGAAAAAGGGGATTCTTTGATAAAAATCGAAGATATCCGTGAGATCCAGCGGCAGGCAAATTTTCGGCCCTATCAAGGGAAAATGAATATTTTTATTATCGATAATGCGCATAAACTTAATCCTGATTCAGCAAATTCTTTGCTTAAAATATTAGAGGAGCCGCCTAAGGATGCGTTGATAATCCTGATTACGCATAAACCCCAGAATATTATTAAAACAGTGCTTAGTCGTTGCAAGACTATAAAATTTACGCCGCTAGTTCGCAGTAATCTTGAGGATATTTTGATTAAAAATTTCCTTTTAGATAGAGCTAGTGCGCATTTTTTAAGCTATTATACTGAAGGGCGTATAGGTTTAGCGTTGAAATTAAAAGATACGGCTTTGTTGCGGGAGAAAAATAAGATATTTGATTCGTTTCTGCTTGCTGCGAAACCGTTGGATCACAATATTATGAGCCAGAGTAAGGAGCAGTTGTACGTTTTCTTAAATATTCTTGTTTCCTGGTTCAGGGACATATATTTACTTAAGGTAGGTTTAGACGCAAAGGAAATTATCCATTTAGACCGCCAGGATGATTTAGTAAAAGAAGCCGCCAGGTTTTCTTTTAAACAACTTAATGATATTATGTCTACTATTTCAGAAAGCTTGTTATACTTAGAGAAAAATATTAATAATAAATTACTTCTGCATAATCTAGGAGCTCAACTATGGAAGGCTTAATTTTAGTGCAACTTAGAAATTCCGGGATAGCCCAGTTACATCAAGTTGGAAATTTAACTTTGAAAGCCGGGGATTGTGTAATTGTTGAAAATGACCGCGGTTTAGATTATGGGACGATTGTTCTGCCGGGGCATGCGCGTTGTTGCGCTGAAGAAGGCCCGAAAGAGCCGCCCAAAAAAATAATCCGTGTGGCTAGAGAAAATGATTTAAAACAGATTGAAGATAATATCGTCCGGGCTAAAGAAGCATTTAATGCCTGTGAGAAAAAGATCTTAGAGCATAAATTAGACATGAAACTGGTTAAGGCTGAGTATTCTTTTGACCGTTCTAAGATATTGTTTTATTTTACTTCCGATGGACGTGTAGATTTTCGTAATTTAGTTAAAGATTTGGCTAAAATATTTAAAGCGCGTATTGAGCTAAGGCAAATCGGTGTAAGAGATGAGGCTAAACTTTTTGGGGGATATGGTTCCTGCGGCAGGGAGCTTTGCTGCAAAAAATTCTTAAAAGATTTTGAACCGGTAACAATTAAAATGGCTAAAGAAGAAGGCTTACCGTTAAATCCTCCTAAGATATCCGGTTTATGCGGAAGGTTGATGTGCTGTCTTTCTTATGAATATGAAACTTATAAAATTCTTTCTAAGGGGTTACCGCACGAGGGCGAGCATGTTAGTACGCCCCAAGGTAAAGGCAAGGTTCTTAGTGTTAATGTTTTTAAGCGTGTAGTCGGAGTTGAACTTGAAGAGGGCGGATATTTAGAAGTTAGTTATAAGGAAAAAGAACATGGCAAATAAATTTTATATTACCACTCCTATTTATTATGTGAATGCTGCTCCGCATATCGGGCATTCCTATACTAACATCGCTGCAGATACCTTAGCCCGCTATAATCGTAATCTTCTGGGGGATGAGAATGTTTGGTTTCTTACCGGAACCGATGAACATGGCCAGAAGATAAAAAAAGCTGCTGACGGGGTTAATCTCTCTCCGCTGGAGTTTGTCGATAAAGTAGTCCTGCAGTTTAGGGATCTTTGGAAGAAGCTTGAGATATCAAACAATGATTTTATCCGTACTACCCAGGACAGGCACATTAAATGCGTTCAAAAAGCTTTGCAGATAGTTTATGAAAAAGGAGATATTTACGAAGATAAGTATGAGGGATGGTATTGTACTCCCTGTGAAACATTCTGGCCTAAGACGCAAGTTACCGATAATCTGTGCCCGGATTGTCAGCGCGCATTAGAGAATATCAGTGAAACCAATTTTTTCTTTAAGTTGTCAAAATATCAGGACTGGCTGATTAAGTATATAAAAGATGTCGATAAGAATCCAGAGCGTATTCATTATATTCAGCCGGCAAGCAGAAGAAACGAGGTTTTAAGTTTTCTGGAAAATAATAAATTAGAGGACCTTTGCATCTCCCGGCCTATCGAGAGGCTGAGCTGGGGCATTCCGTTACCGTTTAGCCTGAAACATGTTACCTATGTCTGGTTTGATGCTTTGATTAATTATGTTAGTGCTGTGGGTGAGTTTGACGCAAAGAATGTTTATCATTCTAGTTGGTGGGATAAAGATGTCAAGGTTGTGCATTTAGTGGGTAAAGATATTCTAAGGCATCATGCAATTTACTGGCCGATTATGCTGGAGGCTTTAGGCATAAGACAGCCGGATACGATATTCGCTCACGGTTGGTGGATGATTAATGAAGATAAGATGTCTAAATCGCGCGGTAATGTGGTTAATCCCGTTGAAATGGTTGATAAATTTGGCATAGATGTATATCGGTATTTTCTCCTGCGTGATGTACCGTTCGGGTTAGACGGTAATTTTTCAGAAGAAGCTATTGTTAAGAGGTTTAACGGTGATTTGGCTAATGATTTGGGGAATCTTATCTATCGTACTCTGACCATGATTGAGAAATATTACCAAGGTATAATTCCTGATCTGGATGTCGATAGTGTTAAATATGATGCTAGCGGTGAGAACATAAAGGAGAAGCTGCAGAATTTACATCAAGCAATCTGTGCTCCTTTAAGTTGGGATAGTGATTTCAGTTTAGCGCTTGAGAAGATTTGGGAAATTATTGGCATAACCAATAAATATGTTGAAGAAACTAAGCCCTGGAACCTGGTAAAAGAGGCTAAAGACCAGCAGCTTAAAACTTTTATTTGTTTGTTAGTCCAGGCAATAAGAAAAATCGGCCAGGAAATTGCCCCTTTTATGCCCAAAACAGCAGAATCTATTATTTTGCAATTAGGCAGTAGAGAAATTAAAAAAGGCGATCCATTATTCCCGCGAATTGAAACCAAAAAGAAATAAATTTTCCTTTGATGCTAATTGATACTCATTGCCATCTTGATATGTTTGCGGCATATAAGCTTGATAAAAATGTGCCGCAAGATAATAATCCTGAGCTGCTCAAGGGGGTTGATTACGGCGATATTGATTTAGTCCTTCAGCGGGCAGAAGAGGTTGGGGTAAATTATTTTATCAATATCGGTGCGACAATTGAATCTTCATTTGCCTCTTGTGAATTAGCTAAGCGTTATCCGGAAGTTTATTCCAGCGTAGGCGTTCATCCGCATGATGCCGAAACTTTCGACATCCAGATAGAAAATAAATTACGAGAATTGGCTCAAGGGAGTAAGGTCGTTGCTATCGGCGAAATCGGCCTGGATTATTATCGTAATTTGTCTACTGTCGATAAGCAAAGGCAGGCATTTAGCCGGCAGATCAAGCTGGCTAAAGAGTTGAATAAGCCGTTGGTGATTCATAGCCGGGAAGCGGAAAAAGAGGCCATACAAATATTAAAGGCTGCAATGCCGGTTCGTGCCGTAATTCATTGTTTTTCCGGCGATGAAAGTGTTTTAAAGCAATGCCTGGATTGCGGTTTTTTTATTTCTTATACTTGCAATATTACTTATAAAAAGGCTCAAAATTTAAGGGCTATGGTTAAATTAACTCCCTTAGATAGGCTTATGCTTGAAACCGATGCGCCTTATTTATCACCGGAAGGATTCCGTGGGAAGCGCAATGAACCTTTACAGATAAAATTATTGGCTGAGGAAGTAAGTAAGATCAAGGCTATTACTTTTGATGAGTTGGCGGACAAAACAACTCAAAATGCTAAGGGGTTTTTTGGATTATTATGAGCGCTAAAGTTTCTGTAGTTAAGTGTGTAAATTATGATCCGGTAATAGTTGAACAAGCGGTAAGAAATTCGATTAACCTTTTAGGCGGCGTAACCGGTTTTATTAAACCGCAAAGCCGCGTTTTAATTAAACCGAATCTTCTAATGTCCAAATCTCCGGATTGCGGCATAACTACTCATCCGGAAGTCGTTCGCGCAGTTATCCATATATTAAAAGAGATAAATTGTAAAATTGTCATTGGTGACGGCCCGAGTGTTTGGGGCCAATACATTGAGAATGTCGATGAAGTTTATAATGTTACCGGTATAAAAAAGGTTTGTCAGGATGAAGGTGTGCAGTTGATTAATTTTGATAAGCGCAGGATGCGTAATAAGTTTCCATTAGCCATTGCGCTTGATGAGTGCGATTATCTGGTTAATCTCCCTAAATTTAAAACCCACGAATTTACTTTAATTACCGGCTCAATTAAGAATCTTTTTGGTTTAGTTTCCGGGACGTATAAAACGGAATTGCATAAGAATTATTTTCAGCCTCCTGAATTTGCTAAAATCCTAGTAGATATTTTAGAAGAGGTTTCTCCGGCCTTAACGATTATTGATGGGGTATTGGCTATGGAAGGCGACGGCCCGGCGACCAGTGGAAAAACCCGCCAGCTTAATCTGTTGTTATCTGGGTCTGATTGCGTGGCTTTAGATACTGTTATGGCTAAAATAATGGGTATAACCAATCAGGAAGTTTTATCTACAAAAGAAGCAGCTAGGCGCGGATTAGGTGAGGGCCAGTTGAGTAAGATAAAAATAGAGGGAGAGGATATTGAAAAACTGAATATCCGGCCGTTTATTCTACCGAAGTCATTGGCAAAAATAAGTAATCTGCCCAAGCCGGTTCAGAAGTTAATTAAATCTCTGATTAGGTATTATCCTTATTCGCTGCGTACTAAATGTACGCGTTGTGCACATTGTGTCGGCATTTGCCCGGGTAAATGTATTACATTAAAGAAAAGCGGAATGTTTCCCTTTTTGCGAGAAACCGTTATGGTGCTTGAATTTGATTATAATAAATGTATTGCTTGTTTTTGTTGCCAGGAGGCTTGTCCCGAAGGGGCAATAGCCGTAAAGAAAAGTATTTTAGCTCGATTAATAGGATTATAAACTGTATTAGCGGATGACTTGGGTGTTTTTTTTGAAGCGGTACAACTGCTTAGAAAATATTCAAGGCAGTATCCGTTAACAAAAGCATAAATGAATATTCGTACAATAGACTGGAAAAATAATAAAGTCAGATTAATTGACCAGACTAAGCTTCCGCATAAATTAATTTATATTGATATTGATAAGATAGAAGATTTATGGAAGGCAATTAAGACCATGCAGGTACGTGGTGCTCCAGCATTAGGCGCTAGCGCTGCCTTGGGGGTTTATTTGGGGATAAAAGATTATTCCGGTGGAAATTGGAAGGGGTTTGAGGCTGTCTTAAAAAAAGCAGCCGTATATATTGCTAGCTCCCGACCGACAGCTAGAAATCTTTTTTGGGGCATAGAGAGAGTATGCCTGGCAGCTAGAAATAACAAGCATGAGCCGATTACCGGAATTAAACAGGCAATTTTGCTGGAAGGCAGAAAAATTATGCAAGAGGATATGGCTGCTTGCCGTTTGATTGGTGCATTTGGAGCCAGGCTACTCAAAGATGGCGATACGGTTTTGACAATTTGTAATGCCGGGATATTAGCGACAATTGATTATGGTACTGCTTTAGGGGTAATTTATACTGCTAAAAAACAGGGCAAGAAAATAAAGGTTTATTCCTCAGAAACCCGGCCTTTGCTGCAAGGGTCTCGTTTAACTACTTGGGAGCTGGATAAGCAGGGTATTTCTGTTACAATGATTGCTGATAATACTGCCGGTAAGCTTTTAAGTGATGGCCAGATTGATATGGTAATCACCGGAGCAGATCGTATTGCCGGTAATGGTGATTCGGTCAATAAAATTGGTACTTTAAATTTAGCGATTCTGGCTAGGTATCATAAGATACCCTTTTATATTGCTGCTCCTCAAAGTACCTTTGATTTGAAGATTAAAAGCGGGCAGGGTATTAAAATTGAAATTCGTGCGGCTTGTGAAGTATCTAAAATATTATTAAAGAAGGATGTTGCACCGGTTAGGGCTAAGGTGTTTAATCCCGCTTTTGATGTTACGCCGCATCAGTTAATTAGTGGGATTATCTCGGACAAAGGAATTATCAGCCCGCCATATTTTAAGAATATTAAACAAACTTTCAAGGAAAGATAGATGTATTTAAAAGAGCTTGGAGAATTTGAACTTATCAAAAGATTCCAGAAAAAGATTAAAATTGATTCTTCAGTTATTCAGGGCAGTGGTGATGATTGTGCAGTTTTAAAGCTGGATGATGATAATTGCCAGCTATTTACCTGTGATATGATAGTTGAAGGAGTGGATTTTAAGAAAACCGATAATCTCGAGCTTGTTGGTAGAAAATCTTTAGCTATATCCATCAGTGATATCGCTGCTTGCGGGGGTATTCCGAAGCATGCCGTGGTTTCATTGGGCTTACAAAAAAATATGAGAGTTGAGCAAGTTGATCTTTTAGCCAAAGGTTTATTTGATTTAGCCAGAAAATTTAAAATTAATATTGTCGGCGGGGATATTAGTTCTTCAGCTAAGCTGGTTATTGATGTAAGCATGTTGGGCAGCGTTGAAAAAAAGAAGCTTTGTTTGCGTTCCGGAGCTAAGCCTGGTGATATGATTCTGGTTACCGGTAGCTTTGGCGGCTCAATTAAGGGTAAGCATTTAAAATTTACTCCCCGGATTTTCGAAGCGCGATTTTTAGTTAATAATTTTAAGATTAATTCGATGATTGATGTTTCCGACGGATTAGTTCAGGATCTTGGGCATATTTTGGAAAAGAGTTCTGTCGGGGCAGTTCTATATGAGAGCCTTATTCCGCTAAGCAAGCAGGTCCAAGGCACTCAAGATGCGCTTTGTTCAGGAGAAGAATTTGAACTGCTCTTTACTGCGCCAAGGGGCCAGGCGAGTAAGATCATTAAGAACAATAAATATAATTTTAAGGTCATTGGTGAAATTATGCCAAAATCATTTGGTTTAAGAATAATCGATTATAAAAATAAATACACTAAGCTTGAACTTCAAGGCTACCGGCATTTTTAATGCAAAAATTATCAAATTCGGCTAATCAAACTCTAGGAATCGGTAAAAAATTTGCGCGAAACTTGCGCGGAGGGGAGATCGTCCTTTTATCCGGTCCGTTAGGCGCCGGAAAGACGGTTTTAGCTAAAGGTATTGCGCAGGGGTTAGGGATTAATAAGAATAATATTATTAGCCCGACCTTTGTTTTGCTACGTATACATCAAGGCAGGCATCTCTTGCAGCATTTTGACCTTTACCGGATTAAAACTGCCCAGGATATTTTTGCTTTAGATTATCAGGAGTATTTCTACTCTGATGCAATAACATTAATTGAATGGCCTGAGCGGTTAAAATTCCTCTTGCCGAAGGAATTTTTAAAGATTAAAATAATTCCTAAAACTAAGGACAAGCGGCTTTTTAAATTTAGCGCCAAAGGTTTAAGGTATAAAAAATTATTGGAGAAAATTCATGAAGATCTTGGCAGTTGATACTTCGACTAAAAATCTTTGTTTGGGATTACATGTCGATGGTAAGTTTTATGAATATAACCTGCAGGTAGGCAGGAATCTTTCGGCATTGTTAATCCCGAGTGTTAAAATGGTAATTGATGCTGTAGGTTTAAAAATCGCGGATATCGATTATTTTGCCTGTGGTTTAGGCCCGGGATCTTTTACGGGAATGCGCATTGGCTTAGCTGCCATAAAAGGATTAAGTGTCGTAAGGAACAGGCCGGTTATTGGAATCTCGTCTTTGGATGTTTTAGCTAAAAATGTTGCAGCAGATGATCGTTTAATTGTTACAGCTCTTGATGCCAGAAGGGGCCTGGTTTATTGCAGTTCTTATAAATATGAGAAAGGTATTTTAAAACGTAAAAGCGAATATTTACTTTTAACTTTAGATGAATTTGTAAAAAAATTTCAATCTAAGCCGGTAGTTTTAGGCGATGCTCTAGCTTTGTATCGCGATAAGATATTGTCCGGACTGAAAGGCGCAGTTGTTTTAGATAAAGATTACTGGGTACTTAAGGCGCATAATCTTATGGAACTGGTGTTACAAAAAATAAAGGCAAAGCAATTCAGCTCTTGCCTGTCCATTAAACCAATTTATTTATACCCTAAAGAATGTCAAATAAAAACGAAATAGGTTATCGCCCGACTTGGGCTGAAGTTAATCTGAATAATCTAGAGTATAATTTTAAACAAGTTAAATCGTTTTTGCCTGCGCAAGTTAAAGTTTTAGTTACTGTTAAGGCGGATGCTTATGGACATGGCCTAATTCCTGTTTCTCAGAGATTATCTGCTTGCGGCGTGGATTATTTGGGCGTTGCTTCTATTGATGAGGGAATAAAGTTAAGAAAAGCAGGGATCAAAACTCCAATTTTATTGCTCGGCCTTATTCTTAAAAAAGATATCGAGCCGCTTTTTACCTATAAGCTTACGCCTACTGTTTGTGACAAAAATCTAGCTTTAAGCATTAATGCCCGGGCTGGATTTTTAAAAAAGGTGATGCGTTTGCACGTTAAAGTGGACACGGGGATGGGCCGGATCGGGGTTTTACATAATGATGCATTAAAGCTGATTTGCGATATCAATAAATTGAAAAATGTTGTAATTGAAGGAATTTTTACTCATTTTGCATTTGCTGATCTGGATAGAAAATTTACTGCTCTGCAAATTAATTTATTCAATAAATTATCCAATGATTTAAAAAAAAGCGGCATAGTCATCCCTTTGGTGCATGCTGCTAATAGTATCGGATTAATTGATTATAAGGATAGTCATTTTACGACAGTCAGGCCGGGTTTAATCATTTACGGTTTGTATCCTAAGGAAAATTTGAAAATAAATTTGAAGCCCGTCCTAGCCCTTAAGACCCATATTGTTTATATCAAACAGGTCCCGGCAGGGTATGGAATAAGTTACGGCCGGACTTATGTAACTAAGCGTTCGACCTGTATTGTTACCTTACCGATTGGCTATGGTGACGGTTATCCCCGGAATCTTTCTAATTTAGCTCCGGTTCTAATTGCCGGCAAGCGGTTGCGGATCAGCGGGAGAGTTTGCATGGACCAGACTATGGTTGATGTCGGTTCTCTGCGCCCAAAAATTGGCGATGAAGTTGTTTTAATCGGTAGTCAGGGCAAACAAAAAATTACTGCTGAAGAACTTGCTGATTTGTCTGGCACAATTTCTTATGAAATTGTTTGCGGTTTAGGTAGCCGCATTCCCCGGGTTTATATTAAATAGGAGCGTCCCCGATTTAATTATCTGGTTAGGTTTAATAAATAGTTAAGGTAATTTTTTAATCAGGTAGAGACTGGTAGATAGAATAATTATGTGGCTTAGCGAAGCAGCTAATGAGGGCATAAGCAGTCCGGATTTTCCTATAGCCAGGCAGACAGCATCCAGGACATAATATAGAAAACCTACGATAATTGAAATTCCAATAGCTGCCATTCCTGAGGCGCGTTTACCCATCATCAGAGAAAATGGAATGCCTAATAGTATAATTATTATACTGGTAAATGGAGAGGTAAAGCGTTGGTAGAAGTCAACTTTTAGATTTCTGATTACAGTAGTTGCTCCGCTTTTAGACAGCCTCCAAATATAATCATCTATCTGATGGATGCTCATCATTTCGGGTTTTTGCCTCAGCGCTGTGAAATTCTCCGGGGTTTCCGGTATGTTCATAATTTCTTCTTCAAGATAAAGCGGTTCATCGACTACCTGCCCATTAGAGTCAAAATTGTAGGTAATACTTTGGGTGAATCTCCACAGCCCGTCCCGGTAAGTTCCTTTCGAGGCAATAATTTTTTTAGTTAGATTTTGATTTTCATCTTGTTCTAAAATTGTAATTCCTTCCATGGTCTTTGTAACCGGCGAGAATTTATTAATAAAAAACAGCCTGTTTCTTAAGCCATACATGGAAAGATTAGTAATCATCTCTTGTTTTTTATATTTACCTTTGATATAGCCTTCTTCGATTTGGGTTTTAATTTTTTGATTTTCAGCTGATGCCGGGGGGACCAGCCTGTCGCTTACCCAGAACACCGAAAGGCTGATTATCAGCCCAAAGAGTAAGGGGTTTTTTGCGATCTGAAATATGCTTAGTCCGCTTGAACGCATGGCAATAATTTCATTATTATGATTGAGCCTGGCTAGTGTATAAACTGAAGCTAGAAGACAGGCGAAAGGGGAGACCTGAACAAACATTATCGGTAGATATGATAAGTAGTAACGCAAGAGAAGCATGAAAGTGGCCTGATGTTTTAATATTTCATCTAAGTTAGAAAGTAAATCGATGACAATATAAAGGAATAGAAAAACAAAAATGCAGGTAAAAAATATGAGAACAACTGATTTAAGTATATAGCGGTCTAAGATGCGCATAGTTTATAGGTTAAGAATCCACCGATGCTTCCGAATATAATATTGGGCATCCAGAGGGCTAATGCTGCAGGTAAGCGCCCTTCGATGGCCAGAGCCACAAAGCCGATATACATTGGATAATAACAGACAATAATTAATACGGCGATTCCGATGTTAATTGATTTTTCGCGCCGGCGGGTAATAATTCCTAATGAAGAGCCTAAGAGCATGAAGACAAAGCAAGAGAAAGCCAGCGCTAGTTTTTCATGAATTTTTGTGATGAGCGGGGCGGGGCTGATACCTTCGCTTTTAAGTTTTTTCGCCTCTTTTTTCAACTCTTTAATAGTCATTTCCTTATATTTTTTGTCGACAACCTTATCTTGCATTTGTGCCATATTTAGATCCATAAAATATGTGCGGAAATTGAGTTTGTAAAAATTAGTCGGGTTCTCCGGGTCAGGCTCATCACTTGTTCCATCGATAAGTTTTAATTTTATGGTACTTTTTCCGGGCATGGTGATGAACTCACCGGATTTAGCTACAATGGTACGGGTGGGCTTGTCGTCGCCTTGCGGTTCATAGATGCGGATATTGTTTAAGCGGTTCTTTTTTTGGTCGACATTATAGATAAAGAGGACATATTTTTTAAAGGAATCGATAAAAACCCCTTCTTCAAAAGCTGCAGTGGGATTTTTTATTCCCATCTCTTGTAATGTTCGGCGATAGGCGAAATGTGAATATGAAGCGGCCTGGTCGTTAAAGACTGCTAAAGCCATGCTTAAAGCCAGGCTGATAGTTAATAGGGGGAGGATTAATTTAAACAGGTTTACCCCGCTTGCCCGGATAGTAATTATTTCGTTATCGCCGGATAGCCTGCCAAAAGCCAGCAGTATTGCTACAAGTATGGATATCGGTAAAGTATAAGTAACGATATAAGGAGTAAGGTAGATAAAAACTTGAATTACATTGAAGATGTCCACTCCTTTATTAATTACCAGTTCAGCGATACGTTTTAGGTTCCCGATTAAGACCATAAGAAAGGTCAAAACACCAAGGCAGAGCAAAAGCGGCCCGGTAAATTCTCTTAAAATGTAATTTCTTAAAATTTTCATAGTTAGTTAGCTAAGGTTAAAAGAATTACGGTTTTTGCACCAGCAGCTTTTAAGCTTTCTGCTGCTGCATTGGCAGTAGCTGCTGTAGTTAGTACATCATCGATCAGCAGTAAATTTGTATTATCAATCTGCTTGGGTTCTCTAACCAGAAAGCTGCCCTGCATATTTAGTTTACGTGCTTTGAAATCAAGTTCAGTTTGGGTTTTAGTTGCTTTATTGCGAACAAGTATATTAGTTAATACTTTTTTATTGAATTCTTTAGCTATTTCTCGGCTTAAAATTAGAGCTTGGTTAAATTCCCGTTCTCTTAAGCGGCTTTGATGTAAGGGTATAGGTATAATGTAATCCAGGTATTGGATGGGTAAATTATAATTACGGATAAAGGTGTTCAGCATAGTACCGAAGGATTCTCCCAGATAGTCCTTCCCGGAATATTTAAATTCATGGATTAATTTTTTAATTACACCCGTATAGACATAAGGGCTAAATGCCCGGTCAAAATAGAATTTTGTATTTTGACAACCTTTGCAGGTATTTTTTCTGATGGCTTCAATATTTAAATGCCTGCCGCAAGTAGAGCAAAAAGGAGGCAGGTTCAGTTCGATTTTATCCAAACAATCAAAACAGATTAAGGCTTGTTGCGAATCCGGTTTTATTTTGTTTTTGCAAGCCAAGCAGCAATTTGGATAAAATAAATCTTTTAGGCTTTTAAATAAACCTAACAACATAAAAATATAATAACAATGAAAGCCGGGTTTGTCAAAGTAATTGACAGTCGGCTAAGCAGATAGTAAAATAAAACACTATGGAAAATCCAAACCTTGCAGAGCTAAAGGAAAAACTATTTAAATTATTAAATATCCAGGCATTAAAAAGAGGACAGTTCGTGCTTTCTTCCGGTAAAGAAAGTAATTATTATCTTGATGGGCGTGTAATTACTTTGACTCCGGAAGGCGCGTATCTGGTTGCCAGTATAGTATTAGAGATGATCAAAGGTAAATCTTTGGATGCTGTTGGCGGGCCAACGCTGGGAGCTGATCCGATTGTTGGGGCATTGGCTGCCTTAAGCTATATCTCTAAACAGCCGATTAAGACCTTTATTGTGCGTAAACAGGCTAAAGAACATGGAACGCAGCAGCAGGTTGAGGGGCCGGCTTTAGTAAAAGGTAACCGGGTAATTCTAGTGGATGATGTAGCTACCAGTGGGAAAGCGATTTTAGAGGCTAAGGCAGCTTTGGATAAAATTGGTGTAATTGCTGATGAAGCAATTGTGATTGTTGATCGTAATCAAGGGGCTATTGAAAATTTAGCCAAAGTAGGCTTAAAGTTAGAGTCAATCTTTAAGATCGCAGACTTCGGTCTCTAGGTGCTTAATTGAAAAATAATAAAATCATAGTAGTCGGCGGCGGGCCATCGGGTGTGATGGCGGCAATCCGGGCATCATCTTTTGGCCAGGATGTAACTCTCCTTGAGGGCAAGGCCTCCCTGGGCAATAAGCTCCTCTTAAGCGGTAAAGGCCGCTGTAATCTGACCAATACCGAAGATTTAGAATATTTTCTAAAACGTTTTTCGAACGGTGGAGAATTTTTAAGAGATGCTTTTAAAAAATTCTTCCATCCGGAATTGATTTCATTTTTCGAAGAGCGCGGATTGAAATTAAAAGTTGAACGTCAGCTGCGCGTATTCCCCCAAACTGATCGATCATCGAGCGTCCTGAATATTTTAATCAAAGAATTAGAGAAAAATAAGGTCAAGGTTATCTACAAAAGCAAGGTAACTAACTTGTTGGCGGCTAATGACAAGGTAAGAGGAGTACGCCTTGAAAATAACCAGGATATTGAAGGTGATCGGGTAATTATGGCCTGCGGAGGGGCTAGTTATAGTTTTACCGGTTCTGATGCCTCAGGAATAGATATTGCTAAAAAATTTGGGCATAAAATTGTGCCTTTGAGTCCGGGTTTAGTTGCTTTAGATGTAAAACAGAACTATCCGGAAAGATTGGAAGGTTTAACTTTACGTAATATCAGTTTAAAGTTTTCTGACGGAGAAGCTGAAATTGTTTCAGATGTCGGTGAGTTGGTTTTTACCTCAACCGGGATATCCGGGCCGTTGGTGATTACTTTAAGCGGCAGGGTTATCGATATGTACCAACCGGGGAAGAGAATTTTTGTCAGCATCGATTTAAAACCCGGTTTAACTATTGAGCAGCTGGATGGCCGGTTGCTTCGTGAGTTTAAAATCAATTCTCAGAAAAGTATTAAAAATGTATTTAAGGAGCTATTGCCCTTAAATTTAATTAAAGTCTTTATCGATACTGCCGCGATTAATCCGCTTAAAAAATGCAGCCAGATTACCCAGGAAGAAAGAAAGAAAATGATCCTTTTGTTCAAGGGCTTTAAGATGGAGGTCTCCGGGCCCCGCCCGATTGAAGAGGCAATGGTTACCCGCGGGGGAGTGCGCCTAAAAGAAATTAATCCGCGTACCATGGAATCACGCCTGATTAAGGGCTTATATTTTTGTGGCGAGATGATTGACCTGGATGCTGATACCGGGGGGTTTAACCTTCAGGCAGCTTTTTCGACAGGGTATCTTGCCGGAGAAAGCGCCGCATTAAGTGAATGAGCAAAATATACTTAGCCTCAAATTCCCGAGCTCGTAAAAAATTACTTAAAAGTTTTGGATTAAAGTTTACAGTTATACCTTCGCAGGCCAAGGAGCTTTTCCGGCGGGGAAATTTATCTTATGCCCAGTTGGTAAAATGCAATGCCCGTAATAAGGCTCTGGAGGTTGCCGGCAGGATAAATGAAGGCATTATTATTGCTGCCGATACTATCTGTGTGCAAAAGGGTAAAATATTTGGTAAGCCAAAGAATATGCCAGGGGCCCGGGTGATGCTTAAAAAATTATCCAGTGCTCCGCAATGGATTTATACCGGATTGGCCGTTATAAAAAAAGAAAACGGTAGAGAAAGAATTGAACTTGATTATGAAAAAACAAAAGTTTATATGAATAAATTAAGCGTTAAAGACATCGATAAGTATTTTAAGCAGGTTTCTCCGTTAGATAAGGCGGGAAGTTTCGATGTCCAGGGAAGAGGCGCGTCTTTTATTAAAAAAATCGATGGTTGTTTTTATAACGTTGTCGGGCTGCCGCTAAAGAAACTTTATCAGATTTTTAGTAAACTTGGGTTATTTTCTCTGATCTTTGTCGTTTTTTGTTTAAGCGGCTGTTCTACGGAATATAATCTTGCCACCAAGCAAGAGGAGAAATATTATTACAGTACAGATAAAGAGGTACAGATTGGGCAGTCGGTTAATCGCCAGATAGAAAAACAATTAAAGTTTTCCAATGACCCTTTGGAGAAGAAGCGCGTAGAAGATATCGGTAAGAAAATTGCTATGGTCAGTGATCGGAAGGAGATCGATTATCATTTTCAGGTTTTACAGGATGACTCGATAAATGCTGTTTCGTTGCCCGGCGGCTATGTTTATGTGAACAGCGGTTTGTTGGATAAAATTTCTAATGATGATGAGCTGGCTTGTATTTTAGCGCATGAGGTAGGCCACATTGTTGCCCGGCATAGCATTAAAAAACTCCAGGCTATGCAAAGTTACTCTATTCTTAGGCTTTTGGTTGCAGTAACTCCGGGGACAACTGAAGTCGGTACTGCCGCGGATGTTGCTTATACTCAGTTTCTTCTGGGATATAGCCGTGAAGATGAGCTGCTTGCGGATCAGCTGGGAGCTCGTTATGCCCGGTTGGCAGGTTTTAACCCGCAAGGCATGGTTACTTTTTTACTTAAGCTTCAGGATATAACCCGCAGGATGCCGCCTCAGGAAAGGGTATACTATAAAACTCACCCCTATGTTCCGGATAGAATCAGGGTTGTCAAGCAGGAGATAGGTGAAAAAATTAATTTCGATGATTATATCAATATAGAACAAAATCCGCATTGATGGTATAATTATTGTAGGGAGGGAGCCTTTTGAAGAAGAGAATATTGATTATTGATGATGAAGAGGAGTATGCTTTCTTGCTTAAAATCCGGCTTGAGAGCTTGGGGAATTATGAGGTAGCTTCTTTTACGGAAGCCAAAGATATAATTAACCGTATACATGTTTTTAAACCAGATGTAATTTTATTGGATTTATTGATGCCGGGTATCGGCGGCCTGGATGTTTGTGATATGCTTAATCATGATGCTATCGGTTTGACTATCCCGGTAATAGTGGTATCCGGCCTGGATAAATCTACGGATAAGGTCAGGGCGTATAAGTTCGGGATTAGTGATTATTTGGTTAAGCCGGTTGATGATGCTAAGCTTATTAAAGCGGTAGAAAAAGCTATAAAATTAAAATCGGAGCAATTCTAAGTTTAATCTAATCAGGAATAAGTGCGGAGGAAGAGACTTGAACTCTTATGGGTTGCCCCACACGCTTCTGAGACGTGCGCGTCTGCCATTCCGCCACCCCCGCAAAATTTGATAAGTACTTAAATTTCTTATCTAACGGAATATTTAATCGAACGTTAGAGAGGATAAGTATATCTTAGCCCGTTAGTTCTGTCAATTGAGAAAAAATGCCTGGTTCTTTCATTAGCCGCAAAACAGTTTTGGTTGCCGGAGTGTTTTTTTACTGTTATAATAATTTTTACAAATTGTCTTTAGTGTAGCGGGCATATCAGGAAAATTATGTTTTTAGAATATTTTAAAATCACAAGTTTAGCTATTGTTCAGATCTTTATTTTGGGGGCATTAGGCTTTTTTTTAGTTAAGAAGAACATGCTTTCCTGTTCAGGATTAGAGGCTTTGAGCCGGTTGGTTATTCAGGTTATTTTCCCGGCTTTGATTCTTAACCAGATGCTGCAGAATTTTAGTTTTAATCTTTATCCAAACTGGTGGATTTTTCCACTGGTCAGCCTGGGAATTACTATTTTCAGTTTGATTATCGGCCTATTGCTGCTTAAGCTTATAAGGTTAAAGGCAAATCGATTGCAGTTTTTAAGCTTAGTTGGCTTCCAAAATTCAGGATATTTACCCTTGGCTTTGGTTGCGGGAATGTTTAGCGGTTTGCAAGCTCAGGAAATTTTCATTTTCATTTTTTTATTTTTACTCGGTTTTGATTTGGTCGCCTGGAGCCTGGGTATTTATATGCTTACTTATGAAAAACAGGCAAACTTTAAGTTGCAAAGCCTGTTTAGTCCCCCGGTAATTGCGAATTTGGCCAGCCTGGGGTTAATTGCGCTGGGTTTAAATAAACTTATTCCCGCCAGTTTATTTAAACCTTTGCAAATGGTAGGTAATTGTACTTTGCCATTAGCTATGTTTGTAGTCGGTGGAAATATCGCTTTAGTGCAGTTAAGGAATATTAATAAAAAAACAATTTCATTTTTTCTTTTGGGTAAGTTAATCATTTTACCGGTTTTAGGGATGCTTATAGTATTAAAAATGAATCTGCCTTATCTTTTAGGTTTCTTAATTATTATGCAATTAGCCATGCCGTCAGCAACTTCTTTATCAGTAATTATCCGGCATTATAAAAAAGATGATTCGTTGATCAGTCAGGGTGTTTTTTTTAGCCACATTTTCAGTTTGTTTACTATACCGGTATTTTTAGGTTGGTATTTATCTAGGGCTGTGCTAAAATGAGTAAATCTATTATTACTAATCGCAAAGCTTATCGGGATTATGAGGTCTTGGAGTCCTTAGAAAGCGGGATTGAATTAAAAGGCTCAGAGGTAAAATCTTTGCGAGCCGGTAAGATTAATTTAGATGATAGCTTTGCTCGTCCTGAGAAGGAAGAGATTCTTCTATACAATGCGCATATCAGCCATTACACAGAAGCCAGCTATTTAAATGTTGATCCGGACAGAGCCCGGAAATTATTATTACATAAAAAGCAGATTCAAAGGATTATTGGTAAACTGACCCAAAAAGGGCTTACTTTGGTTCCGTTAAAGATTTATTTTAACGACCGGGGTTTTGTTAAATTGGAGTTAGCGCTTTGTAAAGGTAAAAAACTTTATGATAAGCGCGAGAGTATTAAGCGCAGAGAAACAGATCTGGAAGTGCGCCGGGAAATAAAAAATAGAAGAAGTTAATCTTAGTTCTTTAACAATTGGGGGTGAAAGGGTTCGACTTAAGATATGTCGAATAAGAGCAGCATGCTGCGGATGTAAGGTTAGCCGCGTTAACAACTCCTTGCACAATTTAAACGCAAACACGCAAGTGTCACGTTTAGGAGCATTTTCGGGATTGTCCTTTGGGGCAACACCGAAGGTGTTTCTTCCTCAAGCCTACGCACTTAATTAAGTGAGTAGCCTCTAACTGTCCTTGCCTACGGGATAGATTAGGGCCTTAGTGGGATAGTTCCGGCGGTTGCCTTTGAAGCTGGAATGAGATTTAAAAGGCTGCACTTTGCAAATTCTGCCTGGTAGAAGTTGTAAGGTTAAGATAAATTACAAGGCTAAGCATGTAGTGGCTTCTATTTGATTACTTAAGGACCCCGGTTCAATTCCGGGCACCTCCACCAAAAATTTACGACAAGTAAATTTTTGGTGGATACTTGAACGAGCGTAATGCCCCGACAAGGGGCGTAGCGAGTGAAAGTATCTCTGCGAGTTCTGACAAGTAAATTTTTGGTGGATACTTGAACGAGCGTAATGCCCCGACAAGGGGCGTAGCGAGTGAAAGTATCTCTGCGAGTTCTGACAAGTAAATTTTTGGTGGATACTTAAATG
>JBAYMG010000015.1:0-32568 GCA_041663665.1 Candidatus Omnitrophota bacterium | reverse complement strand
CGGAGTAGGCGGGATAATTTTTTCTGATATTATCGGCAATCGTGCGCAGTTAGAAGATAGTTTATCGAAGAATATTCCGAGCGTAGTAATTAATTATTATGTCGAGGATTTAGATGTTTCATGTATTGCTATCGATAATGCCGGCGGAGCTGAGAGTGCGGTTAACTATTTAATTGAACTCGGGCATAAGAAAATAGCGCATATTACCGGTGATGTAATGACCCAGGCAGCGGCAAAACGCTTAGAAGGCTATAAGCGGGCTTTGGAAAAAAATAATATTGGATTAAGAAATGATTATATTTTTGAAACTGATTATTCCCGGGGAGCGGCGCGGAGTGCGGCTGAAAAATTAATCAAAGCGTTTGATCCGGCAACTGCAGTATTTGTTGCCTCTGATGCTATGGCTCTTGAGGTAATGGCCGTGGCGCGTGAATTGGGTAAAAGTATTCCTAATGACTTATCAATTGTCGGTTTTGATGATAATCCTTCAGGGTTGTACGGGCCGGTTGGCTTAACTACAGTGCGCCAGCCATTAATCCGGATGGCCGAAGAAAGCGTTAAAGAATTGAATCGGTTAATTGCTTTAAAGAAAAATGCGCCAAAAAAAATTCTGCTTCCTGCAGAATTGGTTATCCGGGAGTCCTGTAAGCCATTTACCGGCGGGTAAGCTCTCAATACAATCAGTAGTATCCTATAACAAAGTGTTACACTATATCTTGTAAATTTATTTATTGACAACACGCTACTCTTTTGTTATATTGCAACAAGTAATTTATAATTAACCTTCCTAATTATTCGAGGTGAGAAATGGAATTAAAATTAACCCCCAATGCAATTAAAGTCCTGGAACGAAGATATCTGCGTAAAGACCAGGAAGGCAAACTTATCGAGACTCCTGAACAGTTGTTTGTCCGCGTTGCTCATGCTATCGCGATTGCCGATAAGCTATACGGGGCTACAGAACAGGAGATAAAAAAATTAGAAGATGCATTTGTTAAGATGATGTCTAATTTAGAGTTCTTGCCGAATTCTCCCTGTTTGATGAATGCCGGAAAAGAATTAGGGCAGCTTTCCGCATGTTTTACTCTTCCGATTGAAGATTCGATGGAGTCAATTTTTGAAACCTTAAAAACCACCAGTCTTATTCATAAATCCGGCGGCGGCACGGGATTTAATTTTTCTCGCCTGCGTCCCAAAAATGCCGTAGTTAAGACTACCGGCGGGGTAGCATCGGGGCCGATTTCATTCATGCGTGTTTATGATGCCGCAACCGAAGCAGTCAAACAGGGTGGTACCCGACGCGGGGCAAATATGGGGATTTTGCGGGTGGATCATCCGGATATTATGGAGTTTATTACCTGTAAAGAAAACAATAATCATATTACTAATTTCAATATTTCCGTGGCAATTACCGATGAGTTTATGCAAAGGCTGGTTAACAATGAAGATTACGATTTAATTGATCCGCATACACATAAACCGGTGCAAAAAATTAACAGTAAGGATGTTTTTAATTTAATCGTCAAGCAGGCGCATAAAAATGGTGAACCAGGAATTATTTTTATTGACCGAATCAATCAATATAATCCTACTCCGAAATTAGGTAAAATCGAAAGTACTAATCCTTGCGGAGAGCAGCCGCTTTTGCCTTATGAAAGCTGCGATTTGGGCTCAATTAATTTAGACCAGATGTGTAAAAATGTTTCTGGTAGATATGAAATAGATTGGGAGAGGTTAAAAGAAGTAACTAATTTAGCGGTACATTTTTTAGACAACTTAATCGATGTCAACAAGTTTCCTCTTCCGGAAATTGAAAAGGCAACCAAGGCTACCCGTAAAGTAGGGCTGGGAGTTATGGGTTGGGCAAGTTTATTAATCCGTTTGAATATTCCTTATTGTAGCGAAGAGGCTGTGGCTTTAGCGGAAAAGGCAATGTCTTTTATCCTAGAGGTAGCCAATAAGAAATCTCTTGAGTTAGGCAAAACTAAAGGGGTCTTTCCGGCTTTTAAGGGAAGTATTTATGATAAAAAAGACGGTTCAACTAAAATGCGTAATGCTACGCTGACAACCATTGCTCCTACTGGGACAATCAGTATTATTGCCGGGCCTTGTTCTTCAGGGATTGAGCCTTTGTTTGCCCTGTCGTATTACCGTAAAGTAATGGATAATGATAAGTTGGTTGAGGTAGAGCCTTTGTTTGAACAGGTCGCACGTTCAAGGGGCTTCTATAACAGTAAGCTTATGGAAAAAGTTGCCGAGAGCGCTTCGATTAAAGATATTAAGGAAATCCCTGAAGATGTCCGTAGGATTTTTGTAACCAGCCACGATATTGCTCCGGAGTGGCATGTACGCATGCAGGCAGCTTTTCAGAAATATGTACATAACGCCACTAGTAAAACGATTAACTTTCCTCACGAGGCTACTATTGAGGAGGTACGCAAGTCTTACATTATGGCTTTTGATTTAAATTGTAAAGGTATAACTATTTATCGTGACCGAAGTCGAGAAGAGCAGGTGCTCAATGTTGGTAAGCCTAAAGAAGGCAAGGATATTAAAGTTGCTTTTGAGATGAAAAAGGAAATTGCTCCGCGTCCGCGTCCCGAAGTAATTATCGGCACTACGACTAAGGTTTCAACCGGTTGCGGCAATCTTTATGTAACTATAAATATTGATGAGGATGGTAAGCCTTTTGAGTTATTTACCCAGATGGGTAAGGCCGGTGGTTGTGCCGCCAGCCAGCTTGAAGCAACTGGCCGGCTTGTTTCTTTGGCTTTTCGCGCCAATATTGAAGTTAAATCGATTATTGAACAATTGCGTAATATTCGCTGTCCGTCTCCTTCCTGGGAGAAAGGCCAAAGAATATTCTCTTGTGCTGATGCGATCGCCCGCGTTATCGAACGCCGGCTGGTAAATACTCAGCCGGTAATGGCTAATGCTGAAACAGTAGCAATTCCCATGAAGCATTCACATGATGATCAAATACAGATTGCGGATTTAGATGAACAGGTAAATATTGTCGGTATGTGCCCTGATTGCGGAGGCACCTTGCGCCATGAAGAAGGCTGCGTTAAGTGCCATGGTTGTGGTTACTCTAAGTGCTAAATAAGATTAGGGCATTTAAATTGGGGACGTTTCTATTTATTTAAACGTGTTAAGCGGTAGAATAAATAGAAACGTCCCCAATTTTAGTGCCTCCTAATTATTTCTAGTTATTTCAATAATAAAATCCCATGAAAAATTTTGATGTGATTATTATCGGTGCCGGTCATGCTGGAGTCGAGGCGGCGGTAGCCTGCGCGCGTATGAAAGCTAAAACTATTATGCTTACCTTAGATATTAATTCTATAGGCAAAATGAGCTGTAATCCGGCTATTGGCGGAGTAGGTAAGGGGCAATTAGTAAAAGAGATTGATGCGCTTGGCGGAGTAATGGCTATGGCAGCGGATGCTTGTGCAATCCAGTTTCGAATTCTTAATTCCTCAAAAGGTGCAGCAGTTCAATCATCCAGGGCACAAATTGATATGCATAAGTATAATCGTTATATGCAAAAGTTAGTAATGCGGCAGAAAAATTTAACGGTAAAAGAAGCGGAAGTTAAAAAATTAATCGTCAAAGATGGACAGGCGCTAGGAGTCTTCACCGATAAGGAAGAAATTCATGCTCACTGTGTAGTAATTTGCCCGGGTACTTTTTTGGATGGATTAATCCATATTGGCCTTAAGCATTTTAGCGGAGGACGAATTAATGAGCGTGCCTCTGTAAACCTTGCGGATAATTTAAAAGAATTAGGCTTTAATCTTTTACGTTTTAAAACCGGAACTTGTCCGCGCCTTAATAAGAATACTATTGATTTTTCTAACCTTATAAAGCAAGATGGAGACTTAATTCCCAGGCCGTTTTCATTTTTAACTACCCGTATCAAACAAAAACAGGTGCCTTGCTACATTACTTATACTGATAAAAATACACATGAACTAATCCGTGCTAATCTTGACCGTTCGCCGCTCTATGCCGGAATAATTAAAGCTACCGGGGTTAGGTATTGTCCGTCAATTGAGGATAAGATAGTCAAGTTTGCAGATAAACAACGGCATCAGGTGTTTCTTGAGCCGGAAGGTTTAGGGGTAAATGAGATTTATCCTAATGGTATATCTACCAGCCTGCCTGAGGATGTCCAGCTTAAATTAATACATTCAATTGCCGGATTAAAAAAAGCGGAAGTTATTCGTTTTGGTTATGGTATTGAACATATTGTAGTTGAGCCGACTCAGCTTTATCCAAGTCTTGAGACAAAATTGATTAATAATTTATTTCTAGCCGGACAGATTAATGGCACAACCGGTTATGAAGAGGCAGCCAGTCAGGGGTTAGTTGCCGGGATTAATGCCGCTCTTCGTGTTAAAAATAAAGAGCCATTCATTCTAGATCGCGCAAGTAGTTATATCGGGGTGTTGATCGATGATTTAACTACTAAAGGGACTCTTGAGCCATATCGCATGTTTACCTCGCGGGTTGAATATCGCTTAATTATCCGCGAAGATAATGCCGATTTACGTTTAGCTAAAACGGGTTTTGATTTAGGTTTAATTAAAGAGAGTAGTTATAACAAGACAAAAAAGAAAGCAGAGAATATTAAGAAAGGATTAGCTTTCCTTAAGAAAACGAGAATTAACTATAAGCCTTCAGGAAAAGTATTAACTTTAGAAAAATTATTGAAACGGCCACAGGTAACTATAAAAGATTTAGCAGTGATGCATAAATTAGACCCGGCGATACCTGAATCCGCTTGGCAACAATTAGAAATAGAGGTAAAATATGCCGGTTTTATTCAGAGGCAGCTTAAAGACGTTGAAAGATTTAAACATATAGAAAAAATTAAACTGCCAATCGATTTTGATTATAGTTGTTTATCCGGGATATCTAAAGAAATAAGAGAGAAATTAGCTAAATTTAAGCCGCTTAATTTAGGCCAAGCTTCGCGTATTTCAGGAGTTACTCCGGCAGCAATATCTTTATTAATGGTTTACTTAAGGAAAGCAAATGGATAAAGTTAAAAATTATACCGCTGCGAAGAAATTTTGTTTAAATGAAGGTATTGACCTTTTTGGGGTTGCGGATATAAGCCAAGTGAAGGATGAATTCAAAATTGCCCCTAAAGTTGCAGAAAAATTAGATCGGGCCATCTGTCTAGGCGTTATGCTTTCGCAGGCAGTGTTATCTGAGATAGATATTGTGCCAACTAAATTGTATTTTCATCACTACAAAATTGTAAATTCATTTTTAGACCACATAGCTTTAAGATTGTGCAATATAATCCAAAAGAAAGGTTATCTTGCCCTAGCAATCCCAGCTACGCAAATTATAGATTGGCAAAAAAATATCGGGCATCTTTCGCATAGAAGGCTGGGCGTTTTAGCCGGTTTAGGTTGGATTGGCAGAAGTAATCTTTTGGTGAACGAAAAATTTGGCAGTCAATTCCGTTTGGTATCTATTCTTACCAATCTGCCGTTAAAAGTAGATTCCCTAAGTAAAAAAGATTGTGGAAGCTGTCAGCTTTGTGTTAAGATATGCCCATCAGGGGCAATTAAGGATAGCCCTGAGGATTTTGATCATGTCAAATGTTTTGAAAAATTGAAAAGTTTTCAATCTCAGCGTCAAGTTGAACAGTTTGTTTGTGGCGTATGTGTAAATGCCTGTCGGGGAAATAAAAAATGAAAGAGAAAATATTAATTGTTGAGGACGAAAAAGATATTATTAAGATGATTGAGTATAATCTTAAAAAGGAAGGTTTCAGGGTTATCGATGCCAGGGACGGTGAGGATGCTTTGGATTTAGCCGGGCGCGAGCATCCGGACTTGATCTTACTGGATTTAATGCTTCCGGGGATGGATGGCCTGGAGGTATGTAAGACATTGAAAAAAGAAAGTAAAACCATCTCCATACCGATAATTATGTTAACTGCCAAGAGCCAGGAAACGGATAAGGTGGTGGGTTTAGAGCTGGGTGCGGATGATTATATTACAAAGCCTTTTAGTCCTCGCGAGTTGATTGCCCGTATCAGGGCAGTTATGCGCAGGGCAGCTGAGAAGGAGAAACTTCCTGAAACATTCCAGGAAGGGGATTTAAGTATCGATTTTTCTAAAATATCGGTAAATGTTAAGGATAAGCCGGTTGAGTTAACTTCCAAGGAGTTTGAGCTTTTAAAAATCCTGCTTAAAGCCAGGGGCAGGGTTTTATCGCGTGATTACTTGCTAGATACTATCTGGGGATTTGATAATGCTATGGAGATTCAAACGCGCACAGTAGATGTACATATTCGTACCTTACGTAAAAAGCTTAAAACTGCATCTAAATATATTATAACCGTAAAAAATTATGGGTATCGTTTTGAAATAGAGGAATAAAATTGTTTAATTCCCGCCTAAAAGAGAAAATCAACCAGTTAAGTTTAAGCTTAGAGTCAGCTAAGAAACAAATTAATACTTTAGAGCAAGAGAATAATCGCATTCGCGCCATATTAAACAGTATGATTGAGGGGGTAATTGCGATGGATGAAGATACGCGGATTCTTTCGCTTAATCCTACGGCTGAAAGCATATTTAATATTACGCATGCCAATGTTTTGAATAAGCTTTTTTTAGAAGTATTCCCCAATAACGATATTGCCGAAGTTATTACTCAGGTTTTAAATAAAGGGGAATTTGTTTCTAAGGAGTTAAGCCTGGTTTGGCCGGTACAAAAAGTATTCCAGGTGAATGCTTCGCCTATTTTTGAATCCGGAAAAATTAGCGGCTGCCTTTTAGTTACTCATGATATCACCGAGATAAGGCGTTTAGAGATTATGCGCCGGGATTTTGTCGCCAATGTTTCGCATGAATTAAAAACTCCCCTTACTTCGATAAAAGGTTTTGTTGAGACGCTGCTCGAGGGTGCTTTGGAGGACAAAGAAAATAGTGTTAATTTCCTTAAAATAATTAACAGCCATGCGGATAGATTAAATACTTTAATTAATGATTTACTTGATCTTTCGCATATTGAATCGAATACGGTTAAGCTTAAGGTAGAGAGTTTTAATTTAGCTCAACTTGTCAGCCAGGTTATCTCCGGATTCCGAGCTCAAATAAAAAAGAAGGCGGTAGAAATCAGTTTTAGCCTGTTGGATGAGTTGGAGTTATTTGCGGATAAAAGTAAAATCGAACAGGTCTTAACCAATCTTATCAATAATGCAATAAAATATAATAAAGAGAACGGCTTTGTTAAAATTTATACTGAAGAGTTACCGGATAAATTGAAAATTATTATTGAGGATTCTGGGCCGGGTATACCGGCCAGGGATATCCCGCGTATTTTTGAACGTTTCTATCGCGTGGATAAAGCGCGTTCGCGTGAACTCGGAGGTACAGGCCTGGGATTGTCAATTGTTAAACATATCGTGGAATTGCATTCCGGGGGCGTGGGTGTTGAAAGTACTGAAGGATTCGGGTCAAAATTCTGGTTTACCATTCCCAAAGTAGTTAAGGAGACAGCTTAATTATAGCTATAATTAAATTATGATAAAAAAAATCTTTCTGTTCTTACTGGTTTTATTTGTAGTGTTTACTCTCAGGCAGTTTTCTTTAGCTGTTGAGGATAGTGCCTATGTTAATCATAGAAAAGGCGTAGATTATGCCAGTGAAGGAAAATTTAATGATGCCCAGGAATGGTTTGAGCAGAACTTGGAGACAAATAAAAAAGATTCCACTTCGGCTAGTTCTTTAGCGGTTATCAAGGATTTAAATGATGGTAAAATATCTAAAGAATATGTTGTTTCTTTTTTTAAGAGCCTCAATTTATTGCAAGACGGTGAATTTGAAAAAGGGGTTAAGGAGTTGAGCAAAGCTATAGCAATCGATCCTGGGTATGTAAAATCCTATAATGTGCTTGGCGCAGCTTACGCATCATTAGGTGATGCGCCAAAGGCAGAAAACAATTTTCAAAAAGCCATTGAATTAGATCCTTTGTACGTTCAAGCATATTATAATTTAGCGGTATTAAACCAATCATTAGGAAGAGAAGAAGAGGCGCTTAAAGATTTTAAAAAAGTAGTTGAACTCGATTCTAAATCTTTAGATGCGGTTAAAAATATTGCCTCGATTTATGCTTCAATAGGGCAATATGATTATGCGATCAAGTATTATCAGGATGCTTTAAAGATTGATCATGAGAATCCGGATATTTATTATAATTTGTCTTTGGTTTATTTTATGTCTGATCAAGTTATGAAGTTTAAGTTAAATTTAGAGAAGGCGCAGGAATTGTATAAGCAAAGAGGAGATGCAGAAGGTTTGAAGAAAGTTGAAGAGTATATGGTAAAAATTAGAACATTAGAAGATAAAATGAAAAGCTTAAAGTAAGCGCAGGGTTAATAATTAATTACGTTTAATTGTCCAATAAGTTATCCTTTAAGCTTAAGAATGTCCAATTTCAAAAAAATGTAATTCTGCTTAAATTATATAATTGCAACTTCCCCGCAGGTATCTGTTTTAAATTCCCCAGTTAAAAGTTTACAAGGATTTTACATTTCCTTAAGGCTGTTTTTACCTCTCTCTGATACATTTATGGTGTAGTAGTTATAGTTAACAGTCCTACATCATATATGAAAACAAACTGTGTACCTCTAAAATATAAGCCGTTCCCATTTCTTACTAAGGTGATTGCTTTAGTTATTTCTTTTGTTTTATTATTTGAGCAATCAGGTTTTGCGCAAGTAGCCGAGCAATTAGATATTTCAAACAGGTTTAACCAGCTTGCCAGTGTATTAAGTTTAGAAAAATCCCGCACTTTGCATTTCAGATATCTTGCCTATGACCGAATTAATAATTCTTTAAAGGTTATACTGGATAAAGGCGGCTCAAAAAATATCAGCAATAAGTTAATAAACAATTCTTTGCAACGTTCTTTGGAATACTTTTTTATCGGAGTTGCTTTACCTAATGAAAATTTCTGGGTGAATTTGAAACCCGATTCAGAAAATAATATTATGGATGATCAATTAGTTAAAACTGATATTGGAAAAATCCTTTTAGCAGCAGATTTGGAATTGAAAAAAGATTTGGCACATTTTACATTTCCAGCTAGTTCTGAAGGCAAACAGTACTGGGATAAGATCTATGATGAAATGAATAAGCAATATGGACTGGAGATTCCAACTGTTCATATCAATACCAGGATTTGGATAACCCCCGGAGAGGTGGTTGTCTGTGAAAATGCGTTTGGGGCATATATTTATAAGGCGACTTTGAACGTTTTGGTTGAGGATGATTATTTAAAAAACAAAAATGAATCATTAGAAAAAGATGAAAGGGCGGTTGCTGTAAATAAATATTCTACAGATTTAATGCGTAAGTTGATTTTGCCTAAGATTGTTAATGAGGTTAATACTGCAAAGAAGTATGCTTCCTTGAGACAGGTTTATTATTCGCTTATCTTGGCGCAGTGGTTTAAAAAGAAAATGTACGGCCAGGGTGGATTATATTCATATCTAATAAATAAAAAGAATCTTAAGGGCATAACTTCAAAAGAATATTGGTCTAAAGATCAATATTTTAAAGAATATCAGAGATCCTATAAAGAAAAAGAATATGATCTCAAGGTCAAAGTTTTTAACTTGTTCGGCCAGGCCGTACGGACATACTCAAGCGGAGGGGTAGATTTTACGGGAATTTTGTCTAACCCGGTTTCTCAAGCAGTTAAAATTATATCAACCGATAATTTAAAACCTCCTTTAACTGAGAATACCACGCTATTAGATGTAGATACTTCCAGATGTAATGTTTCTCAGCCTTATTCAGTAGGAAGTTTTCCTGATCAGGCGGAAGAAGCCGGGAAGGAGAGTCCCCTAGCAGAAGATAAAGCCGAGGTTGCTACCAATCAGCGGTTTAGCCTTAATAATTTTATTCTTAAAGTTTTATTCAGCCCGGTAGTCAGTAAACCATTGTCCTGGATAGCTAAAATGATAGCTTCTTTGCCTAAGCCGGTGAGGAGACTAATGGTTGTGTTTCCTATCGTTGGAGTCCTGTTGGCTGCCTTCCCTACTACTGCTTATGCTTTTAATATAGATGCTGATTCGGTAAATGGAAACATTAAGGATTTGACTTTTACTTTTCAGTCATGGCATAAAAGCCCGGATCCGGCAAACGAAACCTTAAGCGGTATGGGCCAGGTTATCGGCCAGGCCCATGGTTTAAATGGCCAGGCACTGACAGATTTTATTTATCATCAGTTTATTCCGGCCATGGAGCCTATTCTAAAAGACCAGGGTATTTCAAATATCAATGTTATTGCTGACGGCCAACAGATAAAGATTCCGGCTGATTTTTTAAATGGCTTAACTCCTGATGGCTTAAAAGATGTTGTACATTCACTTGGTAATAATGGCTGGAGCCCTCTGAATCTTGATCTTAATGTGCTTCCTAGCCATCCGGTAGTTACCCCCGGAGCATCATCGACTGCTCCGGCTATTCCTAAATCGCAAAGTAACAATGATTTTTTTACTAATGCTATGAATTGGGTGCAGCATAATCAAACCGCCCTGATTATAATCGGGTGTTCGGTATTGGTTGTGGCAATATTAATTTTTTTCGGGCGTGCTATCTATAATAAAGTCCGTAAAGCTAAGCAAGCTAAAGCAGAAAATATTATTCAGAGTCCTATCGGAGAGCGATCTAATGATATCCTTGAAGATTATGCCAGGGCAAGGAGAGAGATTGAGAATATAAAAAGAAATTTAGAAAATCTTGAATCAAATATTAATATCTGTAAAAGTAAAATTAAAGAACTCCTGGTTGAAAGAAAAAAATACCCTGATAATCCTGTATCTGAAGATGCGCAGCATGTATCTTTAATTAATGATAGCCAGCGTATATTTCGGGGTTATTTGGATAATTATTTTAAAGAGCAAAAGAGACTGCGGGAAGAGTTGCTGGCTGCTCAAAATCGGCTAGAGAAAATTAAAAAGGATATGGTTGCTTTAGGGGTTAGCTTGCCACAGGACGAAATTCCTTCAAGCAAGATTGCTGATAATTATCCAGGCGAAACACAGAGAATCAATCAGGTTCAGGTTTATCAGGGTGGTTCTCAGCCTCCGCTAGTCCGTATAAGGCTCAAGGAGCGTTTGGAACGAGCCGAGGAAGACTATGTTAGAGAGAAGAAAGCGATTGAAAAAATAGAAGTAGAGATAAAAACATTGGATGCGCTTATTAACAAGCGCCAAAAGGATATTGTAAGACTTATTGCTGCTAAAAAAAGGTATGAAGAAGACGGCCGCATTGCTTATGCAAGAACCGTTGATCGTATAATTGGAAGCTGTTTGATTAATCTTTTGGATAAGCGTAAAACGCAGCAAGATTTGCTTAAAATTGCTTCAACAAAACTGCTTATAATTCAAAATCGATTGGAGAAAATCAAAAAAAATATAGCAGCCTATTCCATGGTTCCTCCAAATGCATCTAGTAATGGTCTTGAGGCTCCAGCCAACACTGATAGCATTGGGCAGGAGGATTTACTGAAGCTAAAGAACCTGGAAGCGAATATTGATGCTGATACCACGTTAGACCAGATATATACAATACTAAAAGCGTTAATGAACTATGAGTATACCTCAGATTATTATAAATCCGCCAGACAGATTATAAGGCATATCAAGCCGACTAATTTTGTAGAATTAAGGAAAATAGCCAGTACAGTTAAGCCCTTTGCTAATAATGTCTACCTACAGAAAGTTTTGGATTCGATAGCAGTAGAGCGGCCATCGGATTTACAGGTAGGTATATCACGCACTCTTGCCAGAATACACGATTGGGAAGCAAAGCTTAAGCAGGAGAATTTAACCGAAACTGATATTGCCGAATTAGTGGAGTATTGCGAAAAAATATATCATGTTTTACCATTACGCTTAACTCAGGAGACCAGCGATACTATCGGCCCAATATATAAAAATATGGAATCAGTACATAAGTTAATCCAGAGAACAATTGACCACTTGCTTGGACAAAAAATGATGGATAAGGAAAAATATGCAGGAAATGTAGAAAAGTTATTTAAATGGGGGCATTATTTCTCCGATTATATAGGCGCCTTGAGTTATTTATCAGGCTTGAATATTGCCAAAGGGTATATCGTTAATATTGAAAAAGCAAGCTCTGATAATGGCAACAAAGGAAACGGGAGAGCTAATTTTAAAATAAAATACGGCCTCTGGCATCAAATTTCCGCCGTTCCATATATTGCCGGCAACGCTAAAAAAAATCTTAATATTTTTTTAAGGCGAATTAATACTGAAGGCAATCAGCGTTCTCCGGAAGAGCACTATAAGCGCTTAAATCCTACTAGAATCGGACCGACAACTTCCTGGCTGTTGAGAAAGCCGATTACTTTATTTATAAGTTTTTTTTGGGTGGCATTTAATCTGATTGTTAATATTTCCACCGGTTTTAATTTTGGCTCAGCTTCGAGGACAATGGTAGGCTTCCTTTTGGTTCCCCTGCTTCATTACGGTTTTGCCATGATCGGAGAACATAATACGAAAAAAGATATAGTCAGATTTCACCGCAGTATTACGGTTTTGGAAAAAAAATGGAAAGCTTATCTGCCTTTAAACAATCCCGTAGTTTACCAGAAATTAAACAATAACCTGGCTAAGGAAGATTATGCTTTAGAGGGGAAAAAGGTAACAAGACAAGATGTTGAAGCGATTGCCGGGTTGGCTAAAGCTTTGGGAATAAAACCGGTTAAAATAGCAGGAGTTAAAGAAGAATTGAGTAAACTTTTTGGCCCGGGCAAGTTCAGCCAGCCGGATTTTATAATTATGCCGGAAGCCCAGATGCTTACTTTGAATTATCGAAAGATTAACGGCCCGATAAGGCTGGGGGATAGAATTTTTATGGGGGATCAATATTTTGCACAGCATAAGAATGATTTTTTAGCAATTCTAGCTGATTTTGTTCATGAACAAATGGCAGGATGGGTTGCTCAAGAAAGGCCGGACATAGATGCTGATGTTGCGCATGAATTGGCAGGTGAAGCAGGAAGAATTGTCAAGGTTAACCAAAATTCTTATCCGTCTTCGGCGGATAACACAAGGGTAAAATCACCCGGGGGGATAGATTTCCGTAATATTAATTTTGCAGTTCGTTCCTCAGGGCAAGTTATGAAAAACGATAAACAGCTTGTTTCAGATAGGTTGGGGGTTTCTGATGATTATGGCGTAGTTGAGATAAATAATTTATTAAAAGCCAGGATTATACCTAGCGTTGAGCGTTTAAAAGAATATTTGGAAAAATCCTCTAATCAAACCGATTGTTTAGAACAAGTTAATAATTGGCTGGCGGAAAGTTTCCGGCTTGAAGAAGAATATCTGACTGCTACCGATTCATCGTTAATCGCTATGCTTCAATTAGTAGCTTCAAAATCAGTGAATCAATTTAATAATCTTCCTCAACGAAATTAGGAGAATAGTTAGTATCTGTTTTTTTTGGGGGGAATTCTTTAAAGGAGGTATTTTGTGTTACTAATGAAAAACATTAAGATTTTCGTGGTAGCTATTTTTATTTTATTTTCTGTAAAAAATATTTTTGCGGAAGTAGTTACCCTTAAATCCGGCAAGGTTATGGAAGCTCAAATATTAGAAAAGAATAAAGATTACACCAGGATTAAATACAATGGCATGCCGATTTATTATGAAAATAAATATATCAAAAGCATTCAAGGTGCCTTAGAAGACAATTCTTTTCTGGCGAAAGAGGGCTCAAGCAGTATAAGTTCATATTTTGAAGGCGGATTAAAGTTAGCGGCGGAGGGGAAATTTGACGAAGCAGAGCAGGTATTTATAAAAGAATTAGCTGATCTAAATGGCGCTTTGAGTTTAATTGATGAATTAAAAAAAGGCAGTATTAACCAGGAATGTGCCACTTATCTATTTCAGGGGTATTTTTATATGGTGCAAGAGCAATACAGTAAAGCGATAGAAGCTTTAGAAAAAGCCTGGGAAGTTAATCCTAAAGATCCGGATGTAAATTATAATCTCGGTGTTTGCTATTTTTTCCTTCAGAGATATGAAAAAGCAGAAGCTTATCTTTTGGGAAGTTTAGCCGCACGGCCTGAGGATATTCAAGCCTATGGGCTTATTGCCCGGTCTTATTATAACCGGGGCCAAAATCAAAAAGCCAAAGAATGTTTAAGAATAGCAATCGAACTGCTTAAGAAAGATGGTAATGCTGGTGCTTTAGCGGAAGTTAACGATTTTTTACAAACTATACCGTAGCATTCTTGAAAAAGATGGTGTTTTTATTTTACCTAGATTTTACCTAGCCTTGAAGTGGACTTAATCATTCCCGTATATACTTTAGACATGATAAAGAAAATTAAAAAATTAGTTAAGGAAGTTATCGGCATTGTACGCAGAATCGTTGATGAAGAAGCTGAAGCCATGAATAGATTCTACGCAGAGTATGAATAAAGAGAGATTGAATGTCAAATACTAAAACGGTGGTAATTGTCGAGGATGATCGGGATATCAATGATCTTATCGCGTATAACTTGCGTAAAGAGGGGTATTATGTTGAGCAGTTTTATGATGGGTTAAGCGGACTGGAAAGGCTTAAAAGCCAAATTAGCGATATTGTTATTCTTGATATTATGCTTCCCGGAATAGATGGTTATGATATTTGTAAGGAGATCAAAGGTGATGCAGCAGGTAATCTTACCTTTATTATAGTGGTTAGCGCAAAAAGCCATGAGCAGGACAAGTTGTATGCGCATCTTTTAGGGGCTGATTGTTATTTAACTAAGCCGTTTAACCTGGCCAGTTTGATGGCGGCAGTAGGTGAGGTTAGCGTTAATTTGGATAAGCAGTATTCAGTGAGAGTTTGTTAATTTTACATAAATTTTACCTAAGCTTAATTTAGATTGAATATAAATATGGATAATATCTTAAAGATAAGTGAAGGGAGGCATAAATGAATAACTTATCGCCAATACGCAGAGATTTTTTAGCTAGTCACATACGGTCACAATTAGGAAGGTTGATGAATATTTTAAATAATATCGAAGAAGAAAGGGGAATGGATTCTGATCGTACAAATAATTCACTTAAAGAGGTTGAGTTTGGTATTCGGCAAATACGCAAATTATGTCAAGAAAATTAAAACAAAAAAGGAGGAAGTTGAAATGAAGAAGTTGATAGTAGGGAGTGTGTTTTTGTGTTTTATGCTTATGGTGTGCGGGGTGAATTTTGCTCAGGCAGGAGAAATTGATCTTTTACTGCAGAAATTGGTGGAGAAAGGTGTTTTAACTGGTTCAGAAGCTCAGCAGGTTAAGACTGAAACTCAAGAGCAGGTGAAAAAAGAAATCGCTCAGGGTAAGTTCTCATCTTTGCCGCAGTGGGTGCAGAATACAAAAATTAAAGGTGATTTCAGGTTGAGATATCAATATGATCATGCGAAAAGATTAAGCAGTACACAGGGTACAGATAAACAGCGTGCACGTATGCGTGTACGTTTAGGTGTGGAAAGTAAAATTAATGATAAATTGCTGGTCGGCATTGGTTTGGCGACTGGAATTTCATCAACTACAGATAAAGATGGCGCTCGTTCTACTAATGTGGATATGGGGTCAGGTTTTACAAAAAAGAATATAAACTTAGATTATGCCTATGCGCAATATTCTCCAACTCCTTGGGCGACAATAGTTGGCGGAAAGTTTAAGAATACGCTTTGGGAGCCGGGTGACCTTATCTGGGATACTGATATAAATCCTGAAGGCGCTAGTTTGAAATTAAGCAAAAATATTAATCCCAAAACTTCGTTATTTATGAATACAGGGATGTTGGTTGTCGAAACGGATACTGGTAGCGGAAGCCCTGCTACGATGTTTATAGTCCAACCGGGTTTTAACTATGATCTTACGCCTACAATCGGGGTAAAAGGCGCAGTTTCATATTATGATAATTTCAGCGTTAAAGGTAAAACTCTTAGTGGAACCGTTGGCACAAACTCTAAGAACGCCGCTGGCAAGTTGCTATATGATTACCAGAATATTACTCCAGCTTTACAAATAAGCTTTAAGGAGCCATTTAAGGCTATAGGCATAAGCGTTCCTTACTTAGCTTTATTTGGTGAATATGTGCAAAATATAAATTCATCGGTTAAAGATGATAATACTGGATTTATGCTTGGTTTTAAATATGGAGCTGAGAAGATTGAAAATTTCGGTGATTGGCAGTTTAGATATAATTATGCCATGCTTGGTAAGGATGCTGTTTTGGATATTTTGCCTGATTCTGACCGCTATGGTGGTAAGACTGGTATGAGGTCGCATGAAGGTATGTTTGATTTTGGTTTAGGCAAGAATACTTGGTTAGGTTTGGATTATTATTACGGATGGCAGATACCGGGAAATTTTGCCAGTACTCAGACTAAACCTGCACAGGTACTTCAGCTTGACTGGAATATGAAGTTCTAATAACGAATAATCCTGCCTGCCTGGAAACGGGCAGGCAGGATCTTATAAAGGAGGCGTGAAATGAAGTTTGCAAAGTTAATTATATTAGGGGCGTTGACATTAGGATTTGCACTTCCCTGTTATGCAGAAAAAATTGTTATGGAAGGTTCGACTACTGTGCTTCCTATTGCTCAGAGAGCAGCGGAAGTTTATATGGATAAGAATCCGGGCGCCAATATTTCTGTGCGCGGAGGAGGTTCGGGTGTGGGTATTGCTTCACTTTTAGATAAAGCTTGTGATATTGCCAATTCTTCCCGCCCAATTAAGGATACAGAATTGGACAAAGCAGTAACTAACGGGGTTGATGCTACGGCAAATATTATTGCCATGGATGGTTTGGCTGTAATTGTTAATTCCGCAAACAGCTTAGAGAAGTTAAGCAAAAAACAGATTAAAGATATTTTTACCGGAGTTATATCAAATTGGTTACAATTAGGCGGCAATGATGAGAAAATTGTTGTGGTTTCCCGTGACACTTCAAGCGGTACATTTGAAGCTTTTGCTACCTTGGTTTTAGGCGGACAAAAGGTCAGGCCTGACGCATTGATGCAGGCGTCGAATCAAGCGGTAGTTACTACTATTGGCCAGACCAAAGGGGCAATTGGGTATGTGGGATTAGGGTTTATTTCTGATGCAGTGAAGGCTTTAAAAGTTGAGGGAGTCATGCCTAGTAAAGAAACAGTTCTTTCTGGGACATATCCAATTACCAGGCCTCTTTTTATGTATACCAATGGCAAGCCCAAAGGTTTAGTTAAAGAGGTTATTGATTTTATCTTAAGTGATGAAGGGCAGAAATTAGTTGAAGAAGTTGGGTTTGTCGGGTTAAAAGAGAAAAAATAAAACGTTTATTTATAACTTTCCAAAGTGGCACGGCGATATATTGCCGTGCCACCGCGGCAATAGAATATGGGACGATTAAAAGAGAAACTTTATAAATGGGTATTTACTATCTTGGCATTTTCCTCATTTTTATTTTTAATTGGCATTGTGTTTGTATTATTTAAAGAGGGGCTGCCCATATTTTCTAAGGTCGGATTTGGTAATTTTATTTTTGGAAAAAGTTGGTATCCTACTTATAGCCCTGCAGAATTCGGAATATTTCCCTTAATTTTAGCTTCAGCCTTAGTTACTTTGGGCGCAGTAATTGTTTGTGTGCCTTTAGGCATAGGTAGTGCGCTTTTCTTAAATGAATTAGCCAGCCATAATCAGCGAGCAATTTTAAAACCGATTATTGAACTTTTAGCCAGTATCCCATCAGTTGTTTATGGCTTTTTTGGCATGGTGGTCGTAACTCCGTTTTTACAAAAAGTATTTAATTTGCCTACTGGGATGACGGCGTTGAATGCTAGTTTAATCTTAGGAGTTATGGCTACTCCTACCGTTTGTAGTTTGGCCGAAGACGCTTTAAGTTACGTTCCAAATACATTCCGCGAGGCTTCTTTTGCTTTAGGTGCAAACCGTTGGCAGACATTAACGCAGGTGATTATTCCCGCAGCAGGCTCGGGAATTTCGACCGCCATAATTCTGGGAATGAGCAGGGCAATTGGCGAAACGATGACAGTTTTAATGGTTGCCGGAGGCGCGGCAGTAATTCCCCATAGTTTCTTGGAGCCGGTAAGACCGATGACTGCGGCAATTGCAGCCGAGATGGGGGAAGCGCCAATGGGAGGGGACCATTACCATGCGCTCTTTGCCATAGCGCTGGTACTTTTTATAATCACTTTTGTTTTTAATATCATAGCCGAGTTAATCAGCCACAGGTTTAGAATAAAATTGGGGCTATCCGGATGAGACAAAATATTAGTGAAAAATTAGGTTTTTTTTGTTTGTTTTTATGTATCCTTACGACCCTGGTTTTTTTGGGTTCGATAATTTATTTCATTTTTACCCGAGGCATGGCGGTAGTTAATTGGAGTTTCTTGACTCAAGCTCCGCGCTCGTCAATGACGCAGGGAGGAGTGGCTCCGATTATTATCGGCACATTTTATCTTACTTTCGGGGCAATCTTTTTTGCGCTTCCTTTAGGGCTTGCCTGCGCGATTTATCTTTGTGAATATTCTCCCAAAAGTGTGGTAGTCAATATTATCAGGATAAGTATTAATAACCTAGCTGGAGTGCCTTCAGTGGTTTTTGGATTATTTGGTTTGGCTGTTTTTGTAAAATTTTTTGGATTCGGCGTATCAATACTCTCCGGCAGCTTGACGTTAGGAATTTTAGCTCTACCTTTGATTATTTCTTCTTCTCAGGAAGCATTGTTGGCTGTCCCACATTCCATCCGCGAGGCTTCTTTATCTTTAGGTGCTACAAAATGGGGAACGATAAAAAATATTGTTTTGCCAACCGCACTTCCGGGGATACTTACCGGAGTAATTTTGAGTATTGGCAGGGTCGCCGGCGAAACTGCCCCGATACTCTTTACTGCCTCGGCATTTTATTTGCGCGGTTATCCTAAATCGATTTTTTCAGAGGTAATGGCTCTGCCCTACCACATATATGCCTTAATGACTGAAGGCGCGCATCCGGATAAACAGAAAGCGATTGCTTATGGCTGCAGCCTGATACTTTTAGTTTTAGTTTTATTTGTTTCAGGAATTGCAATTTTCTTAAGGCAAAGACAGAGGAGTTATCATGTTTAATAAAGTAAAAATGCGGGCAGAGGATGTGAATTTTTATTACGGTAAAAACCAGGCGTTAAAGAATATTAATCTTGATATTTACGCCAACCATGTTACCGCGATGATCGGGCCTTCGGGTTGCGGAAAATCAACATTTATTAGATTATTTAACCGGATGAATGAACTCGTTCTGCATACTACTCTGAAGGGGAAAATATCTTTGGATGATTTGGATATTAACAGCCCGTTAGTTGATGCAGTGGATATCAGAAGAAGGGTAGGTATGGTTTTTCAGAAGCCGAATCCATTTCCTAAAACAATATTTGAAAATATTAGTTACGGGTTAAGAGTCAACGGAATAAACGATAAAGCATTTATTGCGCAGAAAGTCGAGGATTCCTTAAAGAAAGCAGTTATTTGGGGAGAAGTAAAGGACCGGCTTAATGATAGCGCCTTGAAACTTTCCGGCGGGCAGCAGCAGCGTTTATGTATCGCTAGATGTTTGGCGATCGAAAATGAAGTAATACTTTTTGATGAGCCATGCGCCAGCCTTGACCCCATATCAACGGCGAAGATCGAGGAGCTAATTTTAGAATTGAAAAAAAATTATTCTATTGTTATTGTTACGCATAATATGCAGCAGGCAGCGCGCATATCGGATCATACGGGATTTTTTCTTTTAGGTGAGTTAATCGAGTTCGGTAAAACTCAGGATATCTTTACCGCTCCTAAAGATAAAAAAACAGAAGCTTATATTACCGGAAGATTTGGTTAAATTAAAAAGTAGAACAATTAATTAGTGAGGTTTAATTATGGAAAGACATTTTTTTGATAGCCAGCTGGTAGATTTAAAAGGCGATATACTTTTTATGGGTGATTTGGTGGAGGAATCGATCATTGATTCAGTGGGTGCGCTTAAACAGTTGAGCCGATCAAGGGCAGAACAGGTGATTGCCAGTGATAGAATTATTGATGGGTGGGAACTTAAAATTGATGAAGAATGCCTTGAACTATTAGCTTTGAAACAGCCGATGGCCGGGGATTTAAGGTTTATTACTATGGCTATGAAGATCAGCACTGATTTGGAGAGAATGGCAGATTTAGCTGTTGATATATCCCAGAGAGTGCTGGAATTAGCGGGTAAACCTTTGCTTAAGCCTTTGGTCGATATTCCTAAATTGACTCTTCTTGCCCAGGAGATGACCCGTGATTCTTTGAAATCATTTGTTAACCGTGATGCTGAGTTAGCCAGAAAAATTATATTAGCTGATAGGCAGGCTGATGACCTGCGCGATTTAGTCCAACAAGAGTTGCTCAATGATTATATGGCAAAAGATAAAGCAACAATTTTACGGGCCATGCCGCTGCTTTTAGTTGCCCGGCATTTGGAGCGTATCTGCGACCATGCTACAAACATTGCTGAAGATGTAATTTATATGATTGAGGCAAAAGTAGTCAAGCATCATCAGGAAAATCTTGATTAGTTTAACCCTGCCTATTTTTATTTACTTCCGCAGTTAAATATCATATAATAGACAAAATCTATCCAGTTAACAATATTCACAAGGGGAAATTGGGTGCGGATATTTATTGTATTGGCTATAGTATTTTTAGGAATAGCTTCTATTGCTTATGCTTATAATGATGGCGATACCCAGGTTTGGAATACCGATGTTGAAGAATTCCAACTTAAGAAAGATTTGAAGTTTGTTTTTGAACAAGAGTTTCGTTGGGGCAGTAATGCCAGTGAGTTTTATTATCAACATTATGATGCTGGATTGATTTATGCGTTAAATAAATCCTGGGCCCTGGGTGGAGGTTATAGACAGGTAATTCAGAGAAGTAATGCAAGTAAGCCTTGGGTGACTGACAATGAGCCGTATGCCTTTATTACTTATTTTGGTGAATTAGCGGGTTTTAAGTTTGATGACCGCAATCGTTTTGAATTACAGTATTACAGCCGTAATAAGAGCAATGGAAGATATCGCAATAAACTTTCCGTTAAAGCCCCTTGGAAATTTACGAAATTAGAAATTCAGCCTTATCTATCTGATGAAATTTTTATGGCGATTGGAAACGGCCAAGGATTCAACCAGAATAGGTTATCCGGAGGTTTTGGTTTTACTTTAACTAAGAATATTAAGGCTGAGCTTTATTATATGCTTTTGACTTTAAAAAGTGGAGAGATTTGGAAAGATCATAACGTTTGGGGAAGTAAGGTCAAACTGGCATTTTAAGATTATGGGAGGGGGTAAAATGTTTAAAAAAGGTTTAATTGTTTTGGCTGTAATTTTATCTACAACTTATGCCTTCGCCGGGAAAGATAATAATTCTATCCAGATTAAAGGCTCAGATACTATGGTTAATCTGGCTCAGGCCTGGGCCGAGAAATATATGCAGGAGAACCCCGGAGATTTTGTAGCTGTAACCGGCGGCGGATCAGGAACCGGTTTCTCCAGCTTAATCAGCGCAACTTGTGATATTGCGATGAGCTCAAGGAATATTAAAGATAAAGAAATTGCTCTAGCAAAACAGAAAGGGGTTAACCCTTTTGAAATAAAAGTTGCTTTAGATGGCTTAGCAGTGATAGTCTATCCAACTAACCCGGTTAGCAAGCTTACCCTGGAACAATTAGCGGGGATTTTTACCGGGAAAATTGCGAATTGGAAAGAAGTAGGGGGCAGGGATGAAAAAATTGTTATTCTTTCGCGCGAAGTTAATTCGGGGACACATGTCTATTTTAAAGAGCATGTGTTAAGGAGAGGCAAACCTGATGGTCAAGAGGAGTTTGCCCCCGGGGCTCTTTTATTGTCTTCGTCACAGGCCATTGCCGATGAGGTTGCGGGTAATCCTTCGGCTATCGGCTATTATGGTATGGGCTATATATCTAATAAACAAAAGGCGATTAGTGTAGCTAAAGATGATAAATTAGATTATACCGATCCGTCAATTAATAATGTCCTCAGCGGTAAATATCCGATATCCCGGCCGCTTTTTATTTATACTAATGCTCAGCCGCAAGGCTTAGTTAAGAAGTTTATTGATTATTCCCTTTCTCAAGAAGGGCAGGATATTGTAATTAAAACAGATTTTGTTCCGGTAAAAAGATAATTTATGCGCAAGGTTAAGGAATTTTTTATTGAAAAGCTAATTTTGATCTGCGGGTTAGCTTCTATATTTTTTGTTATTTTAATTTTTCTATTTTTAGCTAAAGAAGGCCTGGCGGTATTTAAATCCGTTACTCCGTCTAATTTTCTTCTCGGTAAAAGTTGGTATCCAATTTCAGAACCTGCGCGGCTGGGAATATTGCCTTTAATCTGTGGGTCTCTTTTAGTAACCTTGGGGGCAGCAATTATTTCTGTACCCATCGGAGTAGCTTGTGCAGTTTATATCGCTGAGATTGCTCCTTTAAAAATTAAAGAGATCTTAAAAGCAGGAATTGAGTTATTAGCTGCTATTCCCAGTGTAGTTTTAGGATTTATCGGCATGGTAACTTTAGTCCCCTGGGTAAAATCTATATTTCATCTGCCGACAGGTTTAACTGCTTTGTCGGGCTCAATAATTTTAGCTTTTATGGCTATGCCGACAATTGTCTCCATTGCTGAAGATGCGCTTTATTCTGTGCCTAAGAGTTATAAGGAAGGGGCGTTTGCTCTTGGGGCAACACATTGGCAGACTATCTACCGGGTTTTGCTGCCAGCTGCTTCTTCAGGCATTGTTGCTGCGGTTATGCTGGGTATCGGCAGGGTAATTGGCGAGACTATGGCGGTTATGATGATTACCGGAAATGCCGCAGTTATTCCCCAAAATATCCTTGTTCCGGTGCGGACCTTAACTGCGACTATTGCTGCTGAAATGGGGGAAGCGGTTACCGGCAGCGAACATTATTTTGCGCTTTTTGCTATTGGTATAGTTTTATTTATTATGAGTTTTATTATCAATGTTACTGCGGATTTATTTTTGCATAAGAGGCGTTAATGCGTAACACGCAAAGATCACAAAAAATAGCTTTCTTTTTTCTTTTGTTGGCTACCTTGCTAATTGTTATTCCGGTGGGTTTGATTGTCGTAATTATTATCCAAAAAGGCCTGCCGGCGATTAACTGGCAATTTCTGTCGGATATTCCGCGCCAGGGTATGCGTACCGGAGGGATTTTCCCGGCGATCATCGGAACTTTCTATCTTGTTCTGGGGTCGATAGTTTTTGCTTTACCGATAGGTTTACTGGCGGCGATTTATTTAAGCGAGTACGCAAAAGATAGCCCGCTTAATCGTGTGATCAAATTGGCAATTGTGAATTTGTCCGGAGTGCCTTCGGTTGTTTATGGTTTATTCGGATTAGCGCTTTTTGTTGTTTTCTTAAAATTTGGCGCTTCAATTTTATCCGGTTCACTTACTTTAGGAATAATGATCCTTCCGATAATTATTACCACATCCCGTGAAGCATTGGAAAGTGTACCGCAGTCATTTCGCGAAGTAAGTTTATCTTTAGGTGCCAGCAAATGGCAGACGATAAGGCATATAGTTTTACCTAATGCTGTTCCTGGGATTCTCACCGGGACAATTCTTGGGCTGGGCAGGGCGGCTGGGGAGACAGCCCCAATATTGTTTACCGTTGCTGCTTTTTATTTGCCACAGCTGCCTAAATCTATTTTTGATCAGGCAATGGCTTTGCCGTATCATTTGTATGTAATTTCTACTCAAGTACCTAATGTTGATGAAAAGGTGCGTTATGGTACAGCTTTAGTTCTATTATCCTTAGTTTTGTTTATGAATTTAGTAGCTATAGTTATCCGTTACAATTTTAGAAAGAAAAAGAAATGGTAAAGTTTAGCGCTAAGAATCTAAATATTTGGTTTGGCCAGACTCATGCTTTGCGCGGGGTAAATATTGAGGTGGAGGAAAATGAAATTTTAAGTGTAATTGGCCCATCCAATAGCGGGAAGACTTCTTTTTTGCGGATGCTTAACCGTTTGAATGAGCTGCATCCGGGTTTTAAAATGAGGGGCTGGTTGGAATTTAATCAAGAGGATATTAGAAAAATAGATGTTGAGGTTTTACGTAAAAGAGTAGGTATGGTTTTTGCTTTGCCGCTGCCCTTACCTTTATCAATCTTTGAAAATGTAGCCTATGGCGTTAGAATGCACGGAGAAAAGAACCGCAATAAAATATCGGAGATTGTTGAGCGTTCGTTAAAGCAGTCATATCTTTGGGATGAAGTTAAAGATAGGCTTAGTGTTTCAGCTTTTAAGTTATCGGGCGGCCAGCAACAACGCCTTTGTATTGCCAGGACCTTGGCCGTTGAGCCGGATGTTATTTTATTTGATGAGCCTTGTTCCGGGCTTGATCCTATCTCGACTGCTAAGGTTGAAGAGGCAATGCTAAAGTTAAAAAAAGATTATACGATAGTTTTAGTGACGAATAATGTTAAGCAGGCAGCCAGGGTCGGTGACCGCACAGCTTTTTTTTTGTCAGGGGAACTGGTTGAGTTGGATAAAACAGAAAAGATTTTTACTGCACCCAGGGATCAGCGTACGGACGGCTATATCAGGGGAAAATTTGGATAATGGCAAATATCAAAGTAAACGATTTAAATTTATGGTACGGTGATTTTCAGGCGCTGATAAATGTAAATGCGCATTTTACCCAGAATAAAATTACTGCTATGATTGGCCCGTCAGGGTGCGGTAAGTCAACTTTGTTGCGCGTATTTAACCGGATGAATGATCTCATTGATGGTGTGCGCCAGAGCGGGGAAGTAATTATTGAGGGTGAGAATATTATTTCCGAGAAGACAGATTTAGTGCTCTTGCGTAAGAAAGTAGGCATGGTTTTTCAGCGCCCTAACCCTTTCCCATTATCTATTTATGAGAATATTGTTTTTGGCCAAAAGGTGCATGCTGAAGGTTTAACTAAGCTTAAGCTTGATGAAATAGTTGAAGCTAGCTTAAAATCCGTTCTTTTATGGGATGAGCTAAAAGATAAACTAAATAAGTCCGGTTTAAGTTTATCGTTAGAACAAAAACAAAGGCTTTGTATTGCCCGGTTGATTGCGGTCAGGCCTGAGATTTTATTAATGGATGAACCTTGTTCTACTCTTGACCCGCAGGCAACCAGCCGTATCGAGGAGTTGATGCGCGAATTGAAAAATAATTATACGATAATAATAGTTACGCATAATATGCAGCAGGCAGCGCGGGTTTCAGATGAAACAGGATTTATGCTTTTAGGTGAGTTGGTTGAATTTGGGAAAACTGAAAATATTTTTACCAGCCCCAAGGATAAAAGAACGGAAGATTATATTACTGGCCGATACGGTTAAGCCTTTTTGCGTAAACAGGGAGGGAAGGAGAAAATATGTTAAGGCATTTAGATGAAGAGCTGAAAGAATTGCATAAAGAGATTCTTAAGATGGCAGTCTTTGCCCAAGAGGCAATTTATAAATCTATTGAGTCATTGAAAAATCGCGACAAGAATATGGCTCAGGATGTTGTTAATAATGATAATAAGATTGATGAACTTGAGTTGTCAATTGACGAAAAATGTATTGATCTTATTGCTCGTTATCAGCCCATGGCCGGAGATTTGCGGTATATTACTACCGGAATGAAGATTAATGCCGAGTTAGAGCGTATTGCGGATATGGCAGTGGATATTTCGCAAAGATCTTTAGGCCTGATGGAAAAACCTATGCTTAAACCTTTAGTGGATATTCCTAAGCTTTCTCAGGTAGCTCAGAATATGGTGCGCGATGCTATTGATGCCTTTGTAAATAGAAATGCTAATCTGGCCCGTCAGGTGGTTTTAGCTGATTCCGAAGCTGATCATTTGCGTAATCTGGTGCAAGATGAGCTTGTTAACGAATATCTGGCGCGTGATCCGAAAACCGCCGAACGTGGAGTTGCGTTATTGCTGATCGCCCGGTATTTGGAGCGTATTTGTGATCATACTACTAATATTGCCGAAGATGTAATTTATATGGTTGAGGCAAAGGTAGTTAAGCATCATCCTGAGGGATTAAATAACTAATTTCTATATATACCCTTGACCCTCTGTACTTACTGGTATATAATCCATTCATTATTCACCTGAATAGCATAAATATATTTTTTTTAAAACATGAAGGGCAAGATTGTTTCTTGGATTAAGCAGCGAGTTAAGAATTCCCAAGCCAAAGGTATTGTTCTGGGCCTTTCCGGGGGGATAGATTCTGCGGTAGTTGCGGCTTTATGTAAAGAGGCAGTCGGTCAAAACAATCTGCTTGTACTTTTTTTACCTTGCAAGAGTAATCCTCAAGATTTAAAAGATGCAAAGTTAGTTGCCAGTCAGCTTAAACTTAAGTCAAAATTGGTTGATTTATCTTGCGTTTATAGTGATCTTTTAAAACTTTTACCCTTGTCAGGAAGTTTAGCGCGCAGTAACCTTAAGCCACGTTTGCGCATGAGCATACTTTATTATTTTGCTAATAAGTTAAATTATTTAGTCTGTGGGACAGGAAATAAATCCGAGTTGATGGTCGGGTATTTTACTAAATATGGTGATGGCGGGGTAGATATCTTGCCGATTGCTGATTTGTTTAAGCGCCAGGTGCGTAAACTTGCTCAAGAATTAGCAATACCTGAAGCTATTATTGTTAAACCTCCTACTGCCGGACTTTGGCGGGGGCAGACTGATGAGGGGGAAATGGGCATAACTTATGATGAGCTGGATGATATTTTGGATCGTTTTTGTAATAAAAATAAGCAAGTAGCCGAGAGTAGTAAAGTTAATAAGATAAAAAGAATGTATAAAAAATCCGAGCATAAGAGAGAATGCGCCAATATTTGCCGTTTATAAATGGAGGACTGGTAAAATGGACGAGATATTAGATATTTTGGAAAAAGATTGTCGGACAAGTGCAGAAGATATTGCCAAGATGACTAATCGAAAAGTTGATGAGGTAAAGAAGGCGATTAAAAAATATGAAAAAGAAGGAGCTATTCTAAAATATAAAGCAGTAATCAATAAAGATCTGGTTAGAGACAATGAGTCTGAAGTCAGGGCTTTAATTGAGGTAAATATTGTCCCGCAAAAGGATTTAGGTTTTGAAAAGATTGCTGAACGTATTTACTCGTTCCCGGAAGTAACCAGCTGTTATTTAATTAGCGGTACTTATGATTTGTTGGTTGTTATCGAAGGTAAAAATCTTCATACGGTTTCTAATTTTGTTGCCGAGAAGCTCTCTTGTTTAGAAAATGTGCGCGGGACAGCGACTCATTTTTTATTGAAAAAATACAAAGAGGATGGGGTAATTTTAAAACATAAATCGGAAAATAAAAGAATAGCGATATCCTACTAAAGGAAAAATGCGAATATCAAAAGTTGTCGAAACAATGCAGCCTTCGGGAATCCGGGCTTTTTTTGATTTAGTGCTTGGAATGAAGGATGTTATATCTTTGGGTGTTGGAGAGCCGGATTTCGTTACTCCCTGGCAAATTCGTGAAGCAGGCATCTATTCCTTGGAGCAGGGATTTACCAGCTATACTTCAAATAAAGGGCTCTATAAATTGCGGTTAGGTATCCAAAGGTATCTAAAAAATAAATATGGTTTAGATTATTGCCCGGATGAAGAGATATTAATTACAGTTGGCGTCAGTGAAGGCTTGGATCTTGTTTTGCGTTCAATAATTAATCCCGGCGATAAAATATTAATTCCTCAGCCTAGTTATGTTTCATACGGACCGGTGACTGAACTTGCCGGGGGCGTGCCTGTTTATATTGATACCTCAAAGAATGATTTTAAGATTACTCCTAAACTTTTAGAAAAACATATTGATAAGAAAACGAAAGGTATTGTTTTAAATTATCCAACAAATCCCACCGGTGTTTCGTACCGTAAGAAGGAGTTAGAGGAAATAAATAAGGTTTTAATAAAAAATAAAGTACTCTGTATTAGTGATGAGGTTTATGCTGATCTAACCTATGATTTTGAACATGTTGCTTTTCCCTCATTACCGAAGGCAAAAAGTAATACAGTTTATTTTAATGGGTTTTCTAAATCTTATGCGATGACTGGTTGGCGGATAGGTTTTGCCTGCGGGCCGAAGGAAATTATCGCCGCCATGAATAAAATCCACCAATATACGATTATGTGCGTGCCAATTACCAGCCAAATGGCAGCTTCTGAGGCCTTGGTCAGCGGTAAACGGTCAGTTGAAGAGATGAAACGTGAGTATAACAGAAGAAGAGAGTTCATGGTTACAGAATTAAATTCTTTAGGCCTTAAATGTTTTCGTCCGCAGGGGGCTTTTTATGTTTTTCCTTCGATAAAAAATACCGGATTAAGTTCCATGGATTTTTCGCGTAAATTATTAGAAGAAGAGAAGGTTGCGGTTGTGCCGGGGACAGCTTTTGGCGCAGGTGCTGAAGGTTATATCCGGATGTCGTATGCCTCCAGTTTAGATAATTTAAAAGAAGCTTTAGTCAGAATAAAACGTTTCTTAAGAAAGAGAGAAAATAATGCCGGCTAAAAAGAAAGATAATTTTCAGATTTATGTTAAGCAGATTGAAGCTATCTCCAAGGTTGCTAATTTAATTACTTCCGGTATGTATCTTGAAGAATTGTTGCGTTTGGTGGTCAGCGTTACTGCTGAGATTATGAATTCTAAAATTTCTTCTTTGATGTTATTTGATCCGGATAAAAAAGAATTGGTAGTTAAAGCTACGCAATCGATATCTGAGGCATATAATAAAAAGCCGAATATTCGTTTAGGAGAAGGCATAGCCGGGGTAGCGGCTAGAGATAATAAGTTGATCTGTATTTTGGATATTAAAGAAGACGTACGTTATCTGAACCAGGATGTGGCTAAAAAAGAAGGTTTATGTTCTTTGGCTTGTGTGCCTTTGGCGGTTAAAGGGAGAGTTATCGGAGTACTTAACTGTTATACTTCTAAAAAACATAAATTTTCTAAACACGAGCTAGATCTTTTGACTGCTTTGGCTAACCAGGCGGCTATTGCTATTGAAAATGCCGAGTTGGATTTACGGGTTCGTTCAGCCGAAGAAGCTCTAACTATTCGTAAGTTAGTCGAGCGGGCAAAGGATATTCTTTCCCAAGAAGCTAATATTCCATCTTCCGAGGCCTACCGATTGATTCAGAAGCAGAGCATGGACATGCGTAAGTCGATGCGTGAGGTGGCTGAGGCGATTATTTTAGCCAAAGATATCAGAAATAGGAAATGAATTTGTGGGTTGGTTTTTTCTTGACACTAGCATAAAACATGGTATACTTTAAATAGATTACAGCGTTGTATTAAAAGACATAGAAGTCTTCTGGAGAAGTTTCCCGGAAGGCTTTTTTTTCGCCACAAGGCGTGGCGAATCCGCCAAGGAGTATGGCGGAATTTGTAAGCGGACTAAGGCGTCCTTTACCCAAAAAAAGGGTAGGGACGTTTTTGTTTTTATCAGGAGTAAAACATGATTTTTGAGGAGTTACACCGTAAACTATCACCGACAATTAAACGGATAGCCTATAAATTAAATGGCCATTACCGTTCGTTTAATCATGATGATTTATACCAGGAAGCAGTTATTCATCTCTGGGTTGATTTTTCAAAAGGTAAGTTAAGTGATAAAACAGATAGCTATATTTTGCAGGGTTGTTATTTTTACTTAAAGAACTATATCCGGAAAGTCAATGAGCGTTCCAATGTTACGAGTATTGATGCTGTTTTAAGCGCCAATGATGATGCCACTGTGGAAGATATTTTGGGTAAGTTTTGGTCTTGCCAGGATTGTCGGGATGATCTGCATAATAAGTTCTTAGCTCAAAGTATTCAAAATAATGGTTTTAGTCCAAGAGAAAAAAAGCTGTTAGTGTATTCGAGCCAAGGTTTAACTACCCGGGATATCGGTCGGCGCATGGGGGTTTCTCATGTTAGTGTGGTTAAGTTAATGCAGAAGGTCAGGGTTAAGGCAAAAAGGCATTTAGATATTATTTAGTTACCAAATCCTATTTTTCTTTACTTGTAGTTAAGCAAGGCACATTGAAGTGTAAGATTTAAACAAAAGCGTTCTAGAGATAGAGCGCTTTTTTTTGTCTCCGAAAACTACATACAGGTTTTTCTTGAAACTTTACTAAAGATGTTGCGGCAATACTTGCTTATGATATTTATAATAATCGTGATCTAGTTGATATAGTAGCATGGCAACCGGATGCTAATTTTTAATAAAGGAGGAGTAAAATGAATTCAGGCGATATAGCATGGGTTTTAATTTCATCAGCGCTTGTCTTGCTGATGACTCCGGGTTTAGCTTTTTTCTACGGAGGAATGGTCAGGCGCAAAAACGTATTAAGTGTTCTGATGCAGTGTTTTATTATCATGTGTGTTTTAAGTATTTGGTGGGTTCTGGTTGGTTATAGTTTGTCATTCGCCCCGTCAAAGGGATTCTGGGGGGGTCTGCAGTGGTTGGGTTTAAACAAAGTAGGGTTAGAGCCTTATGCAGACTATGCGGGAACAATTCCGCATCAGGCATTTATGATTTTTCAAGGTATGTTTGCTGTTATTACTCCGGCTTTAATTATCGGTGCTTTTGCTGAGAGAATGAAGTTTTCAGCATTTTTGATTTTTACTTTATTTTGGTCGACTTTTGTTTATGCTCCTTTGTGCCATTGGGTTTGGGGATCCGGCGGTTGGTTAAGGAGTATGGGTGCATTGGATTTTGCTGGAGGCACGGTTGTACATATTAATGCCGGTATTGCTGCTTTGGTTACGGCGATAGTGTTAGGTAAACGAAATAATTTAGAAAAAAATGTCCCTACGCCGCATAATATGCCTTTTGTAGTTTTAGGCACAGCTTTGTTATGGGTTGGATGGTTTGGATTTAACGCCGGCAGTGCTTTAGCTGCAAATGGATTGGCAGTAAACGCTTTTGTGGTTACGAATACTGCTGCAGCTGCAGCTGGTTTAAGCTGGGCTTTGATTGAATGGTTCCGTAATGGTAAACCGACAATCTTTGGCGTTTGTTCCGGAGCAGTTGCCGGTTTAGTTGCAATTACTCCTGCGGCAGGTTTTGTCAGTGTGGTTCCCGCAATTGTTATTGGTTTATTAGTCAGCGTATTTTGTTTTATTGCTGTAACTGTAATTAAACCGTTGTTTGGTTATGATGATTCTTTGGATGCCTTCGGAGTGCATTGTGTCGGCGGTATCTGGGGTGCGTTAGCTACTGGTTTATTTGCTTCAAAGTTAGTTAATCCTGCCGGATCGGACGGACTATTTTTTGGTAACCCGAAACAGCTTTTAATCCAACTGCTTACTGTATTAGTTACAATTGTGTATACGGGTGTAGTTACATTTGTAATTTATAAGTTGGTAAATATGTTTATGGGAGCCAGAGTGGATGAAAAAACGGAAGCTATGGGCTTGGATTTAACTCAGCATCATGAACGGGCCTATACTATATTAGAATAGGGGGGGGTGGATCATGAAATTAGTTATTGCGATAATTCAACCGTATAGATTAGAGGATGTGAAAGAAGAACTTTATAAAGCCGGGGTAGATTTGATTACGGTTAGTGAAGTCCTTGGCCATGGACGGCAAAAAGGCGTTACTGAGGTTTACCGTGGGGCCAAGGAAACCGGTAATCTTCTACGTAAGGTGCGTTTAGAAATTGCTGTTAACGATAATTACCTGGAGTTGACTATAAAAGCGATTATCAAAGGTGCCAAAACCGGCGAGACCGGGGATGGAAAAATATTTGTCTTGGATTTAAAAGAGTGTGTACGCATCAGGACAGAAGAATCTGGTGCAATAGCAATAGGGTAAGGAAACAGGTTACCAAAGACTTGATTTTTTTACTTGTAATTAGAGAACAGAGGCGTTCTTAAGTTAAAAGAATGCCTCTGTTGTTTTTTTCTTGGCTTGTGATAGAATATATTAATCAGTTAGCATACTATACTTATAAAAGTACCCAATGCTAAGTAGCCATCCGGAGTTTGGTCGGTGTTCTCCACTGGGGAATTGCATTGGTGTGTGCTAGGCAGCGCAAATTGCGCGGGTGTGCCCTTGGAGGGTCAGGAGGAAGAGATGAGTATACGACAAAAAGTTTTATTCAAAGTTCAGAGCGTGGAATTAGATAAGATTGATGCGCCAAAGAAGGTTTCTACATACTTTGGTGAAAATACTTTTAGCATGGAGGCCATGCAAAAGCATGTTACTAAAATTACTTTTGAAGCGTTTAAAACATGGATCGCTGAAGGCAAAACCATATCTTTAGTACAAGCAGATGAGATTGCCAATGCCATGAAAGATTGGGCGATTGCCAAAGGTGCAACCTATTATACTCATTGGTTTCAGCCGATGACTGGGCTTACCGCAGAAAAGCATGATAGTTTTATCTCGATTGCCGGACCGGGCAAAGTAATTGAAAAATTTTCTGG
>JBAYMG010000014.1:0-33052 GCA_041663665.1 Candidatus Omnitrophota bacterium | reverse complement strand
CGGAGGAAAAGGAGGATAAGGAGAAACTTTTTGCGCTGTATTAAGGGCATCGTCATCTAGCACCCGATAGCTAGAAGAATCCTTTAATTTTAAATCTAATAATTCACCTTGATGCGAAAGCCTAAGGCTTAATTTAACCGTGCCCTGAAAACCGGCACCTTTGGCTGCATCCGGATAAGAAAAACCATCCAGAATCTTTTTTTGTACAAGCTTTGAATATTTTAAAACTGGATTTTTAATATCATCATCAGTAACTGACGGAAACCCAACACGCTGGGATACCAATACTTCTTGTGGCTTTGCTTTCTGACTGATTACGCGCGGAGTAAGAGTAATAAAGAGCTCAACATCAGTTACATTATCTGTATCTGATGTCCAACCGGAAGCTTTGGTTTTCTGTCTAAAAAGTGCTCCTAAAATCGGGATATTAGAAAGCCCTGGAACATTTCTTGTCTTTTCTGTAGTTTTTTGTTTGATTAAACCACCGATAGCCATGGTTTGTCCATCGTCAAGAAAAAGCTCAGTTGTGGCTGTACGCTTAGTCATCTTATATGCCAAAGCATAATCTGTCTGCACCTGATCACCCAATTCACTAACGCTCACATCAAGGCCAAGATGAATACGACCGCTATCATCAAGCACAGGCTTAACATTCAAAATAATTCCATATTCCTTATACTCAACTGAACCATTTGTAGTTGCACCAGTTCCAGTCGTTCCGCTAGAATTAGGCGTAACCGTCCCGCTTAGTACTGGAACCTCACCGCCAACAACAAGCTTAGCTTCTTTGCCGCTCTGGCAAGAAAGTCGTGGCCGAGAAAGAATGCGCGCTTTACCTTCCTGTATTAAAGCATCAACTTTTAAAGTGAAAGCGGCGCGAGTTTCATTAGCAACTTTAAATAATTTTCCCCAAGTAGTCCCGGCTGCCTGTATTCCGGGAGAACCAACTTCGGTTAAATTCATTTCTCCGGGCCAAGTAAACCCTAATTTATCTTGCGACCCTCTATTCAACTCAATCACCTGGACATCAATCTCTATGACCGCTTCCTCTTCTTTTACCGTTATTAAATCCATTATCTTATCTTTTACTTGAACCAAAGCTAAGGCAATTCTTTCTTTATCCTTGGAATTCTTTACAGTACCCAAAAGTAAAACTTTTGACTCCTCATCCTCAGCCTTAGTATAAACATTTGGTAAATTTAATGCCACTAACATATTATCAACACGAAGCTTAATTTCAGATGTATCTTCATTAAATACCTTCAGATGATAGGACTGCTCACCAAAATTGTCCCAAACAATCAACGTAGTACTCCCCCGCGCCTTAGGATTGATTGTAAGCTCAGTCTTGCCGATGTTAATAACATCAGCAACCGCAGGATTACCAATTGCTACTCTTTTTGGAGAATTTACGGAAATAGTCTGAGTCTGCCCTACATAGAGCCTTATCTCTTCTGTGGCATCATCAACAGGATAACCGTTAAAAGGCAGTACAGCTATAAAAGTAATTGCGCAAAATAGGCCAAAAAATAACTTTCTCATTTTTCTCCTTGCCCTAAAGGGCACACTGCGCTAACTAGCGCCCACCTACCCTATCGCGTCGGGTGCCATTTAGCGCGGGGTGTTAATTATCTTAATAAAGGAACTTTCTCCTTATTCAACCCGCGTAAAACTTCTACATACTCCGTAGTATCTACCGGTTTTACACTTGGTTCAATATTTTGCTTCTGAGGCATAATATATTGGAATAAAGTTTCCCAACTAGCTGGAGGTATCGCCTCAACCCTGGCATCAGCCGGAGAGCGCAAAACTAAACGAATCTTCCCTTGTTCCTGAACAAAAGTAATAAGGTTGGCCTCTTGAGGCCCTAATGCTAAAGTAATTAAAGAATTCCCTCCTCCGGACGAAGATTCTTTTTCCACATATCTTCTGCCAGAACTAGTTGAAACTGAACCAGTATCTGATCCTACAGCTAAAACTAAAATATTTTGAAATAAAGGAACTACGGCTACTTGACTAGTTACTTGCCCATCTTGACCCTGCACAGGAATCTGTAACGTCGCAAGGACATCGACATAATCACCAGGCTTAATCATCCCGGACAAAGAGGCAATATTATCTACTAAAATTGAAATAGCTCTTTTACCTGAAGGAGTTACTCCGGACAGATCGCCACCGCTAGATTTTCTATTAGCGGTAAGCTTAGAAAGACTTACCTGCTCACCTTTAGATATCGGAGCAACTGTAACCATACCAGATATTCTATCTAAAGATGTTACTGCTTGAGGTTGAACAAATTTAGTCGGGACAATTGCTGTCTCAAGCATACCAGGTTCAATAACCGAACCTTCCGGGATATCTTGTTTAGAAATCAAAACAGCAGTTTGATTAGCCTGCATATTAGCAATTGCCTGCTTAGCTTTTGTCTGAGCCTCCTGCTGCTGCTGATCTAGATACATTTTAGTCATCAGTATTGCCACTATCCCTAACACTATGCCGCTTATAAGGATAAGCTTCTGTTTTTCGATAGCCATTATTTTATCTCCCCTTCATAAACCTCAATCTTAGCATCACGAGAAAGCTTACCAATCAAATCTTCAATTGCCTGCTGCTGTTTTAAGAAAACAAGCCCACGCTTAATCTCATCCCACATCTCAGATAGTGGCTTCTGTTTACCGCCACGCTTAGCTTCCAATTTAATTATACTGTAACCTTCGGGAGTCTTAAATATGCTACTAATTTTACCTGCATCTAAGGAATCAGAAAAAGCTGCGGCATCAAACTGCGCAGATTTTTTGCCTCGCTGAATAAACCCTAAGTCCCCACCGGATTTAGCGCTAGGTGATTTTGAATAATTTTTAGCAATAGTTGCAAAATCCGCCCCCTGCAAAAGCTGGATTAAGATATCTTTTGCTTCCTGCTCACTACCAACAACTAACTCACTAATTTGGCGTTCTTCGGGTTCCTTAAGCTGCTCCTTATATGTATTATAATAATCCTCAACATCCTTAGAAGAAACATCTATATTTTGTGTAATTTCTTTAATGTCCTGCATAACCAAAAGGTCCCGTTTATTCTTTTCAGCCGCCTGCTTCACTTCCTCATTCTTATCTAAACCTTTATCCAAGGCGTTTTGATAAATTAAAAGTCTCCTGATAACTTCATTCTTTAAATAACTTATCTTCTGCTCTTTAGTAGAGACCTTTAACTCTGGACGATCTACTGGTACGCTAGCATTGTAAGCCTCAATTTCATCATTAAGGTCTCCAAGGCCAACAGCAATATTGTTGACTTTAGCAATTACGGCTCCTTTTACCTGAACAGTCGGCACCGGAATAACTTTTACCTCTTTTTTACCTTTGCCGGCAAAATTAAACTTATCACAGCCTAGAATACTACTGAAAAATAAACCTAAAATAAAAAATAAAATTACTTTACGCTTCACTTTTCCTCCTTAGTTTATCTTAAGACTATTCCTTCTTAATTTCATTAATAACTCTGCCCAGAAGATCAGCAATTTTAGCTATTAAGATGAAAAAGAAAAACATAAATGTATAAAATACTAAAATAACAGCACCCATCCAACGCGGATTACCCGGGACTAAACCAAAAATCAAAGAAGTTCCCCCAACAATACCCAAAAATAAAAAAATCCAGGCAGCAACTTTAACCACTGCACTGGAAACCTTTAAGAACCCTAAATGTTCACGCATAGTTTCTCCTTATTTTTTATATAGTATTATAAAGCCCTCTAAAATGCAAGGAAAATTTGATATCATCCTCGAACAAAGCCTTATGCCACAAGGCTTAACGATTCTATCAATTCTTTATAAAACTAATACTTAGTAGCCCCAACCGGATTTGAACCGGTGTTTACAGGCTGAGAACCTGACGTCCTAGACCAGGCTAGACGATGGGGCCAAATAACTTAAATGCTATTCTACTATACTGTCTTCTTTAGTCAACAAAATTATTGACCCTCATATATTTACATTATATACTACCCAAATGAAGGTTAGTCTTGGTTTTAGTCAGCTTAAGGAACATGTTCAAGCTACTAACGAAGCAGTCGGAGAAGCTATCGTCGGATTAAAAAATTCACCTGCCAGCTTAGCGTTTATTTTTACTTCCAAAGAGTTTGCACACCCCTTAGTTTTAAAAACTGCCAATAACCTATTAGGGGAAGTTCCAGTATTAGGGTGCAATAGCTCAGCGATAATGACTAACCAGGGTATATCGAAATATGGTGTTGCCATTCTACTCTTGAGTTTAAACCCGCAAACATTTTTTAATACCGCAGCAGTTAAAGAAATAAAAAATGAAACTTCTTCTTCGTCTGGAAAAGAATTAGGTAATAAATTATTATACGGTTTTAAATCGGTACCTCGAAGTTTAACCATAATTTTTTCAGATAAACTAATTACTGATGGAGCTAATTTAATCAATGGATTACAGGAAACTCTTGGTAAAAGTTTTCCTTTAATCGGCGCATCTGGCACAGATAACCTGGCTGATCAAAAAAATTTTCAATATTTTAACGATGAACTACTAACTGAATCTTGCTGTGGGATACTTTTTGGCGGTAAATTTAATTTTGGCTTCGGAATAAAACATGGCTGGAAACCTTTGGGAAAAATGCGCTGCGTAACCAATTCCAATAATAATATCATTACCGAGATTGATGGTTCTCCGGCAGTCGAACTTTATCGAAATTATTTTGCTAAAGATACGATAGAGTTAGCCAGAGAGCTGCGGCGTATATCTATCTTTTATCCAATCGGAATTTATCTACCCGGAGAAAAAGAATACCTACTGCGTAATGTTATTTCCATCAAAGATGACGGCTCTCTGGTTACCCGGGGAAATGTTCCCATAAATAGCAAAATCAGGCTGATGATCAGCACTGAAGATTCCCGGCTGGATGCGACAATTGCTGCCTGTGCCGAAGCAAAACGCAATCTTATAAATCAAAAAGTGAAATTCGTCTTAATTTTTGATTCCGCAGCTAGATTTTCTCTTTTAGGCCAACAGCAAGAAAGAGAACTTAGCGTAATTAAAGAGGCTTTTGGAGAAGACACCCCTTTAATCGGCATATATACTAATGGTGAACAAGCCCCACTTAAATCGATTAGCTATTTAGGTCAAACTTATTTTCATAATCAAAGTATTAATGTCTTAGCCATAGGAGACCAGTAAATGCTGCCCCTCATATTTCTTAGTATTTGCTTAGTTATTTTTATTTTAATTATATTTTTATTTTCTAAAATGCAACGATTAAGAGAATCCAGTGACAAAATAGCTGCCTTAAACTTTTCGCTTGAGGAAATGGATGAACAAGCCAAACTGATTATGCGCACAGATATCGAGCTGAATAAAACTCAGGAAGAACTGGATAAAAAAATTACCGGGCTCAATGCACTGCAAAAATTATCGCGGGAAATAAGCACGACATTAGAAGAAAGGCAAATTTTTAATAAAATAAATAATGAATACCTGGAAGAGCTGGGATTTGAAAAATCTCTAGCCTTCTTATGGAAAAACGTAGAAAGAGAATTCCGGATATATTTATCCATTGGCTACAGCAAAGAAGAAGTTGAAAAGATAAACGCTGCAGTCAACTCCAATAGAGATCATTTTCTAGATTTAATTCAAGAAGGATTAACAATCTCATCAGTCTCTGCCCCAGCTACTGATGTTGATTTCTTTGCAAAAAATAAAGATAACTACCTGTTTCTCGTGCATTCATTCATTATCTGCCCAATTTTAACTCAAGAAAGTAACAAAGGTTTTATTTTTGTCGGTACGCTTGATACCGAAAATCCGATAACCAAGGGCGGGCAAGAATTTATCAGCATCCTCTCCAATCAAATCGCTCAAACTCTTGATAATGCCCGGTTGTTCGAGAAAACATGGAGATCCCAACAAGAGTTAGAGATGAAAGTAGAGGAAAGGACGCGTCAGTTAACCGGAGCTTTAGAAGAAGTTAAAAAAATGAGTAAGCGTAAAAGCGATTTTATTTCCAGCGTATCTCACGAATTAAGAACTCCGCTTACCTCAATCAAAGGTTACGCGGCAATCCTGCTAGCCGGAAAATTAGGAGCAGTCCCGGATGAAATAAAAGCCAGGCTTGAAAAAATTAACCGGCACAGCGACGAATTAGTGCATATGGTTAACGATCTGTTGGACATATCCCGCATTGAATCAGGCAAGGTGAACTTAAGAATAGAAAGCCAGGAACTACAAAATATTGTCGATAAAATATTTGACTTACTTAGTGAACAATTAAAAATTAAAAATATTAGCTTTACCAGCGACATACCGGCTGATTGCCAAAAAATAATGGCTGACCGAAGCCAAATCGAAAGAGTGTTTATCAACTTAATCGGCAATGCATTGAAATTTACTCCACAAGATGGTAAGATTAGCATATCGACTACCCGAATAAACAATTCAATCCAGGTCAATGTTAAAGACACAGGCTTTGGTATCCCCGAAGATGCGCAAGAACATATATTCGAAGAATTTTACCGTGTAGAGAATACTATCAATCAAGAAGTAAAGGGCACTGGATTAGGATTAACCCTGGTTAAACATATCGTGGAAGCACACCAAGGTAAAATTTGGGTTAATAGTAAAGTCGGCGAAGGATCGACTTTTAGTTTTACCCTTAAAGCGGCTTAAAAATTATGAGCGTAAAAATACTTATTGCTGATGATGATCCGGATATAAGAGATGTTCTCAAACTTACTTTATCCGAAGAAAATTATGAAACTATTGAAGCATCAAATGGCGAAGAAGCTCTAGAGATAATCCGCTCTAAACCACTAGACCTGGCATTGCTTGATTACAAAATGCCTAAAATGGACGGCCGGCAGGTATGTAATTTAGTAAAAAAAGATTTATTGCTACAATACTTACCAGTAATCATGGTGACCGGAAAAGGTGAAGTCACTGACAAAATCAGCGGAATTGACGCCGGAGCGGATGATTACGTGGTTAAACCATTCGAGCCAAAAGAATTGTTGGCAAGAATACGCATGGTATTAAGACGTACACAAAGAGACCTTGAAGCAAACCCGCTTACCCGATTACCAGGTAATGTTGCAATCATCAATGAACTTACCAACCGCATTGAAAACAAAAAACAATATGTAGTTTGCTATGTTGATTTGGATAAATTTAAGGCCTATAATGATAAATACGGATTTGAATGCGGAGATACTGTTATTCGTGAGACCGCACGCATATTGCTCAGTGCAACTAAAGAATGCGGTAACCCTGAAGATTTCGTCGGGCATATCGGCGGAGATGATTTTGTAGTTGTCACCACGCCAAATTTCTCGGACAAAGTTTGCGAGAAAATAATCCACGATTTTGATAAACTTTCCCCATCTTTTTATAATCAAGAGGATCGTCAAAATGGCTTTATTATTGGTTATGACCGCCAAAGTAAAATCCATAAAATTCTACTGCTCTCAATATCTATCGGAGTAGTCAGTAACGAAATGCGCAAAATCACACACGTAGCTCAAATTGGTGAAATCGGTGCAGAATTAAAAAAACTTGCTAAAAGTATGGAGAAAAGTAATTACGTCAAAGATAAACGACAGGAAAAACCTTAAAAGGATTACTGCAAATACCCCAACGATTTTAATTTTTTCTTTATTTTCTCATCCAGTGGTTTCATTGAAGATGCACTCTTTGGTTTTGGGCGATTAATCCACTTCTCTAATTTTACCTTCATAATTTGCAGTTGCTCTTGTTTAGTTTCAGCAATATTAATTAATTCTTGGGGATCTTTTTCTAAATCATAAAGCTCATACTGCCTGCCATACTTATCCAGCGTAACTATTAATTTATAATTATCCCCTCGTATTGAAAATTTTGTGTAATTCCACTCAGTAGCGCTATTGTACGGAGAACCTGCTAAATCATCCATGTTCTCCTTAACCTCGCTAAAAGTATATTCACGGTCACCTTCAACATGTTTACTAATTAACGGAATAAGGCTTTTACCCTCAATACCCTCAGGAGGCTTGATTTTTAAAATAGCTAATATCGTAGGAGCAATATCTATAAGCTCAACCTGCTGTTTAATTATTTTATCTTTCTTAAATAAAGCGGGATATGAAAAAATTAAAGGGACCCGCAGCGTGGAATCCCACAAGGCTCCGCCATGAGTATAATAATAACCGTGCTCTCCCATTTCCTCCCCATGGTCAGCTGCAAGAATGATAATTGTATTTTTATAAATTCCTAAATCTTTTAGTTTAGCCAATAAAATCCCTAATTGTCTATCCACGTTGCTTATACCCAGATCATACCGGATAGAACAGTCTTCAATAGCCTTAGCAGTCAAATCCTCTGCGGAACGTTTTTCGGTCGGCAGGTCGCAATAAGAGTTACTATGTGTTTCCATGTAATGCAGCCAAAGAAAAAACTGTTTATTTTTATTTTCTCCGATCAATAATTCCGCTTTATCCGTAATATTGCTGGATTTGTTTTCAGAAACATCTTCAAAGGCAGTAAATCCTTGATTTAATCTTGTCAATCCCCCATGCCTGCTTATAAAATAAGTAGCACACCCCTTATCTTTTAGCAACTGAACAAAATTTGAAGTTGAACCCGATAAATATTGGTCCCAAAAATATACGCCATGAGATGAAGGATATTGGGAGGTAATAATCGAGTGGACTGAAGGCCACGTCCAACTCGACTGGCTAATCGCTTGAGAAAATATAGCCCCGGTTCGTGCTAATTTATCAATATTCGGGGATATGTTTTGCGCATAACCATAACAGCCTAAATGATCCTGCCTAAGCGAGTCTACAGTAATTAATATAATATTAGGCCGGGTAGATTTTATCAAAAAACGCGAAAGATTATAAATCATAGAGATAGCCACCACGAAAACTGTTAAATAATAAATATTCTTGATTATATAGATACTCATCTATAAAACGCCTTTAAAAATATAACTTTACCTAATTTAGGAATACCTGTCAAAAATATATCAGTATTGCCTTGTAACTTAAATCAAAGACCTGCCATCCATTTTTTCTTTGTCATTAGAATTAAATAGATGTAAAAGCGTAGGAGCAATATCCACTATGGCAGGATGGTTTGAGTTTATTTTCCTATTAATAAAAATAACTCCCGGAACTAATATCGGGTCAATAAGATGATCTCCACTCCATTTTCTTTCATTCTCTTCCATAACAACCTTCGGAACACCTCCTACTGCGGTTTGCCATGATGCACGAAAACCCTTGCTAAATCCGACAAATAAATCAGGCGCATCATTACTATACTCCCCTTTAAATATATCTTCCTGGGCATAAACATTATTAATTGCAGCTTTCCCTTGGGAATCTTTAATTTTCAACAATCCTTCTTTAATCTTAAGTTTTATAACTTGAGCTTGCCGATTATCAACAATACCCTGCGACTCACGGCCTATTTTATTTAAATAGATCCCGCCAAACCCAAGAGCATAAGCCTTAGTTTTTGTCCAATCAATGCCCTCAAAGAAATCTTTCCCTTCGGTTACGCCCGGGTTTAAGAAAAGATAACCATTTTCTAAAAGCCACCGATTAAGATGTACAGATTCTCTAAATTCATTAAAGCCATGGTCAGATATTACCAAAACTACAGTTTGCGGATCAACGCTGCTTAAAACATCCCCGACTACCGCATCAATTTTCTTGTAATAGTCTGTAATTACACCATCATAAGGACTCTTTTTTTCATACAAGGGACTTTGCGGGTCAACATAGCGCCAGAACATATGCTGAGCGACATCTAAAGTATCGAAATAGAAGAAAAATAGCCCGGATTTAAATTTTTTTAACTCTGTTTTTAAGATACTTTTTCTTTCGTTAAAAATTCCATCCATCTGTTGAAGAAAAGCCTCTTCATTAATCCTTCCTTCAGAAAGCGCCCAAGTATCATGCGGCATACCTTGCGTATAATAAGGGCCGATCTTTATTGCTAATTTCTTAGAATAATCCCGGGGATAGGATATCGGGAAAACAGGATTCTCAGGATCAAAATTTACCGGGCTGATATACAATTCAAAATCAGGAGAGACAGACTTTAGGTAAAATTTAATAATACCATTAATTTTTTTAAATGGTCCGGCGGTAAAATAAACTTTACGCCATTGGCTCCATTGATTAATATTTAAGGAAATATTCTGCCCCTGAAAGCTAACCAGAGCTTTTCCCTCCTTAGGAGACACAACGATTTTCATTGCAACCTTAAGTGAATCCGTTGAGTCATCAAGTGACGCCATAGGACCGAAAAGATCAGTGTTAACTATATTCCTGTCCACCTCTATAGGTATAATTCTCCCGCGGCTCTTGGCATCATGAGCGGATAAACCCTTAGAGGTATAAAATGCGAAGCTGCCTGTATGGCCTAAAATATCCGGAGTCCCCATGCCTGAAAGCATAACACCGGAAAGAGCCGTAGCCGGAAAGGTATCCGGACAAAAATAAAAATAATTTGGGATATTCTTCTTCGACAAAATATTCCACAACGTTTTACCTTTTCTATATAATCTAACTATAGGCCTACCATTTAGATTAGTCATTTCATCCAAAGTCAGATAAAGAGAATAATCCGACGGATGGCGCATAACAAAATCAAATACTCCATGATTCGCCGGATTTAACCCTGTGGCAAAACTGCTCCAAGCAACTACAGATTCCGAAGGATTAGTAGTAGCCAACGGAGAAAAATTACCTTTTTCTGCTAGAAATGCCAAATTAGGAAGAACTCCTTTGGCCATCAGATCCTTGGCAATTGAATAATCCAGGGCATCAACCCCTATTACAATAATCTTATTTTTATTCATCGGTTTACGCATCGCTAACCCCCCGCCAATTATAGATACCAATAATATTATAAAAATTAACCAAATAATGCGTTTAAAAAAACGAAAAAAATTCTTGAGAAACAAAAAAATACCCCCAAGAATAACTGCCAAAAACGCCCAGAGGTACGAAGTATTTTGCGCAAAAATATAACCCTGATTTATATCAACGTATTTTAATAGCATGGTTTAAGTTTTATAGGATAATCCCAATTGCAATAATTTTCTCCTGATCATCTAAGAGAACAAATCTCCCCAAACTATTGCCGCCCTTATATTTCTCGACTACCACCTTTTCATCTGTATTTAAAACCACTTGAGCTAAATCATTTTCTTTAGGTGAGCTTTTTTTAAGAAACAGATTTACAGTATCCCAAACATGCTCAATTTGCTTAATTCGAACTTCTACCTGTTGAACCGAACATCGAAACTTAAGCGGTTCATTTAAATCAATATCACGGATACAAACAATTTTACTCAAAATTGTTCTTGTAACCACTGGCACATGATTATCCGATAAAACCTGCCCCCGCTTTAAGCTATCCATATCCCCTAAAACTAATCCGATGGATTGCGGAGCCTTAGCGGAAGCGAGATTTCTATCAAAATACTTTATTGTTTTTACATAAGTTTTTTTCTTTGAAGGGAGGATACAAACCTTATCCCTTTTTTTTATTTTTCCGGAAATAATTATTCCGGCAGCAACTTTTTCCTCGGCGGCAGATAAAATATCTTGGATTAAAAACCGGAAATGCCCCTTACTTTCCGTAACTTCAATATTATTTAATACTATGCCTAATGGATTATCTTTATACCACAACATATCTTTTGATTTATGTGTCAAATTAGCGCCTTCTTTTGCCGAAACAGGTATACATTGGCTAAATTTTATATTCAAGTTCTTAAAAATTACCTGGATTTGTTTCTTAGTTTTTAAAAATACTTTTTGGCTAAAAGCAACCGAGTCCATTTTGTTTACAACTGCTATGATTTTAGAAACACCGAGGAATTTTAAAATAAAGGCATGCCTTTTAGTTTGATCCCTGACGGATTTACCTACATCGATAACTAAAATCGCGATATCAGCGCAAGAGGCTCCGGAAAGCATATTTTTTAATAACTCTTGGTGCCCCGGGACATCAATAAAAACCATGCTTTTATCTTTTGTTCCTTTACAAAAACATTGGGTCGTATCAATAGTTAATTGGTCCATCCGTTCTTCCTCAAAACTATCAAGCAAATAGGCAAATTCAAAATCACGTTTCAAATCTTTGCTAACCTGTGAAATGTCAGCGATAACCCCCTGATTAAGCGAGCCGCTTTCATAGAGATATCTCCCAATAAGAGTAGATTTCCCTGAGTCAACGTCTCCAGCTACAACTATTTTAATATAATTGTGCATAATAATTACATGTAACCTAATGAACGCAACTTCTGCATCATATACACTTTTTCTTTATCCTGAAGACGCCCGGACCGTTCCGCAATTTTTGTCTTAAGCAGCTCAGTAATAATTTCATCAATATTAGAAGCTGAGGAAGGAATCGATTGACAGCAGCATTGACATCCAATGCTGCGATAACGCCTTCCATCTTTTGAAAAATATAGACTTGCTATCGGCAACTTTTCCTTTTTAATGTATCTCCAGACATCAATTTCACGCCAACCGAGTAATGGATGAACCCTTAAATGGCTTGATCTCCCGGCATGAGCATCTGAGTATTCCTTCCATAATTCCAAAGATTGATTCTGATAATCCCACTTAAAATCCTGATTGCGCAAAGAAAAAACTCTTTCTTTTGCCCGGATCAAATGTTCATCCCGGCGTATAGCCAAAAGCAGTGCTTTTAAAGCATAACGCTTAACCACCTGTTGCAAGGCCTTTGTTTTAAGGGCGTGGCAACATTCAAAGCTACCCATTTTAGCCGACATTTTCTTCTTTAGAGCCAAATCATTTTTGGCAATAATTAAATTAAGATCATATTCTTTAGCAAAATGATCCCGAAATTCATATATCTCTTTAAACTTGAATGTCGTATCCAGGTGAATTACCGGAAACGGCACTTTCCCAAAAAAAGCCTTACGGATTAAATGCAGCAAGGTTGTGGAATCTTTACCAATACTCCACAATAAAGCAAGCCCCTGGCGGTACCGCCAATAAGCCTCCCTGATGATATAAATACTCTCTGACTCCAGTGCCTCTAAATATTGATTATCTTCATCCTTAACCATGTTCATGCCTAAAACATTAGCTCCTTCTTTTGAGTATAACATAGTTTAGCTATTTTTCGTTTAAAGTAATTCCCAAGCTTAAGAAAAAATATCTTTAGAAGCCTTGGCTGAAAAAATAAAACATAGCCCCAAACAAACAGGTCATAGAGCAAAATCGGAGCAAGGTGCAAAAAAAAGCCTAAGAAGTTTTCATTATTCTTTATAACCAGGTACCTGTTTTTAATCAACTCATAGTGCAGCTGATCATTTAGGTATCTACGCGCCATTGGCTTATCTATGCCGGAATCAGGACGAAATGACCCGCCGCGGACATGGTACGCTTTCGCAGTTGAAAGATAATAAGCAAACCAGCCTTTTTTATTAGCCCGCCAAGAAATGTCCAGATCCTCATAAAACATGCGTAAGTTAACATCAAGATAACCGTTTATTCCTTTAATTTCCTCCAACATTTTCTTACGGTAAATTACCACAGCCCCATTCACCCCAAAGATATAGCCGGATTTCTCAAATTGTCCAGAGTCTAGTCTGCCGTAACCTCTTTCCCTGGCTGTGCGCCAAGGAGTTAAAAATAAACCCGTGCTATCTAAAATCTTACCAGCGCCACGCAAAATCTTACCGCCAACTAAACCTATTTTTTCGTTTACCCAAAACCCCTTTACCGCCTCTTGAATAAAATCTTCATTTAAAATCACGTCATCGTTAAGACAAAAAATAAATTCACCCTGGCTTAAAAGTATACCCTTGTTTAAACTGGCAGAATAAAATAAATTTTCAGAATTTGGATAAACCTTAACCGAAGGATACGATTGGATAATCTCTCGGGCTAATTCCGGCCTAAGAGAATTATCGATAATAATAATTTCGCAAGCAAGCTGGGTTTGTTTTAGCAAAGAATCCAGGCACAACTTGAGATAATTTTTTGCACCGATTGTCACAATTACTACGCTGACTTGAACCATAGACTAAAATTGATAAAATTTAAAAAAGTTTAACTTAAAGGTTGTAGCTAAAATTAAAAATCTGGGTAAATCATAAATTAGATATAACGGAAACATTAGTATAATCACCAGCGGATTTTGATTTTTTATTATTAACAACTGTCGATTGCGAAAACTTAAAATTTGCCTACTTTTTCTATCCGTCGACGAACTATTTCCCTGATGATAACATCTTGCCTCTGGATAGTACATACAGCTCCAGCCCTTTTTCTGTGCTCGGCATGATAAATCCGCATCTTCAAAAAGGAAAAAAAATCTTTCATCAAAATAACCGTGGCTGTCTTTTATTTGTTCCAGCATCTTACGCCTATATAAAGCAGCAGCACAACAAGCACCAAAAATTGGCCCAGGCGCATCAAATCTTCCCGTAGCAGATAATCCTCGGCCAAGATCATAAAACCTAGTTAAAAAAGACCGGCGTATGCCGGCAGAATAGATCTTGTCTTTTTTTATATCTAATATCTTTGGCTGAAATGAGCCTATCCCAGGGCTTACTTCAGCAGAAGCTTTTAAAATTAATTGGAGAAAATTTTCTTCTAAAATTACATCGCAATCTAAAGTCAGGATCCATTCTCCAACTGCAAAGTTTAAGCCCTGATTACGGGCTCGGCTGGCTCCAAGATTGCTTCTATTTTCAATTATCTTAACTTGAGGATAACTCTTTCTAACCAAACTAGCCGTTCCATCCTCTGAAGCATTATCTACTAAAATAACCTCAAAACCTGCCTCATAATGCTTAAAGACAGAATCCAAACAGGATATTATAAACTTTGCGCTATTAAAAGTTACAATAATTATTGAAATTTTAACCATCAAGGGATTTTAGTATTAAGTTAAGCTCTTTTCCCAACACATTAAGCGAATAACGTATTTGGATCTCTTGGGCTGCCTTCTCGCCAATATTCCGCCTAAACTTGGCATCAAGAATTAAAGCTTTCATCGCCGATATAAACGCAGCTCGATCATAAGCCAAGATACCTGTCTGGCCGCTAGAAATAATATTTTTTGCTTCACCGATACCACTGCAAACTACCGGTTTACCCATAGCCATATATTCAAAAAGCTTCGTCGGGCTTTTAGCCTGATTAAAATAACTATTTTGAATTAAGGGAAGAAGCCCAATATCAATACCGGATAAGTGTTCAGGAATACTATCGGGATGAATCCAGGGAAAAAATTTAATTCGATCGGAAAACTTTGAACCGCTCATCTTACCCTTTAATTCTTCATAATATTTACCATCTCCGGCCAAATAAAGGAAAATGTTGTCGAATTCTTCAGCTAATGTTGAAAAGCAGGATAGAATAAAAATAAGATTATCACGCATTGGCGCATGATAAACAGTGCCAATCCAAGAAAAAACTAGTTTCGGTCCATCCGGCTTGGCCTGAGGACAAAAACTATTAGTATCCACTCCTGTAGGAAGATAATAAGTTTTTTTATTAAAACGGTTAAAATATTCTTTAAGGTAACTGCTGGCGGTAATACAAAGATTAGCATGTCTGGCTATTTTTCTAACAGCATATTCCATTTTTGAAGAAGGGAATAAGCCGAAATAATATTTAGGATTTTCACGGATATTCCAATCATCGCAATCAAATACCAGCCTGTTTTTATGCAATAAATTTACCAATAATGGAGCTAAAGAATGATAATTTAACCTCTGCAAAAAAAATATGCTCTGTTTGCTCTCCTGCGCAAGGCGCTTAAACGCTAAAAAATTATACCTTAATTTATCGGCTAAACTCATCTCTAATTCTTTTTCCCCGTACTTTGCCCCAAGATTATCGGCAAAAGATAATATCTCTGTTTCTACCCCGTATTTATTTAATTGGCGCGCAAAACCATAGCAACGCACTCTTGCTCCGGATAAATTATACCCTTCGCGGGTTATAAAGATCACTTTCATTCTACCCCGCTAATCTTATGGTATGCTTGTAATAAATTTTCAGCCGTATATGACCAATTGAATTTACGCTCTACTCTAATCCGGGCAAATAAGCCTAAGTCTAAACGTAATTTATTATTACTTAACAAATAAATAATCCCTTCGGCTAAGCCCGGATAGTCTCCCGGAGCCCGCAATATCGCAACCCCCCCTAACATCTTACGCACTTCGCCAACATTGTTGGCAACAATAGCTTTAGCACAAGCCATATATTCAACAATTTTTAGAGGACTCTTACAACGGGTGACTTCTGTGTCTTTAAACGGAGCTACGCAAACACTTGCGGCGCTGATATAAAAAGGAATCTCTTGATGGCTGACGGCTCCGGTGAATATAACCTTACCTGTCAAACCAAGCTCTAACGCCATCCGGCGCAATTTATTTTCTAAAAATCCTTCCCCGACAATCATAAACTTAACGTTAGATTGTTTACCTACCACGATCTCTGCCGCCCGAAGGAGTAGATCCACATACTGAGCACCATGTAATTGCCCAATATACAAAACAAGATATTCCTCTTTTAATATTTTATATTTTTCTCTGATTTTTTGCCCGTCTAAACCCGGACAAAATTTTTTTAAATCCGCACCAACCGGGGCATCAAAAATAAGCTCATCTTTTACGCCAAAGCTTACAGCTAATTCTTTTAAACGATTGCTGGCGCACGATACTGAATCAGCTAACAGCGGTAAAATCCGTTCAAGAAACTTAAAAGAAAACCCGATAAATCTTGAATGCAGGTCTCTCCCGCAAGATTCATACCAAATCTTCTCCTCCCAATCATCCCAATCATAATGCAGCGGTTTCCGATTAAAATAAGCGGCGATTACTGCAGGAAGCGCAGCATAATAATGGCATTTTTGAAAATGAATAATATCAGCCCATTTACCCAGAGAAATTACAGAACGAACGTTCCTTATGAAAGTCAGCGGAGCCGGAGTTCTATCAAGCGCAATACATTCAATCGAATCGATAACTACAAAAGAAGGCTTATTGCTTAATAGAACCGGAAAATAACAAAGCTTTACCGAATGTCCCTTTTTAACGAACTCCCGGGCAATACTTAATATCCTTATTGTCCAGGGTTCAGATTTATCAAATAAATCATGCGGATGAACTAATAGAATATTCATTCTTTTTTCCCACCCAAAATTAACCGGTTCCTTAAAAGCATTGTCAGCCAAAAATAAATTATATAAAAAAGAGTAGCCCCGGTAGTCAAGATAAGCAACAACCAAAGCTTGACTTCCCTAGTTTTTTTAAAAACCTTACCCTGAGAAGGAAGCTCTTGCAAACAAGATAAAGAATTCTTAAAAGACTTGATTTTATCTTCTTCACTTGACTCTTGCCCGAATGCCAAAGCCACTTCCTTACCTTCCTTTATATTTGTTTCCTGGACCTTAATTCCATGGGATACAGCCAGATCAAGAAGTACCTCAACCCTTTTCCTTCTTAAAACATAAGTATTGCCATCATTAGTCTCCCAAAGATAATGCCAATTATGTTCGGGCAGCTTTTTAAGATTAAACTTCGCAGGGTTTTCGTATATCTCCGTACCCGCAATCAAATGCAGCGTATTAATCGATTTAATTACATCGATATAACGGGAATTATCCTTAACAAAATTGATTGTCTGGCGAAATTCTTTTTCAGTTTCATTTGCAAATCCAACTAATAAAAATATTTCTGTTTTAAGCCCGGCGGCTTTAGCTAATCTTATATTTTCTGCGGCAGTCTGAGGTAAATAGGGTTTTTTCATCAGTTTAAGAACCTTCGCTGATCCGCTTTCAACTCCAATTTGAACCTTAGAACAACCCGCCAAATACATTTGACGAAACAATGATTTTCTCATCTGGCTGCGTGGAGCAATCTGCCCCGACCAATGTACCGACAAATTACTTTTAATAAGCAGCTGACAAATACCTTCGAGCTGGACAATATCCCCATTCAACAAATTATCACAAACAGTAAAAGTATCTATGCTGTAATTATTTTTCAAGAAACTAAGTTCATTGAAAATAGACTCCGGGCTACGCGCACGATATCCGGCAACTAAACGATGATTTTTACAAAAACTACAACGCCCTAAACAACCGCGGCTCCATTCGACCAGAATATTACCTTTAGCGGTATATTGATTCAGATTGAAACTGCGGTAGTCTGGAAAAGGAATTATATCAATGGGCTTGATCGGCTCACGATTAATGCTTTTCCAGGAACCATCAATTTTCTGCGCTATCCCGGCTAAATCCTTATTGCTAAAATCCCCCTGTTCTTTCCGAATAATCTCATAAAGCGTTTCTTCCCCCTCGCCAACTACAAAGTAATCAATACCATCAGGAATATTATCAGTAAAATAATCCCGCTGCTCCTGTGTAGAGCAAGCTGGTCCTCCCAGAATAATTTTTTTATCTAAAGCAAGTTTTTTTACTCTCTTGATTACCTCAATAGTAATACGTTCTTTAGGATCGACGACAGAAAAACCGATTAATTTGGCCGGACAAGACACAATTTTCTCTACCGCGTAATTAATCTGATTCTCAAACAATTTAGAGATAAAACCAAAAGTGACATCATTGCTCCAGTAATTCTTATTTTCAACATGCCAAAGCATTTTATAACAATCTGCGGCTGAATTATAAAAGTAAACATTAAAATCATATACTTCTAACTTAAGTCCTTTGCCTCTAACATAGGCATCCAGGTATCCCAACCCAATTGGGGGATTTTCAACTCCCCAGGGAGGCAAGGTAACTAAGAGTGCATCTAATTTATAATTCGAAACCAACACAGGGGCATACTCTTTTTTTGATTCCGTTTTCTCGAATTGATTATCTTCTGTAAAATATTTAATGTTGGAATCCTTTAAAATCTCCCTAACTTTGTTTACCCTCTCAAGCCTGATTCCATAATTATTTTCTTCATCTATCCACCACCTAAAATCCGGATTTTCTATGGGAAGCTTTATGCCATAATCCTTATAATTCTTATAAATCGGAGAACCGGCCATGAGATAGAAGGGATTAACGGATTTCACTAAATCTATATACCTTGCATTCCTTCTTAAGAAATCCAGGGTTTCATTAAATTCTATACCCGTCTCACCCGGATAACCGACGATAAGATAAATCACTGTTTTAATTCCTGATCCATGGGTCAACTTAATTATTTCTTCTGCCTGAGAACTAGTAAACAGCTTATACATTGCCCCAAGCACCTTGTCTGACCCGCTTTCTACCCCAAACTCCAATCTAATAAATCCTGCTCTTTTCATTTTAGCTATAATTAAACCATCCAGCCCCAAAGGCAAGGCTAATGCAGAAAACTTAAGGTCTAAATTAGCAGAGATTATTAAATCCAATATCCGGACTAAATGTTTTAAGTCGCAATCAACCGCGCTATCGACCAACGAGAGATGATTAATATTATAATTTTTCTTATAGTAAGAAATTGCTTTAATAATATACTGGGGGCTTTTTTTTCTAATTTTCCCCGAGATAACTTTAAAAGCACAAAAACCGCAGCTAGAAATACAACCCCTTGACCATTCCATGGCTAACCCGTCACTTTTACTCAAATAATCTTGGAGATTAAACTCGCTAAATGTGGGAAAAGGAAAATCATCTAAGTTTTCTCTTAAATAAGTAGATAAATAAACATGTTTTTCTTCTCTTAGAACTAGAACTCCCCCCAAAGAGTCAATATTTTTGTTAAACTTATGCGCCTCGATAAGCTTACCAAGCACCTCCTCCCCTTCTCCGATAACAAAAAAATCTATTAATTCCGGGGATAAACTTTTCTCAAAAAAAGTTCTCTGCTCAGCTATGGATATAGATGTGCCTCCTAAAATTACTTTTAAATTTTTGTTTTTGTTCTTTATCCTTTTTATGATTTCAGTAGTAATTCTATCTTGAGAATTGGAAAGTATTGAAAAACCTATTAAATCGACTCCCCAAGAAACGATTTTATCAACACAATGTTCCAGCTCATTATCAAATAGAGCAGACAGTTTATCAAAAGCCTCTTTATCGCGCCAGGATAAAGCCGAACCCATCTCCCATAGATACCGGTATTCTTGGCCTATTTTATTATAGAGATAAATATTGAAATCAAAGATCTCGGTTTTAAAGCCCTTCTCTCTTAAATAAGTTGAAAGCGAGGCAATCCCTAAAGGAGGAGCGTCTATACCCCAGGGAGGGCAAATAACTAAAAGCATGTCCGGTTTATCTATTTTGTTTAACTTTACTAATTCTTTCGTTTCATCTTTTTCGCTATCCGCTTCATCATATAAGTTAACCACTTCAACAGCTAAATTTAATTTTAATGCTATAGCCAAAATTTCTTTTGCCCGTTTTTTCCTTAGCGCATAATTATTGCCATCAAGAGTATGCCAATTAAAATAATTATCTTCCCCCGGGTAAATAATCCCATATTCTTCCGGGTTTGAATGCAAAGCTGAACCTAAATTAACAAGGCAGGGAGCTAAACTAGAGATACCGTCAATATAAGGAGAACATTGTTTTATGCACTCAGTGCTCTCACGGAATTCTTCTTCACCTTCACCGGGGAAACCCACTACAATATTTATAAAAACACGTATTCCGGCTATTGCCGTATTCTTCAAAACGCTTTTAATATCCTTATAAGTATACGGTTTATTCATTAAGCGCAAAACTTTATCCGAGAAACTTTCAGCTCCATAGGTAAGACAGGCGCATCCGGCTTTTTTCATCTTACGCAACAAACCCAAACTCATATTATTCCGTATTGCTGCCTGCCCCGACCAATTAACATTAATTTTTTTATTTATTATAAAATCACATAATTTTTCTAATTCCGGCAAATTACCGTTAAGAATAAGATCAAGAAATTCAAAATTATTGATCTTATTCTCAGCGATGCGTAATTTTATTTCCTCAAAAACACTTTCGGCGGATCGGCATCTATATTTAGCAGTAACAAAGGTATCATTACAAAATGAACATTTCCTGATACAACCCCGGCTTAATAAAACCGGCAACCTCTGATCAGCATACTGGTCTAAATTTGCCCAACTAAAGTCAGGAAAGGGAAGAGTGTTTAAATCCTGCGTCAAAAGTTCCCCGGTAAAACATAAATATTTATCCTGGAACAAAATTGTTCCGGGAATCTGATCTAGTTCTTCCTTATTTTTAAACCTACGCATAATCTCTAACAACGGAGCTTCTCCTTCGCCGATTACAAAAATATTAACCAGGCCGGGATAAAGCCCCCGATACCACTGTTCATACGGCCTTAAATGGTTATCTTCCAAATATTTAAGGTCGAATTTAAACCATTTTGAATGCGGCCCTCCAAAAACTATTATTTTACCCTGATCTTTATTTTTTATCCTTTTGGCTAGTTCAATAGAAAAAAGTGAATTCCCGGCATTAACCGAAAAACCAATAATTTTTACATTCTGACTTAAAATTTTATCTACATAGCCATTAATCTCTTTATCAAAAATTGAAAGTATTTTGCTCTCAAACAGGTGCCGATCACTCCACAATCTGAAATTCTGCATTTTCCATAAATTTTTATATTCATCACTAGCCTTATTAAACAAATCAATGTTAATATCCAAAACCCCGGACCGGTACCCTGCTTGTTTTAAACACGCGTGCAAATATGAAACTCCTATCGGCGGCATGTTCAAACCCCACATCGGACAAATCACCAGAAAAATATCTAATTCCTTGCTTTTTTTAATAATTGCGGGCTTTTCTTCGGTGTTGTTAGAAGGTTGCGCTACTGCCGCTTCACACTTTTTACAAATAAAACCTGACTCTGAATATTTTTGGCCATCTCGCTCTTCTCTTACTTGGGTATATTTTTGAGAATTCCAAATCTCATAAATACTTTGATTATTTAAATTGCCCAAAATTACTTCTCTTTGCCAATCCATACAGCAAAGAATTACATCTCCGTTTTCAACAATATGGATCATTTCATTGGCCCAGATAGAAGAACATCCTGCTATTTGGTCATGCCTAATCAGCGGCAAGCTATCAACATTCCCAGCCCTACTGACTGGGCCGTCAAAATGGCTGATCCGCTCAATCCCCTCATCCTGCCAGAATTTTATCGCTTCTTTTTCCTCTTCAAGGCTTAAATATTTATGACGTAAGAAGGTAATCATAACAAAATCCTTGATATTGCGCCGGCTCTTCGCCTTTCCAATAAAGTCCAGAACACGCTGGAAAGTTAACTTATAATCCACCCCCATGGACTTTTGAATCGTTTCTTCCCTAACCCCATGCAGGCTAAAGCCGATCCAATCTAATTTTGAATCAATCAACCTTTCCGCTACATCACTAGTTAAAAGGCTGCCATTAGTTAAAAGATGAACACAAGCCCACGGAACCTTATCCTTAGCATAATTTATTCTTTCAACAATGTGTGAATCAGTTAGCGGCTCATTATTCAGGTATAAAATGATACGCTCTATTTGCCGGTATGCGCCGCACTCATTAATGATCTTCTCAAACAACGCCTGATCCATTACCTTAGGCGAAAATAAATGCCCCACCTGATCATTAGGGCAAAAAATGCAATGGGCATTGCAGAATGAAGTTGTTTGAATAGATAAATATTTTGGATAAATACCGAAGTTATTTGTCATCGCCTAGACCATTAAAAGAAACTTAAACTATAAACCTATTGTAAATATCCCAACGACTTCAATTTTTTCTGGGTTATTTCATCAAGCGGTTTAGCCAAAGATTTTATGCTTGGCTTCAAACGATACATCCATATTTCTAATTTTTCCTTCAGGAATTTAAGTTTTTCTTTTGCTTCCGGCAACTCTGCTAGGTTATGCAATTCCTGAGGGTCAAATTTTAAGTTATAAAGTTCATATCTATCTCCGCGCCCTGAACTTTCATAAATTAATTTCCAGCCGCCAGAGATAACAGCTTTATCTTGAAAATTCATCTTAACCCCTTCGACTGTTTTGGTAATTCCTACTTCCGAAAATGCAAAATTATTTTTCTTATTTGCGGTAAAAGGATAAAAGCTTTTACCTTCAACTTTAATATTTAATTTTATCCCAAGCATCTTGGCTACTGAGGGCAAAACATCAACTAATTGCACTGGATATTGAATGACCTTACCCCGGGGAACAATTGCCCCGCTAATAATTAAAGGAACCCTTATTTCTTGATTATATAGACAATCTCCGTGCTGAAAATACACCCCTCTCTCACCCAAACTCTCACCGTGATCGGAAGAGATAATAACAATGGTATTCCTATTTAGCTTTTCATTTTTTAACTCAGCCAATAATTCACCGATTAAGCTGTCAGCAAAAGCAATTTCGCCGTCATATTGAGAAATATAATAATTAACATCTGCTATATTGCTAACTGCTACCCATGGTGGAATAACGCCAATTAAGCTTTTAGATTCTTTATCCTTTCCAATCGGAAGGTTATGCGCAGGCTGCTTAGAGATAAACTTCTGGTCAAATGGAGGTAGAGGATGGTAAGGAGCGTGAGGATAATCAAAAAGATGCATCCAGACAAAAAAATTATTATTTTTGTTTTTTTGAATCCACCCTACAGCCTGTTTAAATAACTCTTTAGCATCAATAGCATCAAAAAAATGATCAAAACCCTTTTCCATTCCCGGAACGTTTTTATAAATCCGATCGCCACCGCTGGAACAAGCTGTAACATATTGCTTATTTTTTAATAATTCTGCAATTGTAGTTAATCTTTTATCTAAGACAACTCCCCAATCTTCAACCCTGTGCGTAGAAGGATACATGGCTGTCAATAGAGAAGACAAAGAACCTCCAGTCCAGGTAGCCTGGCTAATGGCGCTACTGAACATAACCCCTTCTTCTGCGAGTTTATCAATATTAGGCGAAGTATTGCGCGAATACCCATAACAGCCCAAATGATCAGCCCTTAAGGCATCGAGCGTAATAAGAATAACGTTTATTCTTTTCGGCCGGGCACTTAAGTAGTTAACCACTGCACAACTAAGGACAATAAAAAACAAAAATACAATAATAGCTTGTTTTCCTTTTAAAAATTTCAATCTTTCCTCAATTTTGGCATACAAAAATTTTTGAACTTGTTAGATCGGACTGCTATCCTAAAAACTCAATCTTCAAAAATAGCTCAAAAATCTGGCCTATTCTCAGTTGAACCAAATTTTTATTGCCGAACCTATTCCACTATCGACATGAATTAATGTTAATTTAATACAACAAAGCCTCTCCCCAAATCACAAATTGAGAATTAACCCCGTCACTATTAACCCTTAAAACGAGTTTATGCACTTCTTTTACATTAACCTTTATTTCTTTATTTTCTTTGCTACCCATAGGTTTGCTCTCAAAAAGAACCTTACCATCACCTAGTATAGTAAAAATTAACTTGCCTTTGAATTCTTGATATGCTGAAGAGTGCCCAATGGTAACCTGAAGCTCGGAATATTTACCATCAATTGTGTAAACAAGCTCAGAATTAGTATTAACACAAAGCCCTTTATCAAACTTTACCCCCGGCACCTGAAGAGGATTTCCTTCTGCATCCTTATTTGTAATACAAGGAGAGGAATCTGAGGTTGGCTTTAGATCACTTAGATAAACAGGAGCCTTTTTTGCTACGCTTTCCTCAGCAGCAACACTGTAAGATCCGGTAGTAACAGCTAATAAAAATGTGAAAAAAATTAACATCATTAAACTTAAAATTCTGGTGTTTTTTTTCATTTCTCCCTCCTTGCGTTAATTCTATGTTCTTAATTTAATTATCCCAATTGCCCGTTACTTCTTTTCTCACCTCCTTCTTAAAATAAATTAACCAAAAAAACATATTAGGCGGTTAAACGCCGGTGAATCTCTTTATTATGCATCAGGTTATCACACATCTTAAGACAACCTATCTCGGTAAAATATGGATCATTCTTCGGCAGGTATCTAGCTTTACTTCTGAATTCACAATACTGTTGGCTAAACCAGATATCCTTAAAATCCTGGGTGTTTATGTTACCCATTAATTTATTAACACCACGGCAGCAGGGGGCTATACCGCCATCAGCGAGTACCCTAGTAAAAGACCAACCGGCATAACATGGCATTTTACTAATCATCTCATAATCATAATTCCCAACTGAGGAAGACTCTTCTTTAAGGCGCAAAACAAACCCGTCAAAAAATTCTAACCTGATCTTAGGCTTTTGATCTAAGGCTGTCCAAAAAGTTTTTATAGCTTCTGCCTGGCGGAAAACAATCTCCCGCTGCTCTTTATTCAAGAGCAGGGACCCTGTGCCATCCAATGTATCTAAAAGAGTATAGTATATCCCGTCGGCATTCATTTCAAGCGCAAACTTAAACATTTCTTCTACTTCTAAATAATTTAAATTACAAATAACATTAGACAGGGTAACTAAAGGCTTATTCTTTCTCTCTTTGAAAAGGATCATAAGGTTTTCTTTAATTTTTTCAAAATCCCTAGGCGAACAACCCCAATGGGTTTTTTGATAAGTATCCTGTTTGCAGGCCCACAGGCTTACAGCCAATTCATCAACCCCTAATTGTATTAGCCTTTTTATCTTCTCTTTATCTAATAACAAAAGGTTTGTTGTAATGCAACAGATCAGTCCCTTGGATTTCGCATAAGCGAGCAATTCCATAATATTAGGATGCATGAAAGGCTCACCCCCGCCTGTAAAACGGATTCTTTTAGTGCCAAGTTCTGCCAATCTAGCGATAAGCTGCTTTACATTTTGGTATCCCAGCTCTTGGGCAAGGAGTTCTTTAGCTGGTTTCTGTTTTAATAACGGTGAATATAGCCAACAACCGGCACATTTCAAATTACAGCGATTAGTTAAATCAATTACTACCTGCTCAGGCCCGATAAAAGCTTCCCTGCCATTATGTATGCCGGCTATCAGGGGATCCGGTGATTTAGCTCTAGAGCTATAACCTAATCTTGGTTTCTTCTTTATCTTTGCTAGGGCTTTTAAAAATAACCTCTCTAATAAAGTTAAAGACATTATACGATTATGCATATGGATATTTCTTCCAATATCATCACAACTCTTATAGCATCCTGCTTCTTTTATCTGCGGATTGTTGCCGATAGACTGAAAAAATTGATCACTTTTTTTCTGAACCAGGGTTTTTTTACGAAAATATTGCTGTTTTTCTCCATTCCATATCTGATTAAAACTGGTACGATAAAGATTGCCCGTGGGAATACGATGCGCCTTAAGACAAGCATTCACATCGCCATTAGGCATAATTCTAGCAAAGGACCAGCCGATATAGCAAGGAATCTTGTCAATAATATTACGATCATAAGTAGCTTCTTGTAAATCAGTAGATGAAGATATGCGCCTTAAAAAAGAATCAAACCGAAACAATAAAACCGAACCTAACCGGCCATTTTTATCTAAACAACTGGCTAGCTGCCGGCTATCCTTTTGTAATTGTTCTATCTGAGGCTGATTAAGCAAAAGCTTATCTGTCTTACCGGGTATTGTATCAATTAAGGTAAACTCCACCGACTCTGAACCCGTCTCTTCTGCTAAACGAACCATATCTTTTATTTCCTGATAGTTAAGATTAAAAATTACATTATATAGCTTTATATAAGGAGTACTTAATTTGGTTTTATTTAAATATTTAAGATTCTCCACTATTTGCTTAAAAGTTTCCTCATTTTTATTAGGATGCGTAATAACATAGGTTTTGGCATTCGCTGCCCAAGTACTAACCGTCAAATGGTCTACCCCTAAAGCAATAAGTTTCTTTATCTTTTCTTTATCTAGAAGAGTAAAATTAGTATTAACATAACAAACAAACTTTTTTTTCTTAGCATATTCCAGAATTTCCATAATCTGCGGATGAATAAAAGGTTCCCCTCCGCCGGAAAAATAAATTTCTTTTGTCCCCATTTTGGCTAAATGATCTAAAAGCTCAATTAACAAGCCAAAAGGCAAAGTTTCAGCTTTAACCTCAGGGCTTATTGTTTTCTCATCCAATAAAGGAGAATTGCACCAACAGCCAATACAGTTATTATTACAATTATAAGTCAGGTCAATCTGGACATGAGTTGGCCCACAAAAAGCATACTGCCCTTGATATACCCCTAAAACATCTAGATAATTATGCAAAAATCTCCCAGATCTAATATGGTTAAACAATCTCGATGCTGTGCGCATCAAACCGGATTCTTCAATCTCATCTTTTAACAGTCTTAACGGCGAGGATTTAGGAAAGATCTCTTCTTTTCTACAAACCATTTCCTTCCTATTAGCGCCATTACTATCCCGATAAAAAGCAAATCCCTGGATATGGGGAATAAGTTTTTTAGTAAATATTTTTAAAGTATGCTTACCGGCATTTATATCAAGGCATTTTTCTCTAAACCATTTTTTATTTCTTTTCCCCCAACCCCCGGTGATAGAACTTAAAGCATCATTGACTATCAACTGCCCATCAAAATAAAGCTCTACCGGGCGCGCCTGGCCGGAAGCATATATTGACCACAACTGGTACTGGCCGGATTCTTTAAAAATTATGTCATACTCTGACCAGCCAAAACCATTGCCGCCGTCAATAATAACCCCTTTCCCAAAACCATGGTTATGGGAATTTAAATTACCACGGTTAAATTTTGCTGCCGCGACAATAATCGGTTTTTCAACTTTAGGGGCTTTGAGTTTCAGAATCAATCTTAACCTTTGAGCCAAAGAAATATTTGATTTATTTTTCCCCAAATTTTCTTCGTATTTTATAACCTGCTGATGAATTTGCAGATTGATCCCTACATTATCACAAGACTTACAACAGTCTATCCGCTTAAAGTACGGATTATTCTTAGAGAACAACTTAGCTTTATTTCTAAACTTACGATAGGCTGAAGAATTCCAAATGCCGACAAAACTATGTTTATTAATATTACCCAAAGGCTTATTAACGCTCTTACAGCAAGGAATCACCTCGCCGGTAGACAAAATCCGGCTATAAGTCCAACCAACATAACACGGGATCTTATTGATAAACTCATTCTCATAATTATTATCATATAGATTTACGGAATCAAGGCGCCGCATAAAAGAACCGTAGCCAAAAATCTTTAAAAATTTCACCGGCAGCTGCCTCTTCTCATTAAACTGGCAGTCCTGGCATTTATGCTCAGCGCAATTATCTAAAACAAAGGGAAAATAAAAAATATTATTCTCCTCATCACAAATAAAATTATTATAGGCCGAACCCGAAACAACTCCTTTGGGGCAAACTATACTCTCAGGTAGTTTGATTTTAGAATCCTGATTTTGTGTTATGCTGCTGCCTTTAAGAATAGAAAATCCTGACGGCAACATCAAAAACCGCCCGGAAAACTCCTTTAACTCCGGAGATTCATTACAAGTTAAATTATACTTGAGCAGCTCCTGCTGGTAATAAAGCCCCTTATGTTTACCCAAAAGATCAAACTGGCTTTTAATATCCCTGATATTGGAATTTGATAAAGCCAAAAAAGAAGTAGCATTCTCAACCAGGTCCATTACCTGAAATTCGACACTTCCGGCTTTAACGGATAAAGCAAAGTCAACCATTTCGCAAATCTCATTATAATTTTGATTGCAGATTACATTATATATTTTTATAAATGGGAAAAGCTTGTTTTTTTCTTCCTTAATTCGCGCCAAACCCCTAAGGTTGTTGCCAAGTTTAATAAAATCATCTTTGGTTTTACTAGGGTGAGTTTTAATGTAGCCGCTTTCGGTACCGGCCCAAACGCTTGCCGTGATCAAATCCACCCCCAAATCCACTATTCTGTTTGCTTTTACCTCATCCAAAAGCGTAAAATTAGTAATGATGTTAAGCTTAAAACCTTTACTTTTTATCAGTTCAATTATATCTAAGATGTTCGGGTGCATAAATGGATCGCCGGCACCGGAAAGGAATATTTCTTGAGTTTGGAGAAGAGATAAAACTTCAATCAAATCACGTACTTTATTAAATGGTAAAACAACATTTTTATCACGTGGAGGATTTTTGATATACGGAGAATGCACCCAGCATCCGATACAATCATTATTACAATTACCGGTCAAATCAATCTGAACGATCTTGGGCCCCTTAAAAGCTTGCCGCCCATTTTCTATCCCTTTAAGGATTACTTTATCCAACTCAACCATTTAGATACTGCTTTCTTTTAAACCAAACAAATTTCAAATAATCAAAGGTCTTGCCAATTACAAAAAATAAACCGCGTTCGTTTAAATATTTTGTAAACCTTATGAAATCTCCGAGTAAGCCCCGTTTTTTCCGCTTAGCATCATACCAAATATGATAAGCCCTGCGTTTTGCATCTTCTAAATCTTTAACACTTAAATTCTCCGGTTTAAAAACACAACTAGAATGCCCGTCATACCTAGACCAATCCTTAGTTAAGATCCTGCCCTGCTTATCCAACTCTGCAAATAACCTTGTGCCGGGGAAAGGAGTAAGAATAGAAAATTGAACTGAATCCGGATCGAGATTAATACCGCGGTCAATTGTCCTTCTAATGGTTTTTTGAGTTTCCCCGGAAAAACCAAAAGTAAAAGTAAGATGCACCTTTATTCCCAATTTCTTCGTTAACCGGATCATCTTTTCAGCCTTATTTATATCCAGCCCTTTTTGACAGCTAGAAATTAATTCAGGCTCAAACGATTCCACCCCATATTTTACTGCCGCTAGCCCGGATTTTTTCATTTCCAAAAGCATATCTTCATCCATAGCGTCCGCACGGGCCATAATCGCCCAAGGGATATTATTTAAACCTCTTTCTTGAATTGTACGGCAGAGTTTAAACATCCGATCCTTACCAAGGTTAAAGGTATCATCATCAAAATAAATTGACTTAAACTTCATTTTCTTAACCAGATACTCCATCTCATCCACAACATCTTCAACATCCCTGACCCGGTAAGAACCGCCCTGATACATTACCTGCGGCCACAAACAAAAACTGCAGTTAAATGGGCAGCCTCTTGAAGCAAGCATTTGAGCAGAAGGATAGGGGATATCACCGGGTAGATCCCAATATTTATCCATCGGCAAGCTTTCACGATGCGGCCAAGGCAAAGAATTTATGTCAGAAAGCTTACGCTCGGAAGTACTTAAAAATTCCTTGCCATTGTTATAAAGGACCCCCGGAACTTGCGAAAAGTCCGATTGGTTTTCTAAAGACTTAACCAAATCAAGCAGAGTAAACTCATATTCGCCTTTTAAGACAAAATCGACAAACATATACTGATTCATAAAAGAAGCCTGGTAAATCAGGCTATTCGGACCGCACAAAATAATTTTTATTCCGGCCTCGGAAATTTTACTCAAAATCTCCATATCCTGCTTAAAGGAAGGAACCGAAGTCTCCGCAACTAAATAATCTACATTTTTACTCAAAAGCAGGCCCATAAATTCTTCTTCCGTAGACTGCTCAGCAATAGCATCAATCATCTGAGTATCCACTTTATTTTTTTGTAACAAAGAGGTGGCTTGCGCAAGAAAAAAAGGAAACGGTATATATTTACCTTCACTACGATCCTTAGTATGCGGCCAACGCGAACCAGCACGTACACCCCATACCCCATTAACATGCCAAGGAAGATTAACTAATAAAATTTTTAAATGCTTGTTAATACGCAGTATACTCTTTTTCCTAAACAGCGCATCCAAGGCCTCCTGGCGCAGCAGTTCAATTTTAGAATCTAAAATTGAGGCTTGTTCAAATATTTGCATAGCAGTCTTAAAACCCTGGACAGTTCCCGCAGAAAAATTACTCTTATCATCCGGACAAACAATACTAAATCCGATTACCCGCATATTCTCTTTAACAGAACTATTCTGGATTAAGACCCGGCTAGCCTCATCAGTTACCTCAAATGAAAGAACGGGTAAATCCGCTCCTTCTCTGGGAAAACGCACTCCGGCCAACAAAGAAAAGGGCTGATTAACTTTAAATTCACGCCATTCTTTTTCAAAACGGCAAAAATTTCCCTGCTGATAGCCACAAAACCAAGAGGTATACCCTGGACTTAATAAAAGTACAACCCGAAATTCATTAATGTACATCCACTCGGTATTTTGTGACTCTATCTCCCAAATAAGACCAGCTTGATCGTCAATTTTGATATTCCAAAGCTGAATAAGCGGAATATCATCAAAAATAATCTGAAGCTTAAACGAATTTTTATGCTTTTCTATTAATTGCCACTTAGCTTTTGAAGAATCTGTCCAAAGGCCTAGGGTATTAACAGCAAAATTTAAACCGGTCCCTACGGTAACCTGTTTATTAAGCCAAAATACTTGCAATCCGGAGCTAATCACAACAACACGCAAAGGCCCGGATTCAATGAAATTTTCCTGCTGCATATCTTTAGGTTTGTGCATTATAAATACAAGATACTTTACAGCCCGCCAGAAAGCATAGAATAATCCACCACAGGAAAGATGCTGCCTGAATTTCTGGCAAATATTATTTAGCTTCAATTTTTATTACCCCTGAGAAGTATGAATATTTTTTAGGAAAAAGAACCTGGCTATTGCATCTCTGGTATTGGAGAATTCGGCTGCGATAGAGATAATCGCTATTTTCCAGAAGCCCCTTGGACATCTGAGCAGGCATTATATTGGTAAAAATAAGTTTGGGCAGCAACTTGCCGCCGGCTGCCAATCCATTATTTTTAACTACTCCATACCAATATCTAAAAGGCAAAATGTCATAATCTTCCGTGAACTCCTCTAAAAAATCACCTTTAACCAGATCTTCAACAAACCATTTCTTATATTTTTCATTAAGCATAATACTTGCTTGCTCTATTTCAATTTTTACCCGGTCATAGATTTCCATATCGATATCCCAACGGACTTGATTCTCGGAAATAACCTCAAATCTCCAGGTTTGAGCAATAGGAATATACGGCCAGCGGCCCTCAATAACCATATGTTTTTTATCTTTTTTAATATACTTCCATGCCGCCTGGGCAGAATCATACCAAATATTCTGTGACCGTAATGCCGTATAAACACCTAACCCATTACTTAATATTTTACCATTCCAGGAAATATTCCCTTGGCCCCGATCAAAACTAAAACTTAAATTCTGATTAGATATTAAAGCGCGCGATTTAGCGCGGCTCTTATCCTCCAACTCTTCTGGTGAATTAAAAATAATTCTACCTTCAAAAAAATCATATTTTCCCTCAGGTAATGACCTGTCTACCCAAGAAATAATGGGACAAAAACTAAGGCAAGAGAACTCTTGGCTTCCTTGCTGCTGCCTAAAAATTCCTACCACGTACTGCTCATTCTCCCCGGTAACCTCAAAAATTAATCTTGGTAGTTTTTCCTGACTGGAAGAAGCAGCTATACGAGAAACCCTGACATCCTTTAATCTCACCGGAGACATGTTATTTACGTATTGTGCATCCGGAAATAAACCTTTTTCTAAAGACGTCTCCCAGGCATTATATTGACTTGAAAGCTCAAGCCGCACAAAACGGTTTACAATAGAGATCTTTGTCTTAAGTTCAATGGCTATCTTAATTGTCAAAATATTATCTTGTTCAAATGTCAGCCTCCAAAACTGTTTAAGCACGGTAAAATCCAATACTAACAAAAGTTCATTTTTGTTCATTTTATCAATTGACCAACAGGGTTGAGGCAGATCTTGAACCGTACGCCAACAGGGTTGAGACAGATCTGGTAAAAAAAAGATACTGTTAATCCCCCCTAAAGCAGTGATCTCCTCATCTTTAAAATAAATTCTTAAGCAACGGTTTTGTGTATCAACAAATAAACGGCAATCGCCGCGCAGAATAGTACACTGATCTAAGTAGCGATCCCTATCTTCTTTTTGCTTACGCTCAAGCTCTTCCCTGGCTAATTTTTCCTGCAAAGCTTTTCTAGCCTGCTCTTCTTTTTGCTTACGCTCAAGCTCTTCCCTGGCTAATTTTTCCTGCAAAGCTTTT
>JBAYMG010000013.1:0-34381 GCA_041663665.1 Candidatus Omnitrophota bacterium | reverse complement strand
TGAAATGCCAGTTGAAATAAGGGATAAATATCAGTATTTTACTCAAGCTAGTATGAATAAACTGTATTCCTGTGGATGTAAGTATAAATTTAGTACGCTGGAAGAAGCAATAAAAGATTACTCGGCCTACCTGGTTTCAAAAACATATATTTGACAGAGAAGCTTTTTCTTGTTATAAATATAGAAAATCGTTTTAAAATACACAGCTACATTCTTACCGGGGTATTAAATCTAAGATAATGGAAGATAACTTGGTTTTGAGGGAGACATCTCTTGTTGAGCAGCATAGAAAATTAGGCGCAAAACTTGCTCCTTTTGGCGGATGGCTGATGCCTATTCAATATGAGGGCATATTAGTTGAGCATGCGCATACCCGAAAGGCAGTTTCAGTGTTTGATATCTGCCACATGGGTGAGTTTTTGCTTGAAGCTGATCCTGTTGCCAGCGGTTTTGATCGTATTGTTACTCAGAATGTAGTTTTGATGCCGGTTGGCAGCTGCCGTTATGGTTTTATGCTTAACGAGCAGGCAGGTGTTTTAGATGATTTGGTTGTTTACCGGATTAGTCAAAATAATTGGATGTTAGTGGTTAATGCCGCAACTACCTTAAATGATTATGAACATTTAAAGAGAAATCTTTTGCCAGTATGCCGTCTACAAAATATTTCGGATAAAACTGGTAAGCTTGATGTTCAGGGGCCGCAGTCGTTGGATATACTTAAAGGTATTTTTGGCCAGGGTGTAGAGAGGCTTAAATATTATACATTTTCTGAATTTTCTTTTGAAAACGAATGCTGTACAATAAGCAGGACCGGTTATACCGGCGAACTTGGATTTGAAATTTATATTTCAAATGATTATGTGCTAAAATTATGGCAAACTTTGCTTAAAGATGTAAAGGTTAGGCCTGCAGGATTAGGCAGCCGTGATACTTTGCGCCTGGAAATGGGTTATCCTCTTTATGGCCACGATCTGGACACAGCCCATACTCCGCAAGAAGCAGGGTTAGCTAAGTTTGTAGATTTTTCTAAAGATTTTATTGGCAAAGAGGCTTTGTTAAAAGAACAGAGCGATGGCTTGAAGAAGCATCTTGTTTGTTTTCAAGCTGATTCCCGCCGGTCGATTCGGCATGGTTTTGCGATATTTGAAAAGGACAGGCAAATTGGCATGGTAACTAGCGGTTCATTTTCCCCTAGTTTATCAGTGGGAATCGGGATGGGGTATGTTGCCGGAAACTATGGTGTTGGTTCGGAGCTGGTTGTTAAAGATAACTTAACAGAAATTCCCGTAAAAATTGTCAAGAAACCTTTTTTAAATAAAACGTCGTTATAATCGAGGGAGGGTTAATGAATATACCAAAAAATCTTTTATACACTAAGGATCATGAATGGGTGCGTGTTGAAGGAAAAAATGCTTATGTCGGTATTACTGATTATGCTCAGGGATCTTTAGGGGATATTACTTTTGCGGAGTTGCCTAAAATAGACGCAGTATTAGTGCAGGCTAAGCATTGTGCTACAGTTGAATCAGTTAAAGCTGCTTCTGAGGTATATGCGCCTTTATCGGGGAAAGTCTTATCGGTTAATGTGGAATTAAGCGCGCATCCGGAATTAATTAATCAACAACCGTATCAGCAGGGTTATTTTTTCTTAATGGAATTCTCAAATGATTCTGAGAGATCAGTTCTTATGGATGCTGCTAGTTACGAAAGTTATGTCGAGGGAATCTCTAAATGAGTTTTATCCCGCACACCAAAGAAGATATTAAAGAAATGCTCGAGGTTATCGGGGTAAAAAGCATTGATGAGCTTTTTAGCGATATTCCGAAAGCGCTTAAGCCGCAATCATTTAATATTCCTTATGGAAAATCGGAATTTCAGGTAACGCAAGCTTTACATAATCTTTCCTTGAAGAATTCAACCGGCCTGGTAAATTTTGTCGGAGCGGGTTTCTACGATCATTTTATCCCTGCTTCAGTGGATGCCATTGTCAGCCGTTCTGAATTTTATACCGCTTATACTCCTTATCAGCCGGAATGTTCTCAGGGTTGGCTGCAGGCAATTTATGAATATCAGAGTATTATCTGTCAATTAACCGGTTTGGATGTTTCAAATGCTTCTTTATATGACGGCGGTACTGCTTTGTTTGAAGCGATGATGATGGCAATAAGGCAGACTGGCCGGAATAAAATTATTATTGATAGCGGAGTAAATTTAATTTACCGTACCATGCTTTATACCTATACTTCAAATCTTTCCGTTGAATTTGTAGAGATTCCGGTTGTGCATGGACAGTCCAGCAGGGGAGAGCTGTTTAAATGTGTGGATGATAAAACTGCTGCGGTAATTTTACAAAATCCGAATTTTTTTGGAGCAATTGATGATTATGGCGATGTAGTTTCCCGGGTGCATAAGTTTGGTGCTTTGGCAATTGCTTCGGTGTACCCGGTTTCTTTAGGGATGTTAAAAACTCCGGGTGAAATGGGGTTTGATATTGCAACCGGTGAAGGCCAGAGTTTAGGGATCCCGCTTTCTTTTGGCGGGCCGTATCTTGGGTTTATGTCGGTCAGGAAAGAATTAGTGCGTCAAATGCCCGGAAGAATTGTTGGTGCTACAGTTGATAGTGATGGAAAAAAAGGGTTTGTTTTAACCCTGCAGACTCGCGAACAGCATATCCGGCGCCAGCATGCAACTTCAAATATTTGTTCAAATGAAGCGCTTTGCGCTTTACGCGCCGCAGTATTTGTTTCGCTTTTAGGCAAAGATGGTTTGAAAGAATTAGCCGAACATAACTATCAGAAGGCAGAATTTGCTAAAGAGCAATTAGCTTGTCTTCAGGGTGTAGAAGTAAAGCGATCGTCTCCGACCTTTAATGAATTTACAATTCTCTTGCCGCGTAATGCGGATAAGGTAGTGCAGCAGATGATCGAAAAAGGTTTTGCTTGCGGTTTTCCGTTAGGAAGATTTTATAAAGGCATGGATAATTATTTATTAATTGCGGTTACTGAAAAAAGAACTCAAGAAGAGATTCTTAAATTTGTTGCTAGCTTAAAGGAAGTATTAGCATGCTAATTTTTGAAAAGCATAAAGAGGGCAGAAGAGGATTTTCGTATGGAGTTTTGGATGTTGCTGCAAGCAAAGCTTTACCGGCAAAATATTGCCGAGCTGCTGCAGCATGCTTACCTTGCTTATCCGAGTTAGATGTAGTCCGTCATTATACTAATCTTTCCCGTCTTAACTTCTCCGTTGATACGAACTTTTATCCGCTTGGTTCATGTACGATGAAATACAATCCAAAATTCACCGAGAAGGTGGCTGGTTTTGATGGGTTTTCGCAGTTACATCCTTTATTGCCGCAGCTTTCAGGCGGAGGAGCGCTTGCTCAAGGATCGTTAGAAGTTCTTTATGAAGCAGAGAAGCTTCTTTGTGAAATTACCGGTATGAGTGCCTTTACTCTGCAGCCAATGGCTGGGGCTCATGGTGAGTTAACCGGCGTAATGCTTATTGCTGCTTATCATAAAGATAAAGGATCGCGCCGTAAATATATTATTGTTCCTGATTCTTCGCATGGCACTAATCCGTCTAGTGCGACAATTGCCGGTTATGAAGTTAAAGTTATTCCCACGGGTGCAGATGGTTACATGGATTTAGTTGAATATGAGAAGCAGTTAACGGCTGATGTGGCAGCGGTAATGTTAACTTGTCCGGATACCTTGGGAATTTTTAATCCAAAAATCAAAGAGATTACGGATATGGCGCATAAGGTTGGCGCTCTAATGTATTATGATGGAGCAAACCTTAATGCTATGTTGGGGAAATGCCGGCCAGGCGATATTGGTTTTGATGTTGTACATTTGAATTTACATAAAACTTTTGCTACTCCGCATGGCGGAGGCGGTCCGGGTGCAGGGCCGGTAGGGGTAAGTGCGGGATTAGTTGAATTTTTGCCCATTTCCAGGGTAATTTTACGCGGTGATGGGACATATGCGCTTAATTATAATTATCCTAAATCAATTGGTTATATCGCTCCTTTTTATGGGAATTTCGGTGTAATTCTTAAAGCTTATGCTTATATTTTACTTTTAGGTAAAGAAGGTTTAATCAGGGCAGCTGAAATTGCGGTGTTAAATGCTAATTATTGCCAAGCCAAGCTTAAAAATTATTATGATTTGGCTTTTGATAAAAAATGTATGCATGAATGTGTTTTCTCGGCAATGCGCCAAGTGAAAAATGGGGTACATGCCTTAGATATTGCTAAATATTTAATTGATAAAGGTTATCACCCTCCGACGATATATTTTCCTTTAATTGTTAAAGAGGCCTTAATGATCGAGCCTACGGAAACCGAGTCAAAAGAAACTATTGATGCTTTTGTTGACACAATGATTGAGATTGCCCGTCTGGCAGTTGAAAATCCTTTATTAGTTAAACAAGCACCAGTGAGTATGCCGATTAAACGCCTGGATGAGGTAAGGGCAGCGCGCCAGCCGGATCTTTGTTGGAAACCTTAAGATTTAATTAAATGAAATTATTCAAACTTATCCGTTCAGAAGCATCCAGTGCTGATTACAATATGAAGCTGGATGAAGAAATTTTTAAGCAATATCTGGATGATGGTATCGGAGTCTTGCGTATTTATCGGTGGAAAGGCCCGTCTTTAACTTATGGTTTTTCTCAAGATCCTGAAAAAGAAATTGATTTGGTTCGTTGTGCAGCTGATGGAGTTGTAGTTGCTCCAAGAATGACCGGCGGCGGAATCTTATTTCATGATGATGAAATAACTTATAGTTTTGTTTGTAGTAAATCCGATGTCGCCGAACCGGAAGGGGTGTTAGTTTCTTATCGTAATATTTGTTCATTTCTCGTTCAATTTTATAAATCACTAGGGCTTAATCCTGCTTTTGCGCTCCAGGATGCCAATTTTAAAGATCGAAGCACTCCGCATGAGCTTTGCAGCGCTTCATATGAAAAATACGATATTGTAATCGGGGGTAAAAAAATTGGCGGTAATGCTCAAAAAAGGAAGAGGCAGGTTATTTTTCAGCACGGTTCCATTCCTTGCAGCATTAATTGGAATTTTGTGCGTAGGTACCTTAAGTCTTTGCCGGTAGATATATCCGCGCAGGTTACAACGCTTAGCGATGAATTAAAAGTTGTGCCCGAGAAAAATATTTTAGAGGAAAAATTAATCGAGGCTTTTATAAATTCTTTTAATGTTCAATTTTATGAAACCTGCTTGGCTTAATAAAAAAATTAATCTTAAGAGTTGTTCGGGGTTAAAAGAACTCTTAAGAGATTTACAGGTAAATACAGTTTGCGAGCAGGCAATGTGCCCGAATATGGGTGAATGTTTTTCGCGCAATGAAGCGACATTTTTGATTCTTGGGGCTAATTGTACGCGGATGTGCAGTTTTTGCAATATTAAAAAATCAAAGCCTTTAGAGCTTGATTTAGGCGAGCCGAACCGGGTCGCGCAGGCAGTGAGCAGGCTTAATTTAAGACATGTAGTAATTACCAGCGTCACCAGGGATGATCTAGCCGACGGCGGGGCAGGAATTTTTGCGCAAACCGTCCGCTTAATTAATCAGGAATGTTTAGGCGTAACTGTTGAGGTTTTAATTCCTGATTTTAAACTTTCTTTGGATGCTTTGGCTGCTGTTGTAAAATCTAATCCGCAGATTATTGCGCATAATGTTGAAACAGTGCCGTCCCTTTATCAAGCAGTGCGTCAGGGATCTGATTATCTGCGTTCACTTAAAGTTCTGAGTAGTTTAAAAGAAATATCTCCGTTGATTAAAACAAAATCCGGCCTGATGCTGGGGTTAGGAGAGAAAAAAGAGGAAGTTATCTCGGTAATGAGAAATTTACGATCTGCCGGTTGTGATTTTTTAAGCCTCGGCCAATATCTCGCGCCAAGTCAAAAACATTATCCAGTTAAAGAATATGTTGCTCCGGAACAATTTGATTTTTATAAAGAAGAAGGAAAGCGGTTAGGATTTTTATATATTCAAAGCAGCCCCTATGTGCGTAGCTCCTATATGGCAGCTGACTATTTATCCAGCGGCATTTTGGGTTAGTAAGTATTTTGCGAGTGAAAGGAGAATTAATATATGTCTAGAGTTAATCTGAATGTTAAATTATTGGAATTAAGCCAGAATCCTGTTTCGCTAATCTATGCTGCCTGCCGGCAGTGCTATTCTGAGAAATTTGCCGGGGATGTTTTTTCTGATGCAGCAATATCGATTGAAAAGCAGGAAGAATTTGTAAAAAATATTGTTGCCTCAGGGCATACCAGTCCGCTTGAACATGTTAAGTTTACTTTTGCCATTGAGGGGGTTTCCCGGGCACTGACCCATCAGTTGGTGCGCCATCGTTTGGCTTCTTATTCACAGCAAAGCCAGCGTTATGTTAAGGAGAAAGATTTTGATTATATTCTTCCTCCGGCAATTGAGCGCAACCCGGAAGCAAAGGATGAATTCGAAAAATTAATGGTTCAGATTCAGCAGAGTTATACTAAGTTAATTGCATTTTTGGGTAATGATAATATCCGCGGGGAGCTAGCGAATCAGGATGCGCGCTTTGCACTTCCTCAGGCTGCAGAAACTAAAATTGTCGTGACCATGAATTGCCGGGAGTTGTTGCATTTTTTCGAACATCGCTGTTGTACCCGGGCGCAATGGGAGATTCGTAAGTTAGCTAACCGGATGCTGGATATCTGCCGGGAAAAGTTACCGGTAGTTTTTCTCGATGCCGGAGCTAAATGCGAAGCGTTAGGATATTGCCCTGAAGGCGAGAAATTTAATTGTGGGAAGTATCCGATAAAATCTAAAAATGGGAAATAGTAATTTCATCCAACGCTCAATTATCCAAGCGTTAACGTTTTTAAAGGATTCGGTTTTTTCACAAGAGTACGCTATTTGCCCGGGATTTTTACAATCGTTAGACCCCAGGATAAAAGTAATTACCTTCCTGGTATTTGTTATGCAGGTCTTATTTACCCGCAGTATTCAGGTATTAATTTCTCTTTATGTTTTATGCCTGCTGTTGGCATTAATTTCTAAGATAAATTTAAGATTTTTTCTCATCCGGACTTTAGTTTTTATCCCGCTGTTCTCGTTGTTTATCGCTGTGCCGGCAATTTTCAGTTTTTTCTCTCCCGGAGAGGCATTAATTAGCTGGGGTATCTTAGGCTTAAAATTTACGATTACCCGCCAGGGTTTAGCTGGGGCGCTGTTTTTTGTTATGCGCGTCTTGGTTAGCGTATCCCTGATTGTGCTTTTAAATATTACTACTAAACATTTTGAATTACTTAAAGTGCTTAGGATCTTTAGAATACCGCAGGTTTTTGTAATGACTCTGGGGATGTGCTATCGTTATATTTATCTTTTTGTGGGCATAATCCAGAATACCTATTTGGCAATTAAAAGCCGGGTTGGCATATTAGTGCATTATAAAAGCGGGCAGAATATTGTTGCCTGGAGTATTGTTTCTCTTTGGAATAGGTCGGTTCTTCTTAATGAGGAAGTATACCGAGCCATGCTTTCCCGGGGCTATCAGGGGGAGGCTTTAGCTTGGGACGATTTTAAAATTAAAACCAAAGATTGGTTTTGGCTGCTCCTAGTGGTAATTTTTAATTTCGGGACGTTTCTATTTATTGCAAAATAATTATGGATAATATAATTTTTGAATTAAATGATGTTTATTTTTCTTATCTTGGAAAATTTCTTGCTTTGTCTGGGATTAATCTTAAGGTTATTCAGGGGCAGAAGATTGGTATTATCGGCGCAAATGGAAGCGGTAAGTCTAGTTTCTTGCAGATACTTAATGGGCTTATTTTTGCCGATTCAGGCAAGGTTAATTTTTGCGGCCAGGAATTAAACGAAAAGATTTTTAGAGAGAATAAATTTTCTCAGGATTTTAGGAGACGAGTGGGATTTGTTTTTCAAAATCCGGATGTCCAGTTATTTTGTCCGACAGTTAAAGATGATATTGTTTTTGGGCCCCTGCAGCTTGGTTTTGAAAAAAGCCAAATAGAGAAGCGTCTGGAGAAGATTGTTGTTACTCTGGGTATTCAAGAATTACTTAATCGCTGTCCGTATCAATTAAGTATTGGGGAAAAGCGTAAGGTGGCTATTGCTTCAACTTTAATTATTGAGCCGGAAATACTTATTTTAGATGAACCAACGGCCGGGCTTGATCCGTTAACTACCCGGCAGATAATTGATCTGTTAATTAAGGCTAATGCTGATGGGAAAACAATTATAACTGCTACGCATGATTTGCATATTGTTGAAGAGATAGCGGATGTAGTTTATGTTTTCAATCATGAAAAGAAAGTAGCCAAATTCGGGCATGCGGAAGATATTTTAAATGATTTGGAGTTGCTTAAGGCGAATAACCTGGTTCATATCCATAGCCATAAGCATAAAGCTATGGCGCATGTCCATCCACATGTTCACTTAGACCACCACACAGAGGAAAATTAGAATGGGAATAAATAATTCCGGTAAAAAAGTTTTCTGTATGCAGCTTAAAGGCAAGCAAAGATTTTTACGTTTGTTTGGCGAGTCAAGTAAGGCAAGCGGTTTAGTTTCAGGTTTTGTGGTTTTAAAGCCTGAAGAATCAGTTGGTGTGCACAATACTAAGGATAAGGAAGAGGCTTTAATAATTCTGCAGGGGCAGGCCAAAATTTCTTATTCCAAGCGTTCGAGTATCGAGGTTAAGAAGAATTCTTTCGTTTATATCCCTCCAAAGATGGATCACGATGTTAGAAACACAGGTAAAAGTCTTTTAAAATATGTCTACCTGACTGCCAATGTTTGAAATAAATCGGGGACGCTCCTATTTATTGTTAAATATGTTTAAATAAATAGGAGCGTCCCCGATTTAAATCTTGAAGGGGCGCCCGCGCTTAAGAGGTACGCATCTTATATTATAAACTCCTTGTAATTTTTGAATAAAATTATTATTTCCAATAAACTTCTGTTTTACTAGGCGTTGAGTGTTTATTTCATTTTTATTAATTAGGAAATTAATATAATTATCTCTACGTCTGCTTGTGGATTCAGCTAGGGCAAGATAGGTTGGGCTAGCTGTGATTAATTTATCATTAGTTCCGGCAGCATAATAATTGTAGCTACTGAATTTATAATCTTGTGGAAATCTGACAATTCCTGCGCGTATAGGGTTAAGTTCGATGTATTTACCACACTGTAATAAGTAGGAATCGGTATCAATGATATTGCTTTTGAATCTACCTTGCCACAAATGACCAGAGTAATCGTTTAGTGTTTTGAAATATTTTGAATATGAAAGGTTCACTTGTTTCATAAATCTGCCGAGTTTAGTTTGGCTATTTGGCATTATAAGGAGATGAGTGTGGTTATCCATAATACAGTAATGCAGAATATCAACCATGTTTTCATTTTTTAGGTTTAGTAATAATGAATAATATCGGAGTTTATCGGTATCACTATTAAAGATGACTTGTTTATTATTGCTTCTGCTCATAATGTGCATAGGTAGGTCAGTTGGTACTAAACGTTTTGTTCGTGGCATATGCTCTCCTTTACTGTCAATAGACGAGACTGGGCTCATAATCTAACTGAAATAAATAGGAGCGTCCCCGATTTATTTATATTGCAATACGTTGGTTATTTGATAAACTATTAATAGGTAGTTTGCTGCAGGGAAAGGTTAAGGGTGATTTATACGAGCAGGGCAAAGCATCCTTGTGTGCCTCATTAGTTTAGAACTCAAGCTTTTTGTGCTTAAGCGCGCAAGAGGGCTTGGGTTTTTTTGTCTCCAATAAAAAGGGGTCTTGGTTCATGGAAAAGAAAATCGAAGCTCAAGCTCGGCAATTGGCTGAGGAAATAAGAAATTTGAATTTGCGTTTAAAAAAAATTCAGAAAAAAGGATTTGTTTATTCTGAGCTGGAACTAATTATTCAGGATAAATTTGAGTATGCTGAAGGCATTGTTAATACAATACATGAACCTTTAGTGATTCTAGATGTAGATTTAAAAGTTATTTCAATCAATAAGTCTTTTGAGGATCTTTTTAAAGTACCTGAAAATATGGCCCAAGGGAAATTTATTTATGATTTAGGGGACAAGCAATGGGATATCCCGGAACTGCGTAATTTATTAAGCGAGGTTTTGCCAAAACATAAAATTATTTCTGATTTTGAAGTCCAGTATTTATTTTCTGATATTGGAAAATGCTCGATATTGGTTAATGCCCAATGGATACCCCGGGATGTAGCTAAACCGCAGTTGATTCTTTTAGCATTTGAAGATATAACTAAGCGTAAGAATCTGGAAGAGAAACTTAAAAATTCATACGCGGAACTTGAGCTGCGCGTTAAAGTGCGCACGGCTGAACTTTCCAAGGCTAATGAAGAATTACAGAAAGAGATTGTCCAGCGCCGGAAGGTTGAAAGGGAGCTGGGGGCCCGTATGCACGATTTAGAAGAATTTACTAAAATCGTCGTGGATAGGGAGCTGAAGATGGAAGAGCTAGAGATTAAAATAAAGGAACTTGAGGAAAAAATAAAAGGAAAATGAATTTGCCCAAGGTTAGCATAAAACAGAAAATTGTTATTTTTATCAGCTTAACGAGCTTATTCCTTGTGGCTATTGGCCTGGTCTCAGGATATTTTGCTGCTTATGATTTGATGAAGAAAAGTATCTTTAGCGACTACGAGAAAATTTCCTATGTTTTAGCTTCCAATGTCAGCGAAAGATTCAATGAGGAAATAGATTATCTTGAAGGATTAACTTTAAGCAGTAATTATTTGGATACGGTTAAAGAAATTAATTTGCGTTATCAGGGCATGGATCAGGACAGTATTCAGAAATTTATGGCGGATATGGATAGGGATTGGGTTAGTGCCGGTAAAGATAGCTTTTTAGTTGGGCAGTACTTAAAAAAATCCGGAAGCCTGGAGTTAGAGAAAAGATACAGGGATAATGAAGAGGCTGGAGAGATATTTATTACTGATGGATTCGGAGGGATAGCTCTTGCTTCGGGAAAAACTACTGATTTTTATCAGGCTGATGAGTTATGGTGGCAGAGAGCTTTCAATGAAGGCAAAGGAGGTGTGTTTGTAGGAGATATCGGATTTGATGAATCAAGCAGTACTTTAGGAATAACTTTTGCGCTGCCGATAAAGAATGACGATAATAAAGTAATCGGTGTGGTTAAAATGGTGGTGAATGCCAATAATTTTTTTGCTTTTTTGCGAGATTTTAAAATCGGTAAAACCGGACATGCGCACATTATGAATGAGAAGGGCGAGATTATATTTTATCCCGGAATTATCCCGTTAAGCAGGAAACTTTTGTTGCCGGAAGACCTGCAAGAAGTTTTAAATGGTGAAACTAACCAATTTATTAATAACAGCCCGGGTATACACCCAAAAGATTTTTTCAGTATTTTTATTAAAATTAAAACCCCTTTATTTTTAGATCAAGGAATAATTTGGTACGTTGGAGTGGAGCAGGACGTCCAGGAAATATTTGCCCCGCTTAAACGGCTTACTTTTTATGCTCAATTATTAGCGGGATTTTTAATTCTCATAATTTCAGGGTTAGGTTTTATTTTTGCCCGGGTATTTATCCGCCCGATAGCAAAGCTTAAGCAAGTAAGCCAGCATATTTCTAATGGTGTGTTTGATTATTCGGTAGACATTAGAACCGGAGATGAATTTGAGGATTTAGCCGGTTCATTCCGCATTATGTCATTAAAGATAAAGGAAAGGGAAGAGCAGATTATTGTTCAGAAAGAGTATATTGAAAAGATAATTTCTTCGATGACCGATGCGCTGGTGGTAATTAATTTTGATGCTACGATCAGATTGGTAAATAAATCCGCTTTGGACTTATTAGGTTATTGCGAAAATGAACTTATCGGCCAACCGATACAAACAATTTTTTTACAAGAAGAAGATGTGTCCAGAGAGGGAGAAAGTATATTGAATAAATATTTTAAGAATATTATTGATCAAGGTTCAGCACATAATATCGCTTTAACCTTATTGACTAAGAAAGGTAAGAGAATTCCCATCAATTTTAGCGGTGCAGTAATCCGGGAAGCTGATAAGATGACCGGTATTGTCGGCGTGGCCAGGGATATGCGCCAGATTATGGGAATTATCAGCGACTTAAAAGAAAAAGAAAGGTCGCTTACCGAAAATGCCGAGAACTTAACGCGGATGCAGAGGGCGATGGTGCATATAATGGGAGATTTAAAAAATGCCAAAGAAGAATTAGAAAAGGCCTTAAGTGTTAAATCCGAAATTACTGAGATGGTTTCTCATGAATTAAGAACACCGCTTTCCGCTATTAAGGAGGGGATAAGTTTAGTTTTAGATAAATTAGTCGGAGGCATTAATGCCGAGCAGGAGAAATATTTAGTAATTGTCAAGAGGAACGTCGATCGTCTTGCCCGGCTTATTGACGGTGTACTGGATTTTCAGCAGCTTGATTCCGGGAAGATGGAATTCAGGATGGAGGAAAACGAAATAAGCGAATTAATTAAAGAAACATATCAAACAATGCTTCCTTTAGCTGAGAAGAAAAATTTAGGTTTTATGCTTAATTTGGATAAAGAAATCCCTAAAGTAAAATTTGACCAGGATAAAATTAATCAAGTTCTAGTTAATTTGATTAATAACGCTATTAAATTTACTGAAGTTGGCACTATCACTATTGATTTGGTCAATAAGGAAACCTTTATTCAGGTTAGCGTTGTCGATACGGGTATTGGTATAAAAACTGAAGATCTGCCCAAGCTGTTTAAGCAGTTTACGCAATTGCAAAGAAGAATTGGCGGGGCAGGATTAGGTTTGTCGATTTGTAAGAAAATAATTGAAGCGCATAAGGGGAAGATTTGGGAGGAACCCGGGATTGGCGGCCGAGGTTCAATTTTCCATTTTACCCTGCCAATCATTGAGCGCAGAGTTTAGCATGGCAAAAAGGCTCGTGGTTGGTAATGAAACGGGTGAGTTTAATAAGTAATTTAAATTGGATTGACAGGATTAACTTTCTGTTTTAATATAAGTTAACATATTGATAATGCTAAAGTTCGGCTAATTTAGGAGCTTCAGTTTTTCCATCAAATGACGGAATTTTTTAGATTCCAGATTGATTATATCTATTTTATCTATGGGTTAAGTTTTTTTGTCCTATCTGGAAGCGCCCTCCTTTTATCTAAAAACAAAAAACAAAATCTTCCTTGGATATCTTTAGCTTTATTCGGGATTGTCCACGCGGTAAATGAATGGTTAGACTTATTGTCGCTAAGCGTTGGTGATAACTATGGATTTAGGCTGGTACGCTTAGGAATATTAGTTTTTTCATTTATATTTCTTTTTGATTTTTTTTGGGTAAGTTTGAAATTACGTATTAACCGCTGGGTCTTTATTCCGGTACTATTTTTAGTTTATTCGGGATGGCAGTGGGGAAGGGCTGATGGCTTAAATTTTACCGCCCGGTATTATTTAGGTTTTTTGGGTGGATTTGGTTCAGCAGTAGTTTTAATTACTAATGCTTTTAAATTAAAAGGAGTAGAAAGGCGTTATCTAGGTTTTGCCGGATTAGCGCTAGTATTTTATTCTTTCACCCAATTAGTTATAGTTAACCCCCCATTTTTTAATAAAACTTTATTTAATCAGGAAATTTTTTTTAATACTCTTGGTTTTCCCATCCAGCTTCTACGTTGTGTATTGGCATTTAATTTGGCATTTATGCTTTTAGGGTTTTGGTATCATTCAAAAATTCATTTGGGTGGTACGGTAGGGAGCAAGAGAAAGAAGTACTGGGTTTTAACGGTTACCTCTTCTTGTGTTATATTAATTGTCATAGGTTGGTTGATTACGGAACTAGTACATATTACCCAATACAAAAATTACCAGGATGATTTTTTAACTAAGATAAATACTGCTGCAGGCCCTATAAATTCCCGCCGTATTGAGGCTCTTACAGGTTCTCTACTAGATTTGAAATCACCGGATTTTATTCGTTTAAAAGAAGAGGTAGAGGCCTTTGACAGGACGAATAAGGATATAAGCTATGTTTATCTTTTGCGTTTTAAAGATAATAAAATAATTTTTTTAGTTGATTCTGAGCAACCGGATTCTCCTAACTATTCGCCTCCCGGCCAGGTTTATAAGGAAGCGTCTGAAGAGTTAAAGAACAATTTTTTTAAACGGGAAGCTTTTATTGTTGGGCCTTATGTTGACCGGTGGGGGACCTGGATTTCCGCTTTTGCTCCAATTTTTGATACTCAAACTAATGAAGTTGTTGCCTTAATCGGCATGGATGAAAATTATAAGTTCTGGATGCAAGAGATGTTTTATCATCGCTTATTAGGTATTTTATCAAGCTTTGTGCTTTTTATGTTTTTTATAAGTATTTTTGTAATTATTCAGATAAATAGCGCGGCTAGAGAAGATATAATTGCTCAACAAAAGAATTTGCAGGTCATTCTTGACTCTATAAGTGCTTGGATCTTCTATAAGAATAAGTATAACTGTTTTGTTCGGGTAAATAGGGCATACTCTGCTGCAATGCAGATAGCTAAAGAGGATCTTGAGGGAAGGTGCCTTTCGGAGATTTATTCAAAAGAGCTTGCTGATGCCCATTGGAATGATGACTTAGAGGTTATTTCCTCGGGTAAGCCAAAATTGAATATTATTGAAACCGCGGATACATCCAAGGGAAGATTGTGGATGCAAACAGATAAATACCCTTATAAAGATGATGAGGGGAATATAATCGGGGTAATCGGTTTTTCTATGGATATCACCCAGCTTAGGAAATATCAGCATGAATTAGAGGATAAAAACAAGGAATTAGAGAAGCTGGACCAATTAAAAACGGATTTCGTCTCGATTGTATCTCATGAATTGCGTACTCCGCTCTCAATAACTAAAGAAGGTATTAGTTTGGTTTTAGACGGGATAGCGGGCAGCCTTAATCCTAAGCAGGATAAAATTCTTACTACTGCCAGGAATAGTATTGACCGCCTGGCAAGAATTATTAATAGCCTTCTGGATATTTCTAAAATTGAATCCGGCAGGGTGGAATTGAAAAAGAAAGTTGTTGACTTGGGAGACTTAATAAAAAATGTGGTTTCTTCATTTGATGCTAAGGCCAAAGAAAAAGGCCTGGAGTTAAGAGTTGATTTGCCCAAGGGGCAGAATTTAAGTTTGTGTGTTGATGAAGATAGGATAATTCAGGTTTTTACTAATCTGATTAGCAATTCTATTAAATTTACTGATAAGGGATTTATTGATATATCGTTGATTAACCGGGAAAATGAAGTAGAAATTGCTGTTAGTGATACCGGCATTGGTATTGCCGAAGAAAATCTGCCTAAGGTATTTGGTAAATTTTTACAATTTGGCCGAACTGCCGGAACTGGGGAAAAAGGTACTGGTTTGGGCCTGTCCATTGCTAAAGGGTTAATCGAGCTGCACCGGGGCCATATCCGGGTAGAAAGCCAGATAGATAAGGGCAGTAAATTTATTTTTACTTTGCCTAGATATTTTGCCAGTCAAAATGGCCGAAGACATATTGAGGATGCTATTGAGGAAGCAAATAAGACGAGCGCGAATTTTTCTTTAGTTATTGTAACTCTTGCCTATTCTGATAAAATAAAATCAGGTTACCTTGAAGGAACTCTATCGGCATTAGAAGAAATTATCGGAGCTCAATTAAACAAAAGTAGAGATTTAGTTTTAAGATATCCTGAAGAATTCATTATTATTCTAAAAGATTGCTATAAAGAAAAGGCTCTCATCGCGCAAGGTAGAATCGAACAGGCATTAAGAAGTTACTTTAGTAGCAATAATCTTAATCAGGATATCAAGTTAGGTTTTAGCTGTGTTGCTTATCCTGGCGAAGCCAGCAAGTATCAGGAATTGATCGATAGGGCAAGGTTAGTTTAAAGATATCCCGGAGGAGCCCATGGGCAAAATATTAGTTTTGTTTGTTGATGATGAAGCTGATTATTTAAGTTTAATGAAGGAGCGTGTTGAATCTTGGGATTATGAAGTGATCTTAGCTCAAAGCGGCAAAGAAGCTCTGCCTTTAATTAAAGAAAAACATCCGGATATTGTGGTTCTCGATTATCTTATGCCGGGGATGGATGGGACTGCGGTATTAAAGGAGATAAGAAGGTTTAATCGGGATCTGCCGGTGATTATGTTTACTGCTCACGCGAATGTTAAGAATATAAAAGGCGCTTCAGATTTAGGAGTAAGTGCATTTGTTCCTAAGATAAGTATTTATTCTTCGGATATACAAGCGACTTTGCGCCCGGCGCTTGATATCGTGAGCAAGAAAATAAAAGAATCTAAGGGGTAATAATTATGGATAGAAAGAAAATACTTGTGGTTGATGATGAATTGGATTTAGTCGTCATGCTTTCAATGCGCCTGGAGGCAAATGAATATCAGGTTAGTACTGCTTTTGATGGGCAGGATGCTTTAGATAAAGCTCGTACAGAAAAGCCGGATTTAATTATTCTTGACCTGATGCTCCCTAAGATCGACGGTTATAAAGTCTGCCGGATGCTTAAATTTGATGAGAAATATAAGTATATACCGATAATACTTTTTACTGCCCGTACCCAGGAATCTGATATTAAGCTGGGCCAAGAGGTGGGAGCTGATGCCTACCTTACTAAACCGTTTGAGCCGCAGGTTTTGTTAGAAAAAATTAAAGAGCTGATTAAATGATAAATAAAATTCGCCAATTTTGGGAGGTTGAATGGAAATAGTTGATTTATTGTTAAAGAGTTCATTGGTTACTGCCGACCAGATTGATAAAGCCCGGGAAGAGGTTAAGCGTACGGGAATGAAAATCGAAAAGGCTTTAGAGAAATTAGGTTTTATCACTGAAGAGGAAATCACTAAAGCACGTGCCGATGCAACCGGTGTGCCGTATATGAATTTAGAGGATTATGTGATTGATGCCAATCTTACCGGGCTTATTTCAGAAAGTGTTGCCAATAAATATAAAGCAGTCCCGTTATTTAGAATTATGGATACTTTAACCATCGCTATGCTTGATCCTAAGGATATTGAAGCTTTGGATCATATCCGCAGGCTGGCTAAAGTAAGTAATGTTGAGCCGGTGCTGGTTTCGCAAAAAAGTATTGATATTGTTTTGAATGCTTACTATGGCGCAGGGAACTCGGTTGGAGAAATCATTAAATGCATTGAGCATAAGAAACCTTTCGATGAAAAAGGCGCTTTAACCGAGATGGCTGAAGAACCGCCGATAATCAAGTTAGTAAATATTCTGATTAGTGATGCAGTTAAGGACCGGGTTTCGGATATCCACATTGAGCCGGAAGCGGAATTAGTGCGTGTGCGTTATCGTATCGACGGTATTTTGCATGAGGTGCATACTTTGCCCAAAAAATTACAAAGCGCGATCATTTCCAGGATTAAAATTCTTTCTGACATGGATATTGCCGAAAGCAGGCGCCCGCAGGACGGGAAAATCAGCTTAAAGCTTGAAAACAAGGATTTAGATATCAGGGTCTCGATATTCCCTACGGTGCATGGTGAAAATGTAGTTATGCGTTTACTTGACCGGGCCAGTATACTTTTAGGGCTAAAAGATTTAGGTTTTACCAAAGAAAATCTTGAGATATTTGAAAAAATGATCCAACAGCCAAATGGTATTATTTTAGTTACCGGTCCAACCGGTAGCGGAAAAACTACTACTCTTTATTCTGCTTTAAGTACAATTAGCTCGATGGAGAAAAATATTATTACAATCGAAGATCCTGTGGAATATGAGCTTCCTTTAATCCGGCAGACTCAGGTGAATGTTAAAGCTGATGTAACATTTGCTAATGGTTTGCGCTCTATTTTGCGCCAGGATCCCGATGTTATTATGGTCGGAGAAATCCGTGATAAGGAAACTGCGGAAGTAGCCATTCAAGCATCTTTAACCGGGCATCTGGTTTTTTCAACACTGCATACCAATGATGCACCAAGTTCGCTGACGCGTTTAATCGATATGGGTTTGGAACCATTTTTAATTTCAAGCTCGGTGATTTTAATTGTTGCCCAGCGGTTAGTGCGCCAGATTTGCCCTAAATGTAAAGATGAACATTCGCCGTCGGAAGCAACCTTGAAAGATTTAGGGTTGGATATAAAAGAAAAATTTTACCACGGGAAAGGTTGTAACCTTTGCAAAAACTCCGGATTTATCGGCCGGATTGGTATTTTTGAAATATTGGTGCTTAATGAAACTATGCGTAAAATGGTTGAAGAAAAAAATTCTGCGGATGAGATTAAGAGGCGGGCTATTGAATCTGGAATGAAAATTTTGCGTGATGACGGATTAAAAAAAGCCAGGCAGGGTTTAACTACTATTGAAGAGATCTTAAGAGTTACTGAGATAAATTGATTTATGCCTAATTATAAATATAAAGCTCGGGATAAATTTGGAAAACCGGCTAGTGGAGTAATGGCTGGTGATACTGAGAATGCTGTAGCAACAAAGTTATCTCAGCTGGGTTTTGTTCCGATATCAATTGTCGAGGAAAAAGAGGCCTCTCCGGTTACAAAAATATTCAGTTCAAATATTAAAGTAAAATTTCAGGATGTAAATATGTTTACCCGGCAACTGGCTACTTTGCAAAAAGCCGGGCTGCCAATATTACTTTCTTTAAATGCTTTGCGTGAGCAAACGGAGAATAAGATATTTAAAGAGCTGATTGCTCAAATTTCCCGGGATATTGAATCTGGTTTAAGCTTGTCCAAAGCGTTAGAAAAATACCCGCAAGTATTTAATTCGCTTTATATTAATATGGTAGCTAGTGGTGAAGAGAGCGGGAGGCTGGACCAGGTTTTAGAGAGGTTAGCTGTTTTAAGCGAGCATGACCAGACTATCCGTTTGCGTATTAAATCAGCTACGCGTTATCCGATAATTGTAGTTGCGGCGATGATTATCGGTTTCATTGTTTTAACTATTTTAGTTATACCGCGTTATGCCAAGATTTATGCGCAATATACTACTGCCTTGCCTTTGCCTACTCAGGCTTTATTACTGATTAATTATGCTTTTACTAAGTTTTGGTGGTTGATAATCGCAATAGGGGCAACTGTTTATTTTCTTTTTAGGCAGTATATCAATACAAAAATTGGCAGATTTACCTGGGATGTTTTTAAATTAAAAGTCCCGGTTTTCGGTCCGTTAATTTTAAAGCTATCTATCTCACGTTTTACGCGCATTACCGGCACACTTATGCGCAGTGGTATCCCGATATTGAGAATTATGGATATTTCTGCAGGTTCAACTGGAAATGCCGTATTAGCAAAAGCTATTCTTGATATCAAAAGCAATATTATGGAAGGTAAAGGCATCGCTGAGCCGATGAAGTTTAGCGGGTTATTCCCGCCGATAGTTGTTCAGATGGTTGCTGTCGGTGAAGAGACGGGAAAACTTGATGAGCTGCTTATCCATGTTTCAAATTATTACGATGAGCAAGTTGATTATACAATTAGTAATCTTACTTCGCTGATTGAGCCGATTTTGATTTTTGTTTTAGGTTTAGGTGTTTTGTTTATGGCTCTGGGTATATTCTTGCCGATGTGGAATTTAATGAGTATCTTTAAGCGATAATGCGCTTGACTTTTAAAAAAAATAAGGGTATGCTGATTTTAGATTTAATTACCTCTTTGATAATAATTTGGTTTTTGATCTGGGTATTTGGCGGTATCTTTTTTACTTTAGTTCGTAATACTAAAGAGACTGCTCTAAGGTATCAGCTGAACAATTTTCGTATGTCGGTGTTTTTGTATAAGCAGCTTAAGGGCAGTAACCCGAAAGATTTAAAAGTGCTTGTTCAATCAAGCCATCGGTTTAGTGGCTCGGATGAATTAATTTTTGGCCAAAAGTTTTTAGGTTCACTAGAACAAGATGAGCACGGAGCGCCGTTGGATGTATTTGGCAATTATTTGAGTTATGATCCTAAAAGCGGGTCAATAAATTCAACGACCAAGGGTTACCAGAACTGGTAGGAAATAAAACAGGAGGATACAAATGAAAAAAGGCTTTACTTTAATCGAGTTAATCATGATCATCGTGATTCTCGGAATTCTGGCAGCGGTTGCGGTTCCTAAGTATTTTGATTTACAGGCTTCAGCAAAAGTGGCGGCAGAGAAGGGTGTGGTTGGCGGTGTTCGCGCCGGCATTTACACATATTTTGCGAATAATAAACTTTATCCGGGAACTTTGGATTCAGCTGTTCTTGCTTGTAGCGCAGCTACTCCATGTTTTGATACAGTTTTACAGCAGGGTGGAATTACTTCTGATTGGACTAAATCAGGATTGACTTATACCGGGCCAGCAGGGACTGTTTATACTTATACTCCAGCAACCGGTGATTTTAAATAATTTATTTTAGCATAAATTAAGCGCAAGGTGCTTAAGGCGGGTCTTAAGTACTTTGCGTTTATAATTTTACGGTTAAAGTTAAGTATGCTAAATAGAAAAAGAGGCTTAGCCCTAATTGCCGCAGTAATGCTGATTGTTTTTGTAAGCATTGCGGTGTTAGGGCTTTCTGTTTTTATAGTGCAATGGATTGGTCAAATTAATGCTGATCAAATCTCAAGCCGCTGCGTTTATAATGCTTTAGCCGGCGTTAATTATTCTATCTATCAATACCGCAATAGCACGTCTCTTATTAACGGGACGATAAATATTAATGTAAATAATAGCTTCCGGCTTTCTACTGTTTTGGCAGGAGGTGGAGGCGGAGCTTCTTCAGCGATGGTTCTTAATGCTACGGCAGCTAGATTAGGGAATAATAATAGGCGTTTATTAGGAGTAACCGTTAGAAACTCTTCAGCCAACGCAGTAACTATTGACCGAATGATAGTTAGTTGGAGTATTAATAACAGGACGATGTCTCAAATCCGGATTAATGGCAATACTGTTTGGTCTGGAATCATGATTTTAACCCCAGCTAATGTTAATATAACCAATACCGTTATACCTGCTAATACTACCTATCCTATCGATTTAATTCAATTCAATAGTTCGATGATTGGTGCTACTATAACTATATCGTTTGTCATGACTGATGGGACCACCACTTCTGCTTGTGTTGCTTATCCAGTTCAGGGGTCTGTTTGCACGCAACCTGCCGGAAGCTTAACTATAAATAGTATGGGTAAGGTTTCAGGGTCTAATATTTATCGCACTGTTTCGGCCACTTACAACATCGCGGGTAATAACATAGCTGATTGGAGCGGAATTAATGCAGTCGTTCCGTAATAAGAAATCTTTTACTTTAATTGAATTGATTATAACTATAGTTGTCGTCGGTATTGTTGCTTTTCCGATATCAATTACTTTGGCTAAACAGGTGCAAAGCGTATTTGTTTCGCAGGATTATATTTTTGCTACTAATTTAGCCCGCCTTGATATGGATACTAGCCTGAACACTGCTTATGCCAGCTTGGTTAGTGCAAGTTTTACTAATTACAAAGGTTATCCTTATAATTTGACTCGCACAGTTGTTTATGTTCCGCCGAGTACAGCATTGACCGGGGAGAGCTTAAAATCCATAACTGTGAGTGTAACCAAATCTGGCAGCACCATAATTTTAATTACTTTAGTTAGCTATGTCGCAAAAAATATTACTATTGGTTTATGAAAATTAATAAGGCAGTTACTCTTATTGAAGTGCTTATGGTAATGGCAATTATTGGTGTTTTAGCAGGGGCAGGCTCCTGGATAATGGCTTATACTGTAAAGAATTCTGTGTTTATCCCCAATCAGATGGGAGTGGATAAGTTAGCAGATGATGCTTTGGATATAATGATTGAAGGCGATAGCCAGGCACATGGATTACGTTTTAGCCGTACTATTACTGCAATTAGCGCTTTACGTGTGGATTTTATTAATCAGGATGGGCAGTTTGTTTATTATCGGTGGAATAATCTGACCAATAAACTTTTTCGTTCAATTAACGGGGGGGTTGAAGTGAATATGCCAGCTTATTCATCAGCCGCCGGATTGACTATAAGCGGTAAGCTTAGCAGTATGTTTGCTTACTATGATGCAGCTGGGGCAATTACAGTTATTCCGGCTAATGTGCGCAGGATTGAGATTATTTTGATTGCTAAAAGTGGAACAGGTTTGTATAATGATTGGCAAGGTTCTTCAGAGCAGGCGTCATCAATTGCCGTAGATAGGTTACAGTAAAAACAGCCTGGAGGGCTGTAATTTGGCCTTCCTATAATGGAAACCAAGGAGGCAAATATGTGGTTTTTGATCTTAGCGGGAGTAGTGGCATTATTAGGCGGAATTTTATTCTTGTTTGCACCTCAAACCTTAAAGGAACTTAATAATAAAGTCAATGCTACGATTAATAAAATAACAGTCCCGATTGATGAAAAAGTTTATAAGTTAAGAGTAGGGGTAGGAATATCATTGTTACTGGTCTCCGGGTTGATTTTTTTTACTATTTATTATTTAACTAAGAAATATTCTCTATAAATTGCACCTTATGGAGTTTCCCGGGTTTTTAAAATTTAAAGAAAGCAATAAAAGGATTCTTTCAATTGATTTTGGGGGATCTTTTATTAAAGTAGCATATCTAGAGGCTAATGGCGGAAAATATACTCTTTTAGCCTGTGCTTCGAAAGCATTTAATTCCAGTCAAAAATCTTCCGAAGAATTAACTTTTGAACTTAAAACAATACTTAAAAGTAATTTAATTTCCGGCCAGGCAGCATATTTAAGCATTGCTGATCCGGAATGGATTTTTATTAAAAAACTTATTCTTCCACAAATGCCGAAGGATGAGCTTTTATCAGCAGTTAAATGGCAGCTTAAGGATGAGTTTCCATTTAGCCCGGAAGAAAGCGTAGCTGAGTTGGAGGTGGTTAGGGAGTATTCGGATAGCGAGGGAGTTAAGAAAGTAGAGCTTTTCTGTGTTTTTGCCAAGAAGGATGTAGTAGATAAATATTTGCGCGCAGTTAATGCCTGCGGGATTTATCCGCAAAAGATATCGATTAGTGCTTTTAATTATTGCAATACCCTTGCCTCATTTTCTGCTCATTCCAAAGTTAGTGCTATTCTGGATATTGGGCAAACTCATTCGCAAATTGCCATTTATCAGGATAGTAAATTGAATTTTCTGCGCAGCCTTAATTTTTCTACTTCTGAATTTGCTCAAGCATTAGTTGGGACATTGGTAACCGGACAGGGCAAAGTTGAAATTAATTTGGATAAAGCCGGGGAATTGATGCAGCAGCAAGGCATACCTCTTGATGATTCAGTTAAGCTTAATGATGATGTTCGAAGCGGGCAGATTATTCCGCTGGTGCGGCCTTTACTTGAAACAGTTGTTAAGGAGCTAGAGAGATCCTTTGATTATTTTAAATCTGAATCTAGCGTTGATGGCCCGGGAATCTTGTATATTACCGGAGGAGGGGCTAATTTAAAGAATCTCGATGATTATCTTGCGGGCCAGCTTAAGATTGAGGTAGTGAAGCTGCCTCTGCCTGATTCTTTGGATATTAAGAGTGTAGATTTAGAAAAATCTTCTTTTGAGGCTAATCAATTCTCTAGTGCTTTGGGGCTAGGCGTGTCTGTTTCCGGAATCAATTTATTGCCGCGTGAAATAAAAAGCCAGAAAATCGAACTCTTGCAGGAGAGTACTTTACGTATTGCGGCCATAGTTATTAGTGCAGTATTTATTTTTTCCTGGTTGGCAGTTAATTTTCAGATTCGGGATTATAGAAGTCGCTTAAAAATTGCTAAATTGCATTTACAAAGCGTAGAGGAGATTAAGTCTTTAAAGCAAACAGTAGATTTAAGGGAGAACCTGGTGAGTAATATTCGTTTAGGAAAGGTTCCTTCGGGAGGGTTGTTGAAGTTAGCCGGCGCGGTTATTCCGATTAGCATTATACTTAATGAATTTGATTTTGATCAAGCTAGCCATTCAATGCATCTCTACGGCATAGTTTTATCCAGCCGGGAATCAGTTGAGAAAGTACTTACAGATTTTATGAATAGCCTGGAAAAATCTAAATTTGTTCAGGATGCTAATTTAGTTAATTCTAGAGAAGAGCAAGGTATAAATAATTTTGAGATTGAATGCAAATTAGCCAGATAAAATGAATATGCTTAAAATCGACGTAACTCGAAGCCAGAAAAAAATAATTATTATAAGTTGCTCAGTTCTTTTAATATTTGTATTATTCTGGGTATTTTTATATTTTCCGGCAGCCAGAGAAATAAGCAGCTTAAGAAGTGAGCTGGCTTCAACAGATACTCAGATCCAGGGAATTGAAATGCTTCTATCCGGCTCTGGCTCAAGGGATGAGGCAATTCGCTTGCTTAAGCAAGAGCAGCAGTATTTAAATGAGAAGTTCCCCCAAAAAGAGGAAGAGAGTTTAAGGCTGATTCCTGAATTTGCGCGTAAAAATAATATTGAAGTTGTTTCTTTGCAGCCAGGCCCTAAAACTGAATTTATCGACGAATCCGGAAAACCGCAGGTTATCGAGGGAAAAACTGCCTATTATCTGCCAATCGCCATGGAATTAACCTGTTCTTATAAGGATATGGTTACTTATTTACTGGAATTAAAAAACAATTTACCGGCTTTTATTAGCGTAATTAATTTAAATGTTAAAAAGGATAGCCAGTTTGTTGGCAAGGTTCGCGTAAGTATATTATTTGACCTTTATCTTCTAATTTAAAATGCAAAAAAAAGATTTAATTGAGTTGGGGGTTACCGTAATTTTAGTCGCGGTTATGATTTTTGTATTCTCTAGCGCTATAAAAAAATCCCATACTCGTAATGCTAAGCCTAAGGTAGTAGAATTGACAGGTTTGCCGGTTTCGCCGGAAAGCGCAGTAAATAGTAAAGATTTATATAATCTGCTTTTAGAGCAGGCCAACCTAATGGAGTTAAAAAGGGATCCTTTTACTGCTGCTCCCATAGTAATTAAAAAAAATATGCAATCAGGGGTTGCTTTAACCGGGATACTTTGGGACAAAAATAAACCGTTGGCAATTATTGATGGTGAAGTTGTTAAAATTGGCCAGCGGGTAGGCGATAAGACATTGATCGAAATTAAGAGAGACAGGGTGATTTTAAGTGATGGAGAGACGCTTTCTGAAGTTGTGCTTGAACGGTAATTAAATAGGAGCGTCCCCGATTTAATTTGATTGCCCTTGACAAAATTTACGTAACATGATAAATTTGATAGTGATACAGAAGGTGTACTTTTGTGTGAAACTAAAAAGTTAACCTCTTAAGAATTCAGTCATTATTATTGGATAACAAAATAAGAGTTAGCTATTTAATTAACGCAAAAAGTCAATTTAACCTTAGGAAGGAGGTTGTCTTAATGAATAGAAAAGGTTTTACACTCGTTGAAATCATGATTGTTGTTGCAATTATTGCCTTGTTAGCTGCGATTGCAGTACCTAACTTGCTTACCGCAAGAAGAACAGCTAATGAAGCAGCAGCTAAAGCTACTGTGCGTAGTTTATCTACGTCAGCAGAAACCTTCTCAACTAGCCATAGCGGTGCATATCCTACAAGCGTAGGAGCCGGTGGTTTGCAGGATTTTATAGCTTCTGCAGCCAGCTATTGTTCTGATGCGGCTGGTGGTACAACTGCTGTTCAGGGGTATAACTATGCCTGTATATTAACTGCAGGTGGTTATACTTTTGTTGCTTCACCGGTTACTTTGAATACAACCGGAAGTATAACTTATACAGCTTCAACCGGTGGTGTACTTACACCATTATAAAGAAAGTTTTTGTAGAAAAAAGGGAGAGAAGAGATTCTCTCCCTTTTTTTATGTACCGATGTCAGATATGCGTAAATTAAAAATATATATTTTGGTTTTTTTTCTGATTAGCGTAGTTTGTTTTCTCGCTTATTCTAATTCTTTGGCCAATCCTTTTATCTGGGATGATCAGGCTTTAGTAGTTAAAAATACGCTGATCCGCAGCCTCTCGAATTTACCTAAAGCATTTACCAGCGATCTCTACTTTGGAATATCCAGCGGCTCTAACTTTTATCGGCCGCTGCAGACGGTTTCCTACATATTTGATTATCACTTTTGGCAGTTAAATCCTTTAGGGTATCATCTGACAAATGTATTTTTACAAGCTGGAGTTGCTTTTTTAGTTTTTTTACTTTGCCTTAATTTATCAATAGATTTTCCGATCGCTCTAGCCTGTTCATTGTTTTTTGCCTCCGGGCCTATACATACTGAAAGTGTTACTTATGTCTCCGGTAGGGCGGAGATGCTGATGGGTTTTTTTGTAATTATTTCGCTTTTGTTTTTTATCCGGAGCCAGAGAAGAGAACTTAAACATCAGGTCTTATTCTATGTTATATCGGCAGCGAGTTTCATTCTGGCACTATTATCTAAAGAGATTGCGATTATTTATCCGCTTATTGTTTGCGGCTACATTTTTTATTTTTTGCATGACCGGTTCAAAGAAAAGCATTATGTCATTAAAAACATTCTTCCGTTTGCAGTTATAGCAATTATTTATCTTCTTTTAAGGTTATCCGTTTTTAATTTTTCAACTCTGCGCCAGCCTTCCTTGACTAATGTTGCTTGGTTTATCCGTTTAAGTGTTTTGCCTAATATAATTTTTACTTATTTTAAATTGCTTCTTTTGCCGGTTGGCCTGCACATGTCCAGGGAATTAGCGCGCCCGGTAACTATCCCCGGTGTTTTTCTGGCCATACTATCCTTCGGGCTGATTATTCTTGTATGCTGGCATTATTTAAAGTATCAAACTAAAAATAAGCTTGTTTCTTTTATGTTGTTTTGGGCACTTGTTTTTTTTATCCCCCAATCCGGGATATTTCCGATTAATGCTTTTGTTGCCGAGCATTTTATTTACTTATCATCAATAAGTTTTTATTTTTTGTTAGCCTTGGTTTTCAGTAAAGCTGCCCGCGGTAAACCGTTTATTCTAATCGCCGGTTTATTCTGTGTATTTTATATTTTACTTACCAATGCCCGAAATTTTGAGTGGAAAAACCCTGTAATTTTTTATCAGAATATAATTAAATATTCTCCGGATAGTTTTCAGGCGCATAACAATTTGGGCCTGGAGTATGAGTATCTTGATAAATTCAAGGAGGCGCAGTTTCATTATTGCCGAGCCTTAGAAATCAAACCGGATTTAATTGAGGCCCGGGCGAATTTAGCTAATCTATATTTTAAATTGAAGCTTTATGAAAAAGCCAAGCAAGAGTATGAGGTGCTTGAGCAGAGTAAGCTTGGCGCAAAAGTAGGGGAAGCGGAAAATAATTTAGGAAATATCTATGAGGTTACCGGAGAGCTGCAGAAGGCAATTGGGAAATATAACCAGGCGTTAAGCCTTGATCCTAGCTTTAAATTTACGCATTTTAATCTTGCCCGTATTTATTATTCTTTAGGGGATGTTAGGCTTGCGGTTTCCCATCTGGCTAAATCTTTAGGAGATGCCCCGGATAGAGAATTTTTGTTTCGAAGCAAAATTATTGCTGATTTCCTCAAGAATACAGCTTCTTTAAATAATGCTGCTGAATTTTACAATAATTTAGGGATTGATTTTGCCAAAAACAATGCCTGGCAAGCGGCAATTGCTTCATTTGACTGCGCCTTAGAGCTTAAACCCGGCTCTTCCGATTATTTCTATAATTTAGGGCTGGCTTATTTGAACCTGAGCCAGAAATCAAAGGCTAAAATTGCTTTAAAACGGGCATTACAAATTAATCCTAATCATATCAGGGCCAAGAGTTTAATAACCAAAAATTAATTATAGAAATTAATTGCTAAATAGCGCCTTTATGCTATTATTACTATAATGTTCAAGTGTAAACACGGTTTTACTTTAGTGGAAATAATGGCGGTTTTAGCCATTGTTTCTTTGTTAGTTTCTGTGGCTATAGTTGAAGGTGTTAATTTCAAGAAACAGGCTAATGAATCTAATTGTGCGGCTAATCTTAAGGCTATAGCTTCAGGTTTTGAAGTTTATTCGGCGCGCCATGCCGGTGCTTATGCCCCAACAGATGAGGTTAGCTTGCAGTTTCTCATCGACGACGGCTGTTTGTTCCAGGATTTAATTAAGATCGGCAGGATTGGAAATTTTCATTATAGTATCGGATCAGCAAACCCGTCAGGTTACGATATAAGGGCTTTGGCAGTTAATCCGGCATTGGCTGACCATAACTATCAAATTACTACCGGTGGAGAACTTAAACGCAGTGATACCTCAGTATCCAGTGATTTGGATTTTAAAAATTATTAAAAATGTCTGATAAAAAGGGTAGAAGTTTCGTTACGATTATGATTGTTGTTGCTTTGAGCGCTTTATCGTTGCGCCTGGCAATACATAAAATAATTATTTACAATATTGAGCAGAGCCAGCTATTGGCTAAAGGCAATCTTAAGCTTCTTTCTACCGCTTTAGAAAATTACGCTAAAGATAATAAGGGCGTATACCCGGCAAGTGTCGATTTATTGACTAAGAATACACCGTTATACCTGGAAAGAAATTATCTGGCTATTCCTTCGGTGCGTGGTTATGAGTATGATTGCCAGCGGCTGGATTCTTTTGGTTACAATTGTTCAGCCTCGCCGGTAAATTGCAAGCTTACCGGTAAGATGGTTTATGCGGTATCTACCGGGGGATTAATTATTGCGGAAAACTGTGATAAGAAATAGACGATGAATATTTTTTCTAAAATAAAAATATTTACTAAAAAAGAAAAGTTTAATATTGGTTTAGATATAGGCACGCAATCGATTAAGTGCGTAAAATTAAAAATTACCGGTGAAGATAAGGAATTAGTTTCCTTTGATTTAGAGGAAAGCCAGCTTGATCCAACCGAAATACTTAAAAAAATTAAGCATGATCAGGATCTTGACCTGGTGAATATTTCTTTTTGCGGATCAGCTACGGTTATTCGTTATGTAAATTTCTTGAAAATGAATAAAAGTGAATTTAAGCAGGCGCTTAAGTTCGAAGCCCAAAAGCATATCCCCTTTTCATTAGAAGAAGTTAATTTAGACGCTGAAATTCTAAAAGACAATCTTCCGGAAAATAAGATGCTGGTATTAATTGCTGCGGTCAAGAAAGAGTTTATCCAGCAGAGGCTTAAAATTATTGAAAATTCCGGTTTAAGGGTAAATGCGGTTAACATTGATTCCCTGGCTTTAGTTAATGCATTCAATTTTAATTACCCTAAAACCGATATTTCCGGGAACAAATCTGCCTGTATTTTAAATATTGGGGCAACCATAACTAATCTGAATATTATTAATAATGGGATTCCCTGCTTGAGCAGAGATATCCATTTAGGCGGGGCGAATTTTACCAAGAAGTTAATGGATATTTTTAATATTGATTTTAAGGAAGCGGAAAAGTTAAAGATTACGCCTAGTGCTGATAGTACTAATAAGGTTAAGGCGGCAGTTGAAAGCGCGCTTACAAATTTAGCCTCAGAGATTCGCACATCTTTTGATTACTATGAAAGCCAGAATACTTCAAATGTGGTTAAAATATTTTTAAGCGGGGGTGCAGGAAAAATCCCCGCTTTAGCTGAAATGTTATCTAACTATTTGGATATCCAGGTAGAGGCCTGGGATCCTTTTGAGAAGATTAAGATCGCTGAGAATATAGATAAGCAGAAATTAAACCAATACTCCGGGCAATTTAATGTTGCCGTAGGCTTGGCCTTACGTTAAAAAATATGATTGATATAAATTTATTGCCGGAAGAATCAAGAACTAAGGATAAACTCAAGCCCGCTAGTCAAGTGGCTGTAAAAAGCGGCCCAGGATTTAATCAGGATCAGCTATTTATTTATGCTATTCCGGTAGTTTTAGGGGTATTTGCTTTAGTGCATTTTTATCTTGCGTTTAATGCAATCCTTAAAAATGGCAAGCTGGCTGCTTTAAGCCGGAAATGGTCCCAGTTAGAACCGCAGAGAAAAACTTTCGATACATTCAATCAGGAATTTTCGGTTAATTCCCAGGATGGCAATGCTGCTTTAGTTTTAACTAATCAGCGCTTGCTCTGGGCGCAAAAAATAAATAAATTAAGCCTGAATTTACCGGCTGGAGTTTGGTTTAATGATATAGCAATTAATCCCAAAGTTATGACTATTCAGGGGTCAGTTGTTTCCTTGCAGAAAGAAGAGATTGGTTTAATCAATAAGCTTTCAGAAAATTTAAAAGCGGATGCTGAGTTTTCAAGAGATTTTTCGGGATTTGAGTTAAGTAACATACAAAAGAGAAGCGTTGGCGGATATGATATTGCTGATTTTGTTTTAGTGGGTAACATTAAAGTCAAATGAACTTAGCCAATATACAATTAGATAAACAAAAGAAAATATTGATTGTGATATTTTGTGTTTTGATTGCTTACGTGGATTTGAATTATATCTTAAAGGCGCAAGTTGCCGGGGTAAACAGTTTAGGCCCTAAGATTAACCGGTTAGAGAAAGACCTGGTAAATTTAAACCGTAATTTAGAAAGTATGCGTTCTGCGAAAAATAAAGATGGTTTAGCTTTACAAAAAACGGCCAGAAGATCTTCTAAAATTATTCCTGAGAATCAGATTTCAGGGCTCCTGCAGGATATTGCAAAAGAAGCCAATAAATTTGAAATTATAATTTCTCAAATCCGGCCAAGCTATGAGGTTAAGACTCAAAAACCTGGGGAGGCGGGAGGTAAATTTATCCCTTATTTGATTAATCTGGATTTGACCTGTGATTATCATAATTTGGGTAAATTTATTAATGCTTTGGAAAACTTTCCGGTTTTTATTGGAGTGCAGGAATTAAAGATTTCAACACAGTTGCCGGATTATATGAAACAAAAAGTTAACTTGGTGCTAAAAACATATGTTACTAAGTAAGCAGATTATATTAAATAGTAAATTTTTATTTATTTTGTTTTTACTGCTGTTACTTTTGCCTCCGGGCTTTTGTCAGGATGAGTTTGTTTATAACGCAAAAGGCAAGCGTAATCCGTTTATCCCTTTGGTAACTCCCGAGGGCAGATTGTTAAAATTAGACAAACAGGATGATGCCTCTAAAGGGGGGTTATTAATTGAGGGCATTATCTATGATAAGCTCGGCCGTTCTTTTGCCATAGTTAATGCTTCGGTTGTAGGGATCGGGGATTTTGTTGGTAATTACCAGATTCTAAAAATCTTCGAGGATAAAGTAATTTTTATTAAGGACGGGGAACCTTTAGAAGTAGGGCTGGCCAAGAAGGGGGTGGAATGAGAAAATTATCATTGGTATTTGTTTTTATTTTTTATGCATTAGTTTCTACCGGACAGGCAGAAGAAGCTATTGTCCCTAAGCCTGAATTGTCAACTCCGCAAGGAGACCAGCAGCCTGGCTCGGGTAATGTAACTTTTGATTTTAAGGAAGCAGACATCACTAATGTCCTTAAAATTATTTCTTATAAGTCCGGGATAAATATTGTAACCACTCCGGATGTTATCGGCAATGTTTCGGTACGGTTAACCGATGTGCCTTGGGAGATTGCTTTGGAAGTTATTTTAAAGACTTATGGGTTTGGGTCTCAGAGGCAGGGTAATGTTATCCTGGTTACTAAAATTGAAAACGTAGCTAAGATCGCTGCTGAAGAGCCATTACAAACAGATATTATTACTCTAAAGTTTTTAGATGCTCAGGATGCGCAGAAGACTATTATTCCTTTGCTTTCTCCGCGCGGGAAAATTTCGGTTTTATATACACGCGGGCAGAAGGGCTGGCAGTTCGGTACATTTAAGATTGGCCGAGAAAGCGCTGTTAATGCAGCCTTGGTTAAAGAGGCAGTCGGGGTGACTAAGTCTGAAACAGTTTCTTATGAGAAGGATGCTGCCGGGGAAACAATAATGAAAAAAGCGGATTTTGATCCGGCGATAAAATCCAAGATGCTGGTAATTACTGATACCGCTAGTACTTTAGATAAAATTAGAAATATAATTTTGCCAAAACTTGATGTTAAGCCGAAACAGGTGCTTATCGAAACAAAAATCATTGAGGTTAGCCGGAACAAGTTGATCGATATCGGTTTGGATTGGGGGTTAGGTTCGGGTGCTGATTCCGCGACGACTAATGCGATTACGACGCAAAGATTTGGCAGTATCGCTACTGGAGGGCATTCCGGTACTATCGCCACACCCGGCGTCGCCAATCCGCTGGTACCGTCTTTATTTAGCCCGGCAACAACCACAATTTTAGGTTATCAACCTTATAACGCCGGCGCAGAATTTGTTTTCCAAAAATTGACCGGAACTCAGTTTGAAGCGGTAATTCATGCCTTGGAAGATGACGTTAATACCAATACTTTGTCAGCCCCGAGTATTTTTACCCTGGACAATCAGGAAGCATCAATGCTGGTCGGGTATCACACTCCGATACTTCAATCTACGGTTACTGCCGGCACTACCGGAACTAACGCCACGGTTACCCAGACTCTAGATTATTACCAGGAAATCGGTATCCGTTTAAATGTTGTGCCGCAGATTAGCGAAGAAGGATTTATTAACATGATTATTCATCCCAGTATTACTTCTTCTAACTCTACGGTTACCGCTACATCTACTGCCGGTACGGATGCTGCCCCGACAACTACATCTTATCCGATTATCGATGTTCGCGAAGTTCAGACCCAGGTTTTGCTAAAAGACGGAGAGATAGTGGTTATTGGCGGCTTACTCAAGGATGTAAAGGGAAAAGAATATATTGGTATACCATTCCTTAAAGATCTTCCCTGGATTGGTAAGCTTTTCGGCCGCGAGACAACCACGAATACCAAGATTGATTTATTAATTTTTATTCAAGCTAAGATAATTAAAGAAGGTGAATATACCCCTGAAGAATTAGCTAAGTTAGAAAAAAGATTAGGCCGCGGGCCGGTAGCGGTGAAGATGAATGCCAGGAATAAGAAGAAAGTAAACTAACAAGGCAACAGGAGATTATGTATAAAGTTAATTTTATTTTTTCTAAAAAAGGTCTGATGCGTTATATTTCGCATTTAGACCTGATGCGCCTATTTATGCGCGCAATGCGCCGGGCAGAGCTGCCTTTAAAAATGTCGGAAGGTTTTAGCCCTCATCCTAAGTTAAGTTTTAAAAGAGCTTTGAAATTAGGAGTAGAAAGCGATAGCGAAGAAGCTTCAATAGTTTTAAAATTTCCGGTTGAGCCGGAGGATTTTCAAAATAGGCTGCAAAAAAAATTACCAGAAGGGATTGAAGTAAAAAATGTCCAAGGAAATTTTAATTAATGCTGAATCACAGGAAAAACGGGTTGCGATAGTTGAAGACGGAGTGCTTCTAGAGTTTCATATCGAGCGGCCGCAGGATCGTACTATTGTCGGCAATATTTATAAAGGCAGGATTGAGGCAGTTATGCCTTCAATCGGTGCTGCTTTTGTTGATATTGGTTTACCCAAAAATGGGTTTTTATATTTATCAGAGATCGAGTCTGCTTATGAATCGGTGGAGGCACCTGAACAGACCCCGGTTAAAGAGGTCAAGAAAGGGCAAGAAGTTTTAGTCCAGGTGGTTAAGGAATCTTTTGGCACCAAAGGTCCCAGGCTTTCTACGCAAATTGGTTTGGCCGGCAGGTACCTGGTAATTATGCCGCTTGATAAACAGGGCGGTATATCACGGCGCATTGAAGACGAAACTGAGCGAAGGCGTCTAAAAGATATTTTTAAAAAAATCAAATTTCCTGATGCGGTTGGTTTTATTGTCCGGACTGCGGCCAGTGGAAGAAGCGAGCAGGAATTAATCCGCGACGCCCAATTTCTTTATAAGTTATGGGCGAAGTTAGAAAAAACTGCTCAAGGCAAAAAAGCCCCGGCTTTAATTTATGAGGAATACGATTTGGCTTTGCGGGCAATCCGCGATTCTTTTACTGAAGATGTTACAAAATTAATTGTTGATTCCAAGCCTGAGTTTTACCGCATTCAGCATTTTATGCGCACTTTTTTAAACTATTTATGCAAAAAGGTCGAACTTTATCGCGGAGATGACCTTTTTGGCGCAAAAGATGTTGAGAAACAGATTAATCATATTTTTGAAAGCCATGTTTATATGAAATCCAAGGCTTACTTGATCATTGAGCCAACTGAAGGCTTGGTGGTAATTGATGTCAACAGCGGCGGATTCAAGAAAAAAGTCAATCAAGAGGAGATGGCTTTTAAGGTCAACTGCGAGGCAGCCATTGAAATTGCCCGCCAGTTGGTTTTGCGTGATTTAGGCGGTATAGTTGTAATTGACTTTATTGATATGGAACGCGAAGGGCACCGCCGAGAATTATTGAATATTTTTAAAAATGCTTTGTCTACCGA
>JBAYMG010000012.1:0-35320 GCA_041663665.1 Candidatus Omnitrophota bacterium | reverse complement strand
TAATTATCCTGCAGGGCGCACCCGATCAGGCAGCGTTCTTTTCTGGCTGCTTCTGAAACTGCAGGCATAATTAGATTATCCTTAACCTGATCATCGCTGCCGATAATAATTAAAGGCACATTAACCGTAGTTAATAATTTAGCAATAAATTTAGCCGCTTCATCAGGGCTTTTGTTTCCGGAATCAGGATGAGCCCCCTGCATTTTTATACAAAGTAATTCTGCCCGATATTCATTCACGCATTTTTCTGCCCAGGCAAAAGGATCGCCTATCTCCTTCCCGTAAATAGTTAATAATTCATCTGCCCAATCAAGCGGTGCAACATCCCAGACCTCAAAAGCAATTTTTGGCTTATTCGGCAGCTTACCTTCATTAAATAACAACGGCAGTCCGGTTTCTCCCCCGATTTTTACAGAACAAGACCGGGAACCGCCCTCTTCTTTTTTTGCCCCAATAGTGACAGTTGAGATTGTACCAATCCATTTCTCAAGGGCTAATTGCGTTGACATATCTTATCTCCTAATGAATTAAACTCTGCTAATACTTGAGCTTTCGGTTCCAGGTCAAAAATTGATTTCCCTTCTAAACTTATTTTTTCAATATTTGGGTCTGGAGATAAACTACCCAGGTAATTTAATCCGACCTCTTTAATTTTTTCATTTTGGATATTTTTGTTAAAACGATTGATCAGAAGAAAACTCTTTTTTACTTCAAATTTTAACTGTTTTACTAATTCTATAATTCTTTGAGTAGATTTTAAACCTACAGCCGAAGCATCTGATACGGCTATAAGCACATCTGCGGAACGCGTAGTTCTCCGAGACAAATGCTCCAAACCAGCTTCATTATCGACTACGATATAATCATAATTATTAACTAACTTATTTATTACCCCGCGCAACACATTATTTACATAACAGTAGCAACCCGGCCCTTCAGGTTTTCCCATATTTAATAAATCAAAGCCCGTTTCTTCCTGGATAGCTGTTTGCACCTGATGCTGTATAAAACGTTCCTTGGTCATGCCGGTTGGAATTCTATCAGGATGAGCAGCTATCCCATCAAGAATCTCTCCAATATTCAGCTGGCTTTTTACGCCTAAGCTCTCACCCAAATTACTATTAGGATCAGCATCGATGGCTAAAACCGAGCCCAGTTTATTTTCTTTTATATAACGGACAATTAGGGCACTAATCGTTGTTTTTCCCGTCCCTCCCTTACCGGCTAAAGCGATAATTTTACCCATTGAATTTCACCGTAGGAAACTTAGTTAAATCCGTATGTGGAAAAAATAATGCCTGTTCATATTCTTCCATATATGCCGGGTTAACTGATAATTCAAAATAAGTAATCTTGGCGGCAAGCTTATCCGCCATAGCCATTGCCTGGCTGGATAAAAGTATCTCTCTGGCTCCAGCCAAAGAACTATTGCCGATAAAGACAAACTTTGAACGCTCAATATCAGGCAGCAACCCGATCTTAATTGCTTTATCTATATCTAAATAAGTACCGAATCCTCCGGCAATATAAAATTTATCAATTGCCGAAAAATCTAATCCTAAATGATTAACCAAGATAGATACTGCTGAATATATTGCCCCCTTAGAACGCTTAAGATTCTCTATATCTGCTTCATTAATTACGATATCCTTACCTGTATCAGATTCTTCTTTAAAACAAACTACAAATTCTTTGCCGGAATCTGATTGACGTATCCGTTTACCTATAGCTTTAATTTTACCCGCTCGGTCAATTATTCCTGTACTCAGCATTTCACTTAATAAATCAATATAGCCTGAGCCGCAAATTCCCTGAGGTAATTTATTAGCAATAGTAGAATATTTAACGCTAAAATCTGTTTTATTTATGTTTACTTTCTGAATTGCCCCACTGCTTGCCCGCAGTCCGCTGGTTACCCCGCTGCCTTCAAAGGCTGGTCCGGCTGATGCGGCAGAAGCAACCAAAAAGTCTTTATTGCCTAAAACAATCTCACCATTGGTGCCGATATCAATTAATATGCAAGGTTTTTCTTTTTGATATATACCGCTGGACAAAATTCCCGCGGTAGTATCCCCTCCGACGTAGCTAGAAACCCCAGGTACACAGCTAAGCAAGCCCCTTGAGTTAATATTTATTCCTGCTTCAGCAGCGCGTAAAGTCGGTAAAAAATTTGCAGTTGCTACATACGGCTCTCTGCGGATATGTGCTGGATCCAGGTTTAATAAAAGATGGATCATTGTCGTATTACCTGAACAAACAACACAATTAACATTATTCAAGTCAATATTATGTTCCAGAATCAGTTCTCTAATAATCTGATTCATCGTGCCGGAAACAGCATTATGCAGCTGGGTAAGCCCATCAGCTTTGGCAGCATGAAGTATACGCGTAATTACATCACTGCCAAAAGCAGCCTGTTGGTTGTAAGCCGCTTTTGTCCCGATAATTTTTTTAGAATTCAAATTTATCAACTGCCCTGAAATCGTGGTTGTTCCGATATCAAAGCTTAAGCCGAAATTATTTTGTGTTGTATCTCCCGGCTCAATTAAAACGATTTCAACTGTGTTATTGCGTTTTCCTAAAGTAACCGTAACTTTCCAGTCGTAATCACGTAAAAATTGGCCTAATTGACGAATGTTAAATAAACCGGTTTGAATTACCGGGAATTCTTCAAATTTACGCAAGGCCCGGTACAATCTCTCTAAATCACTTAAGTTATCATCAAGCGTAGGTTTAGATAACTGCAAGTATAACTTTGTGGCAAAAGGAGAATGAATAAAAACATTCTTCTCGAATTTTTCTTTTTGAGGCAAAATGTCTTCAACTTTTGAATATAATCCATTTAGGCGTTCTTCTAATTCTTCCGGGGTAAGCTTATCAAAATTAAGCCGCGAATAATTAGGAATTACTACCTCTAAGTCACTTTGAATACTAGTTAAACAGGCTAGATAAATATTATCCTTTTTCTCCTGTGCTGTAATTATGCCATTTAATTGGCTGGTTACCTGCCCCCTGTTAACTACTACTTTGCATTTCCCGCAGATTCCATCACCGCCACAAGTGGAGTTAATATGAATTCCGGCTGAAATGGCTGCAGAAAGAATAGTTTTGTCCTTCTCAGCAGTAATTGTTTTATTATCCGGTAAAAATGTAACTTTAAATTTTTGCATTAGTTTAGATTTTTAAGAAATACGGGAATGCCTGCTGCTTCCTTAGGCCCGACAATGATTTTAAATCCTGATTGATCTTCTAAGTCTCCGCTTAACATGGCAACATAACCGGGAATAATCAAATTTTTATGGTTAAGGATATTTTTTATTCCACAATTTTCCAATGATTTAGTAATTGTTTCAGCGTTAAACTTCTCAGCAGCCCAAGCGGTAAGCACGGACATGCCCTGGGTGTCAACAGCTAGAATATATGACGGGATTTTGCTAGCCTCGACTTCGCTTAAAACAGTATAATAACTTAAAGAAAAGTTTGTAGTGACCAAAAGCGGAGATTTATCGTTAACTTTACCTATAGGATAAAGTTTAGAATCAATTTGCAATGGTTTCTGCGGATCAGTATAAATATTTTGCCTTAAAGTTAAAATAGGTAGAATTTCCCAGGCTTCTACGCCTCTTAACATGACAATTCCTGCATACTTAGAGATATAAGCAGTTGCTTCGATAGCTTCTTGATAAGGGTCTATTTTATCTACAATCGTTAAAACCGGATAACCTAAAGCACGGTTTGATTTCTTAAGTGCTTGTCGGCGGATTTGAGTTAAATCCCAAATTTTATCAGTAACCGGTTTTATCCCGGTATCCAGAATTAATTTACTTACTCCTAGATTGTTAAGCTCTTTGGTAAGTTTGGTTAAAATATCAAAATCCTGTGCCGTAACAACTAAGGGCAGATTTAATTCTCGGGCAATAGCTCCAATTTGCGCAAAGTTATTTTCGGTGGCGCAATAAAGCAGAGGCATACGTTCTTTCGCAATTTCAGCAGCTTGTTTCAGAGCCGACAGGTCACTTGCCATTAACATTATCTGCTTAGCTGTGTGAGCTAAAATTATTTTTACTACCTCCAGATACCTCTGAACCTGATTGCTTTGTTTTAGAGCAATCAGGTTAACTTCGAGCAGTTGTCCAACCCGGTCAAATTTTAGTTGATTAATTTTTTCCAAACGCTCCCTAATCTGGACATCTGTTAAGCTATCTTCAATAATAAAACCTACCCCGGTAGGATTACGGAATTTTTCTTCATGCCTGAACATTACTGTTTCATTGCCAATTTCAAACCTTGATTCGTTAACTCCCAAAACAATCGACTTAATCGGCGGTAAAGCTTGGGCTTCTAAAATGTTTTTAGCTTCCGGTGAAATATAGGGACATTTTTCAATCGCCAAAGATTTTTTAGCTAACTGCATAGCAAAAGCGAGGCAAGTTGCCAACCCGCATTCTCGGCAATTTGTTTTTGGTAATAATTTATAAATATCTAATCCTGAAAATCCCATTTTAACCCCGGTTAATTAGGCTGGCAAAGTATCCTGCGCCAAAACCATTATCAATATTTACAACCGTTACTCCCGGCGAACAACCGTTTAACATAGTTAGCAAAGCGGCCAAGCCCGAAAAACTAGAACCATACCCGCAGCTGGTTGGCACAGCAATAATTGGAGCCCTAACTAATCCGCTGACCAAACTAGGAAGCGCCCCCTCCATCCCGGCAACAACAATAATCACTTGAGCTGTTTTTAATTTATCAAGATTACTCATCAGGCGATGTACCCCAGCGACACCGACATCATACAGCTTTTCAACACGATTCCCCATAACTTCTAGCGTTTGCACTGCCTCTTCAGCTATAGAAATATCGCTGGTCCCGGCACAAAGCACTAAAACTCTGCCTTTAGAAATAACTTTAGGCTTAGCTAAGAGATAACCGATTTTTCCAAGAGGATTATACTTTAAGGCAGGTATTACTTTTTTTAAAAAAGAAAATGTTTTTTTATCCAGTTTAGTTAAAAGCAGGTCTTCTTTTAGCTTAACAACCTTTTGAGCAATTTTTTTAAGATGGCTAAGGTCTTTACCCGGGCAATAAATTACTTCGGCGAAACCTTTTCGTTTTTTTCTGTTCGTATCAAACTTAGCAAAACCCAGATCGCAGAAACCTTGTTTATGCGGCATTTATTTATAAACCCCGGAAAAGCAAGTAACTTAAAAGGATTATAAAAATTACAGCAAAAATATAAAAATCATTAAAATAAAAAAAATCATGAATCCTGTTTTTTACCCCGGCTGACTCCAGTTTTGCCGCCTTGGGATGTAAGTGGCTCTGATTTTTTCTATATTGTTCGACCTGTTCTTTTTTGAATCTTAAATATAAGCCGCCAACTTTGTACCCAGGAATTGTGCCGGTTTCTGCTAAATCTAAAACTTCTTTTTCAGGCACTCCTAAGAGCATCGATACATCCCTGACTGTAAGCATTTTTTCTTCAAGCATAAATTATTTTGCGATTTTACCTGTTGCTACCCAGGCATCTACCGCTTTGCGTTCAAACTTCCAACTTTCATTTTCTTTATTTGCCGGAATTTTCCCGGAATTAGCCCATTCAATTATTGAGCTTAATTCTACTTCTAAATATTTTGCTAACTGTTCGGGATCGAGAAAATCGTGTAACATTGTACATTGCCCTTGAAAAATTGCGCCTTCGATAATATTAAGTTTCGCCGGATAAATCTGCCCTTCAACTAGCGCCTGAGGCAAAAGCGTAAGCCGCTCTCGGGCAGTAATCTTACCTTTAACCTTGCCGCCAATAACAATATTGTCACCAATAATATCAGCGTTAATTAGGGCAGTCGGTCCAATTGTCAGGTTTCCCCGGGTATCAAGATTTCCTTCAAATTTACCATTAATTCGCAAATTAACCGGATCCCTGAAACTCAAAGTGCCCTGCATTGCGGCATCAACATCCAGAGTTTTCTCTTCTAATTTTTTCTTAAATGCCACGGGTATCCTCCTTAAGCGTATCTTCTGCAAAACGTAAAAAATGTAAAACGATTAGGACTAAAATCGTCGTATAAATTGCAATTTTATTAAAACCAACCCCTACTGCTAATCCTAGCCCGGCAACTACCCAAAGACTGGCAGCAGTAGTTAAACCTTTTACTCCATCAGGTGAACGAATAATGGTACCGGCACCAAGGAAACCAATTCCAGTAACCACTCCGGCTGCTATACGCACCGGGTCTAATGAAACCTGCTCTTTATATATATCAAAAACATATAAAGATGTCAACATGATAAGGCACGATCCTAAAGCCACTAGGATATGCGTACGCAATCCGGCATCTCTACGGTGAACCTGGCGTTCAAGGCCAATTAAACCGCTTAAGATTAAGGTAAGCAACAAACGCATAACCATCTGAAAATCAGTAGGCATATGCCCTCCTTTTAACTAAATTCCATATTTAAATAGAAATTACTTACTTCACCTTTTTTATAAAGATACCCACCAAGCCCGGCAACCATAGCAGCATTATCCATGCACAACAGAGTATCTGGAAAATAGCAATTAATTCCCTCCTTCTTTGCTGCTTGTGTGATTTTCTGCCTCAAGTAAGTATTGGCAATAACTCCCCCGCCGATTAGAAGATTGGAAACTTTTTTATGTTTACAAGCCATCAAAGATTTTTTAATTAAAACATTGACTACGCTTTCCTGAAAAGAAGCAGCCAGATCTTGTTTTAACCTTAGGGTAATTTTCTTATTTTTTAAATAATAAAAAACTGCTGTTTTAATTCCGCTAAAGCTAAAATCCATTTCGTTATTCATACCGGAACAGGCAAATTTAATTTTATTTTTATCCCCATTTCTAGCTAACGCTTCAATTAAAGGCCCCCCGGGATAACCTAACCCCATAATTTTGGCTATTTTATCAAAAGCTTCACCGCAGGCATCATCGCGAGTCTGGCCTAAAACATAAAATTTAGGAAAATCTTTAACATAAAAAAGACTGGTGTGCCCTCCGGAAACTACTAATGCCACAGCCGGAAGTTTAATATTCTTATGGCAAAGAATGTTTGAATAAATATGGCTATAAATATGGTTAACCCCAAGTAAGGGCTTGTTTAAACTTAAAGCCAATGCTTTAGCAAAAGATATTCCAACTAATAAAGACCCTGGCAGCCCCGGGCCGGAAGTAACTGCGACTAGATCGATCTGCTTAAGGTCAATCTTAGCGTTAGCTATTGCCTGATTAAATACGCCGGCTATACTTTCTAGCTGCAGACGTGAAGCAATTTCGGGAATTACTCCTCCATGCTTACTGTGTAACTTTAAACTACTAGCTACTACACTGGAAAGAATTTCCTTACCATTCTTAACAACTGCTACTCCGGTTTCATCGCAAGAACTTTCAATTCCCAGGACAATCATCTGGTTGCCTCGGAAACAAAAACAAACTTATACCCCTGGCTTTCTAACTGCGGAAGCATCTCTTTTAATGCCAATAAAGTTATTTTACGATCATGGCCTATACCAATGGCAGTACCGTACTTCCCGGCTAAATTTTTTAGCTTAACAATTTGCCCCTTTATATATTCTAAATCGTTTTGATTATCAAGGAAGATGTTCCTTTGAGCAAACTTTATCCCTGTTTTTTTGGCTGTTTTTTTACATATAGACTTAGCCGTCACAAAACTGTCCAAAAAATACAGCTTACGCCTTTTTGCTTCAGTCATAATAATAGAAGTTATTTGCTCATTTTCAGTAATTGCTGAACCCATGTGATTAGACAAACCTTTAGCAAAAATTACTGAAGCTAAGTCTCTATTAAGAATACCAAGGATTTGTTGGCTGTCCATATCCAAAGTAATAGTATTACTTTCAAGCCGGAATTTCTCTTTTGGCTGCATCGGTAAATGCAGTATTATTTCACATTTAAGTTTATTTAAATCCTGCGCAACTAATGCAGAATTTTTAAGATTCGGTAAAACTGCACAGGTTAGAGGCTGCTTAATTCCTTCAATAATTGATAAATTGTCTAAGTGGTATCCCCAATCATCAATTACTATGGCAATTTCGCCTTTACTGACAAAAGCCTTTTTAACTATTGGCTTTTTTTTAACCGGTATTAAAATTAAGGCTATAAATATAAAAAAAATCAGAATTATTAAGCTGAAAAAGAGAAATCTATTTTTCATTTTTATGGGCTTGTTTATAAAATTCAATTGTTTCTAGGGAGTTAATTGCGCGCACAATCTGTTCATCGGATTTGTAATCAAAATCATTCTTCCCCTCAATAGATTTTACTACTTTTTTATTTTTATCATCCAGCCCTTTATCTTCAGCCTCTGATTTTTCTACCAAAATATCCGGGATGACTCCTTTACCATGAATAATTTTTCCGGAAGGAGTAAAATAGTGACTGGTAGTCAAACGTAAAGCCAATCCATCTCCCAAGGGAATAATTGTCTGTACTGACCCTTTACCAAAAGATTTAGTACCGATAATTATGGCGCGCTTATAATCCTGAAGGGCACCGGCAACAATTTCAGATCCGGAAGCTGATCCCTCATTAATTAAAATTGCCAGCGGTAAGTCAATTATGGTATTTTTAGATTCAGAAAAAAACTCTAAGTTTTGATCTTTTTGCCTGCTTTTAGTATAAGCAATCAACTTATTCGGAGCAAGGAATCTGCCGGTAATTTTTACTGCTACATCAAGCAGTCCTCCAGGGTTATTGCGCAGATCAACAATTAGAGCCTTCATTCCTTGTTTAGAAAGAGTGCTTAAAGCATTATTAAATTCTTGTAATGTATTCTCACGAAATTCAGATAAACGAATATAACCAACCCCATTTGCTAAAATACCTACGTATTTTATATCTTTGATTTTAATAATGTCCCGAATAATTTTAAATTCTAAAACTTTTTTTTCAGTATCCCTTAATATTGAAAGATTTACAACTTCACCGGGTTTGCCGCGCATTTTTTTAACCGCATCAGTCAAACTCATATCACGCGTCAAAACATCATTAATTTTAACAATATGATCATTGGATTTTATGCCTGCTTTCCATGCTGGTGTATCCTCTATGGGGGTAATTACAGTTAATAATCCGTCCTTAATTGTAATCTCAATACCTAGTCCACCGAATTTCCCCTGAGTATCAACCTTTAATTCATTGAAAGCATCCTGGTCCATAAACTGGCTATACGGATCAAGCGAAGCAAGCATTCCTTTTAAAGCACCATTGATCAGATCCTTAGTTTTAGTTTCATCAACATATTCTTTCTGAATAATCGCCAAGGTATCGCTAAATACTTCAACTTGCTTGTAAAGCTGATCATTATTTTTATTATTCGAAAAACCCTTTTCAACACTAATAAATAAGATTGCGACAAGCAGGATACCGATAAGTATATTTTTACGCATTAGCTAAGCCTCCGCCTTATTAAATCACCGACAATTTTAGGGTTAGCCTTTCCCAGGCTTTTTTTCATTACCTGTCCAACCAAAAACATGATGGCATTTGTTTTTCCCGCTTTAAAATCAGCAGTTGACTTTTCATTCTCAGCAATAACCGTTTCAATGATTTTTATTAATTCACTCTCGTTAGATACCTGTAAGAGATTGCCTTCTTTAATTAACGCTTGAGCGGTTTTACCCGAATCAATCATTTGTGTTAATACGCTTTTAGCGGACAAATGGGAAATCTCCCCTCTTTCCACAAAACCGATTAAACAGAGCAATTCGTCCTTATTTATACTTAATTGATTCAATTCTCCCTTCCTAAGATTAGCTTCCGACAATAACGGGCCGATCAACCAATTAACAATTTCTTTTTTATCTTTGCCAGGATATTTTTGAATACACTCTTCAGCAAACTGGGCATCCTTTTTAGAACTGACTAAAATTTTAGCATCATACTCTGACAATGAATAATCCCGCATAAAGCGCAGAGATTTTTCCTGAGGCAATTCCGGTAACTGAGTTTTAATTTGCTCAGTCATCATTTGGTTAATTATAAAAACGGTTAAATCCGGCTCAGGGAAATACCGGTAATCTTTAGCGCCTTCCTTACTGCGCATAGAAACAGTCACACCCTTTTCTGCATCCCAAAGCCGGGTATCCTGCGTTATTTTTTCTTTATTTTCAAGCAATTCGGTTTGCCGGATAACTTCATAGGTTAAAGCATCTTTAACTCCTTTAAAAGAATTCATATTCTTTAGTTCTGTTTTAACACCTAATTCTTTTGCCCCGTTTAATCTCAATGAAATATTAGCATCGCAACGCAAAGAACCCTTTTCCATATCGCAGTCAGATACATCTAAGTACTCAAGTATACTCTTCAAGTTAGTCAGATAATCAAAAGCTTCCTGGGGGCTATTTAAATCCGGCTCACTGACAATTTCAATTAAAGGAATTCCCGTACGGTTATAATCAACCAAGCTGGAACCAGCTTCATGAATAAGCTTACCGGCATCTTCTTCTAAATGTATACGAGTAATACCAATACGTTTAGGCTCGTCTTTACCATGAATATACAAATAACCATTTAGAGATAAAGGCAAATCATACTGAGAAATTTGATAATTTTTTGGCAGATCGGGATAAAAATAATTTTTGCGGTCAAATTTAGTATGCCCTTGTACCTGACAATTAAAAGCCAAGGCTACTTTTATTGCAAAATTAAGCGCCTCTTTGTTATATACCGGAAGAGTTCCGGGAAAACCTAAACAAACCGGACAAACGCTAGAATTAGGCGCTTTACCAAAATCAATAACGCAGCCACAAAATGCTTTCGTTTTAGTGTTTAGCTGCAGATGAACCTCTAAGCCGATAACTGTCTGATATTTCATAGTTTGGGTTTAATTTTGTGCCATTCTGTATTTTGTTCAAAAGTATGCGCTACCTTAAAAAGCATCTCTTCATTAAATGCTTTGGCCATAACCTGCAAACCTATCGGCAGGCCTTTTTTAGTAAAACCACAAGGAATAGATATTGCCGGAATCCCGGCTAAATTTACCGAAATAGTATATATGTCGGAAAGATACATTTTTAAAGGATCCTCTGTTTTCTCGCCAATTTTAAAAGCGGCACTTGGCGAAGTTGGGGCAACAATACAATCACAATCACTAAATACCTGGTCAAAATCCTGTTTTATAAGCGTGCGAACTTTTAAGGCGCGCAAATAATAAGCATCATAATATCCATGCGATAAAACAAACGTCCCAAGTATAATCCTTCGTTTTGCTTCAGCTCCAAATCCTTCTGCGCGTGTCTTTTTGTACATTTGAATTAAATTATCTGCCTTAGCCCGATACCCATATTGCACGCCATCAAATCTGGCTAAATTTGAACTGGCTTCGGCAGTTGCAATAATATAATAAACCGGAACTGCATACTCGGTATGTGGCAGAGAAACCTGCTTAATCGATGCGCCCAAAGACTTTAACTTGTTAATTGCTTCCTCAATACTAAATTTAATTTCCGGATCTAGCCCCTGAACGAAATATTCTTTAGGTATACCGATTTTTAAGCCTTTAATATCCTTGGTCAAACTTTTAGTATAATCCGGCACATTTTGATTTACCGAGGTTGAATCATTAGGGTCATATCCTGAAATAACTTGAGTTAAAATTGCCGCATCCTCTACATCTTTAGTAATCGGACCAATCTGGTCAAGGCTGGAAGCAAAAGCAATTAGCCCAAAACGTGAAACACGTCCATAAGTAGGCTTTAATCCCACTACACCACAAAAAGATGCCGGCTGACGGATTGACCCACCGGTATCAGATCCCAATGCCCAAATCGCTTCATCAGCAGCCACAGCAGCTGCAGAGCCACCGGAAGAGCCGCCGGGAACAGATGCTAAATCCCAGGGATTATGTGTCGGGCCAAAGTATGAATTTTCAGTCGAAGACCCAAAAGCAAATTCATCCATATTTGCTTTTAAAGGAAAAATATTTGCACCAAATTCCTTTAACTTACAAATTACCGTTGCGTCATACGGCGGACGGAAACCCTGGAGGATTTTTGAGCAACATTCGGTATTTAACCCATCTGTACAGATATTGTCTTTAATAGTAACTGGTAAGCCGCCAAAAGAACTTATCAAACCAGACGACCTAACATAAGCATTAACTCTCGCATCAACTTCTTGAATGCGCGCATAAAGTAATTTACCTATGGCATCAGGAGTAGTTGATCCGGATTTTAGTTTAGCCAATAATTCATGAGCGGTTAACTGATTTAATTCCATAATTATTCGATTACTTTAGGAACGCTGAAGAAATTACCTTGTTTACTTGGGGCATTTTCCAAAGCTTTTTCCGGGGTTAGTGAAATATGGGGAACATCTTCACGTAATACATTGCTTATAGGTAAAATATGACTGGCAGGAGCAATATTTTCGATATTTAAAGTGCTTATCTTATCAATAAAGCCTAATATATCATGCAGCTGGCCGGATAATTTTTCTAACTCGTTCGGCTGCAATTCTATACGCGCTAAATGCGCAACTTGTTCAACTGTTTCTTTATCTATCGACATTTTTCTCTCCAATTTTAAAATATATTATCATCCTTTATCTTAAAAGTCAATATATACACAGGCAATTGTCACGCCTGACTTGTCTTATTCTTCACGCAACGCCTGAGCTGTCCCCAGCCGGACGTCTCTACGCTCGAAGGAATCTTACCGCTCTGCCGTGTTATTAAATAGCCGGAAAATCGTGCTCGAGTAATATTCCTTCCGCGTAGGATGCGACACGCGGGTAGCGTCAAGCGTCCATGCGAGAACCAAGAGAAGACAGCTAGATTGATCTTGAAGGTAAAACTTATTAGAATTATTCCAGATGAATACATTAGATTGGTATAAGTTGACAAACTAAGTAAAATATGTACAATATTAATAATTAACTTAAGCTAAGATGAATCCAAAAATTAATAAAACTAAAGCAAAATATTATTTAAACGAGCAAGGCGAATTTGTTATTGAAAATTACAATTACGCCAAGCCTTTCGCTAACTTTTTCCCGGGGATCGCCGGAAAATACGGAATCCCGATGTGGGTCTTCTATGTTAACCGCGGCCAATGCATTTCCAGCTTTGGCACCAGAGATAAAGACCAGGCGATTTTAGAGTTTTTTCCGGCAAATAAATCCTGGCAATTCGTAACCAGCCACGGATTCCGTACCTTCATTAAAATTAAATCTGCTAAGGAAACTATCTGCTACGAACCATTTCATAACGGTAGTTCAAATTTAAAATATCAAATAGCCAACTCTATGCGCATCGATTCAGCCAAGCTGACTATCGAAGAAAACAACTACACGCTTGGAATCAAAACCCGAGTTGAATACTTTAACATCCCCAACGATACATTTGCCGGGTTAAGCCGGACAGTAACTATCGAAAATACCGGTAAAAAACCCCAGAGCCTTGAAGTTATTGACGGCTTACCTCAAGTTGTTCCTTATGGCGTTAATAATTTTTTCTTAAAAAAACTTGGGCGTACAATTGAAGCCTGGATGAATGTTAATAATCTGGATAATGATGTACCGTTTTACAAGCTGGAAGTTGATCCAGCTGACCGACCGGAAGTTGTGCATATTGACGCTGGTAATTTTTATCTTAGCTTTCATTTTCAAAAGAAGAGCGCCAAAATCATCCGTCCGATTGTTGATCCTGAGGCTATTTTTGGCGCAGTAACTGATTTCTCCTATCCATCTAAGTTTCTATTGAAACAAAATTTTTCATACCCGGGATGGCAATTAACTAAAAGCAAAACCCCCAGCGCTTTACTTTTCTTAAAACTTAAACTTAAAGCCGGAGAAAATAAAACATTCTATTCAATAATCGGTCAGGCTAGAAACGTAGAAACTTTAAATAGTTCAATTGATAAAATTACAAAATACGGCTACATAGAAGAAAAGCTTGCTCAAAATTCCGATCTGATTAATAAATTAAAAAATGAAATCTTAACTAAAAGCAGCTCCAAAGCTTTTGACCTTTATGCCGGACAAACCTATCTGGATAACATTATGCGCGGGGGTTATCCTGAAGTTTTCAAGTCTGGAGCAGTCTTTTACCTTTATGCGCGTAAACACGGCGACCTAGAACGAGACTATAATAAATTCCAGCTTGAACCTACCTACTTCTCTCAAGGTAACGGTAATTATCGTGATACAAACCAAAACCGGCGTAACGATCTTTGGTTTAATCCGGCTATCGGCGATGAAAATATTATTTTCTTTATGAATTTAATTCAAAGCGACGGCTTTAACCCTTTAATTGTAAAAGGCGAAAACTTTGTACTCAAAGAAAGCCTGGACTTGTTCAAATTACTAGCTGGTACTGTTGCGGAAAAAGATATTAATAAACTTAAACTGTTTCTTAAAAATCCTTTTACTCCGGGGGGACTTATCTTTTTTCTAGAAGGCAGCGGAATTAAGCTTAAAGGCTCTTATGACAATTTTCTTGATACCCTTTTATCTTCTGCCGTAAAAACACAGGAAGCTGAACACGGCGAAGGTTTTTGGACGGATCACTGGGTTTATAACTTGGACTTAATTGAAAGCTACTTGGGGATTTACCCGGAGAAACTTAAGGAGCTTTTCTTCGATAAAAAAGCCTTTTCTTTCTTTGATAATTCCGAAATCGTTAAACCGCGCAGTGAAAAATATGTTCTTTATAACGCTCAAGCGCGCCAGATGCATTCCCTTATGGTTGATACTCTCAAAAAAGAAATGCTTCATAAACGCTTGAATAGCCCGCACATTTTAAGAAATCAATATGGCACAGGCGAGATTCATTATACTTCACTTACCGGCAAGCTTCTGTGCTTAGCGGTAAACAAATTAGCTTCCCTGGATCCATTTGGAGTGGGAATTGAAATGGAAGCAAATAAGCCTAACTGGTTTGATTCTCTTAACGGCCTACCTGCCCTTTTTGGTTCATCCGCCTGCGAAACCTTTGAACTAAAACGCTTGCTTAAAATGATAAAACAAGCGTTGGAAAATTCACAAATCAAGGAAATTGAAGTTGCCGAAGAAATTGCTAATTTTACTGAACAGCTTTCAACTTTATTCTCGGAAGATGAATTTAATTACTGGGATAAAAGCAATACCTTAAAAGAAAATTACCGCCAAAAAACCCGGTTTGGCTTTTCCGGCACCCTAAATAATTTATCAGCCGATAAACTTAACAGCTTCTTAAATACTGCCTTAGAAAAACTTGAAAAGGGATTGGCTAAAGCCTTTAATAAAAAGCTGGGTATTTATAGTTCCTATTTTATTAATACAGTTTTCGAATACGACTCAGTTAAAGATCATTATATAAAACCTAAAAAATTCGTTCAGAAACCACTGCCCTTATTTCTTGAAGGCCAAATGCATGCATTAAGGCTTTCGGACAACAATCAACAACTTTTAGCTCTTCATAAATCAACTAAAAAAAGCGATCTTTTTGACAATAAATTAAAAATGTATAAAGTTACTGCCTGCCTTAATTCCATGCCGGAAGAAATCGGACGATGCCGGGTATTTACCCGCGGCTGGCTGGAAAATGAATCTATCTGGCTACATATGGAATATAAATATATCCTTGAGCTGCTTAAAGGCGGGCTCGCGGAAGAATTTTATGCCGAATTTAAAAATGTACTTATACCTTTTCAAAATCCACAAAGATACGGCCGCAGTATACTAGAAAATTCATCTTTTTTAGCCAGCAGCGTATTTCCTGACAAAAACTTGCAAGGCAATGGTTTTGTGGCCAGGCTCTCCGGCTCAACTGCCGAATTCCTGCACATTTGGCTGGCGATGAATATCGGACTGGCACCATTTACATTAGATAAGAACGGACAGCTTAATTTAACTTTTAAGCCTAAATTAGCAGGTTGGTTATTTAACAAAAACGGAAAATATTCTTTTAATTTTCTAGGCCAAATTCAAGTAACTTATCACAACCCTGAAAGAAAAAATACTTTTGGAGAGAACTGTGCTGCAATATCTAAAGTAATTATTTTTGAAAACGATCAACCTACGGAAATAAATTCACCGACCCTAAACGCCCCATACGCTCAAAAAGTTAGATCACGTCAAATTAAACAAATCGATATTTATTTAAAATAAAAAATGGAATTTAAAATTTAAAACTTTCTGCGGTAATAAGCGCGGATAATGTGTGCGGTATCTATGGTTAATAATGTGCCGCCGTAAGGGTCTAGCGACATACCTCCCAAGTTGCTGGGGTTACCTTCACCGTATTGCATAATAAATTCATCGTCCTTTGAAGGTAGATACCTAAATTCACTGAAAAAATTATGATGGCCCAAAGGATTAGTCTCTCCATTAATTAACCGGTCGGTATCCTGCCATCTTGAGTAAGTGTACTTAAAAGCCATGCCAAATTTCTTGCAAGGCATATAAGTTATTTCGATACCAACATGATTCATGTTATCTGAATTTTGTCCGGCGCTTTCAAAATCATTACGCGTATAATCAAGGTAAATATCCATATTATCCAAAGGCGACAATCTTAATCCGGTTTTATAAACATTAAAATAGTCGTATGGCGCCTGAGGAAATTCCCCTTGATCATACAAGGTAGGATTTTTGGTTTTGTAAAGATTGTCATTCTGATGAAACTCGCCCCATAAATTAGTATCATTTTTCAAGGTATTGGCAGGAAAACCGTCGTAACCTATATAATAATCATTGGTCCTTTCATACACTCCATTTAAACTTAACCAGTCAAAAAAATCGTAATTTAAGCCGAGTGAACCGGTCATAACTGAAGGATCTTCACCGTCAGGAACAGCTGAATTAGAAAAAAATTCTCCGGTATTGCCATCATAGATAAACGGATCAATTCCACCTACCGTATGAGGTAGTTTCTGATAGATACCGAAAGCTTTAGCAGTTAACTTTTCAGTAATCGAAACAGTTGCCTCATCGCGAACTACATTTTCGATAAACTTACCATTGACGTTATGAACATTGCGCACATCAAAAAGGTTGTAAATTTTATTATCAAGAAACGATTCAACGCGAAAACCAATAGTATTTCTTCCGGCATCAATTCCATCACCGATACGGGTTGCGTTAAGTTCACTCCAATTAGTATCATCCCCTTCTAATCCCTGAGCATAGTAATTCATCGGTTTACGAAAATGAATATGCCTGCTCCAGAAAGTATCCTGTCGGGTATTATGATAATCGGAAAGCGAAGAATCAAAACTCTCATCCATTCGACTTAAATAAAACTTAGATTTAACAAGAAAGCTCTCATCTTTATCCAAAGCTATCTCATCATACCCATATTTTAAATCCATTATACTTTTTTGCGGATAACGGCTGATAAATGAAAAATAATAAGCATTACCGCGAGACTCTGTTTTGAAGGTAGAGTTGCTCATATCATAAAAAGACTGTGAAGTTAAAACTTCAGCCTGGGCTTTTAAACCATCGGCAACCTCATAAGCAACGTCTGCCCCGCCAACATAATTCTGACTATCAAGTTTTTGATCCGGATCGGTAATAAACCCTGTGCGGCTGGTAAAGGTTGTTCCAGCCATAAGATTATCGGCAAAATAGTGTTTTAAACGGGTAGCATTAATCACATTGTCCACCTGATCATAATCCTGCCAAAGATGTTTAGGTGTGGCAAAAGTAGTATCAAAGGAAGTGCTTTCATCCGGCATAAAATTAAAAGAGAAACCTCTTAAAGCTGTAAGGTATTTACCATTTGAGTCTTTAGAAAGAAAGGAAAGAGAGTCATCCCAATAGCCTTTAGTATAAGCATTAAGCCCAGTAAGGTAAGACCCCGGAGTATACATACGTAACCACTTGCTATCTTTCCACCATATCCCATGGTTGCTTATATTCATCGGATCATCAGAAGTATAGACCTGATCCTGATAAGCCATCGGAAATGCGCGAAACTTAATTTGATCATTAGCATAATCAACCCATAACTCACGTATCGGCTGAAACTGCCGCTCAATTTTCATACTCGGAATATCAAAATCACCGCTCCATGAAGAACTTATAATAGTCTGGGCTGTTTTCCCATTTTTAACTTTAAGTTCCGGGATGTTAAGAGTATCTCCGGTCTTTTGAGTATATACGGTATTATTGACAATATAACCGGTATTTGACCAATAATACAACTGCATTTCTGCGCTATCAGTACCATTATTAAGGGTAATTTTACTAGTCTTTCCAGTAAAACTCCAGGGATCAATGGTTAAATTAGAGTGAAAATTAAACCCCTCCTTATTCTCCGTATCCAAATTAACATTTAATCGATCATAAATCCTAGGGTCAAAAGTATCGAATCGATTATTAAATACCGCATCAGAATTCATTCTCCAGCTTTTGCTTTTTTCATTTAAATCAAAATTTGCCCGTTTCCAAATAAACTCATCAGGCGTAACCCCAAAGCTTACCTGCGCATCTCCGCTTACTCTTAATGGCCCAACCTTTATACCCGGCTTATCCGATTTTTTACCTGCAACATTATCGGATGCGGCATAGGGAACAAATACATCTGGATCGGCAACCATTTTACCGGTAAGCGCTAAATCCATTGCCTGCTCTTTTGTTAAACTAGATTTTTCCACAACAGAATTATTTAAGGGAACAGTTTGAGTTGTTACGAGTTTTTGTACTACAGGGGAATTTTGAATTACAGCAGGTTCAGAAGAATTCTGAACTAACACAGGTTTTGTTACTATAGAGGAATCTTGGGCTACAATAGGTTTAGGAAAATCTTCAGTCGCTCTGGGTTTTAAACCCGGAGCAAAATCTGCAGCAAGAATCTTACTAATATACTCTTTAGCTGTTTTATTACCAGGGTCAACTAACAAGACTTTCTCAAATTCTGCAAGTGCATCCTCAGACCTGCCTAAGGAATAAAAACTTTTTCCTACCTCACAAAGATAATCCGTGGCCTGATCTTGCGCAAAGGCTAAATTAGATAATAAAAATAAAAGCGCTAAACAAACTAGCGCCATAGCTTTGTAGCGGAAATGTCCTTTTTTCATATTGTTATTATTATATACAGCCAAAAGCTTATGTCAACAAGAAAAATAAAAAAAATATGCCCCTATTTTAATTTAAAATAAGGGCATATTTTATCCAGATTAAAAAATTTAACTTATTTTTTCGATTAATTTCTCAGAAATAGTAAGTTGAACCCTCAATGTATGAATGAAGGAAATTAACAACAATTTTCCTTTATTTTCCACAACAATACTCCCTTTAATCTTACAAAAGAAGTGTTCCCGTTTTTCCTTTGAATTTTTTTCTTTTAAGACGTATAAATACGGCTGCGGCCTTTTAGCATCTACGCTTTCAATCTGCTTGATAATATAAGCAAAATGCCGGCGAACAATACTGTGCACTCCCTCTTTATCAGCTATCTCAGAGCTGGCAATTATTTTGCGTCCACGGTCAAGAGAAGTTAAATTTTTGTAGAGTAAGTTACGCATGTTTTTAATCCTTTCGACACAAGTATGCAACCAAAAAAAAGCCAAATCAATAGGATTTGGCCTGAAAAAGAAAGCGCTTACTTACTCAAACTAATTATTTTTTTTATTAAAATATAGACGAGGTTCCTGGTTTTTGAATATCCGGAAAAGATTAGACTTATGGCGAATAAGCACAAAAATACTAAGCAATAGGCTTAAGAGAAGAACCGGAACTGGCTGTTTAAACAAAAAGCAAAGAACCGGCAATGCTATGGCCGAAGTAATCGAAGCCAAAGATACCATTCTTGAAATTATAAAAACAATAAACCAGGCTAAAACCAGTAACCCGATTATTCCGCCCAATCCGGCTATTTTCAATGAAAGCGCAAGCAGTACGCCGAAAGAAGTAGCGATACCTTTGCCTCCCTTAAATTGCAAAAATATTGTCCAGTTATGTCCACATATACAACATAAACCCATGAGAACAATCAAGTTATATTCCTGAAATAAAACTGGCTTATTCGCAAAATAGCTACCCAGGAAAATAACTGCAACAAACCCTTTAAATATATCTAAAATTAAAACTATAATACCCGGAATTTTACCTAAAGCACGCAGGGCGTTAGTTGCCCCGACATTTCCGGAACCAACCTTACGGATATCTATTCCCTTAAGTATTTTCCCAAAAAGATAAGCCGTAGGTATGCTGCCGAGTAAATAACTAGCTAATAACGCGCCGATTGTCCAAAGCATATAAAATTTTAAATCCTCTCTTTACATAATCAATGCCGGAAATAATTGTAAAAATCACAGCTGGCCACCAAATAAGTTCAGCTACTTTCCATTGTAATAAAACACAAGTAACCGAAAGCATCTGAAACATAGTGGTAAGTTTTCCCCACTTTGTAGGATAAACATCTATATTTTGCTTAACCATATAAATAACTACCGCACCAATAATTATAATCACATCCCGCGAAATTACTATAAAAACAACCCAAAGCGGAAATTTTAATTCAAATCTGCTTAAAGGGGACAAAAATATAAAGGCACTCATTAATAAAAGCTTGTCACCTAATGGGTCTAAAATTAATCCGGCTTTAGATTGTAATTTAGCTTTACGGGCAATAAAACCGTCCAAACCATCGGAGATAACGCCTAAAATAAATATAATTAAAGCTAAGTTTTTTAAAAATGCCATTTCCGGAGAATAAAATAATAGGCAGGCAATAAAAAATGGGACACTTAAGATACGAAAAGTTGAAATTTTATTTGCTATATTCACTTAATTACCCTTATTCTTTGCACAGGCCAATAAATAACCATTGCTTGTCCGAGAACGTTATCTTTGGGAACAAACCCCCAATAACGGCTATCTTTAGAATTAACGGAATTATCACCTAAAACAAAATAGCTGTCTTTAGGAACAATTATTTTTTGCCCCAGGGAACCAAAATCGCCTTTGTTAAAATAGTAAATCTGGTTAAAAATTACTTCGGTAGCCGGCTTATCATTGACATAAATTGAGCCGCCTTTAATTTCAATTGTTTCTCCAGGCAGTCCGACTAATCTTTTAATAAAATTTTTTTTCTTATCTTCGGGGGAAATAAAAACTATTACATCCCCCCTTTTTGGCTGCCGGATATCAGGTAGACTAAACTTAGTAAAGGGAACTTTTGCTCCGTAAATAAACCTATTTACAAGTATTAAGTCGCCCTCAATTAAAGTCATGCGCATAGATCCGGAAGGAATCTTAAATGCCTGCACTATGAAAGCCCGAATAACCATCGCTAAAAGAAAAGCAATTATAATTGATTCAACCCAATCACGCAGCACGGATTTCTTTTTTAAACTCATATTTTTAACACCTCCAGGAATGCTTCTTGCGGTATCTCCACTTTACCAAATTGCTTAAGGCGTTTCTTGCCTTTTTTCTGAGTTTCCCAGAGTTTACGCTTACGGGTAATATCTCCTCCGGAACATTTACTTGTTGCATTTTTACCAGCTGAGCGGATTTTTTCAGAAGCTAAAATTTGATTACCTACTGCTGCCTGGATAGAAACTTCAAATAATTGGCGAGGTATCAGCTCTCTTAACTTAGAAACTAATAAGTGTGCCCGTGACATAGCTTTATCTTTAAACATTAAAGAAGAAAAAGCATCGCAAATTTGAGAATTTAACATTATGTCGAGTTTTACCAATTTGGTTGGCAGGTACTCTTTAACTTCATAATCCATCGAACCGTACCCACGAGTAATCGATTTCATGCGGTCATAAAAATCGACAATTATCTCAGAAAGCGGAACAGTAAAAACCACTTTTACGCGGTCCTCTCCCAGGTATTCATTTGAAACAAATACACCCCTGCGTGATTTAGTGAAATCACAAACTGCTTCGATGGAATCAACCGGAACAATCATTAGCAAACTAGCAAAAGGTTCAAATGCTTCTTCGATATCCTGAGGCGCACACAGCTTAACCGGGGTATCAACTTCAATAAGTTCACCGGATTTAGTTTTAATGCGGTAAACAACATTAGGCACAGTAAGTATTAAATTTAAATTATACTCACGCTCAAGCCTTTCCTGAACAATTTCCATATGCAAAAGGCCAAGGAAACCGCAGCGAAAGCCCGTGCCGAAAGATTGAGAATTTTCCGGTTCAAAAACAAAAGAAGCATCCGAAAGCTTTAGTTTATCCATGGCATCGCGTAGCTCCGGGAAATCTGCCGGATTAACCGGATAAATACCGCAAAAAACTAAAGGTTTAACCTTGCGATACCCCGGTAAAGCAGCAGCACAAGGATTTTTAGGGTCAGTAATCGTATCTCCAATCACTACCTCGCGAGGATCACGCATATTGGCAGTAAAATACCCAACTTCACCACAGGTTAAGGTGTCTACCGGACAATATTTTAAATTAAATACTCCCAACTCCTCAATTTTATAAACTTTACCGCTGTGGAACATTTTTAATTGAGTTTTAGCTGTAATCTGGCCATCAATAATTTTCAAGAAAACAACTACGCCTTTAAATGAATCGAAGCGGCAATCAAAAATTAAAGCCTTTAAAGGCCCAGCATCATCACCTGCGGGCGCAGGAACCGTCTCAATTATCCGGTCTAAAATTTCAATAACCCCTTTGCCTTCTTTGGCTGAAGCTAAGATAATTTCGTCTTCTTTAAAACCTAAAACAGTCTCAACCTGTAATTTAACGCGGGCAACGTCAGCGGAAATTAAATCAACTTTATTAATTACTGGAATAACCTGCAGATTATTATCCATAGCTAAATAATAATTGCCTACAGTTTGAGCTTCAATGCCCTGTCCGGCATCAACAACCAGCACTGCCCCTTCACAAGCAGCCAAAGACTTAGATACCTCATAGGTAAAATCAACGTGGCCCGGAGTATCCACAAGATTTAAAATAAATTCTTTATTAAATTTTTTCGAAAAATAATTCAGCCTGACCATTGAAGCCTTAATAGTTATGCCTCTTTCCTTCTCCAAGTCCATATCGTCAAGCAGTTGGTCGCCTTTATGTCGCGGGTCTACAGCTCCGGTTATTTCTAATATCCGATCAGCCAGAGTAGATTTGCCGTGGTCAATATGAGCAATAATTGAAAAATTTCTAAGTAAAGTTCGATCCATTATTTAATATAATCCAGCATTTTATCTACAACCTGCTCTATCGAAAAATTGGTTGTATCAATATAGATTGCATCCGGGGCCTTACGCAGGGGCGAAGCTTCACGGGTAGAATCAATTTTATCGCGGTTAGACAAATCTCCGGCAACATCAGCAACTGAAACATTCTGCCCCAAACCTTCTAATTCTTTAAAACGCCGCATCGTTCTTTCCTCAGGCGAGGCATCAATATAAAACTTTTTTTCAGCATCCGGAAACACTACCGTACCAATATCCCGGCCGTCTAAAACACAATCACCTTTTAAGCCAAGCTCTCGCTGCAACTTAACTAATACCTGGCGGACCTCTTTAATTTTAGCTACCTCGGAAACAAATTGTGTAATTTGCCCCCGGCGAATATCCAATGATACATCCCGGCCGTCTAAAAAAACACTGATTGGCCCATCGGGATTATTACGCAAATCTATTTTTACCGAACAGGCAAGTTCAAGGATTTTTTGCTCATCACTTACAGGAATATTGCTTTCTAGAGCTTTTAATGTCAAGGCGCGATACATTGCCCCGGTATCGATATAAAGAAAACCCAACCTTTTAGCTAAAATTTTAGCTACCGTGCTTTTTCCGGCTCCTGCCGGGCCATCAACAGCTATAATCATCCCAGTCTCTCTCTTTTTTTATTGGCGTTTTTGATAATCTTTGTTAATAGTTTTTTATCCCTGTTTTTCAAGGCAAGCTCTAGAGCAGCAAACTGTTTGCGGAAGGAAAAAATTGCAGACAATAGATTATCACGATTAGTTAAAAATATTTGACTCCAAAGCAAAACATTCGAACCGGAAATCCTTGTGGTATCTCTCAAGCTATTTGAACTTAAACTTAAAAATTTATCCGAAATTGCATTAATTAAAGTAAAAGCAATTGCATGCGGTAAGTGGCTGGTGTGCGCCAACGCCTGGTCATGCTCTTTTGGAGAAATCATAACTACTTTTGCCCCAAGTTTTGTCCAAAAAAGTTTTATTTTATTTAATGCTTTTTGATTAGTTGATTTTATCGGAGTAATAATGCAAACTGAGTCGTTAAAAATATCTCCACCTAAGTTAGCAACTCCTCTTTTTTCTGAACCAGCCAGGGGATGGCATCCAATAAAATTAGAAAATTTCAAACTTAATTCAGATACGATTTTTTCCTTAGTACTGCCAACATCAATGAGTATGCAATCCTTTTTTAATTTTCCTTTAATCTTTGAGGCAATATCAATAATCGAATCAACCGGAGCAGCTAAAATGACTAAATCTGCATCTTGAACAACATTTAAATCCTTGCCTATGACATCAATTGCGCCAATTTTCTTGGCTAGCTTCACATTTTTTTGATGAAAACTAAGGCCAAAAACAACCCCCGCTAAATGCTTCTTTCTTAAAGTTAACCCGATTGAACCGCCAATTAGCCCGGTACCGATAATCACAACTTTATTGAATATTTTCATGCAAGTTTTCTTCCTACAGAATTAGCGATTTTCTTAAGCTCAAGCATAAGTTTTAAAAAATTATCCGGGATAAGCGATTGAGCTCCGTCTGAAACCGCATCTTCAGGATGGTTATGTACTTCAATAATTAAACCATCTGCTCCAGCGGCAATGCCGGCACGTGCCAAAGCCGGGACCAGCCCCCATTTTCCAGCAGCATGCGAGGGATCAACAATAATTGGTAAGTGCGAAAGCGACTTAGCTACCGGTACCGCGCTAATATCCAAAGTATTACGTGTAGAATCTTCAAATGTACGGATTCCTCTTTCGCAGAGGATTACTGAAAAATTTCCTCCGCTTAATATATATTCAGCTGACATGAGCATATCTTTAACGGTTGAAGCCATCCCGCGTTTTAAAACCACCGGCTTCTTAGTTGCTCCGACTTCTTTCAAAAGATTAAAATTCTGCATATTACGACAGCCAATCTGCAGAATATCAACATAATCAGCGACTAACCCCACATCACGGCTGTCCATTACTTCACTAATTGTAATTAGGCCTAATTCATTACCGACTTCCCTAAGCATCTGTAAACCAGCCTTACCTAACCCCTGAAAACTATACGGCGAAGTCCGCGGTTTAAATGCCCCGCCGCGTAAGACGGTAGCTCCAGCTTTCTTTACGTCTCGAGCAATCTCATAAAGGCTGTCGATATTTTCAATAGTACAAGGACCGGCCATAATTACCACCTCTTCACCGCCGATTTTTACGCCCCGGCCAAGATCAATAACCGAACTTTCTTTTTTAAACTCACGGGAAACTAATCGATATGGCGCAAGGACAGGAATAACATTTTCTACTCCGGGGAAAACCTCCAGGGGAGTAACCCTTAAGACATCTTCTGGCCCGATAAGCCCGATAATTGTTCTTTCCTTCCCCTTAGAAACATGTGGAGTTAGGCCCAATGCCGAAACCTTATCGATAATGTGATTAACCTGAGCTTCAGTTGCATCTGGCTTCAAAACAATAATCATTTTTAATTATTCTCCTTAAAATCCTGCACAAAAACACTCACACAAAACCTTAAGCTAACGCGAAATATTTAAAACTTTTCGCAATACCTGAATAAATTTTATATTTTCTTTTTTACTGGCAATAGTTACACGGATAAAATTATCTAAACCATATTGCTTCATATCCCGTACAATTATTCCTAATTTAAGCATAGCTTTAAAAATATCAACGCTATCCTTGTTAACATCGATCAGGATGAAATTGGCAACTGACGGTACATATTTTAAGCCCATCTTCGATAATTCTCGATAAATAAACTTTTTACCGTCTAAAACTAACCTGCGGGTTTTTTTAATAAAGGCTTTGTCGCCTAAAGCAGCTAAGCCTGCGGCTTGCGCCATAATGTTTACATTAAACGGCTGCCTGACCCGCTCCATATAAGCTATTAACTCCGGGCAAGCGACGGCGTAACCTAAGCGCAACCCGGCTAACCCATAACCTTTGGAAAATGTTTTAAGAATAACAACATTATTTTTTTTACTTAAATAACTTAAAGTATCCGGATAATCAGCGACATCAATAAAAGTATCATACGCTTCATCAAAAACAACCAATACCTGTTCCGGTAAGGAGGTTAAAAATTCAGCAACTTCTTTTTTATTAACATAGGTTCCTGTTGGATTATTGGGATTAGCAACAAAAATTAGCTTTGTTTTCTCATCAACTAACTCCAGTATCGCACCTAAATCATATTTAAAATAACGCAGCGGAACTTTTTTAACCTGACGGTCATTAACCTGCGCAATAATCTCATACTCTAAAAAAGTTGCAGTAGAAGTAATAATATTTTCATCCGGCTCAACAAATGTTTTAATCAGAACATCAATAAGCTCATCGGAACCATTGCCTAAAACAAAATTTTCCGGAAGGAGCCCAAATTTTTTAGCCAGTTGTTTTTTTAAATAAAACCCTTGGGCATCCGGGTAACGGTGAGAACCCGATATGCATTTTCTCATTGCATTTTGCGCTTTAGGAGACGGACCTAAAGGATTTTCATTAGAAGCCAGTTTAATAACTCTTTTTAAACCAAACTGCCTTTTAGTCTCTTCAATCGGCTTGCCAGGTATATAAGGTTTAATGTTTAATACACTTTTGCGAACTAATTCTTTCATTTTATTCTTAATCTCCAACAGGATAAGAACCTAAAATTTTTAGATAATTACATTTGGACTCCAATTCATTTAAAGCTTTTTTTACCTTTTCATCGTCATAATGGCCAGTGATATCTACAAAAAAATAATACTCCCAAGCCTTTCTTTTTGAAGGCCGGGATTCAATTTTGGTCAAGTTAACTACATATTTACGAAATGGCAGAAGCATCTCGTACAAAGCGCCAACTTTGTCTTTAATCGAAAAAAACAAAGATGTTTTATCTTTGCCTGTTCTTTCAGCTACATTTTTACCAATTACCAAAAAACGCGTAATATTGTGAGATGAATCCTGGATACTCGAGGCTAAAACCTTTAGTCGGTAAACCTTAGAAGCCATAAGTGAAGCAATAGCTGCGGTATTTTTTTCTTTTTTTGCCATCTCAGCTGCTCTGGTCGTACTCGAGATATCTACCAGTTGAGCATTAGGTAAATTCTTTTGCAGCCAAATCCGGCACTGTCCAAAAACATAGGGATTAGAATAAACAATACGGATTTTATTTTTCGCACAATTAGCTAATAAATTATGGGTTACCTCCAGATTCACTTGAGAACAAATCTTTAAATCTGAATCTACAAAAACATCTAGAGTATGGCTTACTGCTCCTTCAATAGAATTCTCAATCGGCACCACACCATAATCAGCACTGCCTTTTTCCACCTCAAGAAAAACTTCAGCGATACTATTACAAGCAATATAGCTGACTTGTGATCCAAATTTCTTAACGGCAGCTAGATTAGAGAAACTTGCCTGGGGCCCCAGATAAGCAATTTTAAGAGGTTTCTCTAAAGCTAAGCTAGCTGACATAACCTCACGATAAATAGCTTCTAACGCACTCTTTTTTAGAGGGCCTTTATTTAGGCTATAAATTCGATTTAAAACTTCAATCTCCCTTTCCGGAGCATAAATACTTTTCCCGGTATTAATTTTTATTTTACCTATTTTTTTAGTTGCTTGGGCACGCAAATTCAATAAATTTATTAATTTACTGTCGAGTAGGTCAATATTTTTACGCAATTTGTCAAGACTCATTCTTTACCTCCGGGTCTGCCTGATCAATTGGCTCAATAGTATCTTGAGCTTCTTTTTCTTGCGCCATTGTAGTAAAATCATCCATCTTAGGAAGATCTTGCAGCGATTTTAATCCAAAATGCTCTAAGAATTCACGGGTAGTACCAAAAACAAAAGGCCGTCCGGGAACTTTTTTCCTTCCACAAATACGGATCAAATTCTTTTCAGTTAAACTTTTCATTACTCCATCAACATTCACATTCCGCAAAGATTCAATCTCAGCCTTAGTTAATGGCTGCTTGTAAGCAATAATTGCCAAGCTTTCAAGCGCCGGTTTGGATAATTTATCGCTATAGCGGTTCTTAAATAGTTTTTTTAGGAATGGGGCAAAAGTATTACTGGTAATCATCTGGAACCCTCCGGCAATTTCAATGATTCGAATGCCCCGGTTACCGGCATCAAATTCAGCTTTTAGGTTCTCAACAATTTTATTTACCCCGGCTGTATCAAGATCTAAAACTTTTTTAATCTGATCTACGGTAATTGGTTTTTCGGATGCAAAAATTAAGGCCTCAATAGCTGATTTTAAGTTATTCTCTTCCATATTATTCTTTTACTCTTTTCTGTTTATAAACTAAATTTAATAATTCTTCCGTAGTATTTACTGATGAATTTATCTCCAAAACTCTCTTAATCATTCCTTGCGCTTCTGTTCTTTTATATTCAAGCTGCAGCAAAACATCTAAGGCTTCTTCGGAAATATCTTTAGCGATAATTTTTTCTGGTGAATTATAATCCTGAATTAAACCAAACTTACCAACTTTATTTTGTAACTTAGCCACCACCTCTTTAGCTCTTTGTTCCCCAATGCCGGGTAATGATTTTAAAAAAACCAAATCACCCTCATCGATAGCTTGAGCAATTAATGAAATCGGCTTATTTAAAGCCTTAAGTGCTGCCCGCGGCCCAATACCAGAAACTGTAATAAATATTTCAAAGAAATCTTTTTCAACCTGATTTAAAAATCCGATTAATATTGGAATGCTTTTAGTTTGATCAACTTGATAATAGTGATAAGTAAGCAGGGAGATCCTGCCATCTATTGTCATAACCTTTTCAACTCCCTGCATAACGCAAGCAGGAATAAAAACCTCATAGCCTAAACCATTTAGATCTAAAACAAGATAATTTAATCCTTTTTCTAATACTTTTCCGGTAATTCTAGAAATCATATTTTTGACTTCCTAATAGAACTATGGCCGATGGCCAATGCTAAAGCATCGGTAACATCCATATATTCCGGCATAGCCGCTAACCCCAGAAGCTGAACCACCATTCTCTGCACTTGAGCTTTAGAAGCCAAACCATTCCCAGTAATAGATTTTTTTATACGCGTAGCTGCATACTCAAAAAACGGTATATTTTGGGTAGAAGCTGCTAAACAAATTACTCCCCGGGCTTGGCCTAAAATACAAGCAGTAGCCGGATGTTTATAATGTGAATATATTTTTTCAAGTACTATGCATTCAGCCTGCGTATCACTAATCAATTTAACTACACCACGATAAATCTTTTCTAAACGTTGCGGGGTAGATTCTTTTGATTTGGTTTGAATTATCCCTGCCTCAACCAAAGCTGTCGTTAATCCTTTAATCTGAATGACCCCGTAACCGGTAATTGCTAAAGCTGGATCAACACCCAGGATAATCATTCGCCAGAGGCAACCTCGTTTAAAATCTCATCCGGGATGTCAAAATTAGCATAAACCTGCTGCACATCGTCGTGCTCTTCCAATGTCTCAATTAAACCTAATACCTGTTTAGCTTCATTTCCTGCCACTTTAATGGTCGAAGACGGAATCATGGTTAGCTCTGCATCATCCCATTTAATCCCTTTTTCGGTTAAAGCAGCTTTAACTTTTTCTAAATCCTGAATGGCAGTAAAAATTTCATAAATGTTATCTTCATGTTTCATATCCTCGGCACCTGCATCTAAAACAATGTTCATCAGTTCATCTTCCTTAATCTTATCTTTAGCTACGGAAATATAACCTTTTTGAACAAACATCCAGCTAACCGACCCTGCCCCAGCCATGTTTCCGCCTCTTTTTGACATGATATTGCGCAATTCTGCGGTAGTACGATTTTTATTATCAGTAAGCGAGTCAACTAAAATAGCAACTCCGCCTGGGCCATAAGCCTCATACATTACCGCTTCATACACGACTCCCGGAAGTTCACCGGTACCACGTTTAATAGCCATCTTAACATTATCCGAAGGCATGTTTGCCTCTTTAGCCTTTTGCATTATTGCGCGCAAACGAGGATTCGAATCCGGATTTCCTCCGCCATCCCTGGCAACTACAACCAGCTCTTTAATAATCTTAGTAAAGGTAGCTCCTCTTTTAGCATCAGCTATGCCTTTTTTTCCTTTATTCGTTTTCCATTTTGAATGACCTGACATTTTGCACTTCCCCCTTTAATTAAACATTGAACAATAAATTTCAAACCTGACACTTAAACAAAATAAAAACAGGCAGAATAAGCCGGGTTCTGTTTTAATACTTACCGTCAGGCAAGCATTAACTGTGGCCATTCCTCTCAATTTCCGTGTTACCACGAAAACTTTAGCAGCTTATTACCCGGGATTAATCCCCTTAAAACGGGATCCCGCCAAATATGTAACTGGCAGGAAGCGCGCCGGATCAGCACTCATCCCCTATTCTACCTTGCTCCACGTAGAGATTACCGCGTTTCACCTCCCTGGCTTACGCCAAGTACTCGTCTCTGTGGCTCTCCTACCAAACTCTTGGCAGGTCCGCCGTAATCTGGCGGAAATCCGCTGTATATTTAACATACACAAGACGGGAATTACCCGTTACGTTATCCTCTGGAGCCCGGACTTTCCTCCCGGTATTTATCATACCGGGCAGCCACATTCTGCCTGCTTGTTTTTAACTGCCTCAGTTGCCAACTTATCCGCTAAAGTATTTTCTTCCCGCGGAATATGCGTAATTAATATTTTTTCAAAACCCGATAAAAGATGCACTGATCGGTTATATAAATTTAAGATACCGGCATTTCTAACTTTATAAATTTTATTAAGCTGCCGGGCTAAAAGCTGACTATCAGTATTAATCTTCAAACTGCTGGCTTTTAATAATAATGCTTCTTCCAGAGCATAAATAAGAGCGGTGTACTCAGCAACATTATTCGTAGCTAAGCCGATATAACTGGAAATATTTTTAATTAACTGCCCATCCCGATAGATTACAACACCGATACCACTTTGGCCGGGATTACCTTTGGAAGCCCCATCAATATAAATCTCTAAGTGGCTCATTCTTTAATGTAAAGAATACGGTTGCATACTTCACAGGTAACAATCTCTTGATACATTTGAATTAAGTTAATTACTTGCGGCGGTACTAACATATGACAGCCTCCGCAAGAATTATCATTAACTATAACAATAGCTAATCCATCGCGGCTATGCAAAATTCTTTCATACTCAGATAATATTTTTGGCTCAATACCAGGAATAAGCTGAGTTCTCTGAGCAGTTAATTGAGCTAAACAGCTGCTAATTTCCTTAATCCGATCTTCAATAATCTTTTTTTGATTTAAAAAGGCTTTTTCTTCTTCCTTTAATTTTAAATTTTCCTGCTCAATTTTAGCCTTAACTTTATCCGACTCATCATAAGAAACAAGAATACTTTCCTCAATAACCGATCCGTCGGCTTTAATATCTGAAATCTGTTGCTGCATGGTTTGAAATTCTTTATTAGTTTTTAAAGAATAGATCTGACCCTGCAGTTTCTTCACAGCTTCGGCATTAGTAGCTAATTCCAGTTCTTTTTCTTTGCGTAATTTGAGTATTTCTAAAGACTGTTTTTCAAGGGCAATCAAACTTACCTTCTTAGACTCAAAAGAAACCTCAGCTTCCTTAATCTCTAAGGGCTTAGAAACTAATTCATTACCTAAAACATAAATTTGACCATCAACCTCTTGCAATTTTATTAAACCATTTACTTGGGATTTTAAGTTATCGGTTGTCAATCTGTCTCCTTTATAATGGTGGGCGCAATAGGAGTTGAACCTATGGCCTCTACAATGTGAATGTAGCGCTCTAACCAACTGAGCTATGCGCCCAAAGCTTAAGGTTAAAAACTGGGCCCACAGGGACTCGAACCCCGGACCAATTGATTATGAGTCAACTGCTCTAACCGACTGAGCTATGGGCCCTAAATTCAATATTATATAATACTATTTTTAGTTATTTTTAGCAAGAAATTTGTTTAATTTTATCGCTCGGCAAGATTAACCTTTCTTGTCGATAATCTTTAGGAAGATTTTTACAATACGCGGATCAAACTGAGTTCCAGAAGCCTTTTTTATAATATTCATCGCATCTTTTTTGGTAAATGCTTTATGATATGGACGATCGCTGGTCAAAGCTTGATACACATCAGCAATAGCAATTATCCGGGCGCCCAACGGGATATCCTCTCCTTTTATCCCTCCCGGGTACCCTTTACCATCCCAACGCTCATGATGATAAAAAATAAAAGGAATCAAACTATGTAAAAACTGAATCGGCCTAATAATATCTGCGCCAATTTGAGGATGCTTCTTAATCTCATCAAATTCTTTCCGGTTAAGCTTGCCTTTTTTAAGTAAAATGCTTTCACTGATGCCTATTTTGCCTAAATCATGCAGCATTGCCGCCTGTTTAATTAATTCGATATCTTCTTTGGGCAGATCTAATCCTTTAGCAAGTTCTGTGGCAAAATGCACAGTGTTTTCGACATGCTCGCCGGTATAATGATCTTTTAATTCTAAAGTTTTAGCAAAAGCAAATATCGATTCGGACAAACCTTGCTTTGATTGTCTTTCTAATTTATCAATTGTTTTCTTTAAAGACTCAACCCCTGGAGCCTTAGTAATTTTCCCCGAGCCTTTCTTGACAAAACTTTTTAGATCCAGGGTGGAATAAACACGATTACCGCCACCCTCCTTGACTTTGATAAGTATTTTATTAGCTAAGTTAACTAAATCCATTCCGTTCTTAACTCTATCTTCGGGAGAAGAAACAACAGACACGCTAATTTTTAATTTAACCGTATGCTCACTGTTCCCAAAATTAACAAAATTCAGAGATTCCAGAAGCCTCTGTGACATATTAAAAGCAACATCACGATCCAACCTTGGCGATATAATTATAAATTCCTCTCCACTATAACGGATAAGTATATCGTACCTCCTGACCATGCGTTTAAGCTGCCTCGAAAACTGTTTTAAAACCAAATCTCCAAAAGCAATTCCATAAACCTCATTTATGGATTTGAAGTAATCAATATCCAACATAATTATTGCTAAATTTTGGGCATATCTTCTTGCCTGGTGAAATTCGGCTTCAATAATTTCCTGTAAATAACGGTAGTTATACAGACCCGTATGCGGATCAACTAAAGAAACACTCTTTAATTTTTTGTTAGTTTTAAGCAATTCAGTATTTAATTTGCTTTTCTCTAATTCCGAATTTTTATAACGAACCGTTTCCTGTAAAAGTTCTTGCGTGCGCTCATCAACAAGTTGCTCAAGATGACTGCGATATTTCAGAATCTCTTCATCGGTTTTCTTTTTTTGAGTTATATCGACATTTACCTCAGCAACCAACCATTCCCCATTACTATCCTGGAAAGGTATGGTCGTAACCTGGATCGGACGGTTCCCTTCCTTAAACAGGACCTCTTCGCTAATCACAACATTCTTAGTCCTAAGCGCTTCATCAATAGCACATTTGGAACAAGGGCTTTTGCGGTCCATAAAATACTCAAAGCATTTTTTACCTCTCCAATCCCCGTATCTGCTAGCCCATTCTGAATCTATATAGCGGATATTGTAATCTTTATCAATAATGTCCAATCCGGTTTTAGTTGTACCTAAAATAAATTCAATCTGCTTATTTAAAGCATTAGTATTAAGTTCGGCGGCTTTTCTGATTCCAATTTCTAATTCTAAGGATTTTGTACGTTCCTCGACAAGAACCTCCAATTTATCACGGTACGCCCGCAACTGAGCCTCATACTCTTTTTTTTCAGTAATATCCCGGTTACTAGCTCTGCGGCCGATAAGCTTGCCGCTATCATCATAAACCGGGACACAAATATGACTAATCCAACACACTTGCTTATCCTTACGCACAATACGAAAATCAAATTCCAGCTTACTGGATTCATCAACGGCATTTTTTACCATTTTACAAAATATCGGGAGATCGTCATCATAAACAATTTTTTCTAATAAATCAGGATTTTTAATAAAATCAGCTTGCGAATATCCGGTAATAAGCTGACACGACGGAGAAATGTACAACATTTGTTTATCAACACCTTGCCAATACTCCCAGTCATAAGTGAACTCCGCGACTGTACGGAATTTCTCTTCATTAAGCCGCAATTTTTCTAGTGCGACTTTATAATCGGTAACATCGCGAAAACTCCAAACACGCCCGACAATAGTATCATTGATTTTATGTGGCTGCGAATATCTTTCAAATACTCTTCCATTTTTAAATTTTAACGTTTCAAGTGAAGATTTTCCCTGATCAACATAAAGATCTTGTACTTTTTTTAAAAATTCTTCAGGATTTTCCAGCTGCTGAGCAACATAATCCAATAATTTTTTTTCATCCCTCAACTGAATCAAATCATTAGAGATATTCCACAATTCTAAAAATTTTTGATTGAAAATCGAAACAACTCCATCTTTTCCAACGACTAAGATACCATCAGCGGTAGCTTCCAAAGTTGCATTTTGCAGCGAGACTAACTGCATTATGTTTTTTTCAACTTCTTGACGCTGAGTTACGTCCCTAAAATTCCCCAAAATGTATTTTTTCCCGGACAAAAACAACGGCGCTCCGCTAATATCCGCATAAAAAATGCTGCCATCTTTTCTCTTAATTGGAATATTCTCAGCGATAGCATTGTCTTTTTTTAAGAGCCGCTCAAATTGTTTGAGCACAAAAGACATCTCCTCTTTAGGGTGCAAATCAACAATATTCATCTTTTGCAGCTCTTCCAGGCTGTATCCTGACATACGAAAAAAAGAGCTGTTGGACAAAAAAATGTTTTTTGTTGCCGTATCCACAATGACCATGCCATCAGCTACTGCTTCAAACATAGTTTTAAATTTTATTTCAGATTCAATTAATCCTAATTCAATAACCTTGCGCTCGCTTATTTCTTTACGCAGTTCTTCATTAAGTCCAGTCAACTCAGCCGTCCTAATTTTAACGCGTAACTCAAGTTCTGCATGTGTTTCTTTTATTTTTTCTTCATCTTTTTTTCGTTGAGTAATATCACGGGCAATTCCAGCCGTACCGATTACTTTACCTTGATCATCAAAAACAGGAGTTTTTATAGTTTCAATCCATTGGATTTTACTTTCACTGTCAACAAATCTCTCTTCAACACATTTTCGTTTCTTACTTTTAATTACTT
>JBAYMG010000011.1:0-39292 GCA_041663665.1 Candidatus Omnitrophota bacterium | reverse complement strand
ATCTCTGGTTATTTCTAACATTAAAAACCCGTCATATGTGCAGACAACTTCCAGTTTTGCTCTAGAAACTAGAAATGATGTTAATGCTTTAATTGATCAGGGTACAGGCAGCGGAGTTGTTACTCAAGTAGGCGTATTGACTAGTGTATCCGGTATCGCAGTAAATTATGCCGCTGGTTCATCGACGCAATATACTTTTGATTTTATGCCTGCGCACAATGTTGTAGCCGGAGGGTATTTAAAAATAGAATTTAACTCCGAATATAATTTGAGCAGTTCTTATGTTATCAGTCCTTCGGCTAAGTATAGTATAGCCAGTAAGGCCGGTAATATAATTATACTTAATGTCCTCCAGGAAATATTAGCCTCCAGCTCTCAGAGCATTAATATCGGAGGAATAGTCAATCCTGGTAGAGAAAAAACAGGTATTAAATTCACACTAACTACACAAACTTCCGGTAATGAGGATATTGATGCTGCGCAGTCAGCGGCAATAAATATAACTACAGGGTTATTAACTTCAGCTTCAGCGACGGCTGATACTTACACGACCTATAATTTAGCATCGTATACTTTTAGTTTTGCTACCGCTAATGCTTTGGATATTGGAGGCAAAGTGGAAGTAACCTTTGATGCGGATTATAATGTGTCCGGGGCGGTGTTTACTTTTGGAAATAATGGCTCTACGCTTTATGCATCTGGGCGCACAGTTGTTATAACCCTGGGGACAGCAATAGCCAAACAGGAAAGTGTGAGCTTAACTGTATCTGAAATCAGGAACCCGGGTGTTCAGTCAACCGATAACTATTCTATTGTAACCAAAGATTCTACGGGCGCGAAAGTGGATACCGGATCAATCCCCGGTAAGATTATTACTGGCGGTAGTATGACCGCTACTTCTGTTGTTGCCGGCTCAACTCAGCCGGGAGCCAGTACGAATTATACTTTTGTTTTTACTCCTGATCACGTTATCCCGGCCAATGGTCATGTTAAGATAACTTTTGATTCGGATTATGTTCTTGATTATGCATCTGTTCAGACAGCAGGGTATGCCCCGGGTGTCGGCCCCGGTTATATATTATTGACTAATACTACCGGAGGAGATTTAAGCGGAGTCTGCAGCATAGTGTTACTTAATGTTAAGAATCCTCCTTCTGTGGAAGAACCAACTGATAATTTTTATATTACAACTATGACCCAGAATCAGGATACGATTGATACTAAGAGTGTTGCCGGTATTACGATGACACCTAGCCCAATAGCAGTTTCTTCTATTTCAACTGTTGCAACGAAAATCTCAGCACTTACTTCGTACACAGTAAGAATAACACCAATACATACCATACCTATAGGTGGCAAAGTATTGATTACTTTTGATAGTGATTATAATTTAACTAATATTGGTTCCGGAAATATATCAGGTAATAGCGCTACTGCTTTAGTAACCGGTAATACTTTAACAGCTACTTTAGGAGAAGCAGCTGCTCAAGGTACAATGCTTACTTTAATAATTTCGAATGTGCAGAATCCTCCTTATGTTCAAACAACGGATGTGTTTTCAGTGATAACCAAAGATGCTTCTGGGGGTAAGTTGGATGCTGGTGATATTGGTGGCGTTTTAATAACTGAGGGCCAATTATCCAGCTTATCGGCGACACCTGTAGATACAACTTTGGATGCTATTACGAATTATTTGTTCCGATTCACACCAGAACATACTATACCGTTAAATGGCTATGTCAGAGTTAATTTTGATGCGGATTATGATTTAACTGGTGCTTATAGTGGAGATAATACTTATTCTGTTGTTTCGTTGGGAAGTGGTTATATACTGTTTAAGGTTTTAGCTGAGAAATCATCTGCGCAAAGTTTACAGGTCCTGAATATTAAAAATCCTCCTTATGTTCAAACAACGGATGCATTCTCGATTACTACTCAGAATGTAACTCAGAAAAATATAGATACTGGAAGCGCCGCGGGTATTACTACTACGGCAGGGTTATTAACCGCTCAGTCAGTTAGTCAAGTTTCTCTACAGGCCGGGACTTCTACGAGTTATACCTTTAATTTTACCACGGTCCATGCTATTGCTTCTGGAGGCAAAGTTGAAATAACCTTTGATCCTGATTATATTCTCACATCGGTAACGCCATTTGATGTATCTGGAGTAGCCAATTCAACTGTGGTGCCAAGCGGAGGTAAATTGATTGTAACTATGGGCGCAGCAGTTACTGCTGGAGCTCAGGTGTCGTTAGCCATTAACCATATTAAGAACCCGTCGTATGTGCAAGCAACCACAGCTTTTACAGTAGATACTAAGAATGCTTTAGGCGGGATATTGGATAGTGGTTCAATAGCCGGAATTAATATTACCGCTGGAGCTTTGTTATCTGTTTCGGCAACGCCGGTTTCTACTGAAATAGCAAGTAGTACGGATTATACGTTTGCTTTTACCGGCGAACATGATTTGCCTTCGGGTGGTTATGTACAGATGCAGTTTGATTCCGCTTATGATTTAAGTACTGCCATAGTTTTGACATCGGGATATTCATTAATAGCTAAGGGCAGCAATTATATAAGATTACAGACTTCTGAGATAAGAAGCGGTTCAGTTAGTATTGCGTTAAGAAATATAATTAATCCTCCCTATGTGGCGACTACTTCGGGTTTCACTGTAATTACACAAACTTCTTCCGGTGACACAATTGATATGGGTGTTTGTAGCGGGATTACTACTACAGCTGCTGCTTTAATGAGTTCGTCTGCAAGTGCGGCTCTCAGTGAGGTTAGCGCCCAGGGTGATTATGCTTTTGTGATTACGCCTAAGCATACTGTTCCGCAAAATGGCAAGATCCGGATAACTTTTGATAATGATTATAATATTAGCGAGGTAGGATCAGGTGATATTGCTTGTAGCGGTGGCAGTGCGACAGTGCAGGTAAGTGCTAAAACTTTGATTATAACCTTAGGTTACATGCTGCCCGGTGGCACAGAAGAGAGCATGGTTATTTCTAAAATAAAAAACCCGGGATTTGCCCAAACAACAACTAATTTTACTATACAGACCAGGGATGATCAGGATCGGACTATTGACCAGGGCAGCGCTTCTGGAGTTGTCATAACTGCCGGCAGTTTAACCGGCGTATCAGCATCCGCCGGTTCACTGGTAGCAGGATATACGACAAATTATACTTTTAATTTTACACCCACTCATACTATTAACGCCAATGGCTATGTTGTAATTAGCTTTGATTCTGCTTATAATGCGGGCTCAGGTTATGTCGTCAGTCCGTTAAGCACATTTAGTTTATTGTCCAGGTCAGCTAACCAGGTGGTTCTTAATGTAATTACTCCGCTAACTGCCGGAACTGCTCAGAGCGTAGTTATTGGTAGTATCGTTAACCCCGGTTCTGTAAAACAAGTTACCTTCACCTTAAGTACACAGAATTCTACTCAGAACACTGTAGATACGGCCGTTTCTCCTGCCATAAGTACATTGGCCGCACCGATGACAGCGATCTCGGTAACTCCGGCTAACTTAGTAGCTTTGAATACTACTGCTTATACTTTTAATTTTACTACGGTTAACTCAATAAGTTTAGATGGCAAGATTGAGATAACTTTTGATTCCGACTATGATTTAACCCAAGCTACCTATGCTTCAGGTTTAGTTGACGGTTCAACGCCGCTAACGGCCAGTTTGGGAATAAGCGGTAGAAAATTAATATTAACAACCAGTACTTTGATTGGTACGCAAAAGAGTGTCTCTGTAACTTTATCTAATATTAAGAATCCCGGGGTTCAAACTGTTGACGATTTTGCCATACTTACAAAAGATAATACCGGCAGGGAATTGGATCAAGGAACAGTAACCGGAGTCACTATAACCCCGGGTACTTTAACTGCGCTTTCTGTTGCTGCAGATTTAACTGAGATCAGCAAGACTTCAACTTATAATTTTGGTTTTACTGTCGCCCATACTGTCCCGGTTAATGGTTATGTAAAATTGTCTTTTGATAGTGATTATTCATTCGTTAATGCCAATGTCTTAAGTGAAGGTTACATGATTGTTGATAAGCAAAGTAATTTCATACTTCTTAAGCGAAGCGCTCAGCTGATTGGATCAAATACTTTAACCTTAGGCAACATAGTAAATCCGTCCTATGTTCAAGTCGCCGAGCCCTTTGTTATTACAACTCAGTTGTCAGATAATAAAGTAATTGATACAGGCACAACGCAAAGTATCAGCATCACTCCCGGTGTTTTAACGCAAGCATCGGCTGCTGCCGTTGATTCGCTGGTAAGCGCAGTTGGTGTTTATAATTTTAGCTTCAAAACCGCGCATGCGATAGAAGCCAATGGCAAAATAAGTATTGTTTTTGACGCGGATTATGATTTAAGTTTAATGTCGGTGGGATCTTTGGATATTTCAGGTACCGGGACTCCAGCTATTGAATCAATCAGCGGTAAGACATTAAATATAACCCTTTCTGCGGGAGCTGCATCTTCATCAACCGTTTCATTGGCCCTGGCCCATATTAAGAACCCTGCTTATGTGCAAACAACATCGGCTTTTGTGCTGCAAACTAAGACTGCTCTTGGCGCGATTACCGATGAGGGTTCAGCTCAAGGCGTAGTAACTACTGCTGGTACATTAGGAGGGATTGTTATAGTTTCCGGTAGTTCAATCGCAGGTTCTAGGACAGATTATACTTTCAACTTTACTCCGGCTCATAATGTAGAGCAGAATGGGTACTTAAGGATTGATTTAAATGCGCAATATGATGCCAATATCTCTTATGTAATGCCTCCGACAACATCAACATTTGATATATCTGAGAAGGCTGCTAATTATGTTGTGGTTAAAGCTAAGACTGTTTTGGCAGCTGGCACAGAATATAGTTTAAGGCTCGGTAGTATTGATAATCCCGGGCGTTCAATGGATGTAACATTTACATTGGCTACTAAGACTCCAGGGAATGCTACAATAGATACTGGTATTAGCCAGAGCTTGCATATAACTCCTGCGCCTATGCAGTCGGCTACAATCCAGGCAAGTAATTTAATTGCTACTCAGATAGCTACTTATACTATAAATTTTGTTCCAATTAATACGATAGAAGTAAACGGTAGGGTTGAAATTACATTTGACCCGGATTATGTTTTAACCGGGGTAAACAGCATTACAGGTTATGATGCTAGCGTTGCTGTGGCGGGGAATGTTTTAATTATTACTTTAAATGCCCAATTACCAGCAGGATCAGCATGTTCTTTCGTGATAGCTAATATTAAAAATCCGGGAGCTCAGACAACAGAACCTTATGCGTTAGTTACTAAGGATTCTACGGGGACTTCTTTAGATGAAGGGGCTATCGCGGGGAAAGTTATCCAGTCTGGGACTTTAAGTGCGCTTTCTGTTTCCGCAGTTTCTTATAAGGTAATGGGTACGAGTGAAATAACAACTTATACCTTTAATTTTACCTGCCAGCATACTATTCCCGTTAATGGCTACATCCGTTTAGGCTTTGATGGAGATTATTCATTGGCTAATGTAGTTAATCAAAGCCCACAATATTTAATTGATAGTAAGGGGGCGGATTACCTTTTAATTAAAACTAATCAGGAACGAACTGGCAATTGTACTATTCAATTAAGCGGCATAAGAAACCCCAGCTATGTGCAGACAACCGATAATTTCACAGTTGCTACTCAATTGCCGGTTCAACAAAATATTGATACCGGTACTATTTCAGGCGTTGCTATTACTTCAGGTACTTTGACCGGGTTGTCAGTGGCAGCGACTAATTTAAAAATTGCCGAATTATCCACTTATACGTTTAAATTTACAGCTGAACATGCTATTCCGGTAGGTGGGAGTATCTCTATAGCTTTAGATGCTGATTACAATCTGGCATTAGTTAATCCTTCAGATGTTTCCGGCAATGCCGGAGCAACTGTAGCGGTTAATGGAGCAAGCCTGGTGGTTACTTTAGGCGAGCAGGTTTTTGCCTCAGGTGAAGTATCGTTAGTAATCTCTAATATAACTAATCCGTCTTATGTGAAGACTGCCAGTAATGTGGCGATTAAGACTGCAAATTCAAGTAATGGGCTGATTGATAATGGTAGTACTGCTGGTTTAACTTTTGAGCCCGGAGTTTTGGGAGCCGTTAGTGTCAGCTCGAATAATCTACAGGTAAATTCTCAATCAATTTATACTTATACTTTTACCCCAACTCATGCCATACCCAGCGGCGGGTATATCAAAATAGATTTGGACAATGATTATAATATTAGCGGAGCTTATTTATATTTAGTATCGGGCTATTCTTTTCAAAAAGATTTAACTGATATTTACTTCACTTTAAAGACTGATAGTGTTAAGCCTGCGGGCGTTCCGCTAGTAATCTCCATAGCTGGTATTAGTAACCCTGCCTATAGCCAGATTACGGATAATTTTGTTATTAATACGCAGGCTGCCAATCAAAGCGGTATTGATTCCGGGTCAGCTTCTGGAGTTGAAATTACCGCTGGACAACTCTCGGGGGTTTCTGTGACAGCTGCGGGGAATAACTATGTGGCTGGATCACAGACCAGTTATTCAGTTGCGTTTACTACTATAAATGCTATAGGCGTTGGCGGACAGGTTAAAATAACCTTTGATTCAGACTACGGTTTCTCATTAGATGGCACGGTATTAGGAAACTCAGGCGCAACAGCCTCAGTAAGTGGGAATATTGTTACGATAACCTTAGGCACGACAGTAGCGGCCAATCAAGCGGTTAGTTTGACTTTGGGTACTTTTAAAAATCCCAGCTATGTTCAAACAACAGATAATTTTTCTGTAAAAACATATGATTCTGCAGGATATGCTTTGGATTCAGGTACAGTTTCTGGCCGGGACATTACAATCGGTGCTTTGACCGGTTTGGCGGTAAATGCCAGTTCACTTGGTACGCTTAATGCGGATACTAAATTGACATTTGATATTAATGTTACGCATACAATTCCGCTCAACGGTTATATTAAAATTACTTTAGATAGCGATTATACGGTAGTGTCTCCGTATATTAAGAGTTCTACTGGGGCCAATCTTACATTGCTTACAGCAGCCGGCAGCCAGGATGGATATCTGTTATTTAAATTAAATGCGGCTTTTACCGGGCCGATGAGTGTGGAAGTAGGCGGCTTGACCAACCCTGCATATGAACAAACCACAGCTAATTTTGTGGCTACTACTATGTATACCGAAAATCAAAATATAGATACAGGCACTATGCCGGGTTTAAATATTGTTCCTGGAGTTTTGACGGTTGCCTCGGTAAGCGCTTTAGATAATTATGCCGGAGCAATTACTGAATATGCAATTGATTTTACGGCGATTCATAATATACCGATTACTAGTAAGATCGAGATAGTTTTCGATAGTGATTATGATTTAACTAATGCCACGCTGAGCAGCCCGGCTGGCGTTTTAACTAAATCAACTAATACTTTGAGTATAGCATTGGACGCCGGAGTTACAACTGGGGCTAATCTTAGTTTGAAATTAACTAATATTGTAAATCCAAATTACGCTCAAACTACAAATATTTTTAAGGTTACTATTAAGAATCTAGCTGGTAATACGGTAGATAGCGGTGAGCATGCCGGAATCGTTATTTTGCCTACTCAAATACAATTTGTAACTCCTGCTGCAGGGGATGTGTATTCAGTAGGTGATAGTAAAACTATTAAGTGGCAAGTAACCGGTGGTAATATCTCTAGGGTTAATAGTCATTGGGTAGTACAAATTGCTTCAGATATTAATTTTACTTCGCCGGTAAATGTACATGAAGGCGTGGCACAGATCGATGGAAGCAATAATTTCTATTTTGTATTATCCGTAGATTCAAGTATGCTTTCGGAGGCTGCTTATTTGAAGGTGTTATGTACAGATACTTTATATACTGGCGTTACAGCTACCTCCGGGCAATTTAGCATAAGGCCGACTGGCGCATTTATGAGTTTTGTTTCTCCTGTTTTAGCTGCTAAATGGGCTATCGGAAGCAACAATGTCATTGAATGGAATACACAAGGGGCGATCTCCAATAATTTTAAAATTGAGTATCTTGTCCAGGGGGTTTGGACAACTATCTATGAACAAGGAATTACTGCTGGTTCAATCGCCAAGTCAGACGGAGCAAATTGGTATCAGGATAAGTGGGCCTATGCTTGGACTATACCGCAGGCGGTTAACTTGCCTGATGCTAGTGTGGTGGTAAAAATTACTAATCTAGATAATAACATGATTACCGGGTCTACTGAGGCATTTGAGATTGTTACTGCTTATATTAAAATAACCAGTCCAGCCATAGGGGCCATTTGGGTTAGGACGGAAACTAACAATATTACCTGGGAAGGCCAGGGTGAATCAGGTACCCGGTTTAGTATTGTATATTCAAATGATGCCGGGGTGACAACTACTGAGCTTTATAATGGAGCAGTTGAGAGAAGTTTTGTTGATGGGAAATGGCAGTATAGCTATCCTTGGGTAGTTGGCGCGGATATTGAAGTAACTAGCTCAGCAATAATCGTAATAACTAATTTGGATAATAACGCTATTACGGACACTTCGGCTTTATTTAGTGTAAATTCAAGTGGTACATTAGAGGTCCTTGCTCCGCTGGAAGGAGCAAAATGGGTTATCGGAGCAAAATATGCGATCAAGTGGAATTCTCAAGGCCAAGCGCTCAACAATTCTGCTTTAAGGATTACTTATACGGCCGATGGGATTACGGAAACCTTGATTACTAATTCTACCCCTAATAGCGGCAGTAAGGATTTTACTTGTCCTTTTGCTGCGTTAAATAACGTCAAGATACATTTATATCAGATTAATGGCGATGTTAAGGTTGATTCTGGTGCGTTTAATTTTGTGGCAGTTCCTGCGCTGCAGTTTGTATCTCCGGTTTTGGATGATACCTGGGTTGCCTCTTTTAATAAAGAGATAAAATGGAGCAGTGTTGGAGAAGGGGTAACACAAAAGTTACTGATTAAATATTCCACCGATGGCGGCTCAACGTATCCGAATACAATTTTTGATTATACTGTAGATTCTTATGCAGATAAAATTTCCTCTGTGGCCGCCGGTTCGATTACTAATTACACACTTGCTTGGGCTGTACCAGTTAATTATAGTAATAATGTGAAGATTAAAGTTGAGGATATGGGTGTAATGCGCTTAGTTAATAGTGCTTATGTGCCTTTAAATGCCATCAGTAGTAAGTTCTCGATAACTGCACCATTTGCTACTATTTCTCAACCAGCTGGAGGAGAAGAGTGGATTGCTGGTACTGAACATGATATTATTTGGTCGGAAACAGGTGTTTTGGGAAAAGATATAAAGATAAGTTATTCCATTAATGGCGGCGCAACGTATCCTTATGTAATTTTCCAGAATCCTACTAAAGACAATACTATATACGCAAATAATATAACTACTATCGGTAGTTCGCTTAGTTACAAGTGGATAGTGCCTAATACCATTTCTGCGCAGTGCCGTATTAAAATACAAGGTTTATCGAATAACAGCAGCGGCATATCTTTGGCCGATTTTGCGATTAGATTACCAGTTATAACGGTGAGCGCTCCTGTTTCTACAGATCTATGGTCAATTTATGATACCGGAAAATTGATTAGCTGGACTAAGGCTGGAAATGTCAGCGAGCATTTAAAAATAGAATATTTTAAGGACGATACTACATCTAAGGTAATTTTGGATGATACTAATGGCCCTTCTAGTTCTTATAGCTGGGATATAACTGAAGATTTTAAGGATTATGTTTCAGATAACGGTTGGATAAAAATTACGGATTTAGATTCCGAGGCAATATTTGGCAAGAGTATTACGGCAGTATCTGGGTATTTTAAACTTACTTTGCCAGGTTTTAATATTAATGTGCCGGTGAATCCTTTGATTACCAATAGTTCTCATACTATAACCTGGCAGGGAATTGGCGCATATTCTGAATGCAGCAACGATCCGGCTAATACCGTGCGCCTTGAATATGGGGTCGGAGCTGATCCTACTTGGATATTGATTGCCGCTTCTACTCAGAATGATGGATCATATGAAGGTTGGGTAGTTCCAGATAAACATTCCAGTGAAGTAAGGTTTAGGATTACTAATAATCGATGGTCATTTATTATCGGAGTTTCTGACCCATTCAAGATAATGGGTTCATTCTCGATAACCAGCCCGGCTGTAGGAATTAAGCTTTTTGTAGGCCAGGAGCAAATGATGGAGTGGAGTACTGTTGGTACAGTGAATAAAATAAATCTGTATTATTCTAAAAATAACGGTACCAGCTGGAACATTATTGTCAGCAATATTACTAATAATGGGTATTATATGTGGACAATACCTGATGCGGTACTTACTGATCGTTCGCCGAATACTGGTGTTTATTTCCGGGTTGAGGATGCTTCTGATTCCGCGCTAAACATGAGCCGGCGATATACTGTAAGTTATTATAAGGTAACCTGGAATGTTATCGATGCTGATGGTTTGACCGGAGATTTGAATGGTTTAAGTGTTAGCTCTACGGATGTAACTAATAGTAATGCGGTCTGGGAAGAGAGATCCGGCTTAAGCTGTTCCGAAGGTATTAATAATGTTGGAGTGGATGCTGATGATGTAGTGCTCTATTATTATCCCGGCCATTTATATCAAACGACTTGGTCCAGAGACGCTTTCTTGGATAGTACTGTTCAGCCTTCTCCGTGGACAGCAGATGCGGATGGAAAAGAGGTAACCGTAAAGTTGGCCACTAAGCTGGTATTAAAAACAAGAACAGTATATTCTGAAATAACTTATGATACAAGTTCTAAGACTCTAAATATACAATGCTGGCTGCAAGAAGAAGAGAAGTTGCTTACCGAGGTGGCCGGGTTAGAGGGGTGCTTGATCAATATCTATGATGAGGATGATGCCCTAATAAAAAGTTTTGAATATAATGCCGATGCCGCAAATTCAAGCGGAGTTTTTTGGACAAAGTGGGTAAATCCTGGGCTTAGTTCGTCTAAAACCTATTTTGCCCGCTTTAGGCTGCAATATGAAGGAGCATTCCATTTTGGCGGAAAGACATTTGAGATAGGTTCCGCTGAGCAGATTGCGGATATATCCCAAAATTTAACTGCCGGAGTAATCGCAATTAATCAATCTCTTGCTCAAAAAACAGAGGAGATTAAAGATAAGATCGAGACTAAGGTAACTGCGATGCAGGAAAAAGTTACTTCGGATATTGCTGCTTCCAGGACTTCAATCGAAAACAAGGTTACAGTTATTGGTGCAGAGACTCAGGCTCAACTGGCTACTGCTTCAACTGCAATACAAGAAAAGGTCGCTACTGAGGCTTCCAGCCGCGTTATGAATGAAGAGAGTTTTATAAAGTCAGGCAAGACATTGGCGGTTAAGTATAAGACCGCATCCGGGTTGATTCCGGAAATAGATGTGTATGATCCGAAACATAATCAGCGGATAACTAAACAGGTCATGACCGAAATTGAAAATACCGGCATTTATGAATATAAAGTTAATTTCTTAACCGGTTGGGGTACAGGGTCATTTTCAATTATTTGTTCAGAACCAACTACCGGGACTATCGACGGAATTGATATTGAAGTAGTCAAGGCCGACTTAGAAGATATCAATAGCGCTGCAGTTGTATCAATGTCGCAGTTATCGAACATCGATACTAATCAAATGAAAAACTTGTCGGCGAGTATCGGAATTGTTAGTTCAAGTATTGAGAGGATTGTTGGCACTATGTCTGATTTAGGTTCGATGAGCGGTAAGATTTCCGATCTGACAAATGGTATTCAAAAAACTGTATTCGAACAACTTACTGTTGCTTCAGATAAGATGAAAGAAATAGCTAAGCAGCAGAATGTTAAGATGGATAAGATGATTGACGTTTCAGAAAAAGGCCGAGAGGACGTAAGCTATCTTAAGAAAAAGACTTTGGAGATTAAGGCTACCGCCGAACTTACTAATGATATATTACAAAGAACTAATGATAAGCCTATAAATAAGACTTGGCTTGAACCGGGCAGTATTTTGATGAATGCTGTGATAGTTAATCCATCAACTACGAAGAGCCAGCAGGCTATGCTTAAGGCTTATTTGCCAGTTGAGAGTAAACCCGAAGATGTTATAAATTTAGGCGATCTTTCTGTAAGCTACGATGTGCAGGAGAATCTTTACTATATCTATAAGGAATTTACTCTTGCTCCCGGTGAGGTGGTCAAACGCCAGATAGAGTTAAAAGATGTATGGGTGATCTCTGAAAAAGAATTAAATGCGACTGTAGAGAGAATAACCGAAATGCTTCCGGATTTGAAAGGCAGTTCCTATTATGATCGGGCAGCGGCTATAAAAGAAAGCATTCAGAGCAGGGTAGAGCAGATCATGGAAGCGCAGAAAAAGTCTCTGGAGGCTTTACCTGATATTCATATTGCCGCATATAGGGCTAATATGCGGATCTTGGAGACGATTAAAACTGATTTAAGCCAGGTAGAAGCCATGCTGCTTCAGGTTAAGCCTGCTGTAGGCTTGGCATTTAATAAAGTTTTTGTTAAAACCAGCTGGTGGATAATTTTATTGGTAGTTTTATTCCTGGGGGCACTTTCATTTGGGCTTTTTGTCGTTTGGCATAAGCAGGCAAAAATAGCGCAAGTTGAGAAAAAAGCAGAGAAGTCTGAAGATTCTTCAGGACAATGAGAGGATTAACTTATCCGCTTTAATTTAGTAGGCGCTTGTAATTCCTCATGCGCGTTTTAGCTTATTTCTAGAGGGGGCCATTCCTAATCAAGGAATAGCCCCTATTTTAGTATATTCTTGATTTAGAATAGTTAATGTGGTAAAATTCTACTAGATATTTTATCTATTTAAGATGATGCCGCCTATGAAGATAAAGACAAATGCTCGGATGATTTGGGGATTGTTGATTCTTGTTTTTATCCTACCTTCTAAGGTTAGCGCTGATGAAAAAGTTTGGAATAACATAGAAAAAAGCAAACATTTTGTTATCTATTATGAAGAAGCGCCTTTAGAATATATTAACCGGTTAGAGCAAGAGGCTGAGCATTGTTATAAAAATATTACTAGCTATCTAGGCCTGGCAAGATTTGATTTTTGGGTTTGGGATAACCGCTGTAAGATATTTCTTTATCCGGATGCCCAGAAATATTTAGATACGACTGGAGCTGCTGCCTGGTCCAGAGGCCACGTTCAGATCGCGAAAAAAGAAATCAGTACTTATATCTGGCAAGAGATGTTCTTTGATACAATCCTTCCGCACGAGATCGGCCATATCATTTTTCGAGAGCTCGTCGGTTATAATAAATTCTTGCCTCTTTGGTTGGATGAGGGGGTAGCCTGTATGCAAGAATATGAAAGTCGAGACCGCCTGGCAACTGCTCAGTGCCTGGTGAACCTAAAATTGTATACACATTTTAATGAATTATCTAAAATCAAAGATTCCAACGTGATTATTCCTTTTATTTTTTATAACCAGTCAGCCAGTATAGTAGATTTTCTTTTAAGGCGATTCGGCAGGAATAAATTTATTGATTTTTGCCGTTCTTTGCGGGACGAGGATAATTGGGAACAGTCTCTTAAGGGTATTTATAAGTTAAAGAGTTTAGAGGAGCTAGAAAAATATTGGGTGGCTGATTTATCTGGGAATTAAGGGTAATTATTGAGATAATTAAGGATCTAAAAATGAGGGGGCAAGTATGGGAAACGAAGTAAAATCTCGCGAATTTAATATTTTGGTTGTTGAGGATGATGATAAAACATTTAATCTGATTAAGAATGGATTGATAAATCCTGAATATAAATTACACCGGGTTAATACCGGGCAGGATGCGATCAATTTGGCCAAAGAAGGGTATTTTGTCGCCATTATTATGGAGATGCAGATTGGAGACATTAATGGGGTTGAATTAGTGCGCCGCTTAAAAAAAGTAGACCAGCGGATTAATATCATTTGTTTTACTGTTTATGCTTTTGTTAATTTAGCGGTTGAGGCAATGAAGGAGGGTGTTTATGCTTACTTGATGAAGCCCATAAATACTGAAGAATTAAATTTAGTTTTAAGGCGTGCAATTGAGAATACCTTTCTTCTGATTCAAGCCGGCCAAAGAAAATATTATCAGGATATCGCGACTATGGATGGCTTAACAGGTGTTTTTAACCATCGCCATTTCCATGAAATGCTGGATTGGAATATTTCACATTTGAATCGGTCTCCTCAGGCTTTCTCGTTGTTTATTATCGATATTGATGATTTCAAGAAGTATAATGATACAAAAGGGCATGTTGAAGGTGATAAAGTGCTGCATAATTTCGCACAATTATTAGTAAGCTCGACCAGGGATAATGATATGGTTTTTAGGTATGGCGGAGAAGAATTTGCTGTAATTATGTCTCAGACCGATCAGTTTGGTGCCCAGCGGGTTGGGGAAAGGTTATTGACTATAGTTAGAAGCCGCTTGCCGGTAACTATGAGTATGGGGTTGTCTAGTTTTCCTTTGAATGCTCAAATTAAAAGTGAATTGGTTGTGCGTGCGGATAAGGCGCTTTACCGGGCAAAGGCATCCGGTAAAAATAGGCTATGTACTTATGACGATAAAATAGATAAATGAAAAACCTGACGATTATCTTGATAATGTTGATTAGTACGCTAGGCCCATCAGGGGTAATTGCGGCAGTGGGTTTTTCCGGAGTCCAGGCTATCGGCCGGAATCCTTCGGCAGCTCCTAAAATTTTAATTTCAATGATTTTGGCTTTTGTTTTTGCTGAGGCGATTGCCGTAATCGGGCTTTTAGTGGTTTATAATTTGTTTGGGCAGTAATTATCCAATGATTCCTGCGGTTACCAGTTGTGTAAATTTATTTAAAATTTACTTGCAACTGCAGGGATAAGTTCGCGCATTAACTTACTTGTGCTTTGTGTTCGTAAGTTGAGCGTTTATTTAAAGGAGTAAAGATGTTAGTATGGCAGATAATTCTTATCCAGATTGCCACCTTTGTTTTAATCATTTTGTTTTTACGTTGGCTACTTTATACTCATATCAGCCGCGCTCTTGACCGATTACAAAAGCTTAATCAACAAAATTTGGAGAAAGAAAAAGTACTTAAAGAAGAGCTTGAGCGGGCCAAGAAACAATCAGATATGGAGATACGCCAGGGTAAGATTGAGGCGGAGAGCATAAAAGAACAGGCAAAAGAAGATGGGGAGAAAGCAAGAAGAAACCTGCTTGATTCTTCTAAGGAAGAGGCAAAAAGGATTGTTAACGAGGGGGTAAGGGACAGCCAGAGAAAGTATAATGACCTGCTTTTAGAGATGCAGGATAAAGCGGTGTATCTGGCAGTTGATATTGTCAGGTATATTTTTACTGACAAGATCCATAAGGAATTGCACACTCAAATCATTGAAGAATTGATTGAAGATGTTGCCAGTTTAGATAAAGAAAAAATACGGGCGCAAGGTGATAAGGCAGAAATAGTCTGTGCTTACCCGTTAGAAGCTGCGCAGAAGCAAAGATTGCAGCAGGCACTGTCTAATAAGCTGGAGCGTCATATTATCTTAGAAGAAACAGTTGACCAGGAGGTTGTCGGCGGGTTGATTATAAGGTTAAGCGGTTTTGTGGTTATTGATGGCAGCGTTAAAAATAAATTTAAAAGAATATTGCCGGTAATGAAAGAGAAGGCCAGAAGCGGCTTAGGCCAGGCGGAGAAGAAATAAATGCAGGAAATAAATATTAGGCCGTTGGAAATAAAAGATGTAGGTACGGTCAAAGAAATCAAGGGCGGGGTAATTAAAATAGGGGGCTTGGCTTCTTGTGTAAACGGCCAGTTAATTGAGCTTGCTCCGGATTTGATGGGCATGGTAATTGGTTTTACCAAGAAAGAAGTTCTGGTTTTAGTTTTGGGTGATGAAAATAAAGTGCATATCGGAGATACTGTTTATGGTGAAGAAGGTGTTTTTTCTATCCCCGTTGGCAACAATTTTATCGGCCGGATAGTAAATACGTTTGGCCAGCCGCTTGATGGTAAAGGGAAAATAGAAGGAATCGATTCTTATCCTATCTTTAGAAATGCCCCTGGAGTATTGGATAGGGCTTTAATTCTTGAGCCGTTTCTTACCGGCACTAAAATAATCGATACCTGTATTCCTCTGGGCAAGGGCCAGAGAGAGCTTATCCTTGGCGATAGAGTTACCGGTAAGACTAGTTTGGTTATTGATGCGATTATCAATCAGAAAGATAAAGATGTGATTTGTATATATTGCTGGGTTGGCGGCAGCCAATCTGCATTTTTAAAGATTGTAGAACAATTGAAGCAAAGCGGGGCTATGGATTGGACGATTATTGTTAGTGCCTCAGCTTCTTCTTCTCCAGCCGAACAATATCTTGTCCCTTATGCTGCTTGTGCTTTGGGCGAGTATTTTATGGATCACGGAAGAGATGTTTTTTGCGGTTTTGATAATTTGAGCCGGCATGCTTGGATTTATCGCGAGCTTTCTCTGCTTTTGGAAAGAAGCCCGGGTAGAGAAGCTTACCCCGGCGATGCATTCTATATCCATTCTCAGCTAATGGAAAGAGCCGGTAAGTTGAGCGAAGAAAAAGGAAGCGGCTCAATGACTTTTTTGCCGATTGTCGAAACACAGGAAGGGGATATTACCGGTTTGATTCAGTCAAATTTAGTTTCGATAACTGACGGGCAAATCTATTTAAATGCGGCACTTTTTAATGAAGGTTTCAGGCCGGCTATCGATTTGGGCCTTTCCGTTTCGCGAATTGGAAGTAAAGTTCAATGTGACGCAATAAAAAAAGTAAGCTTGTCCTTAAAGAGAGAATTCGCTCAGTATAAGGAATTGGCCGGGTTAACGACAATTAAAACTAAGCTTTCGGCTGATATTGAGTTGAGATTAAAAAGAGGCCAGACTTTAAAATATTTTTTCATTCAAGATAAGTCCAAACCTCTTTCCGTGGAAGAGATGGTTGTACTTTTTTATGCTTTTAATAAAGAAGTGCCTCAGATTTTAGAGGAATCGCAAAGAGAAAAATTTAAGCTGGGAATATATGACTTCTTGCTTAAGAATTATCCGGATCTGGTTGAGGAGTTAGCTGTTCAAAAACTTTTAACCGGCGGCATAGAAAGAGGGCTGGATAAAGCATTTGAGGAATTTTTTGCCGGTTCTGATAACGTATAAAGCGGGTAACCAAGAAGGTGTGGAATGATTCCATTAACGATATTACGCAAAGATTTAGCGTTTAATAAGGTAATGGAAAATGTTATTGAAGTTTTAAAAGGCGTAGCCGCAACCGAATACTTTCATCTGCAATCCAAGAGGAAGAGTTTTGATGAGTTTGAGGGATACTTAAGAGAGTTGTTTCAAGCGATAGATGTCCGTAATTTTCAGCATCCTTTTTTAGGGGGCTCTTCATCCGCAAGTAATATTGTTTTAATAACTTCTGATGCCGGGTTTTTAGGGGAGCTTAATATTGCAGTAGTTAACCATGGCTTAGCGCAGTATCGAAGCGGCGATTCGTTTACGATTGTCGGCGGAGAAGGAGTCAGGTATATCGGAGAGCAGGATGTTGAATATAGCAGTTTTCCCGGAATTGACGATAATATTTCTTATAACGGAGTAGCAAAATTAAGAGATCATATTGTAAAAGAGTTTTTAGAAAAAAAATTAAGCAATACAGTCATTATCTATCCGCACTTTGTTTCTTTTTCTGTGCAAAAGGTTGAGTTGTTTCAACTGCTTCCCTGCAGGTTTTTGTTTCCTCAGGATTTTGGTTCAAGCAGCGCGAATAAGAATCGAAGTAAATTGTTCGGGATAGATTCTGAGGAGAGAATAATTCTTGACTCACCGTTAAAGAAAATTGTAGAGTATGCGGTTAAGGTGTGGATTGGACAGCTGCTTTATCTTATTTTTTGGGAGAGCAAGCTTTCTGAATGGGCGGCGCGGGTAATGCATTTAGAAAGAAGTACCAATGAAATCCGGGACCAGCAGAAAAAAATGCGTTTGCAATATTTTCGTACTATTCATGAAAGAAGTGATAAAAGTACCCGGGAGATTTTTGTTAGTAGGACAGCTTTGAAAAAGAGCGGGGCTATAGCCTAAGTTTTTTCTTGAGGAGTAATTGAGCTTGTTTAATCATCAGGCAGAAAGTGATCATGCAAGAAGGTAAAGTTGTTTCAGTTCAGGGGCCGATTGTTGATGTTGAGTTCTCTTCCGAGGGGCCTCTACCATCAGTTTATGAAATTATTAATACTGAGACTTTTGATGGCCAGAGAATAGTGCTTGAGGTAGTTGAGTATTTGAATAAAGCAGATGCCGATGATTTTAGCACAGTCAGATGTATTTCTTTGACCCCGAACTTTGGTTTACGGAGGAATGCTAAAGCCTTGGCGACCGGAGCCCCGATTTGTGTGCCCGTAGGTGATGCGACTTGTTCTCGGATACTAAATGTTTTAGGCGAGCCGCTTGATAAGAAAGGCCCAATTAAAGTCGGCCCGGAATTATTAAAACCTACTCATAAAAAACAAAAAACACCTGATGTTGATATGGCTGAAGGTAAGGAGACGAAATTCGAGGTAATGCCGACAGGGATTAAAATGTTTGATCTTTTGTTTCCTTTAATCAGGGGTTCCAGGAACGGTATTCTTGGAGGTGCAGCCTGCGGTAAGAGTGTAATTATCCTGGAGTTGATGCATAACATTATCAAAATGCAAAAAGGGTACTGTGTCTTTACTGGAGCCGGAGAGCGCACCAGGGAAGGAAATGAACTTTATCATGAATTAGGGAAGCAAGAGATATTAGATAGATCATCTTTAGTTTTTGGGCAGATGAATGAGTCTCCGGGTGCCAGGTTTGAAATAGTGCATACCGGTTTGACTCTAGCTGAGCATTTTGTAGATGCCGGTGATGATGTTCTTTTGTTTGTTGATAATGTATATCGTTTCGCCCAAGCCGGTAGTGAGTTGTCTACCCTTTTAGGCCGGATTCCTTCAGAAACCGGGTATCAACCTACTTTACCTACAGAGATGGCGGAGTTTCAGGAGAGGATCTGTTCTCGCGGCCAGGCAGCAATTACAGCTATGGAAGCAGTTTATGTGCCTTCTGATGACTTGACTGATCCGGCGGTAGTTTGTATATTCAGTTATTTGGATTCCATAGTTATTCTCTCCCGCCGGCATATTCAGTTAGGCCTTTATCCGGCGATTGATCCTTTGACCTCGTCTTGTTCTTTTCTTGACCCGATGATTATTGGCAATAGGCATTTTAGAACTGCTCAGGATGTTTTAAGGATTCTTAACCGTTATGAGGAACTTAGGCGTATAGTTGCGATTGTCGGGGTTGAAGAGCTTTCCGGAGGAGACCGTGTTACATTTGAGCGGGCGCAAAAGTTACAGAATTTTCTTACTCAGCCGTTTTTTACCGCTGAGGCTTACACGGGCAAAAAGGGGGAGTATGTAACTTTGGATTTAACCTTAGAAGGATGCGAGAGAATAGTTTCTGGCCAGGTAGATAAAGTATCAGTGGATAAATTCTATATGATTGGGGCTCTGCCGACCGAATTATAATTATTCTCAGGTCTGCTCGTGGGAATTATTTTGGCCGAAGAATTTATGCACCAAACAGGGGGACGATATAAATGGTAATTAAGATAAAACAGATGCTGCTGAATAAAAAGCTGATCACTCCTGAGCAGTTAGAATTGGCTATCCAGGAGCAGTCTAAAACCGGTGAACTTTTAAAGATTATCTTGATTAGAAAAGGTTTTTTAAGCGAAGAGGATTTTTTAAAAGTACTCTCCGAACAATTCAATATTCCTTTTATAAAATTAAAGGAAACTGTTATTGATCCTCTCGCGGTAAAAAAAGTTCCAGCAAAATTCGCCTGGTATTATAAGGTTATGCCGGTTAAGTTTACAGATAACAAGCTGGTTATTGCTTCTTCTGATCCTTTGCGTTCGTTGGATGATTTAAGAATATTTTTAGGCTATGATTTAAAGCCGGCCTTGGCGTCTGAAGAAGAGATAATGGAGGCGATTAAGGAGTATTACGGGGTAGGGGCTGAAACCGTTGAAGGCATTATTGCTAAGGCGCCGAAGGAAGCTAAGGATTTGGGAGCACCTAAGGATGCCGGCAAGATTGAAGATATAGAGAAATTAGCTGAAGATGCTTCAGTAGTTAAGTTGGTAAATCAGATAATCTTAGAGGCTTATCAGAAAAGGGCTACGGATATTCATATTGAGCCATTCCGGGGGAAAATGAATATCCGGTATCGTATTGATGGGGTGCTTTATAATGCCAATGTCCCGGCGGATATTGAGCGTTTCTTTTTAGCAATTATTTCGCGTATTAAGATTATGTCCCGGTTAAATATTGTCGAACGCCGGCTTCCTCAAGACGGACGTGCAGTAATAAAAATAGGCCAAGAAGAATTGGATTTAAGAATCTCTATTATCCCTACGCGTTATGGGGAGGGTATGGTCATTAGGATTCTTCCGATGAGTATGCTTTTCAGTTTGGAAAGGCTGGGTTTGGTTCCTGAGGATTTAGAACTTTTGGCGAAATTGATCAAGAAGCCTCATGGTATAATTCTGGTTACTGGGCCAACCGGAAGCGGCAAGAGCACTACTTTGTACGGGTGTTTAAATGATATTAAGAGTAGTAGAAATAAGATAATTACTATTGAGGACCCTATAGAATATGAATTAGAAGGCATAACTCAGATTCAGGTTGTTCCTGAAATAGGGTTTACTTTTGCTCAAGGGTTAAGGAGTATATTGAGGCATGATCCGGATATCATGATGGTTGGAGAAATTAGAGATTTTGAAACAGCGGAGCTGGCAATCCGTAGTGCACTAACCGGGCATTTAGTCTTTTCTACTATACACACAAATGATGCTGCGGGTGCCGTAGCCAGGTTATTGAATATAGGTATTGAACCATATTTAGTAGCTTCTTCGGTCGAGGCATTTATTGCTCAGCGGCTGGTGCGTTTGATCTGTCCGGAATGCAAAAAGATAGATACAGCAGTGCCGGATAATATCAGGTCATTAATTAGCCAGGATATAATGAAGAGTAAGACAGATCTCAAGCATTTAAAGCCGGAGGAGATTAAATTCTATAAGGGGCAAGGATGTAAGGAATGTAACTTTACCGGTTATAAGGGCAGGACTGCAATTCATGAGATATTAGTAATTGATAAAGCGATAAGAGAGTTAATGCTAAGAAAGGCATCAACCGATGAGTTGAGGGATAAAGCCGTTAGCCAGGGGATGAAGACATTGCGTTTATGTGGTTGGAAGAAAGTTATCGATGGGTTAACTACACCCGAAGAAATCTTAAGGGTAACGCAGGCAGAGGAGTAGCCGGGCATGTTCAGGTTATCAGTTCTGGATATAAAAACAGCAGCACCTATATTTCAAGAGTTTGTTTCAGTTGTTGTTTTGCCCGGGGAAGAGGGGGAACTTTCTATTTTGGATTTTCATCAGCCGATTATTTCGTGTCTTAAGGATGGCGTGATTAGAATAGATAATCTGCCCGGGGTGTTGATTAAGAATGGTATTGCCAGTATGAAGAATAATGAGTTAGTAGTATTGGTGGAGAAAAAGTAATATGCCAGTATTCGTTTATAAAGCCAAGAAAGGTCCGCAGGAGATTATTGAGGGTACGGTTGAAGCGGACAGTAAAGAAACGGCGGTTAGTAAAATAGAACAAATGGGGTATGTGCCGATCAGGCTTATTCCTAAAGAAGATTCGCAGCCTGCGGTTGCCAAAAAATTACCCCCAAGTAATAGCGCTGCCGTTGCGCATATTGGGTTGTTTGAACGGGTTAATCCTCGTGATTTGAATATTTTTACTGATCAGCTGGCCACTTTAGTTAAGTCTAAGGTTCCGCTTTTTGAAGCGATAAATATAATTTCTTCACAGACCGAAAGTGTCAAGTTTAAACAAGTAGTGTCTTCGATATCCGGGGACTTAAAAGATGGCCGGACCTTGTCCGAGGCGTTAAGTAAGTACCCGCAGATTTTTCCTTTGCTGTATGTTAATATGGTTCGTTCTGGGGAATCAGGTGGTGTCCTGGATGAAACCTTAAGAAGATTGGCTAAATTTCGTGAAGAGCAGGAAGAAGTAAAGGCGAATATAAGCTCAGCTTTAGCCTATCCGATTTTTATAGTTGTAGTCGGTTTGATTACGGTTATTATTTTACTTACCTTTGGTATCCCGCGCATAGTTTCTTTATTTAGCGAGGCAAAGCAGGCTTTACCATTACCGACCAGAATACTGATTTCAATAAGCAGTGGGTTGAGAAACTATTGGTATCTGGTGATAATATTTATTGCCTTTTTTATCTTAATGCTTAAGCAAAGGCAGGCAAATAAGAAGAAAAAGATTGTTTTTGACAGGTTTAAATTAAAACTGCCCTTATTGGGTAATTATATTAAGAAGGCGATGTTAGCAGAGTTTGTTAGGACATTTGCTTTGCTTCTTGCTAATGGGGTTCCTGTGCTTGAGGCTCTTCAGATAACTGTCCCGACAATTAATAATGAAGTATTCAAGTTGGAATTAGAAAAAGTGCATAGCGATATTATTATGGGTACTCCTCTTTCACAAAGCATGAGAAAGTCCAGCTGGTTTCCGCCGTTTTTAATTAATATGATTGCGGTTGGTGAAAGGGGCGGTAACTTACAGGCAGTGTTGTTGGATGTGGCAGTCTTTTATGAGCGGGAAGTGAGTAAAATAAATAAAATAATGACTTCTTTGCTTGAACCGGCGATAATCCTGGTTATGGGTTTAGTTGTTGGTTTTATTGTAATGGCAATGCTGTTGCCTATTTTTGAAATTAATATGGGCATGAAATAATTTTTTTAGGGGGAAACTAATGAAAAAGAGATCCGGTTTTACGCTTATAGAATTGATGTTAGTAGTTATAATTATTGGCGTTTTGGGGGCAATGGTACTGCCGAGGCTGGCCGGCCGTTCAGAGCAGGCAAAAGCTGCGGTGGCGAAAACCGATATTAATTCTAATATCGCAGTTGCTTTGGACCTTTATGAATTAGATAACGGCCGGTATCCGACTACCGAACAGGGCCTTAACGCTTTAGAAACCAAACCTGCTGATTCTTCAGAAGGGTCCAATTGGAACGGGCCGTATCTTAAAAAGGAGCCCAAAGATCCTTGGGGTAAGCCTTATCAGTATAAGTATCCTGCTGCCCATGAAGGTAAAGATTATGATTTGTATTCATTAGGTTTAGACGGCGTAGAAAGTGATGATGATGTTGCTAACTGGAAATAAACGTACCTTGCGCGCTTCGCGCGCTTTGCGTGGTTTTACCCTGATTGAAATAATGATTAGCATAGCTATTTTATCAACGGGGTTAATTTTGGTTCTTCAGGGTTTTACTTATACGCTTAATGTTTTACGTATTTCACAGGATAATTTGGAAACAAGTTTATTGGCTGAGGAGAAAATAGCTGAGACGGAAATAGACATCAAACAGAATAAAAGTGCGTTTTTGCAGGATGCCAGCGGTGATTTACAATCGAATAATATCGAGTTTAAGTGGCAGGTAAAATTGACTCCTGATCGGGAATATGAAGATTTGTATGAAGCAGTAACAACTGTTCTTTGGAAGGAAGGTAGGAGAAATGGCTCTAGCGTTTTTAGCACTTATTTAACAATTCCTCATGGTAAATCATAAAGATAAGTTGAGAAGACTGAAGGGGTTCACTCTAGTTGAACTTATTGTCAGCGGAGCTATTATTTTTGTGGTTGCGGTAACAGTGTATTCCGTTTTTGCCAGCGGTATTAGAGTTTGGGAAAAAGCCAACGAAGTCAGTTCTTACGGCCATCGTTTAAGGTTATTTTCTGAAAAGCTGAACCGGGAGCTGAGAAACACTTTTAAATTTTCTACTATTCCCTTTGAAGGAACGCAAGAATCTGTGTCTTTTGCTGCGATTGTTGATAGCGCAGTTAGCCGGATCAGTTATTTTCTTAATGATGAGGATGTTTTTTGCCGGAGGATTCAGAATTACTCGGAAGTTTTTAAGAAGGGCGAAAGTGGTAAATATGATTTACTAATTCCTAAGGTTTCTCAGTTAAAATTTAGTTATTGCTATTTGGATAATGCTACCGGGGATTATGCGTGGAAAGATGACTGGGTGAGGGAAGAGCAGGATACTATCCCTCAAGCTGTAAAAATAGAATTGATCTTTAAGAATAAAGCCGGCAAAGAAGAAAAATTTATTAAAACAGTATTTATTCCTATAGGCACAGGTGAGCAAAAAATTGAGCTTGGGCAGTAGTTTCTTCTTAAATTAAATTTAAAGGTTGCATGTTAAAAGAAATAAAATCTCAACGGTCAAGTGTGCTCATTATTACTATTTGGGTGCTAAGTTTTTTGACTATTTTAGTGATTAATTTGGGTTCTCTGGTCAGGGGCGAATTGCGGTATGCTGATTATTTGCAAGACAGGCTAAAGATGTACTACTTGGCTCGGGCAGGTATCGAAAGGGCAGTTGCCGAATTGAATAAGGATGAGACTAGAAGTTATGATACTCTGAATGAACCGTGGGGCAATAATCAGGATCTTTTTAAAGATTTTCCCTTAGCGGGAGGATTTATAACATTAATCTATAATTCTGAAGGGGAAGGTTATCAGGAAGAGACAGCTTTATACGGGGTAATGGATGAAAGTAGTAAAATAAACATAAATAGTGTGCCAGCGGATATATTAATAATTCTATTGGAGCGTATCAGCAAGGTAGATGCGGAGGAGGCAATAGATCTCGCTGCTGCGATTGTCGACTGGAGGGATAATGATGTTGCTGTTTCTACTGGCGGGGCGGAGAATGAATATTATCAGGGTTTGAGTCCGTCCTATAAATGCAAGAATGGGAAATTTCAGATACTGGAGGAGTTGTTATTGGTTAAGGGGATGACTCCGGAAATTTTTTCAGAGATTAAAGATATAATTACTGTTTATGATACAATGGGGGTTAATGTTAATACCGCTAGCCTTAATTGTTTATACGCTTTAGGTTTGAATAGCAGCCTTTGTGAACGAATAATTAAGTTTCGTCAAGGTAGCGATGGGCAGCCGGGAACCGAGGATGATTTTATTTTTAATTCGGCAGCAGAGATAAGGAATGTCGGGCCTCTATTTACAGAAGAGGCCACAGAAATAAATAGTTTAATTTCCAGGAATATGCTTACTGAAAAATCGGATATTTTCAGGATTAATTCATTAGGCCAGCTTAGGGATGGGGAAAATACCCGTTCCCGAGGGATAATTTGTGTTTTAAAACGCCAACAAGATAAGGGACCGAAAATATTATATTGGTATGAAAATTAATTTAACCGAAATATTCCATAAGCAAAAGCGCGTTATAACTGTCTTCCAGATAGATAATAGCTGTTTGAGATTGATTCAGGTAAGTCAGGATAAGCGTGAGAAAAAAATCTCGATGGTTAAAACTCTGGATCTGGATTCTTTATCAGATGAAAAGTTAGCGTTTAAAATTTCTGATTTAGCTCTTGAGTTGAAAATCGATTCGCGTTATCTGGTTCTGTCTATACCCCGGTACCTGACAACTACCAGGGATCTGGATCTGCCTAGCGCCAGCCCGCTTGAGATAAAAGATATGATTGAGCTGCAAATCGGTAAACAGACTCCTTATGCCAGCGATGAGGTAATTAAAGACTATCAGATTTTAGGCAGCAATGTGGATGGATATAGCCGGGTGCTTTTAGTTATTGTCCACCGGGATATTGTTAACCGATATTTTAAAATATTAGAGACAGCCGGACTCAAGGCGCAAAAAGTCGGCTTTAGTTCCGAGGGGTTATTGAGTTGGAAAAACCTGGTTTATAAAGGTAAAGCCTTGTCTCCTAATAAAGCTTTTATCTTGATTGAAATAGACTACGATTCAAGCGATTTTGAAGTTGTGTTGAACGATAAACTGATTTTTGGCAGAAGTATATCTTTAGGTTTTTCTCAAATGCCCGGACAATCTGAACTTTGGCAGAAAAAATTTGTGGATGAAATAAACCATTCTATTTATGCTTATCAGAGCGAAGTAATGGGTAAGGAAATCGATAGGATCATTATGAGCCGTCCCAGATTAGTCGGCGATAGCTTAGATAAAACTGTTCTGGAAAAAGAATGCGGTTTGCCTGTGGAAATTATCGACCAATTAGAAGGTGTTCAATTAACCGCCGAAGGGACAGACTCTTACAATAGATTAGTCAGGACGGATTTGTCTTTTTCCGGGATGATTGGTTTAGGGATGACTTTTGAGGAGCATAAAATTGATTTGATGCCCCAAGAACATCAGATAGGTAAAGCAGTTAAAGAAAAAGGCAAGGACTTGTATCTTATGGGTATATTATTAGTGTTTATTTTGGTTGCTGTTTCCGGGGTTTTCCTGGGGAGGATGTATAATAAGGAGAGGTACTTAGGCCAGTTAAAACAACAATTGGAAAAGGTCCAGGGCAAAACTAAGGAATTAAATGCGATGATTCGGGGAATCGAGACAATAAAAGACCGGGTTTATACCCGCGGGCTTTCGCTCAATCTTCTTTACGAAGTTCATCGGGTTATTTCTCCCGAGATTTATTTAGTTTCGATGAGTTTTGATGGTAAAGAAAGCCTGACTTTGCGCGGGCAATCTAATGAAATGTCAGAGGTTTTTAATTTTGTCAATAAATTAGAAGAATCAGGCTATTTTCGTGATGTTAAGTCGAAATACGCTACTAAACGAAAGGTAGAAGATAAAGAAGTAACGGATTTTGAGATTATTTGCCCTTTGGAAAATAAATATAAGATTACGGATAAGCACAAATTATAAAAAATGGAATTTTTGACCAGGTTATCTAATAAAGAAAAAAGGTTATTTTATATTACGGTTGCGATCATTGCCCTGGTTTTTTTTGACCGGGTCGTATTCCGGCCGGTAATGAATAAGCTCGAAAGTTTTAATGGAAAAATCAACCTGGAAGAAAAAAAGCTGGAGAAGTCGATGCTTATATTGCAAGAGGAAGCGGTTATCGCTAGTGAATATAAAAAAATCGCCCAGAATATCAAGCAGGAGCAATCTGACGAAGAGACAACCGCAACTTTACTGAGTAACCTGGAAAAAATGGCAAATAGTGTTTCCGTTTTTATCTCGGATATGAAACCCAATCTGGTTGAGAAATTTGATTTTTATAAAAAATATTCAGTTAAAATTGAAGCTGAGGCAAAAATAAGCAATTTAGCAGATTTTATTTATCAGCTGGAAAATTCCCCAAAATTATTCAGGATTTCAGATTTTCGCCTGACTTCCCAAAAGAAAGAGGCAATTTTAAAGGTTAACATGACGGTCACCCAAGTTTTGATTAATTGAAGTAGCAGTAGACAGGGTAAGTTAGTGAAGTTTTTCAAGCCAAGTCAGTTCTTTAGCTTAAATTCATATTCCGATTATGCCTGCAAAAGTATTTAAAAACCCGCATTTACTCTCTTTTATAGAAAAAAATCATGATGGTATTATAGTTGTAAACAAGCAGGGGGTTGTTTTGTTTGTCAATCTCGCTGCTTCAAGGCTTTTAAATTGTGGAAGAAAAGAATTCTGTGGTAAACCATTCGGATTTCCACTGCCCGGAGATAAGGTAGTTGAGATTAACCTCCCCGGTAAAAGTAAAGAAATCGTAATCGCCCAGATGCAGCAAATGTCTATAGAGTGGCAGGGCTTAAGGGCGTATGCCTTGTTCATTCATGATATCTCTGAGCTTAAGAAAACAGAAATGCTTCGGGCCGCTATTGATGAACGCAGGCGTATAGATGGGATAAAGAATGAATTTATTTCTAATGTTTCCCATGAGCTGCGTACACCTTTGACTTCGGTTAGAGAAGGTATTAGCCAGATTTTAGAAGGTTTCCTGGGCAAGACCTCGGTAAAACAAAAAGAGTTTTTGAAAATATGCCTTGAGGATATTGATCGCCTGTCCAGGATTATTGACGGGCTTTTGGATATCTCAAGGATAGAGTCTGGAAAGATAATCTTAAAAAAAGAAACATTGGATGTTGTGGAATTAGCTAGAGGAGTAATTTCTTCTTTTTCTTTTAAGATTAAAGCTAAAGGCTTGAAGTTGATTGAGGATTTTCCTAGAGGTAAATCGGAGATCTATGTTGACCGGGATAGGATTATCGAAGTTTTTACTAATCTATTGGGCAATGCCATTAAGTTTACTGAAAAGGGCAGTATTAGCGTCCGTATAAAAAATAAGGCTAAGCAGATAGAGTGTAGCGTAGCGGATACCGGCCGGGGGATAGCTAAGAAAGACCTGCCGAGAGCTTTTATCAGATTCCAGCAGTTTGGCCGGGTATTCGGGCCGGGAGAAAAAGGAACCGGTTTGGGGTTGTCTATTGCTAAAAGTATTATTGAATTGCATAAGGGGCATATTCGGGTCGAGAGTAAATTGAATAAGGGGACCAAGTTTACTTTTACGTTGTTTAGATATACTTCTAGGGAACTGTTTAAGCAGTATATAACTGATAGCGTAAGAGAGGCGGTGCGCAATGATGAGCCGCTTTCTATTTTTATTTTTTATATTGAAAATTTCGCTGCGGTTAAGAAAGAATTCGATACTAAAAAGATCGCGGTTGTGATGGATAAGCTGTATGAAATAGTGGGAGGCCATCTTCGCCGTCAGGCTGATCTGGCGGTTAAGGATGATCAGACGATTTTATTGGTTTTACCGGTTACTAAGAATGAATATATAGATAGTATCCAAGTCAGGCTTTCTCAGGCTCTTAGTGAATATCTAGCTAAAGAGGGACTGGATAAAATAATAAAAATAGGTTACAAAACAGCCGGCTTTCCCAGGGATGGCTCAAGCGCTGAAGTATTATTTGATAAAATAAAATCTGGAATTAGTTAAAGGCAGGAGGGGTAATGGCAAAGAAGATATTGATAGTTGATGATGAACCGCACATAGTTACTATGTTGGAGAACAGGATTAAGCATGCCGGTTATGAGGTCATTACTGCTATTGATGGGCAGGAAGGCCTGAGCAAGGCGCAGAAAGAGAAACCCGATTTGATTATTTTGGATTTGATGCTTCCCAAATTAGACGGTTATAAAGTCTGCCGTATGCTTAAGTTTGATGGGAAATACAAGCATATTCCGATTATTATGCTTTCTGCCCGGGCGCAGGAAGAAGATAAGAAAATCGGCGAACAGGTAGGGGCAGATGGTTATATTACTAAGCCTTTTGAGCCGCAGGTGTTGTTAGGTAAGATTAAAGAATTACTCTTGGATAAAAAATAGTCATAAATAAATCTTTGTAGTAAATTTGACAAAGAACATTAATTAGCTTGACAAGTAAGTTCATATTTACTAAAATTATATAGTAAAATTTTACTATATAATTATCTTTAAAGTTTGACACGATAATTTCTGTAAGGTTAAACTATGATTTGGGAAATTAAAACTGAGAATAAATTTAAAATCTTTATTGCTAAGATACCGGTATTTCACCGTCATATTACTGAATCAGTGGTTAGGGCGCAGGCGGAAAAAATTGCATCTTTACGTAATTGCGCCTTAGTTGAGGAGCAGGATGTGGTTGCTGCATTTTTTTCTGATGTTCCTTCGCCATTCTACAGCATGATGATCCGGCTACTTGAGCAGACGGGTTTTGATTATAGAAAATATGGTTATCCAAAAAATAATATAGACTAATGCGTATTGTAGTTATCGGTGCTGGAGCCATAGGTTGTTTAGTTGCCGGGTATTTAAAAAATAAACTTGAGGATGTCACTTTAATCGGCCGTAGCAGTGTGGTCGAGGCGATTAAGGAAAAGGGGCTGGCTATTTCAGGTTCTAGGGGGGATTTTTTAGTGCCGGTTAGTATTTCTGAGGCCTTGAATTATACCCCGGACCTAGCGATTTTGGCAACTAAAACCCAAGATCTAGATCTTGCTTTAAGAGATAATTTATCTTGGCTGCAGAATTCGTTGATACTTACTACACAAAATGGCTTGCAGGCAGACATTTTGGTTTCTAAGTATTTACCAAAAGAGAATATTATTTCGAGCATTGTCATGTTTGGCGCTACTGCTCTTGAGCCCGGTAAGGTAGTCCATAATTTTGAAGGCGGCTGGATATTGGGTAATTTTTTTAACCCCCCTGCTGCTGAATTTATAGTTACCTTAAGCCCGATTTTAGACAAGGCATTTCCGACGATAGTTAGTGAAGACATTAAAGGAATGAAATATTTAAAGGTTTTTGTCAATGCTAATAATTGTTTGCCGGCGATAATCGGTAAGAGCATGCAGGAAACCTTTAGCGACTTGGATATTAGCCAGATCAGTATCGCTATCTGGAAAGAGGGTTTTGGGATTTTTGATAGACTTAAAATAAACTTAACCTCTTTGCCGGGTTTCCCAGTTGAAAACATTACCAAATTAATTGCTCTGCCTAGCTTGCAGGCAGCCGGAGTTTTTTCAAAACTTATGAATAATTTAAGCCGCCAACCTTTGTACGGTTCAATCCTGCAGAGTATAATGCGCGGTAAGCTTTCCGAGATTGATTATATTAATGGTGAATTTCTCCGGTTAGCTCAAGATAATAATTTACAGGCTCCCTTGAATAAGGTTTTAGTCGGGATGGTGCATGAAATTGAGAATACCGGTAAGTTTTTTAGTAAAGATGATTTAATTAAAAGAGTTAAGGGGCTTATTTAAAAATGGAAGAAGTTAAGACTCCGTTTCCTAAGCTGAAACTTACAGTCACCGCAGTGTTTGGTGAATGTTATCACGGTTATAAAATTGGCGACGAAATTATTTTAGAAGATTTTACGCATGGGCCAAAGCATTTTTGTTTGGGGTTGGCTCATGCGCTTTTTCCGGTAGTCTATGCCTTAAGTTTTGGCGCGAAATTCGGGTTTCGTGATAACCAGCGGTCATTGTTGGTTACCTGTCCGGACGGAGGAAAACTTGAATTTAAAGCCGAAGTTTTAGATAAACAGGGTAAGGTTGAAACTTTGCCCAGAGATCTTGAGCATAAAGGCCCCAATCCCAAGAAGATGATTATTGAAGTAGTTAAAGCTAAAGGAAAATGTGCTTTTGGGTATAAGGTGGGAGATAGGTGGGAGACGCAGGGGTTAAAATGTATTCCTGGATTTTGCGGAGCAGCTTTTCATACTGCCTTTCCCGCCCTATTTGCTTTAAACTTTGGAGCTAAATTTTTCTTTATGCCGGATCCGGATTCAATTGATACAGTCACTTGCCCGGATGGCGGGAATATTATTTTTAAGGTTAAAAGAGTAAAAGATGCCCCGCATTAGGGTGGGGATAGGAGATAAAGTAATTTCATGATAAAACGCAGAGTAGTAGTTACTGGAATCGGGGTAATTTCATCTAACGGTATTGGCAAAAATAAAGCTTGGGCAGGCTATTCCGGCGGTAAGTCAGGGATACGCCTGGTTTCTGGTTTCGATGTCTCAGTTTTTAATACCAAGATTGCCGCTCAAGTTATGGATTTTGACCCTTTTAAATTAGGCTTGAATCATCAAGAGGCTATACGTATGGACCGTTATGTGCAGTTTGGAGTAACGGCGGGGAAAATGGCCATTGATGATAGCCAGTTAGATTTCTCAAAAGAGGATCTCCAGCGTGTTGGTGTTTGTTTAGCCAATGCAATTTGCGGAACAAAATACATGGAGGAGGAGTTTGCTTTAGTCACAGAAGATGGGCATAAACCGATTAATCCGGCTTTAGTGCGGCCGGATTTATATGATGCGGCAATGTTTAATACTCCCTCAATAGAGCTTAGTGCCCGGTATGGATTAAAAGGAGTTTGCAATACAATTTCTACCGGGTGTACTGCCGGCACAGATTCATTGGGGTTTGGTTTAGAGAGCATTCAGGATGGAGAGCAGGATGTGATGGTCTGTGGAGCTGCCGAAGCTCCGCTTACTCCGATAACTTTTGGTGCTTTTGATGTGGTGAATGTTTTATCGGTGCATAATGATGAGCCGGAGAAGGCCTCACGGCCTTTTGATAATAAGCGCGATGGTTTTGTGCTCGGAGAGGGCGCGGGAATTTTAATCCTCGAAGAATTAAATCATGCCTTAAAACGCAATGCGCCAATTTATTGTGAAGTTTTAGGGTTTGGTACCAGCTGCAATGCTTTCCATATGACTGATTTGCCTTCGGATGGTAGGGCAATGGAAACATGTATCAGCTTAGCTTTAAAAGACGCCGGGGTTAAACCGGCCGAGATAGATTATATTAATGCGCATGGTTCAAGTACCCGGATGAATGATATTTTTGAAAGCAATGCTTATAAAACAATTTTTGGAGATTACGCTTATAAGTTGCCGATTAGTTCGCTTAAATCCATGACCGGTCATCCGTTGGCAGCGGCAAATGCGATTGAGCTGACTATGGCTGCAATGATTTTTGAAAAAAATATTCTTCCTCCGACGATAAATCAAGAAGAGAAAGATCCGCAGTGCGATTTATTTTATATTCCTAACCAGGCGATACAGAAAAAAGTTAATACGGTTATAAAAACCTCAAGTGGATTTTCCGGGATACATTCTTCACTGATTTTAAAAAGGTTTGGTGGATAATGAAAAAGATTGCAATTACGGGAATTGGTGTGGTTAGTCCCTCGGGGATTGGCAAGCGACAATTTTGGGCAAATATTAAAAGCGGCAGGTCATTTATTAAAAAAATCACCCGTTTTGATGCCTCGCTCTATCCTACACATATTGCCGGGCAAATTGATGATTTAGAAAAATACAGCCATATATCTGAAAGATTGTTAAAAAAAATCGATGCATTTTCTCATATGGCGCTGGTGGCTTCAGAGCTAGCCTTGCAGGATGCCGGAATTGACATTAAAAATGAAGACCCGAATCTTGTGGGGATTTTTTTAGGCAATGCTATCGGTGGTTGGCTTTATGCGGAGACTGAACTAAGAGACTTATATTTGGAAGGCCGGGAAGGAGTTTCTCCTTATATGGCTTCTGCCTGGTTTCCCGCTGCTCCTCAAGGGCAGGTTTCAATTTATTATGGGATCAAAGGTTTCAGTAAAACCGTGGTTAGTGACCGGGCCAGTTCAACTATGGCTTTAGGTTATGCAAAAAAAGTTTTAAATAAAAATAAATTGAATATGATTTTAGGCGGGGGAATGGAGGCGCCAGTTTCTCCTTATGCTTTGTTGTGCTGTAATACTTACGGGGCGTTATCCAAAAATAATGATAATCCTGCTTTTGCTTACCGGCCTTTTGACCAAGAACGTAATGGTTTTGTTATTGGGGAAGGATCGGGAATTGTGGTTATGGAAGGCGTTAAGCGGGCGCAAAAAAGAGGGGCTAACATTTTAGGTTTAATTAGCGGCTATGGCACTTCTTGCGATGGAGTGGATAGAATTAATTGCTCAAGTAACGGCGGGGAGTTAGCCCGCGCAATTAAGATGGCGCTTAACGATGCTCAGGCAAACGCCGAAGAAATTAATTATATCAGTTTAGATGGGTTAGCAGTTGACCTTTGGGACGATTCTGAGCTGAAGGCTTTAAATATAGTTTTTGGAGATAATTTGAAAAATATTCCGCTAAGCTGCCCGAAATCGATGTTTGGAAATTTACTCGGGGCAAGCGGTGCGTTAGATATGATTATTGCGCTTTTAACTATGGAACATAGTTTAGTTGCGCCGACTTTAAATTTGGAAAACCCGGTTTTAAATGGTTTAAATTATGTAGCTCGCGAAGCAAAAGAGTATAAGGTGGATAAAGCATTGATTATTTCACGCGGCCGAGGCGGAATCAATTCAGTTTTGGTAGTTGAGAAGGCTTAAAAAAGTAATTTAATTATGGAGGGAAAGAAATGAAGATTCTATTTGTTATGCCAAAAGTAGGTGCTTGGGCAACTCACGGAATACATCGTTCTCCAAATCAGCTTTATGCGCATTGGGCAGCTTACGTACGGGAAAAAGGTTATCCGGATGTCGAGGTGATTGACGGTAAGGCCGATCAAATCCCTATGGAGCAATTGATTGAACAGGTAAAAACTAAAAATCCTGATGTTGTGGTTATGGGCGAACAGTTGCATGGTTATGGCGGATACGGTGTTTTGCGCCATTTTAAAGATGCAGCTATCGGGATTAAAAAAGTATTGCCTCGGACAAAAATAATTCTTGGCGGGTTATGGTATTCGGCGATGCCGGTTCCTACCTTAGAGGAAATTCCGGAAGTTGATTTTATAGTCATGGGCGAAGAGGAATCTTTTGGGGATTTAATTGAGGCAATTGATAAAAATAAACCGCTTAGCGAAGTTGGCGGGGTTACCTCGCGTATTGATGGAAAAATTGTTATGGGGCCGCATAAACCATTGATGGCTGATTTGGATAAGCTGCCCCTTCCGGCGTATGACTTATTCCCGATGCATAAATATGTCGGGCATACTTATTGGAAGCCGTTTGTGGATATGGTTACTTCCCGCGGGTGCCCTTCAGCTTGCACCTTTTGCTATGAATGGGATCAGTTTGACCCGCGTTCACCTTCAGATTTCTTAAAATGGCGCGCTAAGAGCCCGGAACGGGTTATCGAAGAGATGGAGCTCCTGCAGAATAAATATGGGGTTAAGGTTGTGGTGATTCAGGATGACAATTTTATAGTTGATGCTGCCCGGGTTAAAAAGTTCTGTGAATTAAAGCTGCAGAAAAAGATTGAAACTAAATGGGTGTCTTTAGGGCGTGCTATTGATTGGGTTAATTGTGAATCAATCCTGCCTTTAATGAAAGAAGCTGGTTTATTTATGGGCGTCTTTGGTATTGAAGTAACTACTCAGTCAGAACTTAAGAGAATCGCCAAAGGCACGACCATTGATCAGATTAAGCAGACTATCGCTATTTTACGTAAAAATGATATTGCCATCGTTGCTGATATTATGATGGGTTTTGATTACGATACCGAAGAAATTATTAAACAACGTTTTGAGTTTACAGATCTGGTAGATCCGGATATTCTCTGGGTGGGATATGTTACTCCTGCTCCGAATTCGCCGATGTGGAGGATTGCTTTAAAGAAGAACTGGATTGATCCGAAGAAAGTAGATTTTAGCCAATGGGATTTCTTGCATCCGGTTATTCCTACGGATTATCTATCGACTGAAGATTTAGGCCGTTTAGGCTCATGGTGTATGCGCGAGTTTTTCTCTAAACCCGGAAGAATAAACCGGATTATGGAAAGTGATTTTGACCCATTGGCTAAACTTTGCATTCAGGATGTTATTGACGGCCTGAATAAATGGGAAGCTGCGGCGACTAAAGGAGAGGTACAAATATAACTTTACGGATCCTGTCTTGGGTATTTTCTTGTGCTAGAACGCACCCTGAAAACACCCAGGCTGCCCGTAAAATTAATAATGTCGGAGGATGCATGGATATTAAGATAAAAATAAAAGAAGTATTAAGCAGCCTTTTAAAAGTAAAAATTGAAGAGTTGAAGGATGATCTTTCTTTAATTAATAGTATCGGCGTAGATTCAACCGAGATGGTTGAGTCGGTAATTGCTTTAGAGAAATCATTTGGAGTTAAGCTTAGCCCAAAGGAAATCACTAAAAATTCAACCATTAATGATATTGCAAATAATATTCAGCCCAAATTGGTAAAATGAAAATAATCGACTTAAGCTTGCCGATTGATGAAAAGGCGTTTGAAGTACATAAGGTTGATATTGAACGGATAAGCCATAAAGCCGGAGTTGAAAAATTTAACCGTGTGATTATGGGTAAAACCTTACTGGGCAAATTAAAATATTTGTTTGGCCAGCGGATCATTAAAAAAGAGCAGATTCCTGAAGAAGAGTTTCTTTCTTTGGAAATAGTGCATGCCCCGGTACACGTTGGTACTCACCTGGATTACTCTTTTCATTATGGTTCACAATCAGAAAACCGCGCTTCTAAAACTGCTGATGAGATTCCTCTGGAATATTGTTATCATGACGGGGTCAAGCTGGATTTAAGGCATAAAAAGCCCAATGAAGTAATTAAGGCTTCCGATGTCGAAAGCGCTTTAAAAAAAATAAATTACCAGCTTAAACCTTTAGATATTGTTTTAATCCATACTGCTTCCGATAAGTTTTATGGCAGCGCAAAATATTTTTCCGATTACCCGGGCCTGGAGCCTTCAACAATCGATTATCTTTTGGATAAAGGAATTAAAATCTTTGGCGTAGATACCATGGGTATCGACCGGCCTTATAGATTTATGCTCAAAGAGTTCCTGGAAACTAAAGATCCGAAAACATTTTATCCGGCGCATTTTTATGGGCGTAAAAGAGAGTTTATCCATATTGAGCGCCTGGCTAATTTAGAAAAACTTCCAGATTTTGGTTTTAAAATTATCTGTTTTCCTGTGCGGATAAAGAATACCGGTGCAGCATGGTCCAGGGTAGTGGCAATCATTTAAACAGGTTTTGCTGCAAAGGATGTCTTTCGCTTAAGTGGTAGAATGGAGGAAAAATGGGGCATACGTGTAATTCGATAATTATTAATGCGCCTTATGATTTAGTTTTTGATATTTCTAATGATATTCCCCGCTGGACAGAATTGTTTGGCGCTGAATATAAGAAAGCCGAGATCTTAAAGAAAGAAGCAAATAAGATTACTTTTCGCCTTACTGATGATGAAGATAAGTCTTGGGTTTCCTGGAGGCTGCTGCATAAAGCTGATTTTTATACTTATTCCGAACGTTTTGATCCAAAATTTCCATTTGATTATATGAAAATTATCTGGCTGTATACGTCAAAGCCCGAAGGTATAGAGCTGGCTTGGATTCAGCACTTCCAGATGGATGAAAAAGCAAAATTTAATGACCAGCAGGTTGAAGGTTTTATTAATAAACATTCCAAAGATAATTTACTGATTTTTAAGAAAGTTATTGAAGAAGCAGCTAAATGAAAAAAAGCACATTTAGCATCCTTTGCCTGGAGGGGGCTGTTTTATCGTTTAATGTGGCCGCAGTTGCAGCTTTGATTCCCTCGATAGCTGCAGATTTTGCTCTTTCTCAATTTTTTGTCGGCAAGCTGATTTGGCTGTATATGATCCCTTACGGCCTGGCGGCTTTTTTTTATGGGCCGTTGGTGCGTGCTTTTGACGCCCGGAGAATCGAGCTAATCTGTATATTTTTATTTTCTTTGGCCAACCTTTTAGCAGCTTTAAGCCAAAATATAGCCGTTCTTTTTATTGCCCGATTTTTAATGGGCTTATTTGGGGCTTCAGTGATTCCGCTTGGCTTAATTCTTATTGCTAAACGCGTAAAGCAGAATAAACGGGGCCGTTTTATCGGGATATTCTTTGGCTCAACTTTTATTGCTTCTTTATTGGGTTTGTTTTTAAGCGGCCTTATCCATTGGCGGCTGATATTTCTTATCCCGGCAGTTTTAGGAATGATCCTTTGGGCATTTATGTATTTCTATTTACCGAATTTTAAGGAAGGTTTAAGTAATCTTCGTTTTGGGTATTTAGTCGCGTTTAAGAACAAAAAAGTAATCCGTATTTTTATTTATATTTTTATTATCAGCTTGATTTATCATGCGGTGCAGCAATGGTTGGGAGTTTATTTTTCTGCGCAGTTATTGTTAAGCCAGTTTGTTATCAGCATGTTGATTACCCTGACTAGCTTAAGCGGTATATTTGGTGAATTCTGGGGTGGGCATCTGGCTGACAAATTAAGCCGGCAGAGGGTGGTAAGCATGGGGATTGCCAGTATGGTTATTTGCATTTTTGCTCTTTTGTTAAAGTTACCTTTGGCCCTACTTAGCCTGGTTATGATTTTTTGGGGATTGGGTTGGACTTTTAACCATGTCGGGTTAGCGACAATGTTAACCGACTTGCCGGATGAATTTTTGAATGAAGCTGCCAGCCTTAATAGTGGGATACGTTTTATTTCCGGAGGCATAGGCGCAGGTCTCGGTGGATTGATTATGCAGAGAAGTTTTAATTTAGGTTTTATTCTTTTTGGCAGCGCATTATTTTTACTTTTAATTTTTAGCCGGGTTTTTAAGCTTAAACATTAACAAGGGGGTATTATGAGTACAGATTTAAAAGGGAAAGTTGCTATTGTTACCGGGGCTAGTCGTGGTATTGGCAAGTCTTTAGCCTGCACTGCTGCAAGTCTAGGTATAAACTTGGTTATTGGAGCCCGCGGTGAAGGGCCTTTAAAAGAAACAGCCGAAGAAATTGCTAAAAAATATAAAGTTGAGGTACTGCCGGTTGTCTGCGATGTTATAAAGTTAGAAGACCTGGAAAATTTAGTTAATCAGGCAAAAGCAAGATTTGGAAAAATTGATATTTTGATAAATTGCGCCGGAGTTTCTTCGCAATATCCTTTTAATCAACAGCCGATTGAAGATTTTGAAAAGTTAGCGCACACAAATTATCTCGGGTATGTGCGATTAATCCGCCTGGTAATTAACGATATGATGGAACAGAAATACGGGGCAATCATTAATATTGTAAGCGGCTCAACTTTGGTTGATCCTCTTCCGAGGAACTTTATTGTTTATAGCTCGCTTAAAGTCGGGCTGCGTGCTTTTTCTAAAGGATTATTCTGGGAGTTGCGCGATCACGGCATCAAGGTTACCTCTATTTTACCCGGAGTAACAGATACAGACTTAACCGGCAAGCTTAAAGATATTACGAATAATACTTCACGCTTAATGGGAACAGAGGCGATTGAGGCTGCCGTGCGTTTTGCTTTAACTGTACCGGCCAATGTCTGCCCGTTAGAGATTTCGGTCATTAACCAACAAACACCCTGGACTGCTCCGGTAATACCGTTTAAGCAGCAGCATCCAGAAAAATAGTATTTTGTGTTGGAGGCCAAATATACAGGATACCCTTATAAGTAAAGGAGAAAAGAGATGAAGAAAACATTTTTCTTAGCAGTGATGTTAGTTATGTCGGCAATTGGGGTAAGTTTTGCTGAAGGTAGTAATTTAGTAATTGATGATTTTGAAGTTTCAGTTTCAGGCGGGCCGGAAGGTACGGTTGATTTTGGAGCAGGTAATGGCTCAACTGTTTCGGTAAGCGCAGCCAGTGATATTAAAAATTCCGGTCAACAGGCAATAAAGGTAGTCTATGATGCAACCGGCGGCGGGTATATTTATGTCGCTCGCGGTACCGGGCTTGATGCCAAGAATGCTAATTGGGGGATTAACCCAGCT
>JBAYMG010000010.1:0-39595 GCA_041663665.1 Candidatus Omnitrophota bacterium | reverse complement strand
TTGCCTAATCTGGAACCTTTGCTCATGTTTCCTCCTTTAGTAATATTATTAACACTTTAGTACAAAACTAATAACTTGTCAAGATTGCTTATGTGCCAATGTTAGCGATCTTAAATATCGGCAAAAACATACCAATAACCATGACACCGATAAGTGAACCGATAAAAACCAGAATAAATGGCTCAAACATAGCAACAAATCTTGTAAGGAATGTTCCGCAGCGTTCTTGATAAAAAACATTAACCTTTTTAAACATTTGCGGAAGTTCGCCGATTTCTTCTCCGATGCTAACCATCTGAATAAACATAGGTTCAAAAAAACCGCTGCGTTCAAGTGACTCTCGAAACGACTTACCTTCCCGGACATCATCTTTAATTTTATGGATAATATCAGCCATGATCAAATTATCTACACTGCGTTCGGCTATTTCCAAGGAATAAAGAATAGGCACACCTGATTCTAAAAGCGTGGACATCTCGGAAGAAAATTTCTCAATATTTAACGCTAAAAAAAACTCTCCCAAAACCGGTAATCTAAATTTAAAATTTTCAAAGCTCTTTCTACCAGCTTTAGTTTTAATATACTTCCTGAACATAAAAATACCACCGCCAGCAACTAAGACTATCATAATGAATCCTTTTCTCAGGAAATCACTAAAGTTAACTAAAACCTGTGTAAGGAAAGGCAAGGTTATGTTAAAACCTTTAAATATATCCGCGAAAGTCGGAATAATTTTTATAGCCATAAAAAAAAGTGCCCCAAGCCCGGCACAAGTTAACATTGCAGGATAAATTAACGCTGAGATTATTTTGCTTTTAAACTCCGCCTGCTTTTCCAAATAGGTTGCTAAGCGGCTTAATACAACTGCCAAGTTTCCACTTGCTTCGCCGCTTTCAACGAGGTTCACCCAAAGGTCAGAAAATATTTTCGGGTGCACTGCCATTGCTTCGTGAAAACTCAGGCCCGCTTCCATATTCTTAGTCAAATCCACAATTACATCATAAAGCTTTTTGCTGGCCACCTGTTTAGTAATAATATTCAAACTCTTAAGGATCGTAACTCCTGCACCAATCAAGGTTGAGAGCTGCCGGCAAAAAAGCATAAGATCTTCAAAAGTAACCCTGCCATGCATAGCCTTAGGCTTAAGCTTAGTCAGTTTATTGTCATTGGGATTATCAGAACTTTCAACATTTTCAGGAATGATATTAACTACAATTAACCCCCGGGATTGGATCCTGGTTACAAGATCCTCCTGGCTCGGGGCATCTTCCGTGCCGGTTTCTTTAACTCCAAAACGGTTCCTGGCAACATAATAAAATTTTGACATTATTCTAGTCCCAAAGTAGTAGAAAAAATTTCCTCTAAAGAAGTGATCCCGCTTTCCACTTTTTTGATTCCTGATTCATAAAGTGTTTGCATGCCCGTAGCCCTGGCAACTTCTCGAACTCTTTGAAAAGGTGCCCGCTGATTAATTAAATCCTGGATTTCTACTGTTACAGGCATAACTTCAACAATACAAGTTCTACCCTTATATCCGGTACTATTACATTTTGAACAACCTTTGGGCCTGTAGATAAGCTCAGCTTTGACGGAAGCGCCTTTAAGCTCCGATGCAGCAGGTTCATAAGCTTCTTTGCAATCCGGACATAATTTACGAATAAGCCTTTGAGCAATAACCAAAAGAAGAGAAGGTGCCAACATATAAGGTTCAATACCAATGTCCATAAGGCGATTTACAGCTGAAGGGGCATCATTTGTATGCAGCGTACTTATAACTAGATGCCCGGTAAGAGCCGAACGGATACAAATCTGTGCGGTTTCCAAATCTCGTACTTCACCCACAAGCATAATATCCGGATCCTGGCGCAAAAAACTGCGCAGGGCTGCGGCAAAAGTAAGCCCGATTTCCGGTTTTATCTGCACCTGGTTAATTTCATCCATTTTATATTCTACAGGATCTTCAACTGTAACAATATTTTTTGTAGGGCTTTTAATTTCATTTAAGATAGCATAAAGTGAAGTAGACTTTCCGCTTCCGGTCGGGCCAGTAATTAAAACCAATCCGTAGGGAGAAAAAATCGCCTTACGTACATGAGCAAGCTGGGTCGGATCAAACCCCATATACTCTAAATTTAAAATTACTCCCCCTCGGTCCAAAATCCTTAGAACCGCTTTTTCTCCATATATGGTAGGAATAATTGAAACACGAATATCTATCGGCCGATCATCAATACGCACAAGAATAGCGCCATCCTGAGGCAATCTCTTCTCAGCGATATCAAGTTTAGCTAAAATCTTAACTCGGGAAACAAGAGGCAGATGAAGATGCTTTGCCGGAGGAGGAATTTCGTAAAGTTTACCATCAATTCTATAACGTAATGAAATTCTATCCTTAAAAGGTTCAATATGTATATCTGAAGCACGCTCATCAATAGCTTGTCGAATTATTAAATCTACCAATTTTACAACCGGGGCTTCTTCGGCTCTAGCCAACAATTTATCCAAACTAAGTTCTTGCCCTAAATCTTCCTGGCTCTGGGCAAAAGAAGGACCGCCAACTTCATAGCTAGAATCAACTGCATCCTTAAGCATCGCAGATTTACCGTAAAACTCTTCGATAGCTTTCATAATATCAGAGCGGGTAGCGATTACTAAATTGATCTCCCCTCCGGTTAATTTTCTAAGACTATCAATTAACATAAGATCTAGGGGGTCCGCCATAGCAACAGTCAAAGACCTAAGCATACGCGAAAGAGGTAAAACACAGTTTTTAAACGCAAAATCTTGAGGTATAAGATGCTCCAAGCCCTGATCAGTGGCCGGCTTAAGCATCCCTGTGCCTAATGTAAAATAAGGCATATTTAGCTGCTTACCTAATGCGATTACAACCTGATCCTCTTTAATCATGCCTAACTTAACCAAAATCTCACCAAGCCTCCCGCCCTCATGCCTCTGCGTACTGATAGCTTTCTCAAGCTGAGCGGAAGTAATAAAGCCTTCTTTAATTAAAAATTCACCTAATCTTAAATACTTTTCTTTGCCCATTATTAATGTTTTTTATCAAACTTATTCATATTAGAATTAATAATCGAATCACGCGTCGAACCAAAAACAGTAGCTTGCTCTCTAACCGGCAATTGAATATTCTGAACCTGAGCAAACTTAACATCATTCTTGTCCCTAATAATGTGCGGAGTAATAAAAACTATCATTTCCCGCTCAAGCCCCTTAGTTTGTTCTTTATGCCTAAAAAGCGCTCCGACAATCGGGATGTCCCCTAAAACAGGAAGCTTTCTCAACGCGACTTCTTTATCCTGATGAATTAACCCGCCCAAAACTACAGTTTCACCATCCTTAATCTTAATGATGGATTTTGTACTTCTGACTTCAATATCTGATGCAAGATTGGTGTCATTACTTAACGGGCTTATTTTTGAAACACTGAATTTTGGATTAAGCACCATCGTAACTTCATTTGTATCAGAATCAATCTGCGGAGTTATTCGCAAAACAATCCCCGTTCCTTGATCTCTGGTAAGTGTAAGAGCAGTTGATCTCTCAAAAACTACTGTTGGAGCAGATGTCTGCGTGCCCGGAGTTTCCGTCTTTCCCACTACCTCATCGGTAGTAATGGAAATTTCAGCAGTCTCATTATTCAAAGTAAGAAGTTTCGGACGAGCTAAAAATTTTGTATCGGATTGAGTCCTTATAAAATCTAATTGCATCTGATAAGTATTAGTATCAGTATTAATTGCTATACTACCCCGTGTAGCATCAAAAATTTTACTCCAACTCCCGAAAGGAAAGCCCGTTGAAGCAGTAGCTCCGGTAAGAACGGCCGTAAAAGGAGAATCGCCAAAGTTAAATCCCAATTTATCTATTACAACCTTGCTTACATCCAACATTTCAACTTCCAGCATTACCTGAGTAACTCGAATATCCAAAGATGCAATAACTTTACTAATCGCCTCGATTTTCATTGGCGTATCTGTAACGATAAGGCTATTAGTACGAAAATCCTCAATTACAGAACCAACACCTCCGGGAGTAAGCAGCTTTCTAACAATAGAAGTAATTCCGCTTTCTTCGTCCACCTTCCATTTCCCGCCAGTAGGAGCTGAACCGGAAGATTCAGAAACAGTACTCATCGTTTTAGATAATTCTGATTTTAAGGATGAGGTGGAAACAGAAGCATTTTTTAAATAAAAAACTTTAGTTATCGTTTGGGTTTCCATCTTCCCCCACTCTTTAACTGAAAAAATATTAGCATTAGTGTCCAAATCATAAGAAAGATTATTGGCACTAAAAATTTTATCCATCGCTTGGCTTAAAGGGACCTTTTCAAGATAAAGAGTAACCTTCCTATCCTGAACTGCCTCCGAAGCAATAAAGTTTAAACCTGATTGCATAGAAAAGACTTTTAAGATGTCCTTTAAACTTGCATCTTTAAAATCCATAGAAATAGTAGCCTCAGCCGGCACACCCGCAGGCGGCTGATCTTGCGCATTTAGCCGGCAAATAAAAAAACCAAACATTAATAAGATGTTAACCGAGATAATTAAAAATATTTTTCTCATTTTTCCTCCTTATTATTTTCTTTTTCAGGTGAAGTACTGCCGGGAGCGCCTAAAGTAACAATCTCTCCGGCAAAACTTAAAGTAATTTCATTCTTAGCAATATTCAAAATTTCAGCGTCTTCAATCAAGTCGCCAACGGCTAGAACTTTATCATTAATAATCGCCTGAGGCATTTTACCCCCCCAAATTATACCTTGCACTTTTAAAGCATCAATCACAACTTTCTGCTCATTAATTTTATCTACTTTTTGAATCTGAGTATCCTCTTTTTTTTCTTCTTTCACTAAAACAGGCGCAAATGGATCTCTTAAATTAGAAGTTCTATATTTAATTAAGGGCCGTGAAATTATATTCCCAATTTCATCCCCTTGCGCCAAGGTAATAAACCCAAAACCCGTTACGGCGCTTAAAAAAAGAGCTAATTTTATGTGTTTAAATATTCGAGTCATCATTTATTGATAGAATATAGTACTTATCTTTAAGTTAACACTCAAATTCTTATTGGTATTTTTGGCAGAAGAACTTGGATCTGTCAAGCTTATGCTCAACTCTTCAACCAAATAGATATCTTTATAATTTTCAATTTGACTGACAAAATCCCCCAAAGAATGATAGCTGGGACTGCTAATTGTTATTACAAAAAACGATTTAATGTAATCCGGATAGGCTTCTTCACTATTCGGTTTAATCGAGATAATTTTAACTGAACAATTTTTTGCAATATTTGATATCGTATCGATAACCGAACTTAAATCTTTTTTAACAAAAACTCTTTTATAACTCTCCACCTTTTTCTCAAGCCCGGCTATCTCTTCCAAAGCATTATTCTTCTTAAGTTCAATATCCTTCTGTTGAATTAAAGAGTTTACCTGCTCATCTCCGGATTTATATATTTTGAAAGCAAGAAACAATGCTAAAAGAATTAACCCGGTACTCAAAATTTTAGTTTTATTTTTTTCAAACAGGTCATTCTTTTCCATGCTATTTTTTCTCCGAAAAATTACGGCAGATAATCGAAAACACTGTTATGTTTTTGCCGCGTTCTTGTCTTTGATCAATAGAATTTATAATAATTTCCTTAAAGTACCTCCCAAATTCCTGGCTTTTTTTCAAATTCAAAAGGAAGATATTCACCGACTCAAATTCTTTATCGCTATTATCCAAATAAACCTCGCCGTTAAGAATAAGCTCTAACCCTAAGTTTTTCTTTTGGGTAAGGTTAAAAGTCTCTAACCATACCCCGTCAGGTAAAGCCGAAGGTATTGCATTTAACGGATAAGTAGCATAGATCTGATTCTTTACCAAACTATCTAATGCCGCAATTTTTTTCCGATATTTAGACCCCAAAGAAGAAAGATCATCCAGGCTGTCACTAGCAACAGCTGAGTTAATTTTTAAACGCTTACCCTTAATCTCTGTTAGCTCTTCCTGCATTGGCTGGATACGCATTAATCCATACCCAAAGGCGGCTGCACAAACAACAATCCCTAAAATAATAAACCTAAAATCAATTTTAAATCCTTCTAATGAAATAAGCGGTTTCTTGTTTTCAACAATAGCTTTGGCAGCTTTTAACCTGGAACCGATTAAATTTATTTTAATCTTAATTGGAACTGATTTGAATAATGCTGTGGCAAAACTTTTAACCAGCACCGAAGAGTAACCAACCCCTCTTCCCAGGGCTTTTTGAGCATCTATAAACTTAACCGGGATTGTAGATTCGGCAAAAAAGTTACTCAACTCTGCGCGGCTTTCCTTATCGGAAATAGTTAGAATGTTTTTGATTTCTTTATCTGGAAATTTACGATTATAGTAATCTAAGGAAACTTTAATTTCATTTTTTAGTTTTTCACGCTTGGTAACCGAGCTGGCCTCAACAGTTTGTTCAAAACCTGCGGGCTCGCCCAATAAAGCAAAATCCCGGCTAAATAAAGAAAAACCATTTTCAAAAACAGTAAAATTGGCTTCATCATCATTATTCAAATCATAACAAAGAGTGGCCATTACCCCGGCATCACTGGCACCTGCCAATTTTAAAAAACGCAAAATACTAAAAACTGAATACTCTAGTACATCCACCTTAATACTAAGCTGCTTGGCAATAGAAACATAATTAGCAAGAATCTCTTTTTTTATGCCAACGAAAAGCACAAGGCTGGTTTTATTCTTCTTATTAAAAAGAACCTGGAAATCATAATCCAATTCTTCGAGTTTAAACGGTATATATTTTTTGGCTTCAAAATTAACTGCCCCTTTTAATTCATTCTGCGGGAGAAGCGGAATTTCAAAAGTACGGATAACTAAATCTTGCCCGGAAATACAAAAAAATGCTTCTTTGGCACTTATGTGATAAGTGCGGAAAGCATCTTTAAGCATGGCCATAATTTTTATATCTGCCGGAACCTTTTCTTCCAGCTCGGCCATAGCCAAATTAGGGTGCGGCAAACGGATATTATTTAAAATCTTCTTTCCGCTAACCTCGACAAGATTAATGTCGTTAACTCCAAAATATATACCTAGATAATTCATTTCACATCTCCTGAAATATCTTCTGAATTCTGTGAAGTAGATGAATTGGGCAAACAAGTTTCACGCTTCTTACTTCTCAGCCAATTATCGATATCTTTACGATCAAACCTCCAGACGCCTCCGACTTTGATTCCGGAAATCTTACGCTGATTAAGCCAATTATAAATAGTCTGCTTCTTCAACTTTAAATAATCAGCTAATTCATCAATGTCTATTAATCTTGACATAAGTTTATTTTTTCCTCTTACTTCTTCTCGCTAGATTAGCTATAAACTACTACGATGTCAATTAAAACATAATACACTTATTTTGTCAAGTGTTTTTTAATACAATCTTACTTAAACTTACTTTTAGGCATTAACAGCAACGGAAAATAAAATATACTCATAGTACATCATATTATAATAAACTTACTTATACTACATTATTATATTGAATTAATTTATTACGGGTAGGTATAATCAACTACAGTATTTACACAAAAATTAAAACCAGCCGGAGTCCTACAAGCAACAGAACTGCCTGCACAAATAGCTCCTGAAGGGCAAAAAATTACTTTTACTGTTTTAACAGAAGGGCCAAAATCATCAACAACCGCACAACCGGCAGAATCCGGACAGCTATTAGGAGAAAATTTCCAAGTTCCGGTCCTTAACTGTTCAAATGCATAAATCATTCCTGCCCTGGCTGCATATTGAGCTTGAATTCGACTTACTTGGTGGTGAGATAAACGAGCTTGGTTAGATACGGTTCTTAAAATAACCATAGCTAAGGTTGATACTACTATGATTACCGCGACGACAATAAAAAGGATCATCCCCTTTTTATTACAATTAAACATCTTTTCTCAGTGAAATCCGATAGTCATTATTAGTCTTAACTAAAATCACATGGCCTTCTCGAGCAAGCCACCCTAAACTCATTAAAATATTTTCAGGTGTCCGATCGGCGAGGCTCTTAGTTAAATCTTTTAAGCTGACCTCTCCCTGCTCATCCAAAAAATGCCAAATCTCACCAGCAACGATACCAATTTCAATAATCATAATTACCCCCTTGTTTGCTTCATTTTATTAACAATCACAAATAAGTCAACTACTTTCTTATATTTGTTTTTATCCATTCGATTTTTTCCTGGGCAAACTTTGTTTCTTCAGTACTTTTCTGAATTCTATTATAAATTTTTAAGGCATTAGCCCAATCTTCCTTATCTTCATAAAGTTTAGCCGCTCGCAACAAAGAACGCGGATAATACTCCGGAGATTTGAGATTAAGATCGGCAACCAAAAGATATTGCTTACAGCTGGCATCAAGCTCTCCTTTAGCTTCAAGCACTTCAGCTAAATTAAATCTAATATTTTCAATCTCATTATCATCAACAACCTCTAAACTTTTGGAATAAAATAATTTTGCACTTTCATAATCAGCGGCTTTATAATAAACCTCGGCAATCCGAGGAAAAAGCACCTTGGCTAAGTCAGGATTATCTTTAACCAATTTTTTATACTGCACGAGAGCATCCTCAATACTGCCTTGCCGGATGTAAATATCCCCCAAGGCCAATGCTGCCTGAACCTTTAAATCTTTCCCTCCAAGCTCTATAGCCATTTTAAAATTATCCATTGCTTGCTGAAACTTATTTTCATCGCTAAAAGTTAAACCGAGAGCATAATATGCATCTGCAGCCAAATGGCTATTTAAAGAGTCCTTAATCAATGAAGAAAAATACCTGCGGGCAAGATTTAAATCATTACCGCGATAATAATACTGGCCCAGCCACCACATAATATCCGCAGTAAGTTTTGAATCAGGATACTTAGTACGCAAAAGCTTAAACCTGTCGGCAGCCTCGTCCTCTTGCCCCAGTTTATAATAACAATCCGCAATTTCATATTCGACCTTCTGCAGAAGTTGGACATCTTGAGGGTCAAGCTTAGGGACACTTATAAAAATATCCAATGCTTCTTTAATCTTTCCTAAACTAAGCAATGATGTCCCCAGCATATAAAAAGCTTGAGCGCGCAAAGCGCTATCTTTAAACTCATTTTGAAATTTAGCAAAAATTTCACAACTTTTACGATAATCCATTTTTTGAAAATAAGCTAACCCCAAAGAATAAACTGCGTCCGGTAAAAATTTTGATTGTACATATTTTTTTAACATTAACTCAAAAGAAAAAATTGATTCATCATAATTTAATTCCTTTAATTGTAAAAGCCCGATTTGATATTGTGCATAATCAGCGTAAGAAGCGTCCGGGTTTAATTTTAAAATTTCACGGTAGATTTCTTCGGCTTTTAAAAATTCCCCGGCAGCGGCATAAGCTTCCCCTATCTGAAAAGATAAATTTGCCTGCATCCCCTTGTCGCTTCTTTTCGCCATAACAGTCTTAAGTATTTGATTCCCCGTGTCAACCTGCCCTTGCTTTATGTAAGCTAACCCTAAATTATAATTTAATTTTTCAATTAGCTCTTCTGGAATATTAAACTTAACACGATTCTTATTAATTTTATCTAAAATATCCTTATAGCTATCGACTGCTTGAGTATATTCGGCTAAATTATAAAATGCATCCGCCTTACCCAACCAAGCCTGAGTCAATATCAACGGATCACTGGTTAAGTTAATCAGCTGGTCGTAAAGCTTTTTTGCTTCATAGATTCGGTTAGTGACAGACATCAACGATGCCTGGCCTAATATAAGAATATCCAAACTCTTTCTTTCTAATACATCTTGCTTAATATCTAAAAAAACATCCTCAGTTTCCTTATACTTATTGAGTTTAAGTAAAGACCAACCCAATCCTAATTTTGCCAATGACTGGAGTTTTTGATCTTTAAATGTTTGTGCCGCCTTAAGGTAATTCTTGGTTGCTTCATCAAGATTGTTTAAATAATATTCTGATTCTCCCAAATAAAAATATAAATAAGGCAAACGCAATGGGTCTTTAGTATAAAGTTTAAAAATTGGTTTAATCTTGTTTTTTAATTCAGAATATTCCTTAAGGTTATATAAACACTCAATCAACTTGAAGGCTGCGTCTTTACTTTGCGGCTCATCGGGGAATTTTTCCAGCAACTGCCTGAAAACCTGCAATGCCAGTTTATATTGGCCGACTTGCGCATAAGACCAACCAAGCGAATAATACGCATCCGGACAATAGGATGACTGCCCAAATTCAGTGATTAGCTTTTGATAAAGAGCTGCGGATTTACTAAAATTACCTCCTTTAAAATGCACCTCAGCCATCCAAAAATAAATAGCATCCTTAAAGTCATTAGCTTGCGGATCATTAACTAGGGACTCAAGGATATTTAATGCCTCGAGATAACGGCCTTGATTAAAATAACATTGCCCGGTTAAAAGACGCACCTGTTGAATTTTAAGCGAATCCTTAAAATTCTTTTGGAACCTATCTAACATTCCCAAACTGACCTCATAGAAACCGTCTTCATATGCCTTCTTAGCCATAAAAAGCAACTCTGTTTCTTTAGAATCTTCAAAAGCAAAAGAAAACGAAAATACAAATAATATTAAAATAACTACAAAAATAACTATTTTTTTCATTTAATTTTTTAAAATTTTCTTAAGGAATTGGGCGGTGTAGGATCTCTCTATGCCTATAAGCTCTTCCGGGCTGCAAGCAGCAATAACCTCTCCTCCATTATTCCCGCCTTCAGGCCCCAAATCAATAATATAATCTGCGCATTTGATTACTTCTAAATTATGCTCAACAACTATAACTGTATTTCCACGCTCAACTAACCTCTGCAAAACTGAGATTAACCTGGCAATGTCCGCAAAATGCAAACCAGTAGTAGGCTCATCCAAAAGATAGAGAGTCTTGCCGCTTGATCGCTTGCATAATTCCGAGGAAAGCTTAATTCGTTGTGCCTCCCCTCCGGATAAAGTTGTTGCGCTTTGGCCTAATTGCAGATAGCCCAAGCCAACAAGAGATAAATACTCCAGGGTATTCTTTATCTTTGGAATATTTATAAATAGTTCTGATGCCTCTTCAAGGGTCATCTCTAAAACATCTGCAATTGACCTGCCTTTATATTTTACCTCCAAAGTTGCCTGATTAAATCTTTGCCCCTTGCAAACATCGCACTTCACATAAACATCAGGTAAGAAATGCATTTCAATCTTTTTGATACCATCACCGGAACAAGCTTCACACCTGCCGCCTTTGACATTGAAGGAAAATCTTCCAGGCTTGTATCCACGAACACGTGCTTCCGGAAGCAAAGCAAAGATATCTCTTATGTGAGTAAAAACTCCAGTATAAGTAGCAGGATTTGAACGCGGAGTCCTGCCAATAGGAGACTGATCCACAACAATTACCTGGTCAATTTCATTAAGCCCGCTTATAGATTTTAATAAGCCTGGTTTTTCTTTGGATTTATAGATCTTTTGGGCGCAAGCCGGATAAAGAATATCACTAATTAACGTCGACTTACCCGAACCGGATACTCCGGTAACGCAGATAAATGTTCCTAAAGGAAAACGTACATCGATATTTTTTAGGTTATGCTCTTGTGCCCCGATTATTTCAATATATTTATTTTTTTGCCAAGCGCGCCTATTCTGCGGTATCTCAATCGAAAGATCCCCGCGCAAATATTTTGCCGTTAAAGAATTGGGATTCTTAAGGAGCTCATCTTTAGTGCCCGAGAAAATAACCTCTCCGCCGTGCCGGCCGGCCTGGGGCCCTAAATCTACAACATAATCCGCTTCTAGAATTGTCGCGGCATCATGCTCTACGACTACCAAAGTATTACCTAAATCCCTAAGGGATTTTAAAGTAGCTAAAAGTTTCTCATTATCCCGCTGATGCAATCCAATGCTCGGTTCATCTAAAACGTATAAAACTCCGACCAAGCCTGAGCCAACCTGGGTAGCTAAACGAATTCTCTGAGCCTCGCCACCGGACAATGTAGAACTTTTACGATCTAAAGTAAGATAATCTAAACCGACATCCGAACAAAATTTTAATTTTTGCGTTATTTCCTTAATTGCCTGATAACCAACCAAATTATCTTTATCATTTAGTTTCAAATCAGCAAAAAAAGCTATTGCCTCTTTAACTGAAAGCTGAGTAACCTGCCAAATATTTTTATTGCCAATTAATACTGCCAAGCTTTCCGGCTTAAGCCGGGATCCTTGACATGCCGGACAGCCAAGAGTTGACATAAATTTACTAATTTCTTCTTTAAGATATTCACTATCTGTTTGGTGAAATAACCTTTCTAAATGAGGAATAATCCCTTCAAAAGGCTTAGAACCGACAATTTGTTCCGTGCCATAAAAGATTGCTTTTTGAACATGCTTAGGCAATTTTTTAAAAGGAGTATCTAAATCAAATTTTAAACAATAACTTAATTCCCGGATAAGCCAGCGATAATAAAGAATGTACCCCCTGCCTCCGCGTTTCCATGGCGCAAGCGCTCCGCCATTAATGCTCTTGCCCCTGTCCGGAATAATTAAATCCGGATCAAATTTAAGTTTATTGCCCAGGCCGTTACATTCAGAACACGCCCCAAAAGGAGAATTAAAGGAAAAATTCCGGGGAGTAATTTCTGAATAACTTATGCCGCACTTTGAACAGGCATATTTTTCACTTAATACCAAATCTTTAGAACCATTTTGACTAATAATAACCGTGCCTTTGCCTACCTTAAGAGCTGTTTCAATAGAATCCGTAAGCCGCTTCCTAATATCTGCTTTAATACTTAACCGATCAACCACTACCTCGATATTATGAATTTTATATCTGGCTAAGCTTATCTTAGTCCCAAGCTCATAGATTTTCCCATTAACCCTGGCGCGCACAAAACCTGATTTTTGAATCTGTAAAAAAATGTCTTTGTGCTGCCCCTTTTTCCCTTGTATTACGGGAGCAAGAATTTGCAGATCTGCGCCATTAAATGAATTTACAATTGTTTCAACTATCTCCTGCGCACTTTGGCTTTGGATCAAAGCGCCGCATTTATAACAATAAACCTTGCCGATTCTGGCAAATAATAACCTTAAATAATCATAAATTTCAGTCTGAGTGGCTACCGTAGAGCGGGGATTTCCTCCGGCCGAACGCTGTTCAATAGCGATTGCCGGAGAAAGCCCGGAAATGTAATCCAAATCCGGCTTCTGTAATTGTTCTAAAAACTGGCGGGCATAACTTGAGAGGCTTTCAACAAACCTACGCTGGCCTTCAGCATAAATCGTATCAAAAGCAAGGCTGGATTTTCCGGATCCCGAAAGACCGGTTACAACAATCAATTTATTGCGCGGTAACTCAAGATCAATATTTTTAAGATTATGCTCCCTTGCCCCGCGGATAATTATGTTTTCGCTTTTCATGAATTTAGGGGACACTCCTATTTAATTAAAATAAACAGGAGCGTCCCCTAGTTTTGAAATAACAGCTTACTTCTTTTTCTTCTTCCCGCCTCTTTTCATCTTAGCGCAAGAAACATCACCTTGCTTGTCTAAGAAATAAAGATATCCTACTTTTCTTTTAATACCGCACTTGGTTACCTTTTTGGGATTACCTCCCTTTTTGGCACCTCTTGCCATTTTAGCGCAAGAAACATCACCTTGTTTGTCAATATAGTAGAGATAACCTTTTTCTCTCTTTACTCCTACCTTCTGCACTTTCTCTGCCATTTTTGTATTCACCCCCTTCCTTTCTGTTTAATTACGTGCCGATTTTTACCGGCTGTAAAATTTGTTTAAGCGTTGCGATTGCCGCCAATACCGCTAAATAACTGGTTTTAGGATTCTGCGGATGTAAAATATTCTCAGTACGGGTAAAAATTTTTGCAGCTTTAGATTCAATTAAAATCTCATGGACATTTTTTTTCAATCCCGGACAAGCGATTATGCGCACCCTTGTTTTCCTCATACCTATGCCAGCCAAGCCTAAAATCGCTGCAACATTAATATTCTGAGGAAAATATTTTACCGCATCCTGGGCGCTTCCTGAAAACAAAACTTTATCTTTTTTTAATCCTGAAAGGTTAAATTTATTTTCAACATAGCTTACGCCCTTAAATGCTTTAGGATTCTTCCGGGTTGTTAAAGTAACCTTATTTATTCCGGCAATATTTGCAGCTTTTAACGCATCTACTCCTGAAACTGCACCGCTGGGGAAATAAACTTGAGTATTATTCTTAGCCGACTGTAAAAACAACTCGTCTAAATGCCCGGACATTCCCCCTACGCTCATAATCATGACCTTACATCCGGCAGATATAGATTTACGGGCAATTTCCCACGCCGAACCAGCAGCTGAAGCCTCAATTACAAGATCGGATTTTTTAATTAAACTATCCAAACTCTTAACTGATAATTTAATATTTTTGGATAATTTTCGCGAAAGAAATTGTGCTTTCTCAAGTTTAATATCATAAAGAGCGGACAACGCAGCATAATTACAAAAATTAGTAACTATCTCTTGCGCCAAAGAACTGCCGATTGCCCCGCAACCGACAATACCAATTTTAAGTGTTTTATTTTTAATCATACTTGATCACCAAATTATCAATCAGCCGCGTATTTCCAAACTTCACAGCTAAAATAATCAGGCAGTCCTGATTTATCTTTCTAATTTTTTCTAATTTTTTTAAATCCACTATTGAAATATAGTCAACCTTAGCCTGCTTTTTACTAATAAGCTGGCTCATCCGGCTTATAATCCGAGCGGTATCACGGATGCCGCCTTTAAATAATAATTTAGCTAAGCCTAACGCTTTAGATAAAACCACCGCATCAACCTTTTGCTTATCAGTTAAATAAATATTTCGGGAACTGAGGGCTAACCCGTCATCCTGACGGACAATCGGCATAATTTTTACTTTGACCGGAAAATTTAAATCTTCAACCATTTTTTTTACAATTACTGCCTGTTGTGCATCTTTTTGGCCCAGATAAAGCATACACGGACCGATGATGTTAAGAAATTTAGCAATAATTGTAGCTACTCCGCGAAAATGCCCCGGCCGGGATAAACCACAAAGTAAATTACTTAAATCCTCCACAAAAACATAAGTAGAATAACCTTTCGGGTAAATACTTTTAACGCTTGGAAAAAAAACAAAATCAACTCCTGCTTTAGAGCAAAGAACAAGGTCGCTATTTAGCATCCGGGGATACTTCCGCAAATCTTCCTTCGGGCCAAACTGTGCGGGATTAACAAATATGCTGACAATAACAATATCATTATCTTTGCGAGCCTGATTAATCAAGCTCAAATGCCCGGCATGCAGCGCCCCCATGGTAGGCACAAAACCGATACTTTTACCTTTGAAGCTAGGCTTCTTTAATAATCTGCTTAACTTCCCAGGGTCTCGAATAACTTTCATAAAACCTCGCTCAGTGGCCTGATCACAAAATCTCTTTTAAACATGCGCGGATGAGGCACAGTTAATTTTCTGCTCTTAATTAGTTTATCTGCATAAAGTAAAATATCCAAATCAATAATCCGGGGGCCAAACCGCACAGTGGCAACCCGGCCTAATCCTTTTTCAATGTTTTTTAATTTCTTTAACAAATTTAGCGGAGAAATTTTGGTTTGAATTTTTAATGCAGCATTTAAATAATTACGTTGATTATCGGGACCGCCAACAGGCAAAGTATCAAAACACTTTGATTCTTTAAGTATCTGCGTATCTTCTAAAATACTAATCCTTTTAACTGCCAATTTTATATTCTTTCTTCGATTGCCCAAATTTGAGCCGATACTAAGATAGCAAATTGCCATTAAGAGATCTTTTTGATACGCTCTAAAGCTTCCTTGATTCTTTCTCTGGGGACAGTTAAAGCCATCCGGATATAGCCTTCCCCATATTTACCAAAACCTATCCCGGGAGTTGCGACAATATCAGCATCTTTTAAAAGCCTGGCAGCAAAATCAATCGAGCTCTCCTGCGCAGGATTTTTTATCCAAACATAAAAAGTCGCTTTGGGTTTTAATACTCTCCAACCTAGGACATTAAGGCCGTCAACTAAAACATCGCGCCTCTCTTGGTAAAGTTGGCACATCGACTTTATGTGATCGTTAGAGCTTTTTAAAGCCGCAACTGCAGCCAGCTGAACCGCAGAAAATATACCTGAATCAATATTAGATTTCACTTTAGCTAATGCCGAAACCAATCCAGCATTACCCGCTGCCCATCCGGCACGCCAACCGGTCATATTATAAGTCTTGGATAAAGAATGAAATTCAATAGTAACTTCTCTGGCACCATCAAACTCCAAAAGACTGCGCGGTTTATAACCGTCATAAGCCATTTCAGAATAAGCCAAATCCGAAATAATTATAATTTTATTTTTTACAGCAAACTCAATAAGCTGCTTGTAGAAATCATCGCTAGCGCAGGCATTAGTCGGATTGTTCGGATAATTGACAAAAATAATTTTTGCTTTTTTACGCACCAAAAAAGGAATCTTCTTTAAATCAGGAAGAAAAGAATTAGACTCCTGCAAAGGCATAATATGCAGCTTGCCTCCAGCTAATATCGTGCCGCCCTTATAAGGAGGATAACACGGATCAGGAACAAGAGAAATATCCCCGGGATTTAAAAAAGCTAAAGGAAAATGCGCAATACCCTCCTTTGAACCAATTAACGGCAGCACTTCTGTTTCAGAATTTAAATTTACATTAAACCTGTTTTTATACCAATCAGCGACTGCACTACGCAATACCGGCATCCCCTGATCTAAAGCATACCGATGATTAGCCGGATCATTGGCTGCTTGATTTAAAGCATCAATAATAAATTTCGGGGTTGGCTGGTCAGGATCACCTATACCTAAATCGATTATATCCCTGCCCTCAGAACGTGCGCGGCGCTTAGCTTTATCAATTTCTAAAAAAAGGTACGGCGGTAAACTTTGAACTTTCTTAGACAACTTAAACATGCTTATCCTTTCAAAACATCCTGCATAGAATAAAGTCCAGCGGGTTTTCCAAAAATCCATTTAGCCGCTTTTAAAGCGCCAACAACAAATAAATCACGCGAATGCGCCTGATGCTTAATCTCAATACGTTCTGAATTTCCACAAAAGATAATAGTGTGATCGCCAAAAATATCCCCTAAGCGTATAGAATGCATCGGAATCTCTTTTCTAGTAACCTGATTGATAACTTCAGCTAATTTTTTTGCTGTTCCGCTGGGGGCATCTTTCTTAGCCTTGTGATGCGCCTCAACTATTTCAACGCTATAATCAGGGCCTAATTTTTTAGCTATTTCAGGAAGAATAGAAAATAAAGTATTTGCTCCAACGGACATATTAGGAGTAAATACTACCGGAACGATTTTAGAAATCTCTTCAACTTTACTTTTTTGGACATCACTTAAACCGGTAGTGCCTAAAACCAGGGCTTTTCTATATTTGGCAACGTAATCCAGATGTTCATTAGCTGCCTCAGGTAAAGTAAAATCAATTAAAACATCAACCAGAAATAATCCATCCAGATTAGATGAAACTTTTAATTTCCCAATTTGCTGGCCAATTAAGGGTGTACCTTTTTTCTCAAGAAGCAGAGAAACTTCTAAATCTTTATCAAATCCCGCAAGCTCAAAAATACGCCTGCCCATTTTACCGCAAGAGCCAGTAATTCCTAATTTTATCATTTATCTCTCCTTATTAAGGCAAGAGCATCATTTAAGAAGCCCATAATCTTTCAAAGCTTTCTTAAGTTTTCCTAGATTCTCATCAGATATGCTGCACATTGGCAGACGCAAATCAGGCTCACACATTCCCAGTAAACCCATTGCCGTTTTAATCGGCACCGGATTGGTCTCTAAAAATACAGCTTTAATTAAAGGCAGTAATTTATAATGCAGGTCTTTGGCCTTTTTTAAATCACCTTTTTGAAAAGCAGAAACCAGGGTAGCAACATCGGCCGGGACAATATTAGCAACCACAGAAATTATTCCGGTTCCGCCAATACTTAAGACCGGCAAAGTTAAGCCGTCATCGCCTGAAATCAAATCAAAATCTTTAGGGCAAAGCTGCTTGATTTTCGACATCTGATCAAGGCTGCCCGATGCTTCTTTGACTGCGACAATATTTTTGCAATCCTGCGCCAATTTAGCGATTGTTTCCGGTTCAATATTTACCCCGGTACGACTGGCAATATTATAAAGAATTATCGGAATCTTAACCGAACGGGCGATGGCCTTGAAATGCTCATACAAACCCCGCTGCGTGGGCCGGTTATAATATGGAGAAACCTGTAAAGATGCGTCTGCTCCGGCTGAAACAGCCTGCCGGGTAAGCATAATTGCCTCTTCGGTTGAATTCGAACCCGTACCCGCAATTACCGGAACCCTCTTATTAACCTGGTCAATTGTAACTTCGATTACTTTTTCATGTTCATCAAAATTTAAAGTTGCAGATTCTCCGGTAGTGCCACAAGGCACGATTCCACTAGTGCCATTCTTTATCTGAAAATCAATCAGTTGACGTAATTTTTTTTCATCAACCTTGCCATTAAGAAAAGGCGTAACTATGGCTACAATTGAGCCCTTAAACATAACACTCTCCTTTGTAAACTATTTTTGCGCCACCCTCTAACCAGACATTATTAAAATTACAATTCTCTTTTTTAAAATAAACCTTTAGAATTTCACCGCTTTGCGTTTTAACTCTAACTAAATTGTTTAAATTATTTTTTAAAGCAAAGATTAAAGCTGAAGCGGTACTTCCAGTACCACAAGCCAAAGTCTCGCCCTCTACCCCTCTTTCATAAGTACGCACCCTGATCAAATTACCTGCGACTACCTCGACAAAATTTACATTTGTCCCTCGTGGTGCAAATTTCTTGTGGCATCTTATAAGATGCCCAATCCGCTCAACATCAATATTATCAATGCCATTTACAAAAATTACCACGTGCGGTACTCCGGTATTAATAAAATTCACCTTAATTTTTCTAGAGTTGATCTTTAAGGGGATATCCAAACTCAAATCCTTAGGATTAATTAACTGTATCTTAATATGGTTTCCTTCAATTTTAGAATTAATTATCCCGCTAGCCGTAAAAATTTTAGTTTCTTTTTTTGCGTTTAAAAAAGCGGCACAGCGTGAACCATTACCGCACATCTCTGCTTCTGAACCATCGGCATTGAAAATACGCATACGAAAATCAGCATTCTTGCATTTAGACAGTAAAAGCAGCCCGTCGGCGCCAATGCCAAATTTTCGATCACATAACAGCTTGCTTATTGCCGGTAAATTACCGGTAATTTTATCTTGAGTAACGATAAAATCATTGCCCGAACCAACCATTTTAGTAAAACAAATTTTATTCATTGCGAATTAAATCCTCAAAAGATTCTCGTTTACGAATCACCAATATCTTTTTGTTATTGATCATCACCTCTGCCGAACGTAAGCGGGAATTATAATTGCTAGACATACTAAAACCATACGCACCCGCACTCATCACTGCCAGATAATCACCCTCTTTTACCTTAGGCATCTGGCGCTCTTTGGCTAAAAAATCCCCGCTTTCACAAATCGGGCCGACTATATCGGCCTTTTCATTTTTTGAATTCCTAACTAGAGGCAGAATATTATGATAAGCAGAATACAATGCCGGGCGGATTAAATCGTTCATCCCGGTGTCGACAATAATAAATTTCTTTTTCGGTGTATATTTAATATAAAGAACTTTAGCCACCAGGATCCCAGCGTTGCCAACAATAAACCTACCCGGTTCCATAATTACTTTTAACCCGGTTTTTTTTAGAAGCGGAATAATCCGGTTGGCATAAATTTGGGCAGTTTGCGGAATTTCTTGATCATAAACAATCCCTAAGCCTCCGCCGATATTTAAATATTCGAGTTCTACACCTTTAAGTTTTAATCGGAGAATAAAACTTGAAACTTTGTTTATTGCTGCCACAAAAGGAATGCTTTGCGTAATCTGGGACCCAATATGGATATGCAGCCCGCAGATATTCAAATTTCTAAATCTGCCTCTTAACAGTAAAATCTCCTGAGCAGTTTTTAAATCAATACCAAATTTATTGGTGATTTTACCGGTAGTAATATATTTATGCGTCTTAGCCTCGACATCAGGGTTAATACGTATAGCCACACGGGTAATTTTATTCAGCTTTTTTGAAATACGGTTGATATTCTCTAGTTCCGCTAATGATTCAACATTGAAAAACAAAATTCCTTTTTTAATCGCCGTAGCAATTTCAACATCAGTTTTACCCACTGAGGCATAAACAATTTTTTCTGCCGGGCAACCGGCCTTTAAAGCACGAAGCAATTCTCCCCCCGAAACAATATCCAATCCGGCACCTTGGTTGACTAATGCTTTCAATATTGAAAGGTTGGAATTTGCTTTTACCGAATAACAGATAAGCGGATTGATTTGGCTAAAAGCAGATTTTAATTTTAAATAATGCTCAACCAGTGTTTTGTAGCTATAAACGTAAAGTGGCGTACCAAAACGCTCAGCTAACTCCGACACCCTGACATTTTCACAATAAAAATTATTACTTTTATATTTAAAATCGTGCATTTATTTTAAACGTTTCTGCCAGGCAGACAATTGTTGCTTGACTAGCTTTGGGTTAGTGCTGCCAAAAGATACTTTAAGATTCACTGATGCCAGAGCATTTAAAATTTTATAGATATCCCTATCCAATAATACAGAATATTTCTTTAATTCCACCAAACTCAAACCAGAAATTGCTTTACCTTGATCCAGGCAGCCTCTGACCATTTTGCCTACAACATCATGGGCCTTTCTGTAAGAAAGGCCTTTTTTGATCAAATACTCGACAATATCTACTGAAAATAAAGACTCGTTTTTTACTTTACTGGCAATCGCCTCTTTCTCAATAACAATATTCTGAAAAAGCGCAGTAAAAATATCCAGAATATCTTTAATTGTATCTATGGCGTCAAAAAGCGGAGGTTTATCTAACTGTAAGTCCCGATTATAAGACGAGGGCAAACCTTTCATTAAAATCATAACGCTTGAAAGGTCTCCGTGAATTTTACCGACTGAACCCCTGATTAACTCTAGAATATCCGGATTTTTTTTATGCGGCATAATACTGGATCCGGTACAAAAAGAAAAATCAATATCAATAAAATTAAATTCTTTTGTACTCCAAAGTATCAAATCTTCAGCCATGCGCGATAAATGCACTGAAAGTATAGTTAGCTGAGCCAATACTTCAAGAATAAAATCCCGGTCGCTGACACTGTCAATACTGTTAGCAGTTACAAACTTAAACCCCAGCTGCTCTCTAACAAACTCCCGATTGATCGCTAACCCTGTACCAGAAAAAGCACAAGCACCCAAAGGCATAACATCAATTCTTTTCTTGGCATCTAAAATTCTGGACTTATCCCTTTCCAAGCCTTCAATATAACTTAATAGATAATGGCTCATTAATACCGGCTGAGCAATCTGCAAATGCGTATAACCGGGAATGATCACCTGCGAGTTTGATTCAGCTAACTTTAAAATTGATTTTTGCAGCTGGGCAATATATTCAACAACTTGATCAATCTCGCTTTTTAAATACATTTTTATATCCAAAGCAACCTGATCATTCCTGGATCTAGCAGTATGTAATTTATGTGCCGGATCGCCAATTTTTTTAGCTAGCAATTCTTGAATATTTGAATGAATATCTTCGGCTTGCGGATCAAATTTAAATTTACCGCTGTTTACATCTTTAAGAATAGCATTTAACCCCCTAACAATCTGCTGGCTGTCTTTTTGCGGAATAATCTTCTGCTTACCCAGCATCTTGGCATGAGCAATGCTGCCGATAATATCATATTTAGCCAGCCTCTGATCAAAGGTGATCGATGAAGTAAATTTATCAGTTAATGCATTCGTCTTTTTGCTAAATCTTGTACCCCAAAGTTTCTTGGCCATTTCGCCTTTCTCCACAATGTAGATACCCGCGCAATATACGCTGTCTAACGGACACTAGCGCAATTCAAATAAGCGCCAGGTACCAATGCGCAGGTATCTTCCTTATATTCTACGCACCCACTAACTTTTATACGGCAAGCCCCAAAGCTTAATAAAACCTTCGGCTAACTTTTGATCAAACTTATCTTCCTTGCCATAAGTACTTAATTCTTTTTTATAAAGTGAATAGCTGGATTTACGCCCCACCACAACGCAAGACCCTTTAGATAATTTCACTTTGATTGTACCGCTAACTAACTTCTGAGTCTTCTCCACAAAACCATCTAAAGCATCTTTTAACGCCGAAAACCATAGGCCATAGTAAACCAGATCAGCGTATTTCAAACTGATTAACTCCTTGAAATGGGATAATTCCCTATCCAAAACTAAGGCCTCTAATTCCTTATGCGCAGTATGGAGGATAGTGGCAGCAGGAGCCTCATAGATTTCCCGGGATTTAATCCCCACCAATCTATTCTCAACCATATCGCTTCTACCCACACCAAACTGTCCGCCAACTTCATTAAGATAAGTAATCAAATCTTTAGCTTTAAATACCTTGCCATCAATCTTAACCGGGACACCTTTAACAAAAGTTATTTCGATATAACGCGGATAGCTTGTTGAATTCGTTGACCCCTTGGTAATCATATACGCATCTTCAGGCGGTTCCTGTTCCAAATTTTCCAAAACCCCAGCTTCAATACTTATCCCCCAAAGATTACGGTCAATACTATAGGGCTTCTTTTTTGTCACATCAATTGGGATGTTATGTTTTAAAGCATACTCGATTTCTTCATCCCGGGATTTAAATTCCCATTCTCTAACCGGAGCAATAATCTCTAACTTTGGATCAAGTATTCCTACGGCAACTTCAAGCCTCACCTGATCATTGCCTTTCCCTGTACAACCGTGAGCAACTGCACCGGCTTTTTCCTTATGTGCAATTTGAACTAAATACTTAGCAATTAACGGCCTGCCTAGTGCCGTAGCTAAAAAATATTTACCTTCATAAACAGCATTTGCCTTTAAGGCAGGAAGGATAAAATCACTGATGAATTCCTCCTGCAGATCCCGAATATAAACTTTAGTAGCCCCAGCAGCTAAAGCTCTTGCCTCAATTTCCTCAAAATTTTCACCCTTGCCTAAACTTTGGCCAAGATCAGCAACGAAACAAATTACATCATACCCTCTTTCTTTTAACCACCTGACTATACAAGAAGTATCTAATCCGCCGGAATACGCCAATACCACTTTTTTCATCTTTTCTCCTGTGATTTAAATAATTTATCTCAAATTACCGGGTCCGGGTTTGGATATTTTCCAGCACTAACGAACTACGAAAGCACCCAAACCACCCGTTAATTTTTTCTTAACAATTTTATTAAAATTGCCTTCTGCACATGCATACGGTTCTCTGCCTGATCAAAAACTACAGAATTTTTACTATCCATAACTTCATCGGTTATTTCTTCGCCTCTATGTGCCGGCAGACAATGCATGACTATAAAATCCGACGCCGCATTGGATAAAAGTTTAGCATTAATCTGAAAATCTTTAAAGATAATTTTTCTTTTGCTAATCTCTTCTTCCTGCCCCATACTCGCCCAAACATCAGTATAAACAACCTGCGAGCCTTTAACCGCACCTACCGGATCATCAAATACCGCTATCTTACTGCCCGAATCCTGAGCAAAAACTTGTGCCTGACTGATTACTTCCGCCGAAGGAGCATATCCTTTAGGGGTAGCGACATTAATATTCATTCCGGTTTTAGAAGCAGCAAAAAGCAAAGAGTTGCAAACATTATTGCCGTCGCCGATATAAGCTAAAGTAATATTTTTTAAATTCTTAAACTTTTCTCTAACCGTAAATAAATCCGCTAACCCCTGACAAGGATGAGAAAAATCTGTCAAACCATTAATCACCGGAACATCTGCTGAGCGGGCCATATCCAAACAATTCTTATGTTCAAAAGTTCTTAAAACAATGCCATCGACATAACGAGAAATAGTCTTAGCTACATCATTTATACTTTCTCTTACTCCTAAACTAATCTCCCCCGGAGATAAATAAAGAGCATTGCCACCCAATTGATACATGCCAACTTCAAAAGAAACCCGGGTTCTATTCGACGGTTTTTGAAATATTAAAGCCAAAGTTTTACCTGACAACGCCTTACTGAATTTACTTCTGTTTTTCTTTAAATCACTGGCAAGCTTAAAAATAGAATCAATCTCTTGAGCTGACAGATCTTTAATTGAAATCAGATCCTTTTTCATTACGCGCACTCCTTTAAAACTCGGCTTAAAATTTTTACGGCTTTATCAATCTCACTTTTAGTAATATTTAAAGCCGGCATTAATCTCAGGACTTTATCATGGGTGCAATTAATTAGCAAACCTTGCTCCATACATTTATTTACAATTTGTTTGCCCTCAATATTTAACTCGACTCCGAACATCAACCCCATCCCTCTTATTTCCTTAATTACAGGATAAGTATTTTTTAATGAGCCTAACTTTTCCAATAAGTATTCACCCATATTTTTACTGTTCGTTAAAATATCTTCTTTTTGCATAGCCCTGAAGACTCCCAACGCAGCCCGGCAAATTACCGGACCCCCGCCAAAAGTCGAGGCATGCATACCCGCAGATAATAGATCCGATATCTCTTTTCTAGCAATCATCGCTCCAATAGGCAAACCACCTCCCAGAGCTTTAGCTAAAGTCAAAATATCAGGAATTATGCCATAATTCTGGTAACAGAACATCTTACCGGTCCTACCTATTCCCGTTTGCACTTCATCAATAATTAAAAGCAACTTTTTATCATCACAAATCTTTCTTAAAGATAAAACAAAATCCTGACTGGCGATATTAACCCCGCCTTCGCCCTGAATAAGCTCAAGCATAATTGCCACTGTCTTATCGGTAATTGCCTGCTTAACTGCGGTAAGATCATTAAACTTAACCTGTTTAAAACCTTCAGGCATGGGCTCAAAACCGCTCTGATATTTTTTTTGGCCCGTGGCAGATAAAGTAGCTAATGTCCGGCCGTGAAAAGCATTCTCAAAAGTGATTATTTCATACCTGCCTTGGCCGAATTTTCTGGACAGCTTAATCGCGCCCTCATTCGCCTCTGCCCCGGAATTGGCAAAAAATACTTTACCGGGAAAACTGTAATAAATCAATTCTTTGGCTAATTTCGCCTGAAAAGGATGATAATAATTATTCGGGACAAATATTAACTTACCGATTTGATCCCGAACCCCTTGCATTACCTTAGGGTGACAATGTCCTAAGCTGCCAACACCCCATCCGGGGAAAAAGTCCAAATAACTTTTGCCATTTATATCCCAAAGCCGGGATCCTTTGCCCTTAACAAAGACTAATTGCGTCTTAGTATAGGTAGGCATTATGTTATCTTTATAAGTTTGAAAAATTTCAGTCAGTTTCATTCATCTTTCTTCACAAAACTACAAGTGCTTATTTTAAAATTTCAGTCCCAATACCCTGGTTAGTAAAAATCTCAAGCAGCAGGCCATGCGGGGTACGCGCATCAATAACATGCGTCTTCTTTACTCCGCCATTTAACGCCTCAACACAAGCCATAACCTTAGGAATCATCCCCTGCTGAATAATCTTATTGTCAATTAATCCGCTTACTTCGGCAACGGTTAAGGTAGAAATAAACGAGTTAGGGTCTTCGGCATTACGCATAATCCCTTTTACATTGGTTAATAAAACAAATTTCTCAGCAAGCATATTGGCGGCGATACTGGCAGCTACCTCATCAGCATTAACATTGTAAGTTTTCTTATCTTTTCCCTTGCCCATAGGCAAGACTACAACTACTTTGTCTTTTTTCAGTTCTTCATCTAATAACTGCGTACTAATGCTTTTAATTTGGCCAACTAGGCCGATATCTATTTTTGCTTTTTTCTTTTCAACCTGAATCAAATCATTTTCTTTTCCATTTAAGCCCACAGCCTTTGCACCTAACTCAGTTAATTCTTTAACAATCAGCTTATTCAATACCAAAAGTTCTTCTTCAACCAATTTTAATGTTTCTTCGTCAGTAACGCGCATGCCTTCGACAAACTCTGTTTTTTTACCTGACGCGCGCATACGGTCGCTGATGTTCGGCCCGCCACCATGCACTAAAATCGGGCGTAAACCCATAAAATTTAAAAAAACAATATCCTCTAAAACCCCCTTACGGATATTTTCATCACCCAGAATGCTGCCGCCATACTTAATCACAACTACCTTTTTATGAAACTTCTTTATGTAAGGCAATGCTTCAATTAAAACATCTGCTTTTCTAATTGCATCTTCCATTTTAAACCTTTCTCTAGTAGCAACACGCTTAAAGCTAACAACCCCTAACTCTACAGGTGTTAATTTTAATTATATTCGGCATTAATTTTTATATACTCCGGAGATAAATCCGAAGTAAAAACTGTACACCTGGATTTACCCCGCGATAAACCAACTTGCAATTTTACTTGCTTACCTTTTAATGAACCAAGCTTTATTTTTAACTGGTTTTCGTTAATTTTTAAACCTGTTGCGCCAACTGCCGCAGCAACCCGTCCAAAGTTTGGGTTCTCTCCAAAAACTGCAGTCTTAAAAAGAACAGAGTTGGCAATATTTAAAGCTACCTTCTTCGCCTCTAAGTAATTTTTTGCCTGAACTACATCGATCTGAATAAACTTAGTCGCTCCCTCAGCATCTAAAATTACCATCTTAGCTAATTCCAAACAAACAGTTTCTAGGGCTTTAATAAATTCCCTTAAATCATCCCCGCTAATAATGAGCTTATTTCCGGCAGCACCATTAGCCAAAATCAAAACTGTATCATTTGTGCTCATGCAGCCATCAACAGAAATACAATTAAAAGATTTATCTACGGCACCCCCTAAAACCCTATCTAATGTTTTTTGGTTAATTGCGGCATCAGTCATAATAAAACAAAGCATTGTTGCCATATCCGGAGCAATCATCCCGGCGCCTTTAGCAATCCCGCAGATATTAACCAACTTTCCGCCAATCTTTAAACTGAGAGTTATTTCTTTAGCAAAAGTATCGGTAGTCATAATTGCTTTTACAGCCCGGTGAATACCTGAAGCAGACAGGCCGCTGACTAACTTTGGTACACCTTGTTTAATTTTCGCAATATTTAATCTTTTACCAATAATCCCTGTAGAGTTAACTAAAACACTTTTTACCGGTACTCCCAGCTGAGCAGCAACAAATTCAGTCGTAGACAACGCATCTTTAATGCCTAATTTCCCGGTAAAACAATTAGCATTCCCGCTATTAACTACAACCGCTTGAAATTTTTTTGCTGATCTTAAATGCATTTTAGAAACTACCAGCGGAGCAGCAATAATACTATTAGTCGTAAATCTTGCACTGCCTAAAGCGGGAAACTCCGAATAAAGCAAAGCGAGGTCTTCTTTACCGGATTTTTTCAGCCCGCAAAAAATGCCATTGGCCTTAAAACCTTTAGGTAAAATCGCTTTCAAAACCTTGTTCATAATAATCCTTGGGTTTCCGGAAGTTTATACATAATATTCATATTCTGCACTGCCTGACTGGAAGCGCCTTTTAACAAATTATCAATAGCCGAGATAACAATAATTGTATTGCCAAAATCTTTAACCCCGATATCACAAAAATTAGTATTAGCCACATCTTTTATTTTAGGAAAAAACCCATCGGGCTTAATCCTGACGAACGGTTCATTTTTATAAAATTTTTTATACAACTCTACTAAACTACCAGCATTATGTTTAACACCCGGGACTTTTTTTAAATAAATAGTTGAAAGAATCCCTCTTTCAATCGGCAGAAGGTGCGGCACAAATACCACCTTAATCTTCCCGCCGGATAATTTTGAAAGAACTTGATTTATTTCCGGAGCATGCTGATGCACATTAACTTTATACGCCCGGAAATCACCCTGAATCTCTGAAAACAAATATTCCTTTTCTAGCTTTTTTCCTGCACCGCTTACCCCGCTTTTTGCATCAATAATTACTGAATCCGTATCAACTAAATTTAAAGCCAATAACGGGGCAAGCCCTAAGATCGCCGAAGTAGGATAACAGCCAGGATTAGCTAAAATCCTTGCTGTTCTTATTTTTACCCGGTTTAATTCCGGCAATCCGTATACAGCCTCCTTCAGGTTGATTATATCCTTATGGCTTACTTTGTAAGATTCTTCATAGATCGATGGATTTTTAATCCGGTAGTCAGCACTTAAATCAATAACTCTTTTGCCTAGACTTAAAAGCTTAGGCACAAACTCCATGGAAATAGTATGTGGTAAAGCCAAGAAAATTAAATCGCAATCTTTCTTAATTTGAACCCAATCGGGTTTTGTGCAAACTAATTCAAGTCTTTTCTTAAATTTTGGAAAAACATCAGAGATATTCTGAACACCTTGGCGAGATTTACCACTATTATAAAGATGAGTAATTTTTACATTAGGATGAGCGAGTAAAAGCTCAAGCAAAACTTCACCGGTGTACCCCGTTGCTCCAATTATTCCGACATTAATTGACATGCGTATCTCCTTATAATTTAATTATAATAGAATAAAATTAAACTTCCGTCAAGGATTTTCTCGACGGGATACAAATATCTCTCCTTGCAATTAATTATTAGCCGGCGGATGGGAAGTTTCAAACGGTGCGCAAAAAAAACGAACCAAGACGGCTGCGTAAGCTGTATAAACAAAAAGTCCCGCTTTCAAGCGGGACTTTTTTTAAAATAATATTTAAATAATATTTAAACTTACCTTTTAGTCCACTGGAAGCGTTTACGTGCTCCTTTTTGTCCGTACTTTTTACGTTCCTTCATGCGCGGATCACGGGTTAAATATCCATTTTTACGTAATATATCTTTAAAATTCTCATCAGCAATTAATAAAGCTCTGGCAATACCTAAACGTAAAGCACCCGCCTGGCCGGTTAATCCGCCGCCGGCAAGCCTGGCAGCAATATTAAATTTCCCTTTATTCTCAGTAAGCAATAAAGGCTGCAAAACAATAATCCGGTCAGTTTCACGGATAAAATATTTATCAAAAGTTTTTCCATTAACTAAAAACTTCCCGGTACCTGGTTCCATACGTACTCTGGCAGTTGATTCCTTACGACGCCCTAGTGCTACATATTTAGTTGAATCAGTCATTTACTTTATAGCCTCCAAAACAATTGGCTTTACACCGGTTAAATCATGCTTATCATCAGCAAAAACTCTTAATTTTTTTATCATATCTCTCCCTAGAGGAGTAATCGGCAACATTCTTTCTACAGCTAAATGTATAACTACGGTCGGCTTCTTAGCTAAAAGCACCTCAAGGCTTACCTCGCGCTGGCCACCCGGATAACCGGAATACCTGCGGTAGACCTTCTGTTTAAGCTTTCGCCCAGTAACCTTAATTTGCCGGGCATTAATTACAATAACTCCATCACCAGTATCTAAATGCGGAGTAAAAATAGCTTTATGCTTACCTCTTAAAATAGTGGCAATTCTAGTGGCTAACCGGCCAAGAGTCTGCCCTTTGGCGTCGGCAATGTACCACTTCATTTTAATGTCTTCTTTTTTTGCTGTATATGTCTTTTTCATAGAAAGGTTATTATAACAAAAAAATAAATAAAGTCAAACAATTTTATTAATATTTTACTTTCATTAAACACAACCCTTTTGGCGGTAATGTCGGCCCGGCAAGCTTACGATCTCTGGCATTTAAAATTTTGCGCATACTTCCCTTTGGAAACCTTCCTCTACCGATCTCTAAAAGGGTGCCAGAGATATTTCTAACCATGTTATACAAAAAACTATCCGCTTCGATATCGATATACAAAAAATCTTTTTTCTTTTTAATTTCAATACGTTTAACTGTTCTTAAAGGATTTCTAAATCTTGATTCAGATGCCTGAAAAGATTTAAAGTTATGCTTGCCTAAAAGAACTTTTGCCTCGCTGCGCATTAATTTTAAATCCAAAGGATAATGAGAAAAATAAACTGTACCCGCAGAAAGCGGCGAAGAATATTTCCGATTTAAAATTGTATAGCGATAAATTTTAGACTTAGCGCAAAAACGGCTGTTAAAATCGCTTTCGACATTTTTAATCCGAGTTACCTTAATATCCTCGGGCAGTAAGCAATTTATCGCCCAGCGCAATCGATCAAGCGGAATCCGCGATGAACTTCTAAAATTGGCAACCTGTGAAAGAGCATGTACTCCTGAATCTGTGCGCCCGGCAACTGTAAGCCTGATATCTTCCTGAAGGATTTTTTTAAGAACTTTTTCTAAAACATTCTGAATTGTTTTGCTTAAGCGGTTATTAACTTTCTTACCGTTTTGTACCTGCCAGCCAAAATAATTCTTGCCATCATACTCTATTTCGAGTTTGAAATTAAGCATTCGGCAATCTGAACAGCATTAGTTGCGGCACCTTTGCGTAAATTATCAGCAACCACCCACAACCATAATCCTTTTTTATTAAAAGCGTCTTGCCGGATACGGCCGATAAATGTTTCATCCCTGCCTTCAACATCTTTAGGCATCGGGTATAAATTATTTTTAGGTTCATCAACAACGATTACTCCCGGAGCATTAGTTAAAATCTTCTTAGCCTGCGCGACAGTTATAGGTTTAATAGTCTCAATATACACTGATTCCGAATGCCCGGTTCTTACCGGCACCCGGACAGTAGTTGCCGAAATCTTAATTTTGGGTGCATGCATAATTTTATGTGTCTCATGCACCAATTTCCATTCTTCATTTGTATAATCGCCCTCAACAAAACTGCCAATATGCGGGAAACAATTATAAGCTAACTGCTGCGGCATGGCTTTATTTTGCGCAGAAACATTAATATTCACACATGCACTTTGAGCAATTAAAATTGTTTCTTCCTTTAATTGTTCAACTGCCCCTTTTCCTGCCCCGCTTGAGGCTTGTAAAGTGGTAACAATTATCTTCTTGATCCCAAATTTTTTATAAATAGGGTTTAAGGCTACAACCATTTGAACTGTTGAACAATTGGGGTTAGCAATAATACCTTTATGCTTCTTTACGTCACCGGGGTTAACTTCCGGGACAACCAAGGGAACTTTTGGATCCATACGGAAATCAGCCCCATTATCGATAACCACAGCCCCTCTTTTTACTGCCTCTTGTGCATAAGTTACAGCGGCACCCTTCTCACCTTCAGTTCCGGCAAACAGTGCGATATCTATACCGTTAAAACCATCGGGTGTAATCGGCTCAACCGAATAAGTCTGGCCATCAACATTAATATCACGGGCCGACCTGGCAAAAACTTTTAAAGTATTAAGCGGAAAGTTGCGCTGCTTTAAAACCCGCAGCATTTCAACTCCGACTACGCCTGCACCAATCACAGCTACATTATATTTTTTCATAAAAAACTCCTATGAACAATATTTATTTCAGCGGTTCCCGAATTGGGTATTTTCTAGGCATCTGACGCGCTTCGAAAACATCCTATCTGCCCGCTGTGAAATTTATAACTTTTTAACTACGAGATCCCCTACTTCAGTAGTTGAATAACCCATTTTTCCGGCAGCTAAAGATTTTAAATCTTTATTAACTAAACCAATTACTGCATCCTCGATAGCTTTCCCGGCTTTAGCTTCCCCCAAATTCTCAAGCATCATAGCGCAAGCACAGATCGCAGCCAGCGGATTAATCACATTTTTACCGGTATATTTCGGAGCACTTCCGCCAATAGGCTCAAACATGGAAACGCCTTGAGGGTTGATATTTCCTCCGGCCGCAATTCCCATACCCCCTTGAATCATTGCCCCTAGATCCGTAATAATATCTCCGAAGATATTATCCGTAACAATTACGTCAAACCATTCAGGATTTTTCACAAACCACATGGTCGTAGCATCGACATGAGCATAATCTGTTGTTACATCCGAATACTCCTTAGCTACTTCATTAAATGTGCGCTGCCAAAGATCCCAGGCATAAGTCAAAACATTAGTTTTTCCACAAAGAGTCAACTTTTTTCTTTTATTGCGTTTACGGGTATATTCAAATGCATAACGGATACAGCGTTCAACTCCTTTGCGGGTATTATAAGAAATCTGGATAGCAACCTCGTTTGCGGTCCCTTTATCTTTAAATTCACCCATGCCTTTATACAAACCTTCGGAATTCTCACGCACGACTACAAAATCAATATCCTCAGGTTTTTTATCTTTCAAGGGACAATAGGCAGAATTATAAAGCTTAACCGGTCGAAGATTAATATACTGATCCAATGCGAACCTTAATTTAAGCAAAACACCGGTCTCAATAATCCCGGGTTTCACATTCGGATCTCCGACTGCCCCAAGATAAATCGCATCATATTTTTTTAATTCGACAACATCACTATCGTCAACTAATTTTCCGGTAGCTAAATACCGCTTTCCGCTAAAATCAAAGGCTCTAGTTTCATACTTAAAACCAAACTTCTTACTAGCAGCTTGCAGAACTTTTAAACCTTCACTAGTTACCTCCGGGCCTGTACCATCACCGGCAATTACTGCGATTTTATACATGTTTTCACCCAATTAATTAGACCACCACTGGTTACAATCTGCTGCAAAAAATCAGGGAAGGCCTGCGTTTTATAATTTTTATCCTGTGTTATATTTTTTATTATCCCGGTAGACAAATCTATTTCAATCAGATCGCCGTCATTAATCTTATCCACATCAATTGACTCTAGAAATGGCAAGCCGATATTTATTGCATTCCTAAAAAAAATAGCCGCAAAACTTTTGGCAATAACCGCAGAAATCCCGCAGCCCTTAATCGCCAACGGCGCATGTTCTCGGCTTGAACCACAGCCAAAATTATTCCCGGCAACAATTATATCTCCCGGGCTGACTTTCTTGGTAAAATCAGGGCTGATAGTTTCCATGCAATGCGAACCTAATTCCTGGGTGTCAGTAGAAACCAGGTATTTGGCCGCGATAATATCATCCGTATTAATATCATCGCTAAATTTATGAACTTTACCTTTAATAACCATTAGAGTGCTCCCGGATGGGTAATCTTACCAGTTATAGCCGATGCTGCTGCAACAGCCGGATTAGAAAGATAAACAAAAGATTTAGGGCTGCCCATTCTGCCTAAGAAATTCCTATTAGTCGTAGCAATCGCCACTTCACCATCAGTTAAAATTCCCATGTGCCCGCCTAAACATGGCCCGCAAGTTGGTGTTGAAAATACGCCGCCGGCTTTAACAAAAATCTCAGCCAACCCTTCTTGCACTGCCTCTAAATAAATCTTCTGCGTAGCCGGAAAAACAATTAATTTTACACCTTTGGCAACTTTTTTCCCGCGCAACAATTTAGCGGCAATCCGTAAATCTGAAATACGGCCGTTAGTACAAGAACCGATAACCACTTGATCAACTTTAATGTTTTTTAATTCGCTAACCGGTTTGACATTGCTCGGCAAATGCGGACAGGCAACTTGCGGTTCTAATTTCGTAACATCCCATTCATATGTTTTTTCATAAACAGCATCCGAATCTGAATAATAAAATTTAGATTTGCGTTTAAATCCGGCCACAAATTCTTTAGTTATTGCGTCCGGCTGAATTAATCCGGATCTCGCCCCGGCTTCAATTGCCATGTTCGACATAGAAAAACGGTCATCCATACCCAATTTTTCAATTACCGGGCCGGAAAATTCCATTGTTTTATACAATGCCCCGTCAACGCCAATCTGGCCAATAGTATAAAGTATCAGATCTTTTCCGCCGACCCACTTATTTAGCTTACCTTTATATACATACTTATGTGTTGCCGGTACTTTTAACCAGCATTTTCCATCAATATATGCCCGGGCTAAATCAGTAGACCCCATTCCGGTTGCATACGCACCTAATGCTCCATAGGTACAAGTATGCGAATCGGCACCAATAATTAAATCTCCGGGTAAAACAATTCCTTTCTCCGGCAAAAGCGCATGCTCAATGCCCATAGCTCCAATTTCAAAATAATTTTTGATCCCCTGCTCTTTAGCGAAATTCGCCAGAACTTTGCATTGATTGGCGCTTTTTAGATCTTTAGCCGGAGCAAAATGATCGGGAACTAAAACAATTTTATTTTTATTAAATACTTTAAGGAAACCTGATTTTTTAAATTCAGAGATAGCCAAAGGGGCAGTTATATCATTGGCTAAAGCAACATCAACCGAAGCCTCGATGAATTCACCGGGCTTAATTGAATCTTGCGCACAATGCGCCATTAATATTTTTTCGGCAATGGTGTAACCCATGTTTTAATGAGCGCTTAACTTGCAGAACAAAGTAAAGGCAAATTAATACGCGAATTAATCCCTCAAGTTATGTACTGCGTAGATTTCGAAAGAATCTGCTTGTGCGGGGTATAACTTTACTTGAATTTCTTAACTACCAGAGAAGCGTTATGCCCACCGAAACCTAAAGAGTTAGACATGCAGACTGATACATTCACTGTACGCGCAATATTAGGCACATAATCCAAATCACATTCCGGATCCGGATGCTCATAATTAATAGTCGCAGGGATAACTCCATCTTTAATTACTAAACAACAAACTAAAAACTCAACCCCGCCGGCTGCACCCAAGAGATGCCCGGTCATGGACTTAGTTGAAGAAATCATCACTTTTTTACTATGATTACCAAAAGCTTTTTTCATGGATAAAGTTTCAATTTTATCATTAAGCTTGGTCGATGTACCATGCGCATTAATATAATCTATATCCTGCGGATTTAAACAAGCATCTTTCATCGCAATAGTCATAGCCGATGCAGCCCCCTCACCATCAGGATTAGGCGCAGTGATATGATACGCATCGCAAGTCATGCCAAAACCAACAATTTCAGCGATAATATTTGCATTTCGCTTTTGCGCATGTTCTAAAGTCTCTAAAACTACCAAGCCGCTTCCTTCAGCCATAACAAAACCATCGCGCTCAAGATCAAAAGGCCGACTGGCTTTCTGAGGTTGATCATTTTTAGTCGAAAGAGCCCTTAAAGCACAAAAACCACCAACTGCAGTAGGAACAATACAGCTTTCCGTACCTCCAGTAACCATAATATCAGCATCACCGTAAAGAATAGTACGATAGGCTTCACCAATAGCATGAGAACCGGAAGCACAAGCAGTAGCAACGCAGGAATTCGGCCCTTTTAACCCATGCATAATAGCAACCAAACCGCTGGCTTCATTCACAATTAACATCGGGATAAGAAATGGGGATAATCTAGACGGGCCCTTATTAAGTAAAATTTTATGCTCTTCTTCAATCGTATGGAGGCTGCCAATTCCAGAACCAATAATCACACCAATCCGATTCCTATCCTCTTTGCTCAAATCCAGTCCGGAAGACTCAATCGCTTGTTTTGCCGCAGCTACGGCATATTGCACAAATTTTGCTGTCCTCTTAACATCTTTCAGAGAAATACCATAACGCGTAGGATCGAAATTCTTTATTTCAGCAGCAATTCTAGAATCAAAAGCTGTTGCATCAAAACTAGTTATCGGCCCAACACCATTTTTGCCATCTTTTAAGGATTGCCAAAAGCTGGCAACATCATTACCTACCGGGCTAATTACTCCTAAACCTGTGATTACTACTCGTTTTTTCATAATTATACTAATATAAATTTACCCCGCAAAGGTAAAATGCGGGGTAAATTATTGATTTGTTATTATTTAAATGTATTATTTGACGCTTTTCTCATCAATATACTTAATAGCATCGCCAACAGTAGTGATCTTTTCTGCATCCTCATCCGGAATCTCAATACCAAACTCTTCCTCTAATGCCATAACTAACTCTACGGTATCCAAAGAATCCGCACCTAAATCATCAACAAATGAAGCCTCAGGTGTTACTTCTTCCGGTTTTACTCCCAACTGTTCTGCAATGATTGATTTTACTTTCTCTTGTGATGCCATTCTTTTTCCTCCTTGTGTAAGAAATACACGCCCCAAGCAATTCTTTATAAGCACGGGGGTGCTGGGTTATATACTTTACGCCATGACCATTCCGCCATCAACTGTAATTACCTGTCCAGTTACATAACTGGATTCTTCAGACGCTAAGAATAAACAGATATTAGCTACATCATCGGGAGTACCTAACTTCCCTAACGGAATCGCCTCCAACATCTTTTTCTTTATATCTTCCGGAAGTTTAGCTGTCATCTCTGTCTGGATAAATCCAGGAGCCACGGCATTGGCATTAATATTACGACTGGCTAACTCCTTAGCTATTGTTTTTGTAAGAGCAATTATTCCAGCTTTTGAAGCAGCGTAATTTGCCTGCCCCGGATTACCCATTAAACCAATAATCGATGCAATACTAATAATCCGACCGCTGCGCTGCTTAATCATTGGTCTGGTTACAGCTTTAATGCAATTAAACGTACCTTTTAAATTAACATTAATCACTGCATCCCAGTCTGACTGAGACATTCTAAGCAAAAGATTATCCTTAGTAATCCCAGCGTTGTTAACTAATATATCAACCTTTCCCATTTTGTCAAGAATTTTATTTAAACCCTCTTCGACCTTCTCATAATTAGTCACATCCATCTCTAAAGCCAGTGCTTTACGGCCCAAACTCTCAATTTCCGAGGCAGTTTTCTGGGCAATTTCAAGATTAACATCAGCCACAACAATATCTGCACCTTCTCGGGCAAAGGTCATCGCAATTGCCTGTCCTATTCCCCTGGCTCCACCGGTAATCAAAGCTACTTTATCTTTCAATCGCATATATCCTCCATGACTTTTTACGCAATATCAACGTTTTTTTCAATATTTATTACTTGCGCGTTACTATCGATTCGCCGCATTAACCCCTTAAGCACCTTACCCGGGCCAATTTCAATAAAATTAGTTACGCTTTTTGACAAAATTAATTTCATTGAATCTTCCCAAAGGACGCTACCGGAAACCTGGCGAATTAAGTTTTGTTTAATTTCTTCCACGCTTGACACTGGTTGGGCTGTAAAATTACTGACTACTGGAAATTTGGGTAGGCTGATATTAATCTTTGCTAATTCTTTAGCTAATTTTACTGAGGCTTCTTGCATAAAAGAAGAATGGAATGCACCGCTGACTTCTAAAATAACCGCTAACTTTGCACCTTTTCCTTTAGCTAAAATCTGCGCCTGAGCAATTGCCTCAGGAGAACCGGAAATAACCACCTGCCCCGGGCAATTAATATTGGCAACCTCGGCTCTTACTTCAGCACAAACTTCTTTGACTCCGGCTAAATCCAGACCAATTATTGAAAGCATTTTTCCCGGATGTTTAACTGCTTCCTCCTCCATAAACTGGCCGCGCCTTCTGACTAAATAAACTGCGTCCTCAAAACTAATCGCCTCTGCTGCAACTAAAGCTGAATATTCACCTAAGCTTAAGCCCGCCATATAACCATCAATCTGCGGATACTTAATTCGATATGCCTGCCAACAAGCAATCGACATCGTAACAATCGCCGGCTGACAATTATCAGTTTTAGTTAATTCCTCAAGCGGCCCATTAAAACAAAGCTGGCTTAATGAAAACCCTAAAACTCTATTAGCTCGATCAAAAATCTCTTTTGCTTCCGGCAAAGCTTCAAACAAATCTTTGCCCATACCAACATACTGGCTACCTTGCCCGGCAAAAAGATAGCCTACCATTCAATAATACAAGCGCCCCAAACCAGGCCTGCTCCAAATGCATCCAGAAGGATAATATCGCCTTTTTTAACTTTACCTTCCTGCACAGCTTCACAAAGCGCAGTAACAGTTGAAGCGCTGGACATATTTCCGCATCTTTCAATATTTAAATAAACCCGATCTTCAGGAATTCCGATTTTTTTCGCTACCGCCATAATAATGCGCGCATTGGCTTGATGGGGAATAATCAGATCAACATCGGCAAAAGTCATGCCTGCTTGCTTTAAAACAGTCTGAGCAGCAGCAGTCATAGTGTTAACCGCAATCTTAAACAATTCATTCCCCTGCATCTTTAAAAAATGCTGGCGATTAGTTACAGTTTCAAACGTTGCCGGATTGCGTGAACCTCCAGCAGGCATATTCAAGATACCGACTTTTGAACCATCACATCCTAGATATGTCGAAATAATACCGCCATTTTTTACTTCCGCTAAAACTGCTGCCCCGGCTCCATCGCCAAATAATACACAAGTATTACGATCCTGCCAATCGGTTATCGAAGATAAAGTTTCAGCTCCGATTACTAACGCATTTTTATAAACGGAACTGGCAATAAATTTTTCAGCAACCGAAAGCCCGTAGACAAAACCCGCACAAGCCGCAGAAATATCAAAGCAAACTGCCTTTTTAGCACCCAACTTATCCTGCACAATAGTAGCTACCGCAGGAAAAGGCATATCCCCGGTAATAGTAGCAACAATAATTAAATCCAAATCTTCCGGCTTAAGATTAGCATTGGCTAATGCTTGCTGAGCAGCTTTGAAAGCTAAATCTGAAGTCGCCTGGTCATTAGAAGCTAAATGCCTTTCTTTAATCCCGGTACGCGTAGTAATCCACTCATTGGAAGTATCCACCATCTTCTCTAAATCGGCATTAGTCAATATCTTTTCCGGAAGATATTCGCCTACCCCAATGATTCCTACCTTTTTCAATTTATCACCCATTATTTTATTGCTTCAAGAATTTTTGCATTAACCTGACGCTCTACTTCTTCTTTAGCTACCCTGATAGCATTTTTAATTGCTCGCTTATTAGAACGGCCATGGCCAATAATCACGACACCGTTGACTCCCAGCAAAAGTGCTCCGCCATATTCGGCATAATCAAGTTCTTTCTTTAAATGCTTAAGGCTGGGCATCATAAAAATAATACCGATCTTACCCCAGATATTGCTTAAAAGATGGCGTTTCAAAACTGTCTGCATTACTTCAACTGCGCCTTCTGAAACCTTAAGAGCAACATTACCCACATAGCCGTCACAAACAATAATATCGCATCTACCTTTAAAAATATCTTTACCTTCAACGTTGCCGATAAAATTCAGTTTACTTTTTTCTAATAACCCATAGGCTTCACGCAGAAATTCTGTACCTTTTTTCTCTTCTTCCCCAATATTCAATAATCCAACACTCGGGTTAGTTTTATTCAAAATACTTTTGCTATAAGCATCAGCCATAATCCCATATTGCAGTAATTGAGACGGTTTAGGATCAATGTTGGCCCCGACATCAATAATTAAAGAAACCCCCTTTAGATTAGGAGCAAGAATACCAATACCTGCCCGCTCAATCCCCGGCAGAAGCCTTAATTCTAAAGTAGCAGCACAAACTACTGCTCCGGTATTACCCGCACTAAAGAAAGCATCAGCCTTACCCTCTTTAACTAAATTTAAACCGATAACAATTGACGAATTTCTTTTACGTCGGACACTGTTTGCTGCAGGCTCACACATTTCAATTGCTTCAGCAGCATGCTGCACAG
>JBAYMG010000009.1:0-47132 GCA_041663665.1 Candidatus Omnitrophota bacterium | reverse complement strand
TGAAAAAGATACATTTATTGTTGCCGGCACAAACGCACTTTTAATTTCAACCATCGGTTCTTATGTTGAGATGGACGCCATTACTGCTGATACTGATTGGACTTATACTGTAGGTGCTGCTGACGCTACTACTTTTACTGCAACAGCTACAAGATCTAGTGGTACTTATAACGCTAAAACCATTACTCTTAATCAAGCCGGTACTTTTGCGGGAACATTTGTTTTGTAACCTTTGAATTTCTAATAGAGTGAATATGAATAAAGGTTTTAACCTTGTTGAATTAATTGTTGTCTTGGTAATCGTTGGTATTATTATCACTTTTGCTGCTCCTCAGTTTGGAGTAACAAAAGAGCGTGCTTTAGATAAAGAAGCGAAAGCTACTGTGGCACTTATTCAGGCAGCTGAGAGGATTTATAAAATGGAAGCTGGATTTTATTATCCTCCTGCTGCATCTACTAGTGTAGTCGCTGATATTAATACTTGGTTGAAACTTGATCTTTCTGCTGCAGCCCCATCCTGGACTTATGCGGTGGATGATAGCAATAAACGTACAACAGCTTCGCGTAAACCCAGCGGAAGCAGGGTTTGGACCCTAACTTTTAGCGGAGATACCCCTGTTTGTACTGGTACAGCATGTCCGCCTTAATTTCCAAGGATTTTTCTCTAACTGTAAAGTATCATAGGCATGTAAAAGGATTTACTTTATTAGAAATTATTGTAGCTACATTATTGTTTTCCTTAGCAACAGCAGGAATGGTTAGCATTTTTGTGGGTGGAAAACGGCAAGTGATGCATGTTAGGGATCGTACAGCTAGCAGTGAAATGGGTAAGTTGTTTCTTGATCCGCTGCAGTTAGATGTGCGTCAGGATACATGGGGCCTAGGTTTTGCTGAGAATGCTCTTACAGTAGGTACTACTTATTGTGATAGTGATGGTGGTCATACTCAAAACAGAAGTTGTCCTGCCTTAACTAACCGAAAGCTTAATAATATTGAATTTTCCAGCACATATACTACGGATATGGTTGGTACTAATTTGCGCCGGGTGAAGGTCAAAGTTAATTGGACAGAAAACTAGCCTCAAATTATGGCTAAAAGATGCTGTGGGGTAACGCTTATAGAATTAACGATGGTTATTGTTTTAATGTCGCTAGTTTTTTTGGGTTTTTTTAGTATTGTAGTGTTTAGCGGCGAACAAGTAAAAAGCGCGATTAACCGCTCTAAAGTGCAAAATGAAATATCGTATGCACTTGAATTTATGAGCAAGTACGTCCAGCAAGGTATTGGAAATTCTGCCAATCCTTCAATTAAGGCGTATGCTACAGGTTTTCAGGTGGGTGTAGATTTTAATCCTATCCAGACGCCAGGAATTTTCTCCGACGATAGTTCAATAATTTTTTCTTTAAGCGGAAATCAACTTAGTGCCACTTGTACAAATTCTGTTACAGGTTCCGGTTGTCCTTTTACCAATGAAACACTTTCAAGTAGAATTGCCGGGTCACTGGTAACTGGAACGATAATGCCGGAATCTCCAACTGAAGGTTTTTATGTTAGGATTACTGATCAGGGTATGGCGGTGGATATCGGTTTATCGGGGAGGTATAAGCCCGCCGTTGCAGCCGGGCAGGATAATCCTCAAATTTCTATGAGAACGCGTTCAGTCAGCCTTAATTCCTCTGCGCATTAAATTTTCAATCAACCTTCCTTTTTTAGTATTTTTAAATTGCTAATTTTTTTAAAATATGATAAATTAAGCCGCTATTTTAAGTTTTTATAAAGAGGCAACTTTGGGGCTGTGGCTCAGTTGGGAGAGCACCTCGTTCGCAACGAGGGGGTCGGGGGTTCGACTCCCCCCAGCTCCACTTTTAAAAATCTAATGATTTATAAAACATTTTTCCTGTCTTCATTTTTTGTATTTTTTTTATTTTTGAACTGTAACGCTGCAGTAAAGCCGTCAGAATTCGGCGGTCAATTTTATCCAGATCAAAAAGAAGAATTGACGTCGATGGTTGATAATTTTTTGAAGAAAGCTGAACCGAAATCAATTTTGGGCAATGTTTTTATGTTGATTAGCCCGCATGCCGGATACGGTTATTCCGGACAGACTGCCGCATTTGGTTACAAGTTAATCAAAGGTAAGCCTTATAAAACGGTAATTATTCTAGGTGCAAATCATCATAAGGATTTTAGTGGAGCTGTAGTTTATGATCAGGGTGCTTTTACTACTAGCCTGGGACGAATTGAAATTGATGAGGAGTTTGTTAAAACACTGCGTAGTAAGGGCCTCGAGATTTTTATGGACCAGTCTTATTTCAATAATGAGCATTCGATTGAAGTGCAGTTACCTTTTTTACAGCAAACGTTGAGTGGTTTTAAGATTGTTCCGGTTATTGTCGGTGATTGTTCGCTGGATGCTTGTAAGAATATCGCGCGTTTACTTAATGTGGCAATTGGGGAACGAGGAGATGTTTTAGTGGTTGTGTCTACCGATTTATACCATGGTTATGATTTTGAAGAGGCTGTTAAGGTGGATGCATTTACGCTGGAGTTAATTAAAAAATTGGATTATGAGGGGTTGTATTATGCGCTTCGTGATCAAAAGGCCCAGGCTTGCGGAGGATTCGCCCTGGTAACTGCATTAAGATTAGCTAAAGCCAGAGGATCTCAAGCGGCAGAAGTGCTAAGTGAAACTGATTCTGTTATTGTCACCGGAAGATTTACTAAAGGAGAGTGGGTTGTGGGCTATGCTAGTGTTGCCCTTGTAGACAAAGGAGAAAATATGTTAAATATTCAGCAGAGAAATAAGCTATTAAAAATTTCCCGGGAGGCAATCGAAACTTATTTAAAAACTAATAAAAAATTACAAATTACTGAAAATGATCCGTTATTAAACCAAGAAATGGGTTGCTTTGTTACGCTGAATAAAAATGGTAATTTAAGGGGGTGCATAGGGAATCTTACGGGTAGTCAGCCATTGTATTTGATGGTGCGCGATATGGCAGTTGAAGCAGCAGTTGGTGATTCACGTTTTGCCGAGCTTAGTTTAGCCGAGCTCAACGAAATCCGGATCGAAATTTCTGTGCTATCGCCTTTAAAACGAATTGCTTCCGCGGATGATATAGAATTGGGAAAACATGGAGTTTTAATTCGTAAAGATATGCAGGGTGGAGTGTTTTTACCCCAGGTAGCTACGGAAACAGGTTGGAGTAAGGAAGAATTTTTAAATAATCTTTGTACTCAAAAAGCAGGATTACCTAGCGGCGCTTGGAGAGATAAAGCTACAGAGATTTATATTTTTAGTGCTGAAGTATTCTCGGAAAAGGAGCACTAAGATGAATCGTTTTTTTATTGATAAAATTGAGATACGAGATAATATTGTTCTTTTTAATGATTCTGAACAATTACATCATTTAAGGGATGTGCTCAGGATTAAGCTGCTTGAAAAAGTGGCAGTTTTTGATAATTCGGGTAATGAATATATTGTTTCAGTTTCTGAGATAAATTCTCTTTCGGCAAGATTTGAGATAATAGAAAAAAAACAACATGGTGATTTGGGAATTAAGATTACCGTCGCCTGCGCAATTCCGAAAAAAGTAAAAATGGATGATATTATTGATAAACTTACTCAATTGGGTGTTGAATGCGTGATTCCGATTGAGACAGAACGGGTAATTGTTAAATTAGATAAACAGAAAAAAGTCGAGCGTTTGGAGCGTTGGACTAAAGTTGCTTTAAGTGCCACTAAACAAAGCCAGCGAAGCAAATTGCCGATTATTAAGCCGATATGCGATCTGAAAGATGTAGTTTTAACTTCGAATAGTTTTGATTTGAAATTAATACCTACACTAGAGGGTAAGCGGAAAACTCTAAAAGAATTATTTAATGGTGCGCTTAAGAAGATTGATACTGTAATGGTTCTTATTGGCCCAGAGGGTGATTTTACGCCCGAAGAAATTGCTTTAGCAGAAGGAGCAGGTTTTTTGCCGGTAACTCTGGGTGCTCAAGTGTTGCGAGTAGATACTGCAGCTATTGCGGTTGCAAGTTTCATAAAATTAAATGAAAACCATTAAATTTTTTACTCTAGGATGCAAGGCTAATCAGTATGATACTCAGAGTATTCGTGAAAGATTCTTAAGTAAAGGTTTCCGTGAATCCGATGGAGATAATCTGCCGGATTATTTTTTAGTGAATACTTGTACTGTTACCTCCGGGGCTGATCAAAAGTCCCGCAATATTATCCGCAGGTGTATTAAAAACAATCCAAAAGCAAAAGTAATCGTAACCGGGTGTTTAGCTGAAAAAGATTATGCGTCTTTAGCTGATATTCAGGGAGTCAGTTTAGTTATTAGAAAAAGTTTTTTTCCTGAAGGAGTAAGCAGTTTTAGTGAGCATACGCGGGCTTTTTTAAAAATCCAGGATGGTTGCAGCAATTTTTGTACATATTGTAAAGTAGCTTTGGTGCGCGGGAAAGAGCGCAGTAAAGAGCTAAGAGATGTGGTGCAAGAGGCCCGACAGTTAGTTGCCTGCGGGTATAAAGAGATTGTTTTAACCGGTATTTGTCTGGGTGCTTATGGCAGAGATCTTAAACCTAAAATGAGTTTGGTTGATGTGCTTAATGCATTGGAAAAAATTGATAAGCTAGGGCGTATAAGAATAAGCTCGATTGAGGCAGGAGATGTTTCTGCTCCGTTGATTGAATGCTTAAAAAGAAGTAAAAAATTTTGTCGGCATCTGCATATCCCGATTCAAAGCGGAGATGACCAGATTTTAAAACTTATGAATCGTAGGTATACAAGTCAAAAGTATTCTGATCTAATTGTTAAATTAAGACGGAGTATTACAGGTATTTCGATCACTACGGATTGCTTGGTAGGTTTCCCCCGGGAAACAGAAAAAAATTTCCAGAATACACTTGATTTGATAAAAAAAATAATGCCGTTAAAAACTCATATTTTTCCATATTCTGCTCGCCCCGGAACGAAAGCTGTGGTTTTTGATAAAATAGTCCAACCGGAAGTTATTAAGTTGCGTTGCAAGAAATTGGAACAAGCTGCTAAAGTTACCCAAAAAATATTTATGCAAAAGTTTGTTTCCAAAAAAACTTTGGTTCTAATCGAGGGTATAGCGCAAGACCGGCAAGATATTTTAGAGGGACTAACCGATAATTACCTTAAGGTAAGAATACCCTTTAAGTTTGGCCTAAAGAATGAAATTGTCCAGGTTAAGCTTAAATCTATCTCCGGGGATAGTTTTACCGGGGAATGTATTGACAAAATTTAGTTTAGGGGTAAAATTTACACCAAGAAAGAGAATAATTTATGAAAACACGTATTTATTATCATCATACTGATTGCGGCGGAGTAGTTTATTACGCTAACTATTTAAAGTTTTTAGAAGAAGCGCGTACTGAGTACTTCGAGTTAAAAAATTCCTCGATTAAAGAATTGGCGCTTGCTGGAGTTATGTTTGTGGTAGCTCGCCAGGAAATTGATTATAAATTTCCTGGTAAATATGCTGATGAGTTAGATATTCAGACTAAAATCGGAGAAACTACCGGGGTGCGTATTGAGTTTTTGCATGAAATTTACAATCAAAACAAGCAGTTAATTGTTAAAGCCAGGACTATTCTTGTTTGTGTTGATAAGAATTTTAAGCCGCAAGCCATTCCTGAAGACCTGCGTAGAAAACTAATCTGATTTGTTTAAAATTTTAAGGAAAAATGGAAAATCTTAAGCTTCTAAAAATTAGGCGCAGCGTGAGGAATTTCCAGAACAAGAGTATCCCTCAGGGTGAATTGGAGGAAATTGTTGATGCCGCCAGGTTTGCCCCTACGGCAAGAAATGTGCAGCCTTGGGAATTTGTAGTGGTAACGGATAAGAATACATTAAACCATTTGGCTCAAGCAGCAGAAAACGGAAGATTTATTGCTCAGGCTGCTGCTTGTATTGTGGTATTTTCCATAGATACAAAATATTTTTTAGAGGATGGAAGCGCTGCTACTTGCAATATTCTTTTGGCGGCAACTGCCTTGGGAATAGGATCCTGCTGGGTAGCTGGTGATAAGAAATCCTATTGTCAGGAAGTAACTGATTTGTTAAATGCGCCTAAGGATATGAAATTGATTAGCCTGATTGCTCTTGGTTATCCGGAAGAGAAAAATGCATTTAAGGCTGTGGTTAAAAAAGAGCTTAGAGATTTAATCCACTGGGAGAAGTTTTAATGCCGGGATTTGTCTGGTCGAGCAATTCGGGGTGTTTATTGCCATTTTTAATTATTTTTAATTTATTTTTCGGTAGATTGATTTTTAATTCAACCCGTTTATGGTTAGGTGTTGAGGCAGTATTGGTTTTAATATTTGTAATTAAAATTAATATTTTAGCTCGTAAAATTAACCGTCAATTTAAGCCCAACAGTAAAATTGTTGATATTCAGGGTTATGTGGTTGAAGAGGATAAAAAGCTTAAGTAATTTATCATGCCGATTAAATTTTCTCTGGTTATACCTACCTATAATGAAGAAAAAAATTTAAAAAATTTATCCCAGCAGTTAGTTAGTGTTTTGAGTAATCTTAACCTTGATTTTGAAATTATTATTGTTGATGATAATAGCCCCGATGGAACTTGGATTATTGCGGAAGATTTGGCTAAGCAGGATAGAAGGATAAAACTAATCCGCCGCAGGCATGAAAGAGGGCTGGCTAGTGCAGTTGTTTCGGGATGGGGTGCTTCTGAGGGTGAAATTTTAGGGGTTATCGATGGCGATATGCAGCACCCTTTTGCAGTTTTGGCAGAGATGATTAAGATGATTCTCGATGATACCGGTATTGATATTGTAGTTGCCAGCAGGTACGCAACAGGTGGGAAAATTTTAAAAGGATGTTTTTGGCAAGGAATTAGGTCAAAATTGGCTACTTTTCTAGGGAAAATTATTGTTTCTAAGATATTTAAATTAATTAAAGACCCATTGTCAGGTTATTTTATATTGCGCCGGCGAGTCATCGCTGGGGCGAAGTTTTCGCCTATTGGTTTTAAAATTCTTCTTGAGGTTTTGGCAAAAGGCAGATACAAAAAAGTTGTTGAGGTGCCTTATCTTTTCGGGCGGCGAGAAGCAGGTAGTAGTAAATCAGACTTAAGCCAGTCTTTTATTTCCTTGGTGCATTTTATCAGATTAAGATTAATTTCTGTTGACAAATAATGCAGCCATGTTAAAGTATGGGCTAAATTTTTAAAAATTACAAAAAGGTAATAAATTTATATATCTATGAAAGGAGCGCAGTAAAAGTGGGTTTTGATCTATTATTATTGGCACCGGTAGGTTCAATTCTGGCTTTAGGTTTTGCTTTATATCTGGCTTTAAGCATCCTGAAAATGGATGAAGGCACGGATAAGATGAAAGAAATCGCTCATGCAGTACGTATTGGAGCGCAAGCTTATTTAAGGAGACAATATCTAGGCGTTTCTATGTTTTTTGTGGTTGTATTTTTTATCCTCTTGGCTATGGCCTTGAAGAATTATTTGGTTATATTTGTACCTTTTGCCTTTTTAACCGGAGGAATTTTTTCAGGTTTATCCGGTTTTATTGGCATGAATATTGCAACACAATCTTCTAATCGTACTGCCCAAGCAGCTTCTAAAAGTTTAAATTCAGGCCTGCGTGTTGCTTTTTCAAGCGGTGCGGTTATGGGGCTTACGGTGGTAGGTTTAGGTTTATTGGATTTAAGCATTTGGTATTATTTTCTAAATTGGTATTATTCTTGTCATACAATTCCTCTTGGCACGGATAAAATCGCGGCAATCACTTCCACCATGCTTTGTTTTGGCATGGGTGCTAGTTCTATGGCTTTGTTTGCCAGGGTCGGCGGAGGAATTTTTACTAAGGCCGCAGATGTTGGTGCAGACTTAGTCGGGAAAGTTGAAGCAGGTATTCCTGAAGACGATGCACGTAACCCGGCAGTTATTGCTGATAACGTTGGCGATAATGTCGGTGATGTTGCCGGTATGGGTGCTGATCTTTATGAATCATATGTTGGTTCAATTGTTGCAACTTCTGCTCTTGGTGTTGCTGCTGGTTTAGGTGTTGCCGGAGTGACTGTGCCTATGGTTATGGCTGCAATCGGAGTTTTTGCTTCGATCGTTGGTACATTTTTCGTAAAAAGCGGGGAACAAGCTAGTCAAAAAGCACTTCTGGCAGCCTTGCGTAAGGGTGTATTTACCAGCTCGTTCTTAGTTGCGATAATTTCATTCTTTTTAGTTAAATATACTTTGGGTGCTGATCATTTAGGTGTTTACTGGTCGGTTTTGGCAGGTTTAATTGCCGGGGTGTTGATTGGTTTATGTACTGAGTATTATACTTCCAGCGGCTTTAAACCAACTCGTTCAATTGCTGATGCTGCGTTGACTGGCCCGGCAACTGTAATTATTGGTGGTATTGCTGTCGGTATGATGTCAACCGCAATTCCGGTTATTATTGTCTGTGTTGCTATTTTAATTAGTTTTTTTGTATCTGGCGGCGCAGCAAATTTTAATGCCGGCCTTTATGGTATTGCAATTTCAGCAGTTGGCATGCTTTCGACTTTAGGTATAACTTTAGCTACGGATGCCTACGGCCCTGTTGCCGATAACGCCGGTGGAAATGCCGAAATGTCAAAACTGCCTCCTGAAGTACGTAAAAGAACTGATGCTTTGGATTCTTTAGGCAATACTACTGCAGCAACTGGAAAAGGATTTGCTATTGGTTCAGCTGCTTTGACCGCGTTGGCATTAATTGCTGCCTATAAAGATCAGGTCTTACTTTTTGGCAAAGATATTAATACTAGCATGATGAACCCTACTGTATTGGTGGGTTTATTCTTAGGAGGCATGTTGCCATTTCTGTTTTGTTCTTTAACTATGCGCGCAGTTGGCCGGGCAGCAGGCAAAATTGTGGTTGAAGTACGCCGGCAGTTTAAAGAAATTATTGGTATAATGGAAGGAACAGCTAAGCCGGATTATGCGCGCTGTGTTACCATTGCTACTGCAGCAGCGCAGAAAGAAATGATTGCTCCATCTCTTTTGGCTATTGCGGCTCCTATAATAGTAGGCTTGTTAATTGGTATTGATGCAGTTGCCGGGCTTTTGATGGGTGCCACTGTTACGGGGTTTGTTTTAGCGGTTATGATGGCTAATTCTGGTGGTGCTTGGGATAATGCCAAGAAATTCGTAGAAGAGGGTAATCATGGCGGTAAAGGTTCGCCTGCGCATAAAGCTACGGTTGTTGGGGATACAGTTGGTGATCCATTTAAAGATACTTCTGGCCCAAGCTTAAATATCTTAATTAAGCTTATGTCAATGGTTTCTATTGTGTTTGCTTCATTTATTATTAAAAATACATTATTTAAGTAATTTTAACTTTAAGATTAAAATACCCCTGCTTCCCAACTGATCGGGAAGCAGGGGTATTTTTTACTTTTTATAGAAGTTTTTTCTGTTATAATTGTAGCTATGGATGATTTGAAATTTGTCCAAGGCTGCCTTAAAGGTAATAAAGAATCCTGGTCTGAGTTCCTTTCGCGTTATTCCCGCCTAATTTATAACTACATTTATAGTACCTTAGCTGTTAAGGGCAATAATATTCCCAATGAGCAAATTGAAGATATCTTTCAAGAGATATTTCACGCTTTAATTAAGGACAATTACAAGAAATTATCTACTTATAAAGCTAAGAATGGTTGTTCTTTAGCTAGCTGGCTTAGGCAGGTTACGATTAATTTTACTATTGATTATTTACGTAGACTCAAGCCTGTTGTCTCAATTGATGCGCAGGATGAAGAAGGTTTCAGCTTAGCTGATACTCTTGCGGATTTTTCACCGAATGCCGCTGAATTTCTTAAAGATCAAACTAAGCGTGAAACTTTGCGGGAGTGTATAGGTTTATTGGAATCTGATGAGCAGTATTTCCTTGAATTGATGCTTAATCAGGGGTTAGCTTTAGAGGAGATTAAAGATTTTCTTAAAATTAGCCGTGGTGCAGTAGATATGCGTAGGAGAAGGGTATTAGAGAAGCTCCAGGATTGTTTTAAAAAAAAGGGATTTTTCTAGTTAGATTTAATAGTTTGATGCGTCTATTGAGTTGGGGGAAGTATGCTTAATAATTTAGAAAAAATAATAAGGTTTATTTATAGAGAATGGAAAACTAACTTTCGTTTTGTAGTCCAGGATCATCTAAGCGAAGAAGATCTGATTTGTTTTCTTGAAAATAAGTTCACCGCTAAAGATAAACAGATAATTCAGAAGCATTTGGTTAGCTGTGATGTTTGCGCTGAGTATATTAGCGTTCAGCTTAAGATAAAACCGCATTTAAGCTTAGATGTATCTAAGGCGTTATTAGAGAAAATTGAAAAATTAGTTATGGAAGATGTAAAAGAAAATTTAATTGAAATATTTCTTAAGCTTAAAGATCAAGCTTTAGAGATCATTCAAACCACTGGCGATGTGCTTGTTGGCCAGGAGTTAGTTCCTGCTCCAGTTTTACGCAGCCGCCAAATTAATGAATTTAAGGAAGAAGTGAGCATTTTAAAGGATCTTAAACAGGTCAGGATATTGGCTAAAATTACAAATAAAAATTCCCAGAGCTTTAATCTTACAATTACAGTTAAGGATAAAGTAAGCCAAAAGTTTTATGAAGGTTTAAGAATAACTTTAATTAAAGACACAATTGAGTTAGAGTCATATATAGTTGATTCGGGCAACAGCTTTTTTGAAAATATTCTACCGGGTGAATATGTAATCCAGGTAAGCAAGCAAGATCAAAATATTGCTGTGATTAACTTAAAAGTAAAAGTTTAACTTTATGCCCTATGCTGAAACATTAACTTTAGAAGTTTTTAACCAACAGGATGGTCTTAAAATAGGTTTGTTTAATCGCGGCCAAATTGTCCCTACTTTGCGTTATTATAGTCAAGTAGGGGTTTCTTTTAGTGAAGTAAGGCGATTAAGCGCGGAAATGGTTAGTGTTCTGAATTTGCCAGCCAATGACAATATTTCTAAATTAGAGCAATTAAGAAATTTACGAAAAACAGGTCAATTGCTTTGGAATAGTCTGCTTAGCCGTTCAATTAAAGAAAAGTTGAAAAGCATCTCGTATACAGAGTTAACTCTATGTTTGGATGAAGAATTAATTCATATTCCCTGGGAACTAATTTTTGATGGTATTGATTTTCTTTGTTTGAAATTTAGCGTGGGCAGATTAGTGCGCAGCAAGGGGGAGTCTGTTATGCTGCAATATCGTAATTTGTCTGATAGCTTGAGAATGTTAATTTTAGTTGATCCTAACGCTGATTTGAAATCTGCTTATGCTGAAGGTTTAAATATCAAAAATCAGTTTAATCATAAAAATAAAAAAGTTTATATTGATTTTAAATCGACGAATATTGACAAAGCCTATGTGAAGAAAAATATCTGTGACTATGATATTGTGCATTTTGCCGGACACTGTGAATTTAATAGAAAAGACAGCAGGAACAATGGCTGGGTTCTAAGTGATGGGGTATTTAAGGTTGAGGATATTCTTAGAATGGGGCATAGTTGTAGCTTACCGGCTCTGGTATTCTCGAACGCCTGCAATTCTGCTCAAGTAAAATTAGCTTTAATTGATTCAGGGTATCAAAATGATAATTATGGTATGGCTAACGCATTCTTATTTGCCGGAGTAAGGCATTATATCGGCTCAATCCGCAAAATCGAGGATAATGCTAGTGTAATATTTGCCCGTGAATTTTATATGAAACTTATCTCCGGCAAAAGCGTGGGTGAATCTTTGTACCTGGGTAGATTGAAATTAGTCCGAGAGTATGGTTTAAGTAGTTTGCATTGGGTAAATTACCTGCTTTATGGTGAACCAGGGTTTATTTTTTTTAAGGTTTTTAGACACCAAAGAAATCCATCAAAAATAATCGCATTTTATAAAAAATTTAAACTTAAAATTAGCGTAATAGTTGTTAGTATCGGCCTGGGTATCTTGTCGATTTTTTGGTTGCCTAAAATTAATCCCAGTAAGGTGTATCTATTTTATAACTCTCAAGCCCAATATAATAAAGGTAATAATTTGGGGGCGATAAATTCAGCTGAACGTTTAATCCGCCTGGATCAGGATTTTTTGAGAGTTTATCCAGTTATTGCTAATGCTTACCAACGATTAGGCCAAAAGGATAAGGCTTTAAAATATTATTTTGACTATGTGCTAAAAAGTGAACAAATGAATAATAAAAATCATTTGACTCTTGCTTATATAAAACTGGGATGGTTTTATCAGCTGGATGGCCAATATGATAAAGCAGAGCAGTTGTATGTTAAGGCAATAAGTTTAAGCCGGGAATTGAAAAATAAACAAAACGAAGCTTTGGTTTTAAGAAAGTTTGCTGTTTGGAACATAGATAAAAAAAATTATGACCAAGCCTTAGATTTATTAACTAAGAGCGTTTCAATAAACTTGGAGTATCCGCATAATTTTGAAAATATTAGGAATTTGGCTTGTGATTATTTTGATATAGGTTTGGTTTTTGTGAATAAAGATGATTATGCCGGGGCAAAAGAATTTTATGGGAAAAGCCTTAAAATCTTTGAAAATTTAAATTTGAAAAACGAACTGAGTGATTGTTATTTTAATTTAGGAGAGGTTTATATTTTCGAGAAGGAATATCAAAGAGCTTTAGATTACTATTTCAAAGGATTAAAAATCGACCAAGAGCAAAATAATAAAGTCGGTTTGGCTTGTGATTATAATATGATTGGAGAATTGTATTTGGAGATGGACGATTTAGTTAGGGCAGAAGATTATTTTAAACAATCGGTTATTCTATCTGATGAGACTAAGAGCCGTCCGGAATTAGCTAATGCCAGCTATAATCTTGGAATATTGTATAAAAAACTAAGTAAAAAAAATTTAGCTAGAGAATATTGGCGAAAAGCGCAGGAAATATTTAGGTTAATTGAACCTGAGAAATATCAAGAAATCCGCAAGCAATTGCTGGAGTTGGACTCAATTTAAAAGTAAAACTGCTTTAGCGCTAAATTAAGAATATTTAAAAAACTAAAATAAATACTTGACAGTTATTATTTATTTGTTATACTCTACTATGTTGATAGACTTAGTAGTGAATAGGAGGAAAAGATGAAGATTACATATAAAGGTGATTATGCATTAAAAGCTTTATTGGATTTAGCTGTTCACTATGAACTGGGAGTGTCTACGATTAATGATGTTGCGAAGCGTATTGATGCCCCGGTTAAATTTTTAGAACAAGTCCTTTTAGATCTAAAAAAAGGCGGTTTTGTCGAAAGCCGGAGAGGTAATGTAGGCGGGTATCATCTAGCCAAAGATCCGGCTGAAATTACTTTAGGCCAGGTAGTGCGTTATATTGATGGGCCGATTGAGCCTATTTCTTGTGTAGAAAAAAACTATGCTAAATGCAGTGATTTGAGTTGTTGTCTTTTTAAAGGAATTTGGCAAAAAGTAGCTAATGCTACTTCAGATATTATTGATAATGTAACATTTGGCGATTTAGCGGACAAGATTAGTGCTAAAGATAAAGTTTTTGCTTATTCAATTTAACAATCCGCGTTTATAATGAATTATGCGGGTAAGGAGTTATTCAATGAGTATTAAGCCCAAAGTAACTAAAAATATAGTTAACGATGCAATTATAAAAGAGATCAGCGATGCCGTAGAAACTTTGAGTTTTGGAACGGTAACTGTTAAGGTGCATGATAAAAAGATCACGCAGGTAGAAGTCGCTGAGAAAAAACGTTTTGATGATGTTTGGAAGATCGAGGAAGGAGGTGGTATTTAAGGAGGGTGTTGGCATTATTTAGATTAACCGGACTTACCGGAATCCTTTTTATCTATTAAAATTATAATTTCCCGATACGACCAGATAGCTGGAGTAAGGTGAAAAGTATTGGGAGGTTTAAGATGAAGAAGTACATTATTTTAACAGCGTTGTTCTTGTTGGTTTTTGGTTCTTTGACAAGTGAAGTGTTCGCCGGGCCGCCATTCAATAACTTAGAAGGCGTAGGAGGCGTGGCATTTAACCCGTTAGCTTATTTGGCTGATTCCGGAGAAGAGCTAATTAAAATCGGCGATACTAGTATTCTGGCTAAACCGAGATTTGGAGCCTGGTATGTGAATTTACCGGATGCTAAAATCGATTGGACATCATTTGGAGTTGCGACAACTTTGCTTAAGAGACTGGAAATTTCATATGGTTTTCAAAATATTTCCTGGGAAGCTCATCCGACATTCCATAAAAATAATATCGGTGCAAAATTATTGATATTAAAAGAAAATTCTTTTGATACAAAATTTGTGCCGGCATTTTCTATCGGAACCATATATAAAGATACCAGTAATAAGTCTTTGCGTGAAGCAGGGGTATCGTCACTGCGTTCAAGCGGACAAGATTGGTATGCCGTAGCAACAAAAACGATCTCATTGTTTCCTGTGCCGGTAATTATATCTGGTGGGCTGTTTTCTACCCAAGAGTATGTAACCGGTGTACTTGGGTTTAGCGATGATCGGAAACTGACCGGGTTTGCTAATGTCGATGTCGTGCTTCCTCACGGTTTTGTGGTTGGTTATGAATTTAAAGAGGGAGCGCGATTTTCAGATGTTCAAAATGCAAACTATTGGGATGCGCATTTAGCCTGGATTCCTAACAATAACTTTACGTTGATTGCTGCTTATACGGCAACCGGAGATTATGGTAAAACTGGAAACACCAGAACAGGCCTGGGTAATGGTTTTGTATTAAGCGCCCAGTATGCGTTTTAAAAGAAAAGGATTAGTAATAAATATAGGTAGGAGAGGAAAACTCTCTTACCTATATTAAGTGGATAGAAAGAGATATAAAATGAGTAGAGTATTAGAAATTTTAGCGAAATTATTTAAGAAACAGAAGGTAAACGAAAGGAGTAATAAAGTGAGTAAAATCGATAATCAACTAAAAGTAGAAACACTAGCATTACATGCGGGTCAGGAGCCGGATCCAACTACTGGCTCTCGGGCAGTTCCGATTTACCAGACAACATCGTATCAGTTTAAAGATACCGATCACGCTGCTAATCTGTTTGGCTTAAAAGAATTTGGTAATATCTATACGCGGCTTATGAATCCGACAACTGATGTTTTCGAAAAAAGGATTGCGGCTTTAGAGGGCGGTGTGGGAGCTTTGGCGACTGCCAGCGGCCAGGCGGCGATTTCTTTGTCGTTACTAAATATCGCTCAGGCCGGTGATGAGATAGTTTCGGCGGATAATCTCTATGGTGGCACATACAACTTGTTTCATTATACGTTTGCCCGTCTCGGAATTAAAGTGAAGTTTGTGCCTTCTGGGGATTTAAACGCGTATCAAAAGGCGATTACCCCAAAGACTAAAGCTATTTACGCTGAATCTATAGGTAACCCTAAAAATGATATTGCGGATTTGGAAGGTATATCCAAAATCGCTCATAAAAACGGTATACCATTTATTTTGGATAATACGGTAACTCCTTATTTATTAAGGCCGTTTGATTTTGGCGTGGATATCATAGTTTATTCCGCGACAAAGTTTATCGGAGGCCATGGTACCTCTCTTGGCGGGCTAATTGTTGATTCCGGCAAGTTTGACTGGACCAACGGAAAATTCCCGCTTATTGCTGAACCGGAACCAAGCTATCACGGAATAAACTTTGTGGAAGCCTTAAAACCGCTTGGCAATATTGCTTATATTATTAAGGCGCGGGTTACCCTATTAAGAGATCTTGGACCGACGGTTTCTCCGTTTAATTCGTTCCTATTTTTGCAGGGATTAGAAACCTTGCATCTTAGGTTGCCTCGTCATGCTGAGAACGCGCTTGCTGTGGCTAAATATTTAAAAAAACATCCTAAGGTAAGCTGGGTGAATTATCCTGGTTTAGATGATAGTTCTGAATATGAAAAAGCAAAAAAATATTTCCCAAAAGGCGCCGGAGCGATATTGGGTTTTGGTATTAAGGGAGGATTAGAAGCAGGCAGTAAATTTATTAATTCTCTTCAATTAATTTCTCACTTAGCCAATGTTGGAGATGCTAAGAGTTTAGCCATTCATCCGGCGACGACTACGCACCAACAGTTGTCCAGTGAAGAGCAGCTAGCAACCGGTGTTACGCCTGATTTTGTACGGCTTTCAATAGGTATTGAGCATATTGATGACATTATTGCTGATATTGAGCAGGCTTTAGCTAAAGTTTGATATTCGGTCTAAAAGATAGGTCGTCAGCCCTTGTGGGCAAAGGAGGAGAAAAATGGGAAGAATATTTTCAGATATCACAAAAACCGTTGGCAATACACCATTGGTAAAATTAAATCGAATCGCTGATGGGTTAGCGGCAACGGTATTGGTAAAAATTGAGTCGTTTAATCCGCTTTCAAGTGTTAAGGACCGGCTTGGAGTTGCTTTAATTGAAGATGCGGAACATCGGGGTGTGCTTAAAAAAAATACAACGATTATTGAGCCGACTAGTGGTAATACAGGCATTGCTCTTGCCTTTGTCGCAGCAGCTAAGGGCTATAAGTTGATTTTAACTATGCCTGAAACGATGAGTATTGAGCGTAGGCAATTGCTTAAAATCCTTGGTGCTGAGGTCGTGTTGACTGAAGGCGCTAAAGGAATGAAAGGGGCGGTGGAAAAAGCCGAAGAGTTGGCAAAGTCTACCCCGAATAGTTTTGTCCCGCAGCAATTTAATAATCCGGCTAACCCTGAAATCCATCGTAAAACAACGGCGGAAGAGATATGGAATGATACTGATGGAAAAATTGACATTTTAATTTCGGGGGTTGGGACCGGAGGAACGATTACCGGAATATCTGAAGTAATCAAAAAAAGAAAACCGGTTTTTAAAGCGATTGCCGTTGAGCCCGAAGCATCTCCGGTTTTATCTGGAGGGAAACCTGGTCCACATAAGATTCAGGGAATTGGCGCGGGATTTGTGCCCCAAGTTTTGAATAAAGATGTCATTGATGAAATCATTCAGGTTTCTAACGATGATGCCGGAGAGACTGCCAGGAAATTGGCAAAATCAGAAGGTATCCTTGTTGGGATTTCAAGTGGGGCAGCGGTTTGGGCGGCATTGGAAGTTGCTAAGCGAAAAGAAAATGAAGGCAAGCTTATTGTGGTTGTACTTCCGGATACTGGCGAACGGTATCTAACTACTTGGTTATTTCAGGGTGTATAAGGTGTGGTGAAGGAAATATTATGGCACAATTTAGCAATATTCTTGAGGCAGTTGGGCGCACGCCTTTAGTTAAGTTAAATAATATAACCCGGAATATTAAATCTCAGATTTATATTAAAGCTGAGTTCCTTAATCCTGGGGAAGCGTAAAAGACCGAGTTGGCCTTAAGATGATTGAGCAGGCGGAGCTTAAGGGTTGGCTGAAGCCTGGAGGAACAATTGTTGAGGCAACCGCGGGTAACACCGGGGTGGGGCTGGCTTTGGTTGCTTTGGTTGAAGAAAAGTTAGATTTCGTATTCCGACTTTAGATGTATCAATTGTTGATTTTACTTTTTGTTCAGCAAGGAAACTTCAATTGAGGAAATTGATACTCTTATAAAAAAGGCTTCGGATACTTATCTTAAAGGGTATTTGGGGTATACCAATGAGGAGCTGGTTTCTGCATATTTTGTTCATGATCGCCGTTCTTCGATTTATGATTCATTAGCCACCATGCAAAATAATATCAAAGGAGAAAAACGTTTTTTTAAGATAATTTCGTGGTATGATAATGAATGGTTATTCTAATCGGGTAGTTGATTTGGTTGGCTATATGGCTAAAAGTATGTGTTTTAGTTTGTCGTTGCGCTAACTATTAGGAAGCAAGTAAAAGTGTAAAGTTATTGGAAAATACGGAGTAAAGCATGGATAAGGAAAAGAAAACAAATCAAAGTAATAGCGTAGGTATAGTTAAAACTAAAAATTTTACTTTTGATTCGCTTAAGCTTGAAAATGGGGAAAAATTCGGACCGGTTACTTTGGCTTATGAGACCTATGGTGTTTTAAATCCGGAAAAAACTAATGCTATTCTAATTGTTCATGCGCTTACCGGTGATGCCCATGCCGCCGGAGTCCATGAAGGTAAAGATAACTTTGGCTGGTGGGATAATTTTATCGGCCCAGGAAAGGCTTTTGATACTGATAAATATTTTATTATTTGTTCTAATGTTTTTGGCGGATGTAAGGGGTCAACCGGTCCGTCCAGTATAAATCCTAAAACCGGGAAGGCATATGCGTTGGATTTTCCTCTGATTAGTATTAATGATATTGTTAATGCTCAGAAACATTTGATTGATCATTTGGGTATAGAAAAATTACTTTCGGTTGTCGGAGGGTCAATGGGGGGGCATCAGGTTTTATCCTGGTTAGCTAACTACTCAAAGAGATTGCGCAGCGCTATTCCGATTGCCACTACCATTAAGCATTCTCCGCAACAGATTGCCTTTAATGAAGTGGGCAGGCAGTCGATTATGGCTGATGCCAATTGGAAGTCCGGAAATTATTATGAAGGGTCAGCTCCGTCAAAAGGCCTGGCAGTTGCTCGAATGATTGGACATATTACCTATATGAGTGATAAATCTATGGCCGAAAAGTTTGGGCGAACCAAAAAAAGAATGAGCGAACCATTTAAATTTACCGCTGATTTTGAAGTTGAGGGTTATTTGCGTTATCGCGGAGATAATTTTGTGAAACGTTTTGATGCGAATTCTTATTTGTATATTACTAAAGCTATGGATAATTTCGATGCATCTTTTGGTAAGCCGCTGCAGGAAATTTTACGTGGAATAAAAACCAAGGTCTTGATTATTTCTTTTAAATCCGATTGGTTGTATCCGGCATACCAATCAAAAGAAATTGTTAAAGCCTGTAAATTGGCCGGAGTTGAAACAACTTATTGCGAGATTGATTCAACTTATGGACATGATGCTTTTCTGCTTGAGGTTCAAGAGGAGTCGCATTTAATCAGGCATTTCCTTAAAAAAGTATTTTATACTTATGAGGTAACCGGTGAGTACGGAGCATAAAGATATTCAATCAGATCATCAAGTAATATTGGATTTAATTAAAGAGCAATCAACAGTGCTTGATTTAGGCTGTGGTCCAGGTGATCTTTTGTATCTTTTAATTAAGGATAAAAAAGTTCACGGTCAGGGGATTGAAATTGATGACCAGGCAATTTACAAGTGTGTGGCTAAAGGATTGAATGTATTTCACGGTGATATTGATTCCGGCTTATCAGAATTTGGCGATAAGTCTTTTGATTATGTAGTACTTAATCAGAGTATGCAGCAAATTCTGCATGTTGATAAAGTTTTAGTTGATGCTTTGCGGGTAGGCAAAAAAGTAATTGTCGGCCTTCCTAATTTTGCTTATTATAAATCAAGAATACAAATGTTTTTTAGAGGCAAGGCTCCGGTAGCTGGAGCCTTGCCTTATCAGTGGTACGAAACTCCGAATCTACATTTTTTAAGTATTACTGATTTTAGGGACTACTGTCGTTTGAAAAAGATTCATATTGAGCGCAAGATTTGTCTTGGCGGGAAAAGAAAGGTGCCATTCTTGGCTAATCTATTTGCTCAGGTCGGAATATTCTTAATTTCAAAATAAAGAAAGGAGAGTTTTTGTGCCATATATTAATTTAAAATTAGTGGGTAAACTTACTAAATCGCAAAAAGAAAAGATTGCCCAGGAATTTTCGGAAACGTTATTAAGAGTTGCCGGGAAACCAAAAGAAGCCACCTATTTGGTTATTGATGAGGTGTCCGGTGAAAATTGGGCCAAAGGTGAAAAGTTATTAGGATAATATTTATTATGAACGCTTAGTTTATTGAGAAGAACTAAGCTTGTTCTCGAATTAGGAAAATACTAGAGACTTTTAAGATAATGTATAAGCCTTCAGTGACCACATATAATGAATTTTAACTATAAAATATTGAGAATATATATAGTTTGACAGCGGAATAGTTAGGATATAAAATAAATTAAATATGGGGAGGTTGCTAAAGCAGCCTGAGAGTTCTGTGCAACAAGCAGATTACCCTTAAAATAACCTGATCTGGATAATGCCAGCGTAGGGAAGATTCTAAACCCTTATGTCTGCCATAAGGGTTTTTTATTTGGGGAGGGAATGGAAAGATGTTGATAAAAATTAACGGTAAAGCTGAAGAAATAAAGACGGGATTAAGCCTTGTCGGGCTTATTTCGTTTAAAGGTTTATGTGCAGAGAAACTGGTTATTGAGCATAACTTACGCATTATCCCTAAAGAAGAATGGCAGGGTGTAGTTTTACAGGAAAATGATTCTGTTGAGATTTTAAGTTTTGTTGGGGGAGGATAAATATGGGAGATTTTTTGGAAATAGCCGGAAAAAAAATAAATAATCGCCTTTTTATTGGAACAGGCAAATTTTCCAGTTATCCGATAATGAAGGTCGCTTTAGAAGAATCCGGGGTAGATATTACAACGGTTGCGCTAAGAAGAGTTAATACCGGCTCAAAAACAGAAAATATTTTAGATTATATTCCGAGTGCTTGCAAAATTATGATTAATACTTCTGGTGCTCGAGATGCTGAAGAAGCAGTGCGGATTGCACGGCTAGCTAAAGCAGCTCAGAGCGGGAATTGGATTAAAATTGAAGTTATACGTGATAATAAATATCTTCTTCCGGATAATCTGGAGACTTTGAAGGCTGTTGAACTGTTGGTAAAAGAAGGCTTCGTTGTATTCCCTTATATGAGCCCGGATTTATCTATGGCTAGAAGAATGGTTGAGGCAGGAGCAGCTGCGATTATGCCATTAGGTTCACCAATTGGCAGCAATCGGGGGGTTAAAACCCGGGAACTTATTGAAATACTGGTTAACGAAATTAAACTGCCGGTTATAGTTGATGCCGGCCTGGGTAAGCCATCAGAAGCTTGTGAATGTATGGAGTTAGGGTGTGCTGCGGTATTAGTTAACACTGCTATAGCTATTTCTGAAAATCCGATAAAGATGGCCAAAGCATTTGCTCAAGCAGTTTATGCCGGACGTGTTGCGTACTTGTCGGGGATTCCGGCAACAAGTAAAATTGCCAACGCCTCCAGTCCATTAACAGGTTTTTTAAGAGAAGATAAAACATAATGAGTTTTTTTGATGTCTATTCTCAAAATAAAGATTTTGATTTAGAAGAATTTTTTTCGACGGTTACCTCTGATTATATAAAAGCAGCCTGCAATGAAGGGCAGCTTAGTATAAAACAGTTTGTTTCCTTGCTTTCTCCTTTAGCTGAAAATCAACTTGAAGCTATGGCGCAAAGAGCTCAAGCAATAACCAGAAAAATTTTCGGGTTAACTATCCAGCTTTATACTCCGATGTATCTGTCGAACTATTGTGATAATTCCTGCATTTATTGCGGTTTTAATTTGAATAATGATATTCCAAGAAGGAAACTTAGTTTGGATGAGGTGGAAAAAGAAGCCCAAACTATTTCGTCTAGCGGTTTAAAACACATTCTTATTTTAACCGGCGAGTCAAGAATTAAAAGCCCGGTCAGCTACATAAGGGATTGTGTTAAGATCTTAAAGAAGTATTTTACTTCTATATCTATTGAAGTTTATCCTTTGACTGAAAATGAATATGCCCAGCTTGCTCAAGAAGGAGTTGATGGGTTGGCAATCTATCAGGAAGCATATGATCAGCAGGTTTACGCAAAAATGCATATTGCCGGGCCTAAAACTGATTATCAGTTTAGGCTGGATGCTCCTGAAAGAGGCGCCAGAAGTAAAATGAGGAGTGTTTCTATCGGAGCCTTACTTGGTTTGGCAGATTGGAGGAGAGAAGTTTTCTTTTTAGGGCTGCATGCTAAGTATCTTCAGGACAAGTTTCCTGATGTAGAAATTGGGATAGCTGTCCCCAGGATTCGCCCGCAGGTTAGTGATTTTAAGCCGGCTAGCCAGGTAAGCGATAAGAATATTGTTCAAATTATTCTGGCCTTCAGGCTTTTTTTTCCGCATTTAAGCATTACGGTGTCTACGCGCGAAAATCCGGATTTTAGGGAAAATTTATTATCGTTGGGTATTACAAAAATGTCAGCTGGCAGCTCTACAAGTGTCGGCGGACATGCAGTCTATTCAAAAGATGAGAGGCAGTCCGGACAATTTGAAATCCAGGATCAAAGAACTGTCGATCAAATAAAAACAATGTTAGTAACTAAAGGATTTCAGCCTGTTTTTAAAGATTGGCTGAATTTATGAGCATGGAATCATGGATAGAAGATTTAAATAAAAAAATCGGCGCAGATAATTTTAAAAAAATTCAAGCCGCGAAAATTGGTTTAGCTGGCGCCGGCGGGCTAGGTTCAAATTGCGCTTTGAATTTAGTCAGGGTGGGTTTTAAAAGAATTACTATTGTAGATTTTGATATTGTTATGCCTGCAAACCTGGATCGGCAGTTTTATTTCTTGGACCAGGTGGGGATGAGCAAAGTGGAGGCGCTAAAAATTAATTTGCTTAAGGTAAATCCGGATCTCGATTTGAAAATAATTAAGGAAAAAATTCAGAAATCCAATGTGGAAAAATTTTTTGGTGATTGTGATGTTATTGTTGAATGCCTTGATCAAGCAGATTATAAGAGTATGCTGGTAGAGTCGGCTTTAGTTTTAAATAAATTTGTTGTAGCCGTAAGCGGAGTCGGAGGTATTGGCGCTAGCGATGATATCAAGGTCCATCAGATAAAAAAGAATTTTATTATTGTTGGCGATTTGAAATCTGATATAAAAATAAAACCGGCTTTGTCTCCCCGCGTAAATATTGCTGCAGCAAAACAAGCGGATTTAATACTTGATTTTGTTGTCCGGGGATTCTAAAGGGTAAGTTTTTAGTTATAAAATAATTTAATTATTGGGGACAGAATACTTAATATTTTAAATTAGGCATTCTGTCCCCGTATTTATTTTAGTTAGATTTTTTCACTTCCTGCGTCAATTGTCGTAGATATCCGGGGTTATTGGGATATTCCGGAAAGCGTTTCTACATAAGGAGGTGGTAAATGTCTAGAACTTTAAGTTTTATTGTTGCCTGGCTGGCTGTTTTAGTTAAGTTAACTTTAGCTCAGGATCTGGTTTGGGAGGATTTGGGCAGGGATAACCTTAATATTCAAGTGGTATTAGTTAATCCGTTAAATGCTCGGGTTATCTTTGCGGGGGTACCGGGGAATATATTAAAAAGTGATAATGCTGGAAAAATGTGGCGTAGCGTATTGGCGTTAAGGAACTCAAAACGTAATATTAATGTTTTAGCAGTAGATGTTTGTAATCCGAATATAGTTTATGCCTCAACTGATAATGGTTTATACCGTAGCGATGATCTGGGCAGCCATTGGGAAAGAATTTTCAGAGGAACGAATGATTTAGAAAATCAATGTACTGCCTTACATGTTGATCCCAAGGCTATATTGGTGGGTACAAAATCCGGTCTTTTTATCAGCCGAGATAATGCCCGGAGTTGGCAAAAAAATGAAGTTGGAATTGGAAAAAACGTTATATTTAATATTGATGCCAGCCCTAAAAGCAATACAGTTATTTATTTATCCGCAGTAAACGGAATTTTTAGGTCCAAGGATACCGGCGTTAATTGGGAAAGAATTTTTATCGGTTATCACCGGGAAAATATCAATGATGAGTTATTAACGAATGATAGTGTTGAGGAAAAAGCATCGGATATACGTTTTGTAAAAGCAGGAATTAATAATATTAACTTGGTATATTTTGCCACCACTAAAGGGATTTATAAAAGCTTAGATCAAGGCCAGAGCTGGGAAAAGTTAGGTGAATATGGTTTATTGAACCGGGATATTAAAATGTTAGGTTTAACTGAAAGTTCTCAGGTTTTTGCGCTTAGTTCATCCGGAGTTTTCACTTATCAAAATTCACATTGGTTAGAAGTTTCAGTTGGATTAGCGGCTGGAAAATTCAATTATCTTGTTTTTGATAGTAAGCCTAATATTTATGTTGCTGCAGAAAAGGGGATATTTAAGAGTGATCTCAGTAAGTATGATTCTTTTTCGCGGCAATCTTTGTTGCAGGAATACCTTAAATATGAGCCTAAGATAAAAGATGTTCAGCAAGCTGCGATAAAATATGCAGAAGTAGATCCGGAAAAAATAATCGGCTGGAGGAATCGTGCGGCTAAAAAAGCGTTATTGCCGCAGGTTAATGTCGGTTTGGATCGCAATTCAACTGATCTTTGGCATTGGGAAGGCGGGTCAACTATTAAGGCCGATGATGATACTTTGCGTAAAGGGCAGGATACTGTTAATTGGGGGGTTACTTTAAGCTGGGATTTTAGTGATTTAATTTGGACTGAAGCTCAGACCAGCATTGATGTCCGCTCAAAGCTTATGGTTGAGCTGCGTGATGATATATTAGACCAGGTGAATAAGCTTTATTTTGAGCGTTTAAGGGTAAAGTCTGAATTAGATAATTTGGCTATTGAAGACCGGAATAAAAAATTCGATAAACAGCTAAAGCTTGAAGAATTAACCGCTTCATTAGACTCGCTTACTGCCGGGTATTATTCAGCACAATTACGTCAATTAGCTTTAAAAGAGTAGGAGTCAGTATTAATTTTTGTTTTGTGGTGCCTGCGGCTCTAGAAGATGCCTTCGCTGCTTAATTTCTTGACATTCGCTTAAAGAAAACCAGGCAGGTCCGGTTAATATCGATATTCGCGTCAAATTTCCTTGCAATTCTTAAACGTTTATGATAATTTAAGTAAACCTGCCAATTTTATTAACCCATTTTAGGTAAAGGAACAAAATTATGAGCACGCTACATTTTACAGACGACAATTTTAAAAAAGAAGCGGTGGAGTCTGATCTGCCGGTTTTAGTTGATTTTTGGGCTGCCTGGTGCGGCCCATGCAAGATGATCGCTCCTTTTATCGACGAATTGGCTAAGGAGTATGTTGGAAAGATGAAAATTGGAAAAGTGGATGTCGACAATAATTCTAAGGTTCCCACGCAGTATGGGGTAATGTCAATACCAACAATTATCTTTTTAAAAAAAGGCAAGGTTATGAATCAGCTTGTTGGGGCAGTAAGCAAGCTTGATTTGAAAAAAAGAATTGAAGAGAATCTTTAATGCGTAAAATTTTTATTGCCGCTACCAAGCAGAATGACGGCAAAACAACGGTTTCTTTGGGAATTATCCGTAATTTACAGGAAAAATTCGAGAAAGTAGGATTTATTAAGCCTATCGGCCAGCGTTATCTTGAGGAGGAAGGCCAAAAAATTGACGAAGATTCTATTCTTATTGAAGAAGTTTGTGGGATAAAAAGCGGGCTTAAAGATATGAGCCCGATTGCAGTTGAAAAAGGGTTTACTGAAAAATATATTGTTAAACCGGATAAAAAGAATATTTCAAAGCAAATTGAGGATTCTTTTCGCCGAATTTCAAAAAATCAGGATTTAGTGGTAATTGAGGGTACCGGGCATGCCGGTGTGGGTTCGGTGTTTGATCATTCGAATGCTACAGTGGCAAAGCTTTTAAGTTCCAAGGTAATTATCATTTCTTCTGGCGGAGTCGGCCGGCCGATCGATGAAATTATTTTGAATAAAGCTCTTTTTGAGAAAGAGGGGGTTAAGGTCCTGGGGGTAATTGTTAATAAGGTTTTACCGAATAAATTTGATAAGATTAACCGCTTGGTTAGAAAAGGATTAGAGAGAAAAGGAATTGATGTTTTGGGAGTTTTGCCTTATGACCCAATGCTCGCCAGGCCGACAATTGAGCAGATTTTAGAAGAAACTGATTTTCAGATTATTTGCGGTAAAGAGTATTTGGAACGATCGGTGGCTAAGGTAATAGTCGCGGCAATGGAGCCGCGTGATGCTGAACGTTATATCACCGAAGATAGCCTGATGATTACTCCCGGCGACAGAGAGGACATGATTCTGATTGCCTTAAACTGTTTCCGCGATGCTGCTAAAACAAGGTTAAAAATTTGCGGTTTAGTTTTGACCTGCGGGATCACTCCCGAGCCGAAGATTATGGAGCTTTTGTTTAATGCCCAGATTCCAGTTCTTTTAGCCAAGTCTGATACCTATGATGTGGCAACTTGTGTGCATGATATAACGGTAAAAATCAGGCCGGCGGACAAAGATAAGATTGATGCAGTTGTAAAATTAATTAAAGAAAATGTGGATTTTAAAAAAATTTTGAAAGGAATTTAGAATGGATGCGATCAGTAAGATTAGAAAGCAAGCACAAAAAAAACTCAAAAATATCGTCCTGCCGGAATACGATGACAAACGTACGATCGAGGCTGCCCGGATTATTCATCAGGAAGGCATAGCTGTTCCTTTAATTTTAACTCCGGACTTGATTGATAAAGATGTATTAGAGCGTTATATCGAAGAATATTATAAACTTTATCAGTCAAAAGATATTGATTTAAATATAGTCAAAAAACTTTTTTCCGATAATCTCTATTATGCGGCAATGATGACCCGCGAGGGCAAAACTGACGGTTTGGTTGCCGGGGCAGCGCATACTACGGCTGATATGGCTCGTGCTTGTATTCGTTGTATCGGTTTAGATGAGCGTTTCACTATTGCTTCAAGCTGTTTTATTATGGATTTACCGAATTCCCAGTATGGCGACAATGGAACATTTATTTTTGCCGATTGCGGGGTTATTCCTGATCCTAATGCCAGGCAGTTATCTTGTATTGCTTTAACTGCTGCGGAATTAGCCGGTAAAGTCCTTAATATTACTCCGCGGGTAGCTTTTTTAAGTTATTCAACTAAGGGGTCAGCCCGGACAAAATCTGCTGAGAAAATAAGCGAAGCCTTAGCTTTACTCAGGGCTCAGGCTCCGGATATTTTAGCAGATGGCGAATTGCAGGCAGATTCAGCGATTGTTCCGGATGTGGCTAAAATAAAATGTCCGGATAGCCCGATCAGCGGAGAGGCTAATGTGCTTATTTTTCCGAACCTGGAAGCCGGTAATATCTGTTATAAGCTTGTACAACGTTTGAGCGGTTGCCGGGCACTGGGGCCTTTATTTTTAGGTTTGAATAAACCGGCCAGTGATTTATCCCGGGGATGTTTTGTTGAAGATATTGTGGATTGTGTAGCAGTTACGGCAATCAGGGCGCAATAATGAAGATTTTGGTAATTAACAGCGGTAGCTCATCAATTAAGTACAAGCTTTTTGACATGCCTTCCGAGTGTCTAGTTTCTAAGGGCTCAATTGATTGCATTGGCGAAGCGGGCTCAAAGTTTGGTGACCATTATTCCGGTTTGAAAATTATACTTGATAAGATTAAGCTGGTTGATGTAGTGGGGCATCGTATAGTGCATGGAGCCGAAAAATTTAAAAAGCCGGTGATGGTTGACAATAGTGTAATTAAAGGAATAAAAAAATGCAGTGAAATTGCTCCTTTGCATAATCCGGCTAATTTGGCCGGTATATTGGCTTGCCAAAAACTTTTGCCCGGGGTTAAACAGGTGGCGGTTTTTGATACAGCTTTTCATCAGAGCATTCCAGAATATGCTTTTATATATGGGCTGCCGTATGATTACTATCAGAAGCTAGGAGTTAGAAAATACGGGTTCCATGGCACAAGCCATGAATATGTCGCCTTTGAAGCCAGCCGAATATTAAAAAAACCACTTAGAAAACTAAAACTAATTACCTGTCATTTAGGCAATGGTTCTAGTATTGCTGCAATCGATCAGGGAGAGTCTGTTGATACTAGTATGGGGTTTACTCCGCTTGAGGGGCTGGTGATGGGTACACGTTGCGGGGATCTGGATCCTGCTTTGATTACTCATATTATGCGTAAGAAAAGAATAGATACCAAGCAGATGGATTACGTTTTAAATAAAGAGAGCGGTTTAAAAGGAATTTCAGGAATTAGCAATGATATGCGTTTACTTGAAGCTAGGGCTGGTTCCGGGAATAAACGCGCAAAGTTGGCAGTAGATATTTTTGTTTATCGAATTAGAAAATATATTGGTGCTTATGTAGCAGTATTGGGTGGGCTGGATGCTTTAATATTTACAGCGGGTATTGGTGAAAATCAGGCTCAAGTTCGAGAAAAGATTTGCCGGAAATTATTTAATTGCCTAGGTAATCAGCCGAAAATTTTAGTGATTCCTACAAATGAAGAATTAATGATTGCCCGGCAGTCATATAAATTAATGACCCCTAGAGTTTAAAAATCGCTCTCGGGTGTGCCTCATTGGCAAGGAGAAGAAAAATGTTAAGGACTATGTTAAAGTCTAAAATTCATCGGGCAACGGTTACTGAAGCTAACCTTTATTATGAAGGAAGTATTACCATTGATGCCAATTTAATTCAAGCAGCAGATATTCTTGAATATGAAAAAGTTGAAGTGTTGAATTTAAACAATGGGCAGCGTATTGAGACTTATGTAATTAAGGGTAAGCCTGGCAGCGGGATAATCTGTCTTAATGGCCCGGCCGCACGTGGTTCTTGTCCGGGTGATTTAGTAATTATTGTTTCGTATGTTTTAACTGAGGATAAGGAAGCTAAATCTATTAAACCAAAAATTGTAAAAGTAAATGCCAGAAACGAAATTAAAAATTAAAGTATTCGGTAATCCTGTCTTAAGAAAAAAAGCTAAACCAGTAGTTCAGATTACAGCTGAATACCGCCAGTTGTTAAACCAGATGGCTTATGTAATGTATGAGGGGCAGGGGATTGGTTTAGCTGCTCCGCAGATAGGCGTAAGCAGTCAATTAATTGTTGTCGATATCGGGCAGGGGCTGCATAAACTAATTAATCCTAAGATTGTAAAAAAGGAAGGAACTCAGGCAATTAGTGAAGGTTGTTTGAGTGTTCCGGGTGTTTGTATTAAGGTCAAACGGGCCAAAAGAATTTGGGTTGAAGCTAAAGATGAGGATAATAATTCATTAAAATTTGAAGCAACTAATCTTTTTGCCTGTGTTTTACAGCATGAGATAGACCATCTTAAGGGTAAGCTGATTGTTGATTATGCCTCATTTTTAGAAAAAATCCGGATTAAAAAAAAATTAGCTGTGTTGAAGAAAGATGCTAAAACTTGTAAATTGCAGCTTTAATTTAAGATAATTATGACAAAATATGATTTAGTTATCATTGGTGCAGGGCCGGCAGGTTTAACTGCTGCTCTCTATGCTGGAAGAAGCCGCTTAAAAACTTTATTGATTGAAAAAATGGCGGTTGGCGGCAGGATCTTAATGAGTGAAACAATTGAAAATTACCCGGGTTTTCCCGAAGGTATTTCAACACATGATTTAATGTTCCGCATGGAGACTCAGGTTAGAGCGTTAGGGGTAGAAATTATAAATGATGTGGTAGAAAATTTAGATTGCGTTAATAGGTTAGTTAATTTATCAGCTACAGTTTGTCAGGCTAAAGCTATTATTATTGCAACCGGAGCTTACCCGAGAAAATTGAATATACCGGGTGAGGATCAATATACCGGCAGAGGAGTTTCGTACTGTGCAACATGCGACGGGCCATTCTTTAAAGAAAAAAAGATTGTTATTGTGGGTGGAGGCAATGCCGTTGCCGAGGAGGCGATATATTTAAGCCGTTTTGCCAGCCAGGTTAATATAATCCATCGCCGTACTGATTTGCGGGCATCGGCAATACTTCAGGAAAGATTGCAGCAAAATAATAAGATTAAGTTTATTTTAAATAGCATAGTTACTGAGATTAAGGGTTCACAAAAAGTTCAGGCGGTTGTAATTAAGGATCTTTTAAAAAATAATGTTTATGACTTTAATTGCGACGGAGTTTTTATTTATATTGGTTATGAGCCCGAAACTGCATTTTTAAAAGAAAAGTTGCAGATTGATGAAAAAGGTTTTGTCGTAACTGATGAAAATATGCTTACTTCTGCTTTTGGTGTATTTGCCTGCGGCGATTGCCGTAAAAAAGGATTGTATCAGGTGATTAATGCTTGTGGAGATGGTGCGGTGGCAGCTGATTCTGCTTACAAATTTATAGCTAAGGGTGATTAAATGGATAATATTCCTACGACAAATCAGAAATTGATTGACTGGGTAAATAAAATGGCTAATCTCTGTGCCCCGGAGAATATTGTTTGGATTAACGGTTCGGAAGAACAGAAATTGTTGTTAGAAAAAGAAGCTGTAGCTTCAGGTGAATTGATACGTTTGAATCAGGAAAAACTTCCCGGTTGTTTTTTGCACCGTACAGCACAGGACGATGTAGCGCGTACTGAGCACTTAACTTTTATTTGTACCAAGAGAAAAAAAGATGTTGGCCCGAATAATAATTGGATGGCGCCGGCTGATGCCTACCGTGAGGCTAAAGCAATATTTAAGAATGCTATGGTTGGTAGAACGATGTATGTTATTCCTTTCTCTATGGGTCCGGTAGGCTCTTCTTTTAGTAAAATTGGAGTTGAATTGACTGATTCTAAATACGTAGTTTTAAATATGTTAATTATGGCGCGCTGCGGGGATGCAGTATTGAAACAGCTTGAAAAAGAAGATGGATTCACCAAGTGTTTGCATTCCAAGGCCCAGTTGGATATTAAGAAAAGATTAATTTTACATTTTCCAGAGGACAATACTATTTGGAGCGTTGGTTCTGGTTATGGTGGAAATGTGCTTTTAGGTAAAAAATGCCTTTCTTTGCGTATTGCCAGTTATGTGGCAAAAAAAGAAAAGTGGATGGCTGAGCATATGTTGATTATGGGTATCGAGGAACCTAATGGCCATGTTGAATATATTGCTGCGGCTTTTCCCAGTGCTTGCGGCAAAACAAATTTAGCCATGCTTGTTCCCCCAGAGGGGCTTAAAATTAAAGGTTACCGTATCTGGACAGTTGGGGATGATATTTCGTGGATGCGGGTAGACTCCGATGGTTCGCTTTGGGCGATTAATCCGGAAATAGGTTTCTTTGGGGTTGCTCCTGGAACAAATTCTAAGGCAAACCCTAATATGGTGGAAACTGTAAAGAAAAATACCATTTATACAAATGTTCTTTTAAAGCCTGACAATACTGTTTGGTGGGAGGGCGCTGACGGTGAAGTACCGGGTTGCGGAATTGATTGGAAGGGGAATTCCTGGAAATCAAATATGCTGGATGCAGAAGGAAAAGTAGTTAAGGGCGCCCATCCTAATTCGCGTTTTACTACTCCGATTGTAAATTGCCCTTCGGCTTCATTTCGTTTAGAGCAGCATCATGGCGTGCCGATTTCAGCAATTGTTTTTGGCGGAAGACGCGCGCATGTAGCGCCTTTAGTTTATGAATCATTTAATTGGCAGCATGGAGTATTTGTGGGCTCAACAATGGGTTCCGAGTTAACGGCCGCCCAAGTCGGTAAACTCGGCCAGGTTCGGCGTGATCCGATGGCAATGCTTCCGTTTTGCGGTTACAATATGGCAGAATATTTTAAACACTGGTTAAGTATGGGCAAACTTATGGTTAAACCACCAAAAATTTTTCATGTCAACTGGTTTAGGACGGATAAAGACGGTAAATTTTTGTGGCCGGGTTTTTGTGAAAACTTAAGGATTTTAGAGTGGATATTGGATCGTTGCAATAATAAAGTTAATGCCATGCAAACTCCGATTGGTTATTTACCATATCCTTTTGATATTGATATGACCGGTATTAAGCTTTCCGATAAAGCAATGGATACCTTGTTAAAGGTTGATAAAGATGAGTGGCTGGAAGAGTTAAAAGGTATCAGCAAATTTTTGGGTGATTTTAAGAAAGATTTACCTAAAGAGCTTTGGGATGAATACAATGCTTTGCTGGAGAAGCTTAAAAAATATGGCAGGTAAAGTTTTGTTAAAAACAGAATTTAATGATCTCAGGCTTTTTCGCAGAGGTAAGGTCCGGGATGTTTATGATTTAGAAGACAACCTTTTGATTGTTTCTACTGATCGCATATCTTGTTTTGATGTTGTTTTGTCTTCGGGTATTCCGGATAAAGGGCAAGTTCTAACTAGTATCTCCAAGTTTTGGTTTGATTTTATCAAGGATATAATCGGGCACCATTTGATTACTACGGATGTCCAAAAATATCCGGTAGAATTAAATCCATATCGTTCCGATTTAGCCGGCCGTTCAATGTTGGTTTTAAAAACTAAACCTCTGCCTGTTGAATGTGTAGTGCGGGGGTATCTTTCCGGATCGGGTTTAAAAGAATACAATGAAAAACAATCGATTTGCGGTATTGATTTGCCTAAAGGGCTTAAGAATTCAGACAAATTGAGCGAGCCGATTTTTACTCCAACGACTAAGGCCGATATTGGACATGATCAAAGTATCAGCCAGAAGCAGGTTCAGGATTTGGTTGGTTCTGATATTGCTAAGCGTTTAAAAGAAATAAGTATAGACATCTATAAGCGTGCCAGTGATTACGCGTTGGGGAAAGGGATAATTATTGCTGATACAAAGTTTGAGTTTGGTATCTATAATAATCAAATGATTATTATAGATGAAGTGCTTACGCCGGATTCATCTCGTTTTTGGCCGCTGGCAGAATATCATTCGGGTGCTGCTAACCCTAGTTTTGATAAGCAATTTGTCCGTGATTATCTTGAAACTTTAGATTGGAATAAAACCCCACCAGCTCCTAGTTTACCTGAACCAATAATCAAAGTAACTCGAGAAAAATATCTGGATGCCTACCGAAAAATAACCGGAAAAGAGCTTAAGGTAGATGGTTAAAATTAAAAAATCGCTATTTTTGTTTCTAAGAATAAGCATCAGTATTTTACTTTTAGCCGCTTTGTTTAAATTTAATAAAATCGATCTGCAGGCCTTAGTTAGCGACATAAAAGAGGTAGATAAATTCTTTTTAACCGTAGGTTTTATTGTATTTTTTGCCGGTTATCTTTTAGGGTTTTTGCGTTGGAAGATGCTGCTTAACGCCGCCGGGATAAATATTCTTCTAAAAAAATTGATTAGTTCTTATTCCGGTGGTGTATTTTTTAATATTTTTTTACCTTCGACTATCGGTGGGGACCTGGTTAGAACGGTTGATCTTGCTGGGCATACCAAAAAGGCAAAAGAAGTTATTGCTACAGTATTTTTAGATAGGTTAAGCGGCTATATCGGACTAGTGCTTGTGGTTTTGTTTGCTCTTTTTTTTGGCTGGAATTTAGTGCTGGATAAAGTTGTTCTTAGTTCGATTTCTGTAATTATTATTTTATTAATCTTAGTTTTGTTGGTGCTATTTAATAATGTTATGTATTCTAAAATTACAGAATTTTTATCTACTCCCGGAGCTGGAAAGATTAAAGAGTCGATAAAAAATATGCATCAGGAGATACATATTTTTCGCCAGCGGAAAAAAACAATTATTACTAATTTATTAATATCTTTTATTATTCAGCTTTTGGGTCCGGCCAGTGTTTACTTTATCGGCCTTTCTTTGGGAATTAAGATAAGTTTTATTTATTATCTTATTTTTCTGCCCATAATTGGTGCGATTACCCTGCTTCCTGTGGCTATCGGCGGCTTAGGTTTAAGAGAGGGGCTGTTTGTTCTTTATTTTGCTAAAGCCGGGGTGATAAAACAATCCGCTTTAGCTATGTCGCTTTTATCATTTTCTTTTGCTGTGTTTTGCGCTGCCATTGGAGGGCTAATTTATGTCCTTACAGTATATCGTCGACGCATACAATCTGATCAATCATCCTAAGTTTAAAGCCGTAAAACATTCTGAGAATATCCAGCAATGTCTTGTAGATTTTGTTAAAATCAATAAATTAACCGGTAGCAGCAATAACAGGGTTATCCTTGTTTTTGACGGATATCCTCCGCAGCAGGATCTCCCGCAGGATTTTTGTTTAACTTGTATGTTTTCGCGAGATATTGAGGCAGATGAGGTGATTAAAAAAATAGTTGAAGAATCAGCTGTTCCCCGTAATATTATCGTAATTTCTGATGATAAGCAGGTGCAATTAATGAGCAGATTATTACATGCTCAGGTCAGAGGGGTAGAAGAGTTTATTTGCGGCAAGAGAAATAAAAGAGCTGCTGTTTTAGGCAAAACAGATTTTGATGATCTTAAAGTAACTTATTCTCAAATGCAAAAAATAGATGCTGAGTTTAAAAAAAGATGGTTGGGCTAAAAGGATAGCCTTGACATAACTGATTTATTATGATAGTGTTAGAAAAGTGGTTAACTAAAAAAGGAGGGTAATATGAGCAGTTGGCAAATAGTACTTTTAGAACCAGCACGTGCAGTTTTAGCTCAGATTAGCCAGTTTGTGGTTAATGCGTTGTTAGTAATTGTTATTTTGATTATTGGCTGGTTGCTTTCTAGGGCGGTTAAGGTGATTGTAAGTAAATCCCTCAAGTTAATTAAAATTGATGAAATTTCTAAGCGTATTGAATTGGATAAGCTGCTTGGTAAAGGCGGCATAACCTATTCTTTAGCGGATTTAATTGCAGTAATTTGTTATTGGTTAGGGCTTTTAGTGACTTTTATGGTTGCCGTTAATGCCGTAGGGTTGACTGTTGCTGCTGATTTGTTAAATCAAGTAGTTCTTTATATCCCTAATGTTGTTGCTGCGTTATTTATTTTGATCTTAGGTATGTTTGCTTCAACCATATTGAAAAATATCGTGCAGACTGCAGCTAATAATGCCGGTTTGAATCAGGGTAAAGTTTTAGCTCAGGTAGTTGAAACAATAGTTATTGTTTTTGCAATTTTTGTCGGGTTAGAGCAATTAAAAATTGGAATCAGTATAACTGAGCTTACTCTGGGTATAATCTTAGGTTCAATCGGGTTAGCCTTAGCGTTAGCTTTTGGATTAGGATGTAGGGATATAGCTGGGAAATTTGTTGCGGAATTAGTGGAAAAATTAAAAAAGAAGTAATGCCTTTTGCGTTCAAGTAGGTTAATAAACCCCCTGCCGCGATTTACGACGGGGGGTTTATTATTTATTAAAAATCATCGAAACAGTTATATACTGTAAATGAAAAAAAGTAAAATTTTCCTTCGAACATTCGGATGCCAAATGAATATACGGGATTCCGAAGTAATTAACGGTTTGCTTCAGAATGCCGGTTATCAGATTACTGATAATGACCAGGATGCTGATGTTGTTATTTTTAATACTTGTTCAGTGCGGCAGCATGCTGAAGAAAGGATCTGGAGCCTGATTGGCAGCTATAAGGGGTCTAAAATAATCGGTTTAGTCGGTTGTATGGCCCAAAATTACAAAGAAAAGTCTTTTGACCGTGACGAGAGTATTGGTTTTATTGTCGGGCCGCAAGATATTGCTAAGATACCGGAGATTATAAAAAAAATAGTGGCGGGTAACAAAAAAAATAAACAGTCTTTAAAAGAAGGAAGCAGTCCTTTTTTATTTGAACGAAAGTTTTGGGAGACGGATGGCACTTCGCGAAGTGAAGATCTCTATCATCAGGGTTTTTATCAAGATAAGCATCATGCTTATGTGGTTATTTCTGAAGGATGTTCTAATTTTTGTTCTTATTGTGTTGTGCCTTATGTGCGCGGACCGTTACGCCACCGGGGCAGTAAGAATATCTTAGCTGAAATTCAAGAAGCGATTTCTAAAGGGGTTACCAGGATTACTCTTCTGGGGCAAAATGTGAATGCCTATCAGGATAACAGCTTTAATTTTACTCAATTGCTTGAAAAGGTCAATGTGTTGAATGGTTTAAAGAGTTTTGATTTTTTTACCTCCCACCCTAAAGATGCCGGCCTTGATTCTTTTAAGGCGATGCGTGATCTAGAAAAATTAGCTAAAAGTTTGCACTTGCCTTTGCAATCAGGCTCGGATAGGATTCTTAAATTGATGAACCGCGGTTATTCGGCAAAAGAATACTTGGTTTTAATTGATTCTTACCGTAAAATTGTTAAAGATGGTTTGTTAACTACTGATATCATTTTAGGGTTCCCGACAGAAACCGAAAAAGAATTTAAAGAAACTTATGATTTGACAAAAAAGGCGGAATTTAACGCAGCTTTTATTTTTAAATATTCTCCGCGCCCGTATACTTTAGCCGCAAAAATGTTTGATGATTTAAAGCAGGAAGTAAAAGAGAGGCGGCATAAAAAGCTGCTTGATTTACAGAGAAGTGTCTCAAATAAGTTGGACCGTAAACGCGAAAATGAAAATAAGTAAAATTTATTTTATAATTTTAAGTTTGATTTTTCCAGCTATTTGCTGGGCTGCCGATTTGGATACTTTAAAGGCAGATTTCCTGCAAAGAAACTATCGGCGAGTAATTTTTGAAGGCCAAGCTCAAAGCAACAGGCTTAATATCGGCGCTCCGGATGAGCTAAACTATATTCTAGGTTTAAGTTATCTTAAAGAAAATAAGTTAGAACAAGCTAGGGTTTGTTTTAGCAGGATTCTGAATGGTCCATCGGGTAAATTTAAGCCACAAGCAAGTTTGGGATTAGCTGATACCTATTTGCTGGAGGGTAAATTCTCGGAGGCCAAAGATATCTATACTAAGCTTATTGTCGATGATTCTAATAGCAAACAGAAGGCAGCAGTGTTATACCGGTTAAGCCAAGCAGAGTTTAAACAAGGGAATAATCAGCAGGGCAATGATTATTGGTTTAAATTAAAAAAAGATTTTCCGCTTAGCCCGGAATTAAAGTTAAGCAAAGGATTTGAAATTATCCGTAAGAATCTTGATATTTCTGTAAATGAAACGGATGGATATTCTGTGCAGATTGGATTTTTTTCGAATCGGATTAATGCCAATAAGCTTAAAGATAGATTGCTAGTAAAAGGGTTCTCAGCTTATATTGATAGCTCGGTTGGCGGTTATCGTGTTAAAATTGGCAAATTTAAGACTCAGAATGAAGCGCAGGATCTAGAAGCTAAACTTTCTAGCCGCGGTTATCAAACTAAGGTCTGCCATTAGTTTTTATGTTAAAGAGAAAAATAGTTTTTCTTGTCGGCCCTACTGGGATAGGTAAATCGAAAGTAGCAATTACTTTAGCTAAGAAAATCAATGCGGAAATTATTTCTTGTGATTCGATGCAGGTATACCGCAGAATGAATATTATTACTTCTAAAGTAGGTTTAGCTGAGAGAAAAGAAGTTAAACATCATTTGCTTGGTATAATTGATCCAACTAAAGAATATAATGTTGCTTCTTATCGCAAAGCGTCGCTGGCTATTTGTAATCGTTTGTTTAAAAAAGGTAAAATTCCTTTATTTGTCGGTGGGACAGGGCTTTATTATTCGATTATTGTCGATGGGTTATTCCCGGAGGTTCCTGAAGATAAGCTAATCCGCGCGAAGCTGGGTAAATTGTTAAAGCTTAAAGGAAACGCCTATCTATATAAAAGATTATCTCAGGTTGATACTGTTGCAGCTAAGAGAATTCATTTTAATGATTCAAGAAGAATTATTCGTGCTTTAGAGGTTTATTTGAAAACAGGCAAGCCGATTTCTGAATTGCAGTCTGGCAGGGTGGGGTTAGGGAAAGATTATGAGGTAAAAGTTTTTGGGTTAAATTCGGATAGGCAATTTTTGTATGATAAAATTGACCAAAGGGTTGGGCAGATGTTTAATTTAGGCTTAATTAACGAAGTTAGAAGATTATTAGCCTGTAAGTTAAGCAGGACTGCAGCCTGCGCCATTGGTATACAGGAGCTGGACGGTTATTTTAAAAACCAGTATTCTTTAGATGAAGCTAAGCGTATTATGCAGCGCAATAGCCGGCATTATGCAAAACGCCAGCTTACTTGGTTTAGAAAAGATAAACGTGTAAAGTGGATAAATATCAAAAAAACAGAAGTTTTTAACGAGACAGCTAAACGGATAAACAAATTTTTATAAAGTAATTCCCTGCTTTGAAATTCGTCCGGCAGGATAAAATTACGCATTAACTTTAGGCTATCGTGTTCATAAGTTAAGCGTTTGATTCAATGGAAAAAGCCCTTTTAGTCAGTGTACAATTAAAAACCGATAAAGGATATTGGAGGATTGAAGATATTTCTTCAGAGCTGGAGGAATTAGCTTCTTCGACTTCGGTTGAGGTGGTTGAGAATATTATTTGCATCTGTGACCGGGGTACTGCTAATTATCTTATAGGTAAGGGCAAGGTTGAAGAGATCACTGCTATTGCCCACGAGGAAGAAGTCGATACTATAATTTTTAGCCATGATTTAAGCGGAACACAGCAGCGTAATTTAGAAAACGCAATCGGTAAGAAGATAATTGATCGCACACAATTAATCCTGGATATTTTTTGCCGCAGGGCAAAAAGCCCTGAAGGCAAAATGCAGGTTGAACTTGCCCAGCTGCAGTATTTATTGCCGCGTTTATCCGGTAAAGGAATTCTACTCTCAGGTTTAGGCGGCGGAGTCGGCACCCGTGGACCTGGTGAAACTAAGCTTGAAACTGACCGGAGGCAAATCAGAAAAAAAATAGATAAGCTGGAAAATGATCTAAAAACATTTAGGCTGCACCGTTTAACTCTGCGAAAAAAAAGGACAGCTAATAATCTACCTATGGTTGCCCTGGTAGGTTATACTAGCGCCGGTAAGTCTACCCTTTTAAACCGGTTAACTGCAGCTAATCAGGTTACATCGGAAAAATTATTTACGACACTGGATCCTCTTTCGAGAAGTTTTCAGCTGCCCAACGGCCAAAATATCATTGTTTCTGACACGGTTGGTTTTTTGCACGAACTTCCGCATCATTTGATAGAAGCGTTTAAGGCAACTTTGGAGGAGGTTAGCCAGGCGGATTTACTGGTACATGTTTTAGATGTCGAGGATCATCGTTTGTATCAGCATAATCAGGCGGTTTTAACTGTTTTAGAAGAATTGGGGGTTAAAGATAAGCCGAGTATTACTGCGTTAAATAAGATTGATTTAGTCCAGGATCGCAGCTGGTTGGAGGTTACCAAAAGGGATTTCTCTAGCGCTATTTTATTGTCAGCTAAAACCGGGGAAAATCTAGATACATTGGTCATTAAGATCGCTGATTATTTTTCCGGACTTATGCTGGATTTAAAGATTATTATTCCGCATAACCGCATGGAACTTGTTGATTTCTTTTACCGCTTAGCTAAAGTTAATAAAATTGATTATCTTCAGGAAGGAGTTAAAATCAACCTATGTATTTCCCGCCAGCTTTACAGTAAGATCAGCGAAGATAAGGACATCAAGATTATTTAAAGGAGAAAAATTTTAGCATTATGTTAGCACTCTAGGTATTTAACTGCTAATTTTGTTGACAAAGTAATAAAATGTGTTAAAATTACGGCTTAGCATTAAAGAACTAGAAGTATATCGAGGGGCCTTTAGTAATGCGTACTATTGATTATAATTCACGTAGAAAATCAGTATTGAATTCCGCGATTAACCGCTATATTAAGAATGCGGTCCCGGTGGCTTCCGAGGATATCGCTGAGGAATTTGATTTAAGTTCCGCTACAATCAGGAATATTTTTTCCGAACTCGATGAATCAGGGTATCTAAAACATCCGTATACTTCAGGCGGAAGGGTGCCTACAGACAGAGGGTATCGTTATTATGTCGATTTCCTTATCCAGCAGATGGAACTTGTGGATAATGAAAAACAACGTATTTTTAAGGATTGTAAACGAAAAATGCGCCGACTGGATGATGCTTTGGAGAATACCTCAGAGGTGATTTCTGAGATTACACATTATGCCGGGATTGTTTCATTTTTAGAATGGCAGGATAAAATTTTTTATAAAGGTATTAGCCGTATCCTCGATCAGCCGGAGTTTAAAGATGCCGATAAGATACGCCTTTTAGTCAGGTTAATTGAAGATAAGAAACGCCTTTTGGATATTATTAACCGGGATTTTTCCGGCAAGGTAAGAGTTTATATCGGTAGTGAATTGGGGTTTCCGGAGATGGAGAATTGTTCTTTAATCGTTTCAAGTTTTAATCTTAAAAATCAGCCTTCCGGCAGGCTGGCAGTATTAGGGCCTATGCGCATGGAGTATGATCATATTATCCCTACTATGGAATATATCTCTGATGTTTTAAACCAGGTTTTGGAGGATTTTTGAGACTATGGAAGAGCAGGAAAATAAAGAAAAAAATGAAGAAATAATAGTTTCATTGAAAGAGGCAGAATATTTAGCTCTTTTGGAAGAGGCAAAGAAGGGTAAAGACAGCCAGGATAAGATGCTGAGAAATTTAGCTGATCTTGAGAATATTCGTAAACGCCTGGATCGTGAGAAACAGGAATTTATAAAATTTGCCAATGAAGGGTTAGTGCTTGATTTGTTAAATGTTCTTGATGACCTTGAGCGTACAGTTAATTTAGCTGAATCAACTAAGCAGGATTTAGCGGCATTCTTAAAAGGGGTTGAGATGATCCTGGCGCATTTGTATGAAATGTTAAAGGAACATGGAGTAAAACCACTGGATGCCGAAGGGAAAATATTTGATCCAAATTATCATGAAGCTTTAATGCAAGTAGAAGATAAAGATTTACCGGAACATACCATAATTGAGGTATTGCAAAAAGGGTATTTGATTCATGAGCGGGTACTAAGAACTGCTAAGGTAAAGGTTTCGAAAAAACAATAGGTAGGATTGCTCTGCGCTAGTTGGTGTAAATCGCGCGGGCGCTGTCTCGTAGACAAAGTTTTTTACAAAATAATACACCCGGAGCTAAAGTTGCTCAACGCCTATTTCGTCGGTGTTCCCTAGCTGGGAAATTGTGTTGGCGTGCGCTGGGTAACGCAAATCGCTTTGGTGTGTGTTTATACACAAGGAGGATAACATGGCAAAAGTAATCGGAATTGATTTGGGGACATCAAATTCAGCAGCTGCAGTTATGGAGGGCGGCCGCCCGGTAATTATTCCGTCGGCAGAAGGGGCAGGAGTTGCTTCGGGAAAAGCATTTCCTTCGTATGTTGCCTTTACTAAAGATGGGCAGCGTTTAGTCGGCGAGCCGGCTAGGCGCCAGGCAGCAATTAATGCTGAAGGTACTATTCAGGCAGCTAAGCGTAAAATGGGTACAGATTTTAAATTTAGTGTTTATGGCAAAGAGTATACCCCGCAGCAGATTTCAGCTTTTATTTTACAGAAGGTAAAACAGGATGCCGAAAATTATCTCGGAGATAAAGTCGAAGAGGTAGTCATTACTTGTCCGGCGTATTTTAATGATAATCAGCGCCAGGCGACTAAAGATGCCGGTGAAATTGCCGGATTAAAAGTCTTGCGCATTATTAATGAGCCCACTGCTGCCTGTCTTGCTTATGGTTTGGAAAAAGCGGAGAAAGAGCAGAAGATTATGGTTTTTGATTTAGGCGGTGGAACCTTAGATGTAACAATTATGGAAATGGCTCAGGGTGTATTTCATGTTCAGGCCACTAGCGGTGATACCCAACTGGGCGGCACAGATATGGATAGAGTTTTGCTGGAATATATTTCCGGGCAGTTTAAACGCGAGACGGGTATTGATATAATGAGCGATAAAATGGCGGTGCAAAGGGTTCGCGAAGCAGCTGAAAAGGCAAAGATTGAATTATCTTCGACTGTTAGCACAGACATTAATTTACCTTTTATTACCGCTGATGCCACCGGGCCAAAGCATTTAGCTATGACAATCACTCGTGCAAAATTAGAGGATCTAGTAGGGCCGATTATTCAAAAATGCCAGCATCCTATTGAGCAGGCGCTTAATGATGCCAAGCTAACTTCAAAAGAAGTTGACCGTATTATTATGGTCGGTGGGCCTACGCGCATGCCCATTGTGCAAAAATTTGTTGAAGATTATGTCGGTAAAAAAATTGAACGCGGAGTTGATCCTATGGAATGCGTTGCTTTAGGCGCAGCAGTTCAGGCAGCAATTATTACCGGAGAGGTTAAGGATGTTCTTCTTCTTGATGTTACTCCGCTTTCTTTAGGTATCGAAACCTTAGGTGGAGTAAATACCAAATTAATCGAGAGAAATGCTTCTATTCCTACGCAAAAAAGCCAGGTTTTTTCTACGGCTGCTGACAACCAAACAGCTGTGACAATCCGGGTTTTGCAGGGTGAACGCCAGATGGCTGATGATAATGTGGAGTTGGGGAGATTTGATTTAGTTGGTATCCCGGCAGCTCAGCGGGGAGTCCCGCAGATTGAAGTAAAATTTGATATCGACCGGGATGGAATCGTGCATGTATCAGCTAAGGATTTAGGTACCGGCAAAGAACAATCTATACGTATCAGCGCTCCCAAGAAGCTTTCTAAAGAAGAAATTGATAAAATGGTTAAAGATGCTGAGAAATTTGCAGCTGATGATAGTAAGAAGAAAGAAGAAATTGAGACGATTAATCAGGCAGATAATTTAGTTTATGCTACTGAAAAATCCTTAAAAGATTATGGCGATAAAGTCGGGCAGTCTGAGCGGGCTGATATTGAAGCTAAGGCTAATGATTTAAAGGCTGCGATTAAGGATAAAAATGTTGACCGGATAAAGAAGGATATGGAAGAGTTAACTAAAGTATCCCATAAGCTGGCTGAAGAAATTTATAAAGCTGCCAACGCTAAGCAGCAAGCTCAACAGTCCCAAGCCGCTCCTGATTCGCAAGAGCAAAATACAAATGAAGAGCCAAAGCAGAATGATAAAAAAGAGGATATAATTGACGCTGAATATAAAGAGGAAGATAACGGAAAGAAATAAGCTCTAAAAAAGATATTAAATTAGAGTAAAAGTTTTTACTTTAGATTTGGGTTTCTAGTTTATTCTAGATTTAGAGATTAAATAATTATGACAAGCAAACGCGATTATTATGAAATATTGGGAGTACAAAAAACCGCCAGTATCGAAGAGATAAAAAGGGCTTACCGAGAGTTGGCACTTAAGTTCCATCCTGATCGAGTACCAATGGAGCAGAAAAAAGACGCCGAAACAAAGTTTAAAGAGATGTCTGAAGCTTATGCTGTTATCTCTGATGAACAAAAGCGCTCTTTATATGATAATTACGGGCACTCAGGCATTGATCAGAAATATGCTCAGGAAGATATTTTTAGGGGTGCGGATTTTAGTAGTATATTTAGGGAGATGGGCGGTTCGGGTGGATCAGGCAGTATCTTTGAAGAAATATTTGGGGACATGGGTTTTGACGCATCTGGTTCGCGACAAACAAGAAGTTCTTCTTCTCGAAGGCGGGGAAGGGACTTACAGATTGCAGTTGATATTTCTTTGGAAGAAGCGGCTAGAGGGATAGAAAAAGTTATAACTGTTCCGCGTTATGAACTTTGTCAGATTTGTTCTGGAACCGGAGCTAAAGCCGGTACAAAAAAAACTATTTGCCCACAGTGTAAAGGGTCGGGAAAAACGGTAGTTTCGAATGGTTTTTTTCAATTAGCTCAAACTTGTTCGCGTTGTGGCGGCGAGGGGTCAACTATTGGTACGCCTTGCCCGGATTGCCGCGGTGAAGGAAGGGTTAAAATTACTAAAAAAATTAAAGTCACTATTCCTCAAGGCGTAGATAATGATTCTCAATTGCGCGTGCGTGGGGAAGGAGAAGCAGGATCAAGCAGCCGGGGTGATTTATATGTGGTTATTGAAGTCAGGCCGCACAGTATCTTTCAAAGGCATAATAATGACATCGTTACAACGATAAATATCAGTATGCCTAAAGCTATTTTAGGCGGAGAAGTGCATGTGCCGGCTTTAGAAGGAACTTTATCAATGAAAATTCCCGCGGGTACTCAGGCCGGAAAAATTTTTCGCCTTAAAGGAAGAGGGATACCTGATTTGCATTCCCGGGATGTTGGCGATGAATTAGTTAAAGTGGATGTTAGTATTCCTACAAAATTAACAACGCAGCAAAGAAAACTAATTGAGGAATTTTCACGCCTTAGCTTAGAGGATAAATGATATGCCTACTTATGAATATCAATGTCTAGCTTGCAAGCATAAATTTGAAATTTTGCAGAGTATAAATGAGAAACCTAAAACTAAATGCCCGAAATGCGGTAAAAAAATAAAAAAATTAATCTCCAGCGCCGCAGGTTTTATTTTTAAAGGTTCAGGGTTTTATGCCACAGATTATAAAAAACCAAACAAATCTGCAAGCGGCTCCAAGGCTTCTAACTGTCCAAATGCTAAACAAGGTTGTGCCGGTTGCCACTAGTCTATTGTTGTTTTTATTAATTTTTATGCTAAAATATTTACCTCATGTCTAAAACAAAAGCTTTTAATGGAGTGATTTATAATCAAGAGAAGGTTGGGAATTTAAAACAAGTTGTTTGTCCGCCGTATGATGTAATTTCTCCCCAGGCTCAAGATAAACTCAGGGAACGTTCTGCCTATAATTTTATCCATATACTTTTAGCCAAAGATTTGCTTGATGATGACAAATACCGCAGGGCTGGAGTGCTTTTTAAGCAATGGCTTAAGGAGGATGTGTTTATTCAAGATGCTAAGCCGGCAATTTATTTTTATAGCCAGCAATATGTTATTCGCGGCGAGAAAAAAACACGCTTAGGATTTATTTCCCTGCTTAGGTTAGGTGATGGAAAAAAATCTCCGGTATTTGCCCATGAGAATACGCATAATGCAGCTAAGCTTGATAGGTTTAAGTTAGTCAAACAGGTAAAAGCCAATCTTAGCCCGATATTCATAATTTTCTTAGATAAAAAACGGATTATTCAGCGGGTATTTCAAAAGCATATTTCATCGGTGAACGCTTTTATTGAGGTTACTGATGATGAGAAAACTGTGCATAGATTATGGCGCCTTGACTCCCCGGAAATTATTAAATTAATCGAATCCAGCATGGATGATGAAAATATGTTTATTGCCGATGGCCATCATCGTTACGAGGTTTCCTGTGCTTATCGGGATTTGATGCGCGAAAAGTTTGGTTCGCAGTTTACCGGCGAAGAAGATTTTAATTACTGTTTATCCTATTTTACCAACACTGATCCCCGGGGATTGTCCATCCTACCTATTCATCGGTTGCTTAAATTAGATGTTAAATTGGATATTAATGATTTTATTCTTAAAGCTAAAGAAAATTTTGATGTTGACCAGATTAAGGATAGAACTCGGTTTTTTTTCCTGTTGGAAAAAGCAGGTTGTACAGAACATTTGATTGGGTTATATAAAGATAAAAAATATTTTCTTTTGCGCCTAAAGAATGTCAAAAATTTAGATAAACTAATCACGGATAAGCCGAAAGAATACCGAATGCTGGATGTGGCAATTCTTAATTATTTGGTATTTAAAAATATTTTAAAATTTGATTTAGACAGTTTGCCAGAGATAAAGTATAGCCCGGAAGCAATTGATTTTATGGATGAGGTTGATGCGGATCCGTTGAAAGTTGCCTTTTTCCTGAATCCGGTTAAAATCGAGCAGATTATTAATGTTGCTTTGGGGGGTAATAAAATGCCTCCTAAGTCTACATATTTCTATCCGAAAGTACTTTCAGGGTTGGTAATTAATAAATTTGAGAAAGAGTAGCGATGGCTTTATTTGGTAAACCAAAATATACGATAGTACGTTTAAGGAAGAAAGAGATACCTGATGGTTTATGGACAAAATGCGAAGATTGCTCTGAAACGCTTTACAATAAAACGTTAGAAGAGAATTTTTTCGTTTGCCCGAAATGCAATTACCATTTTGGTTTAACCGCGTATCAAAGAATAAATTTGTTGTTTGATAAGGATACGTTTAATGAATTTGATAAGGATATGGTTTCGGCTGATCCGCTTGATTTTAAAGGGGTAAAGACCTATAAGGATAAATTGAAGCAGGATCAAGATGCAACTGGGTTAAGGGATGCGGTAGTATCCGGGGAAGGGCAAATAAATTCGAAGCGGGTAGTTTTAGCCGTAACTGATTCGCGTTTTATTATGGGGTCCATGGGTTCAGTGGTTGGAGAAAAAATTACCCGAGCTATTGAGTTTGCTACCAAGAATAAGCTTCCGGTAATTATTGTTTCCGGTTCAGGCGGTGGAGCCCGTATGTATGAAGGAATGTATAGCTTGATGCAGATGGCTAAAACTTGTGCTGCGCTATCCTATCATCAGAAAAAAGCAAAATTACCTTATATTTCAGTGTTGACTAATCCGACCATGGCAGGAATTATGGCTTCTTTTGCTGCAGTCGGAGATATAATTATGGCGGAACCTAAAGCTTTAATTGGTTTTACCGGTCCCAGAGTTATTGAGCAGACAATTCGGCAGAAATTACCTGCTGGATTTCAACGTTCGGAATTTTTGTTAGAGCATGGCCTTATTGATATGATTGTCGCTCGCAAGAACATGAAGAATATTTTAAGCCAATTGCTTGACTATTTTAGTTAATTTCGTATAATAATTGAAGTTTCTTCTTTAACATTTACATTTGGAAAAGGGGTAATTAATGGCTCAAGTAAGTTTGAAAGATGTCTGTAAAATTTTTCCTGGTAATGTGCTGGCGGTTAATAAGGTGAATTTAGGCATTGAGAATAAAGAATTTATGGTTTTAGTCGGGCCTTCGGGTTGCGGTAAGTCCACTACTTTGAGAATGATTGCCGGACTTGAGGATATAAGTTCAGGGTCAGTCTATATCGGGGACAAGCTGGTTAATGAAATTCCGGCAAAAGATCGGGATATTGCTATGGTTTTTCAAAATTACGCTCTTTATCCTCATATGACTGTTGAAGAGAACATGTCTTTTGGTTTACGCCTGCGGCATATACCCAAGCAGGAAATCAATCAAAGAGTTGATGAAGCTGCAGAAATATTAGGAATAAAACGTTTTTTAAAGCGTAAACCGCGTGAACTTTCCGGAGGAGAGAGGCAGCGGGTAGCGTTGGGTAGGGCGATTGTTCGAAAACCAATGGTTTTTTTATTTGATGAACCATTAAGTAATCTTGATGCAAAGATGCGTGTTCAGATGCGTACAGAAATTCATAAGTTGCATATTAGGTTGCAAACTACTATTATTTATGTTACCCATGATCAAACTGAAGCTATGACTATGGGCGATCGTATCGCAGTTATGAAGGACGGTGTAATTGCCCAATTAGGTGAACCGATTAATGTTTATGATCATCCTAAGAATAAATTTGTTGCTGGTTTTATCGGTTCTCCGCCAATGAATTTTATGCAGGGTAAAATTATAAAAAAAGAAGGTAAGCT
>JBAYMG010000008.1:0-49064 GCA_041663665.1 Candidatus Omnitrophota bacterium | reverse complement strand
CGAGCCCTAAAAAAATTTGTTCTTTTGTTTGTAGTAATGTGCCGGTGAGGACGCTGTGGCTTGCGCCGCCCCCACCCGGCGCAAGCCACAGCTGCGCCGAACCCGCATTGCATTAGCAAGAAGCGAGCGGCCCAGCGAGCGCCAATGCACGCGAGATGTGGGAGCCCCCCCCAGGGCGCGGTGCATTTTAGATGTTTCCTTAGAGACCAGCTTTACCCCCACATTAGAGACAGAACCTTAGGAGGCGGATCAAAGTATTAACATAGCGGGAGAGGTTGTTTCAGGGAAAAAATTTTGATTGCCAGGGCGCGGTGCATTTTAAGCTGTTTCCTTAGTGCTTTACCGGGGGGAGAAAGTTTCTTAAAGGGGCAAGAAAAACTGAACTCTATTTCGCAAAATTCTTTCGAATTGAAGTATAACAAGGACCCCAATATCTCCTGTTTCTATGTTGCACAACGAATTAGGATAAATACCCGGCAGGGAGATCTGTCGGGTATTTTTTATCTAGCGATGTCCCTAGGAGTTAGGGCGTTATTTCCGTCGGGGAAGAAAGTAATTTTGCGAGAGATTTTCAAAGAAATAGGCCAAAACCTCTCGTAGTTTATGGGCGTTAGTTTATGCTATATCCGTCGACATTTTCGATTTTTTATCTTTAAAAATAAGCCATAAACTAGAGGTGAGGAATACGAGAGAAGAGAGGTTTGCTTCCGGATTTTATTATTATTTTATTAGGCTGTATACAGAGAGTCTTTCTGCCACGCCGTATTTCTGGGTCGCCTTATGGGGTTCACCTTTCGTGATATACGATAAAACGACCCAAAAATGATTTACAATGAGGAAGGGAAGGTGTAAAATAATCAAATACAATGAGGTAGTAAATGAGAATCGCATAATGAAATTTAAGGCAGCATCTAAAATATAAGGGCTGCTTTTTTAATTGGTCATTTCTAATTTTAGAGAATATGTATACCACTCATTTTATTTAGAGAGTTATATTATATGGACATAGCCTTAGATACTAATATTTATTTTAGTGATTTTTTTATGAAATCAAAAAGATTTGAAGTAGTTTTTGATTATCTTAAAAAAACTAACTCAAAAATTATTGTTCCACAGATAGTCTATCAAGAAATCGCCACAGTCTACGAAAGAGAGTTTGCAAATAAATTGGATAAATTTAATAAATCTTTTCACGACCTTGGCAATATGTTGGTTGATAATACTCTTGGAAAAACCGATTTAGAAATTAAGGATGAAGTTAAAAAGTACTTAGTACATTTTCTTAAGAAACTAAACATTAAAGAGACTGAAGTTATACCTTATAGGGATGAGTACTTACGGGATATTGTAAAAAGAGCATTGAAAAGGGAAAAGCCATGCACTGAAAAAGGGGAAGAATTTAGGGACGTTTTAATTTGGCTTACTATATTAGATATTGCACGTATTTCTAAGAATAAAGAGCTCATATTCATTTCTAATAATATTCATCAATTTGCCTCAGAAGATGGCACCTTATTCCCTAGCTTAAGAAAAGAAGCAGAAAATGCAAATTTGAATATTAAATATTATAAATCTTTGGACAAATTTATTGAAGATCATGCTTCAAAATTCACATATATTACAAAAGAATGGTTGATGTCAATATTAAATATTGAAACTGTGAACAAATATGTAATTGCTTTAATGGATACTGAAAGTAAGAAGCTTCTAGAACGGGCTGAGACTATGGAGGAAAAATCATCTACAGGATATTATAACCCAATAAATTCTTCCGTAGAATTGGATAGTTTTTATGTATACGAAAAAACCGATGGAACTTTCTACATCGAAGCTGATTATTATGGTGAAATTGAAATAGAATTTGAGTTTGAGTACGAAGAAGCTAAAAGTGGGTATAAGTATGAACCGAAATATAATCCTCTTAGAAATAATATTGATATAGAACCAGTTTACTATAATACAAAGGAATGGAAGTCTAAAACAAAGTGTCTTTATCCTACGGTGAATGTCAAATTTGGGATTACTGTAAAAGAAAATGATATTCAGGATGCTGGAATAGTAGATTGGTACTTTGCTTAGTTTTTATTTTCGAAAAATATAAACGTCCCTTGTTTTAAATGGCGTCCCTTTCGGACAACATCCCTAAAAGCCCTCCTTCAATTTATATCCTACTTGTATACAGAAATTATTTCTGTCGTGCCATATTTTTGGGCCGGCTTATGGGGATCACCTCTCGTGATTTAAAATAAAACGACTCAAAAAATGATTTACAATGGTAAAGAGGAGGTATAGAATGATTCTATAATAAAGAGGTTGTAAATGGGGTTTATATAATAAAATTTAAGGCAATTCTCTAAAAAATTGGAGTTGCCTTTTTTAGTCGGTTATTTCTGAATTTTAAGATAGAAGCTATCTAATTTTGTATTTTTCTTATACGGAGGTAAATAATGGACTACGATATAGGTAGGAATAATCTAGAAGAGCTGTTTAGCTGGTATAAATTAAACGCAGCTAGGAGGAATGAAGCAACAACGCGTCTCACTATGATTGATAGGCTGTTTTTTGAGTGTTTATCTTGGTCGAAGGATGATGTAGTATTGGAAGAATCACATGATAACACTTATGCAGACTATCTTTTTTCTGCACCCAGGCGGATTTTAATTGTGGAGGCAAAGAAAGAAGGCGATTATTTTGAGGTTCCGATTGGAGAAAATCGAATAGAGTATTCTTTGAATAATCTAACCAGAGATAACAATTCTCTAAAAAAAGCTGTTGAACAAACTTTAAATTATTGCCAGAACCGCGGTGTTCCTTATGGAGTAGTTTGCAATGGACATCAGATAGTAGCTTTTATTGCTACTAGAAATGATGGTATAGCTCCAATACAAGGTAAAGCCATGGTTTTTTCTTCGTTCGAAGTCATGTTAAGTAAGTTTCTGGATCTTTGGAATATCTTGTCTAAACCAGGTATTGAGAAGAAGGAAATTCAGCGAAGACTCATCGGAGATTCTTTGCCAGAGTTACCACCTAAGTTATCAGCTAGTATTCCCCATTATCCGGGTCTAAAAGATAGGAATCCTTTTCAAACTGATTTACAAATCTTGAGTGAGTTAGTAATAGAGGATATCGCTAGATCTCGAGACATAGAAACACATTTTCTTAAAGAATGTTATTGTCCGAGTGGAGCACTATCCCAATATGCACTTATAAGTAAAAATATACTAAATTCAAGATATGCAGCTATTTTTGAATCGGGAAAATCTCACCCCGTGGTTATTTCTGCAACAACCAAGGATGGTATATTAAAAGATCTGTCTCAAAGTTTTGGTAGGCGTCCAGTGCTACTAATTGGCGATGTAGGTGTTGGAAAAACAGCATTTATTCGTAATTTAATTAAAGTTGAAGCAGTAGAATTATTTGATAACGCAATAACGCTATATCTTGATTTTGGTTCGCAGGCAACGCTTACTGAAGATTTAAAACAATTTATAGTTGATGAAATTACAGAACAATTAAGATTAGAGAGCAAGATTGACATAGAAGAGAAAAGTTTTGTTCGCGCGGTATATAATACTGAATTAGAAAGATTCAAAAGGGGTATATATCAGGATTTAGCGAAAACTGACCCTGCTGCCTTTAAATTAAAAGAGTTAGTTTTACTTGAAGAAAAAATCGGAAATAAAGAAAACCATCTAAAACAATCGCTTTTTCATATATCGAAATTCCATGAGAAGCAAATTGTTTTATTCTTAGACAACGCCGATCAAAGGGACGATAAATTGCAACAAGATATATTTTTAATTGCCCAGGAGTTAGCTGAACGTTGGCCTCTTACAGTATTTTTAACCTTACGTCCAGAAACATTCCATTTATCTGTGCAAAGAGGCGCCCTTAGTGGTTATCATGCAAAAGCATTTACTATCTCTCCGCCACGAGTTGACCTCGTTATTAAGAAAAGACTTGCTTTTGCGTTAAAGATTGCTACGGGTGAATTTCCGATTGAATCATTGCCCAGTAAGCCAACAATTACGTTTCTATCTTTAAGCACATTAATTAAAGTGCTTATATATTCAATAGAAAAGAATAGCGAACTACTGGAATTTATTGATAACATATCGAATAGGAATATACGATTAGCCCTAGACTTAATACGAGGGTTTCTAGGGAGTGGTCATGTGGATACAAAAAAAATAATTAACATATATGAGAGTGGACAGCAATATATAATTCCATTGCATGAATTTTTACGTGCAGTAATCTATGGCGATACAGAACACTATGACCCGGAGAGATCACCTATCGGAAATTTATTCGATGTAACTCAGCTTGACCATAATGAACACTTTATTCTTCCGTTAATACTTGGTTTACTCATTTCTTTGAGCAGCGCTGGTACAGAGGAGGGTTTTGTAGAAACATCTAGGGTATATACACATTTACAAGCCCTTGGATTTTTACCAGAACAAATAGATTTAGCAATAGTTAAAGCATATAAAAAGAAGCTTATTGAAACTGCTGCACGAAGGATGCCTTTGCCTGGTCAACCTATACCGGAAGCGTTAAGAATTACTACTGATGGAGTCTATCATGTTAGTAAAATATGTAGATTGTTTGTTTATATTGATGCCGTTATTGTAGACACTCCTATTTTAGATGCTTTAGTAAGAGGTAGAGTTGGAAGTACTCACGATATAAACTTTCGCTTAGAAAGAGCAAGGATTTTTTGTTCATACCTTGATAAACAGTGGCAGAAACTCAAAAATTCAGGTTCAGCATTTGATTGGAATAACGTTTCTGTTGATTTAAAAGCCAATATCGACTATATCGAAAAGAAAAATAAAAGACATCAAGGTATTTCTTAAGGTGACAGACTAAAAGTTTCCTTCAATTTACATTCTAACTATATACAGAGAGTCTTTCTGTCGCACCGTATTTCTGGGCGTCCTTACGTGAGTCACCTAATAATGTAGATTAAAATAATTCTTGACAGGGTTATTGATGGGGTGTATATTTAATAATGAAAACCATTTCCAATAAGGAGTAATATGCCAAGAGGTGAATGCAAAGGACAAGGGTGGTGGCACGGTAAGTTCAGAGGTTGTGGGTATCGGCTTACTTTAGGCCGGGAGGCTATCCTGGATGTCTTATCTAAGGCCGAAGGTCATTTAAGCGCCGAAGACATCTACATGAAGATCCATCTAAAGTATCCTAACGTTGGGTTGACTACTGTTTATCGCACTTTAGATGTATTATCGAATCTCGGCATGGTCTATAAACTTGATTTCGGTGATGGGAGAGCAAGGTATGAGTTTGCTGAAGGGCCGAAGGGAGCGCATCATCATCACCACTTAGTTTGTACGCAGTGCAATAAGGTGATCGACTATACTGATTTTATTGATGATGAAGTAGAACTTCTTAACCAAACAGAGAAGGGGTTGGGGCAAAAATATAAATTTAAGATCACTAACCATCTTATACAGTTTTACGGTGTATGTGAGCAATGCAGCGGCAAAAATTAATCGCTATATTTTTTTAACTATTAATGGAAATGGTTTTCACTAACAAGAAGGAGGTGTAATATGCCGGGTTTTGACGGAACAGGTCCTAAAGGTCAAGGAGCAATGACAGGAGGAGGCAAAGGATATTGTGTGGTTAATGTAAGCAGTGGAGGCGTAAGGCCGAGTGTCGGACGCGGTTTTTTCGGTAGCAGTGGTGGTCGAGGAAATAGAAATTGCTTTTATGCGACTGGGCTTCCGGGATGGATGAGGGCGCAAAGAAGCGTGCAGGCGTTTGGCGGCTTAGGCCGTTTCTTATCCAAAGAGGAAGAGCTATCAACGCTTAAGAATCAAGCTGATTACCTTAAGGGTGAACTTGACGCGGTACAGGCGCGAGTCCAGGATTTAGAAACTAAATAGGAAAGGAGTTTGTTAAATATGAGAGTCGGAGTTGTATTGGAAGATGAGAATGGTGTTCATGGTGATGTTTGTGCGCATTTTGGTCAATGCAAATTTTTCTTCTTAGCGGATATTGATAAAGATAAGAAAAAGATTATAAGTACGCGCATTGTGCCGAATACGGCGGTGCATGGTGGAGGCGGATGCGTCGCGGTGGATGAGATATTAAAGTATAAAATAACCCATGTTATTGCCGGTGGGATGGGGATGGGCGCTCAAGCCAAATTCGCTCAAGCAGGAGTTCAGGTGTTTGGTTATTCCGGTAATGTGCAAAAAGCCCTCGATGATTTTATGAATAATGTATTAGGAGGACTTGATGCCTGTAAGAATCATGGGGATGAAGGAAATTGTCACTAAGAAAGAAGGTTTAAAATGAAAATATGTATTACCTCGGAAGGGAAAATTTTAGATTCCAAGGTTGATCCTCGTTTCGGACGATGCCAGAATTTTATTTTCTTTGATACTGATACAGGTAATTTTGAAGCACAGGAGAATTCCAATGCGCAGTTTCAGGGAGGCGCGGGAATACAGTCAGCCCAACTCGTAAACTCCAAAGGTGTTAAGGCAGTGCTTACCGGAAACGTCGGGCCCAACGCTTTTCAGACCTTGAATGCGGCAGGCATCCAGATTTACACCGGCGTATCCGGCACGGTAAAAGAAGCCGTTGAGGCTTATAAGAGCGGAAAATTGAAAACAACCGAAAGTCCAAACGTCGGCTCTAAGTTCGGGATAGGTAAATAGGGAGGTGATTTGAATGCCATTTTTTGAACCGTTAGAAAAATTAGATCCTAGGCATGTTGATTTAGAAAGAGCAAGAAAATCTTTAAGAGAATAGCTTGAAGCGGTGGATTTTTACCAGGAGCGAATAGATGCAACCGATGATGAATCATTAAAGAAAATCCTTGCGCACAATATGAACGAGGAAAAAGAGTATGCGGCAATGATTATGGAATGGATCAGGAAGAATGATCTAACGCAGGACAAGATGTTTAAAGAGCACGATTAGCGGTTGCTAATTAAATAATAAAATTGGACAATGAACTTTTAGAGAACCACAAGCGCTATTTAGAGCGTAAAGCGTTATATAGCAGTCTTGGCTATGATGTTGATAAGGAGCGGGCTTTCATCTTAGAGAAGGTTCAGCCTCTTTACGGAGATATCCTTGAAGCCGGGACCGGTAAAGGGCATTTTGCGCTTGAGCTGGCAAGGGCTGGATACAGTTTTACCACTTTCGATATTTCGGAAACCGAGCAGGCGTTCGCTAAGCTGAATCTTAAATATTTCGGCTCGGATGCTCAAGTCGATTTTCGTATTGAAAACGGTGAGTCTTTAAGTTTCAAAGACAAAAGTTTTGACATTATATTCTCCGTTAATGTGCTACACCACCTCACTAATCCTTATAAGGTTGTCGATGAACTGCTTCGCGTGCTTTCTTTTGAAGGGAAGCTTGTCTTAAGCGATTTTACCCAAGAGGGTCTTGTGTTGATGGATAAAATTCATGCCAGCGAAGGCAACAAGCATGAAGTAAGTAAAACTACTCTATCTGACGTAGAACAATATTTAATAAAAAATAGTTTTAAGATTACTAGAGCACAAAGTAAATTCCAGGAAGTTTTAATAGCGTACTATCAAATAATATGATTATTTCAATTGCAAGCGGTAAAGGCGGGACAGGAAAGACGACGATTGCGGTTAATTTAGCGTTGTCTCTTAAGAATATCCAGTTTCTTGACTGCGATGTGGAAGAGCCCAATGCGCATATATTTTTGAAACCGCATATTATTAGCGAGGAAAAAGCCGTTATCCCTGTGCCGGAAGTTGATGAGTCAAAATGTACTTATTGCGGAAAATGCCGTGAAGTTTGCGCGTATCACGCAATCGCGGTTTTACCGGAAAGTGACGGCAAAAAGGGAAGTGTTTTAATCTTTCCGCATCTTTGTCACGGCTGCGGCGCATGCGGTTTGCTTTGTCCAGAAGGAGCGATCAAGGAAGTCAATAAGGAGATCGGCGCGATTGAAATTGGCGACAAAGACAGTATACAATTTGTGCATGGCCGTCTTAATATCGGCGAAGCCATGTCGCCGCCTTTAATTCGTCAGGTTAAAGAATATATAAATGCTACAAGAACAGTTATTATTGACGCTCCGCCCGGAACGTCTTGTCCGGTGATTACTGCTGTTAAAGGAAGTGATTTTTGTGTGCTAGTTACAGAGCCGACGCCTTTTGGGTTGAACGACCTCATTTTAGCGGTTGAGGTGCTACGAAAATTAAAGATACCTTTCGGTGTTGTAATTAACCGCGCTGATATTGGCGATGGCAAGGTAGAGGATTATTGCCGGCAAGAGAATATACCTATCTTGATGAGTATTCCTTTTAATAAAGAGATAGCGGTTAGTTATTCTGAAGGAGTTCCTATCGTGGAAGAGGATATTTCGTATCAGGATAAGTTTATTAATCTGTATTTAAATATCTGTGGTTTGAAGAATGAAGCAAATAGTCGTCATTAGCGGAAAAGGTGGGACGGGCAAGACCGTTATTGCGGGATCTTTCGCATCCTTAGCAAAAAACAAAGTTATGGTTGACTGCGACGTGGATGCGGCGGATCTACATTTATTATTGCATCCTGCCGTTAAAGAGCGCCATGAATTTAGAAGCGGCCAGACTGCGGTTATTGATAAAAAGCTCTGCAAGAAATGCGGTAAATGCGTTTCAGTGTGTAGATTCGGAGCAATAAAACCGGATTTTAGCATTGAGTCGTTTTCCTGCGAGGGGTGCGGACTTTGCGGTTATATATGCCCGTATGGCGCGATATGTATGGAAGAGAATATTGCAGGAGAATGGTTTGTTTCTGATACAAAATACGGCTTCTTTGTGCATGCTAAGCTTGGGATTGCCGAGGAGAACTCGGGCAAATTAGTGGCGAAGATACGGCAAGTAGCCAAGGAGCTTGCGGAAAAGCAATCGCTTGATTATGTGATTATTGACGGCCCCCCAGGGATAGGGTGTCCGGTTATCGCGTCGTTGTCAGGCGCTGACTGTGCGCTAATTGTGACTGAGCCGACGCTTTCAGGATTGCATGATGCCGAACGTGTTATGGAAGTAGCCAAGCACTTTAATATTCCGGTTAAGTTGGTAGTGAATAAGTACGATTTAAATCAGACAATGACAGGAAAAATTGAGGCTTTTTGCCGGGAGCGAGACGTTCCGGTTATAGGTAAGATTGCTTTTGATAAAACAGTTGTTCGAGCGCTGGTTGAAGGTAAAACCATTATTGAATACGCCGAATGCGCGGCAGGAGATGAGGTCAGGAAAATTTGGGAGGAGTTGAGATGAAGAAAGATGTTGAAGAAAACCTTTCTAATTACCCTAAAGAAGTTTTAAGCTTAATCAAGGATAAAGAATATTTCGGCAGGATGAATGATCCGGTAAGCTCTTCTTATTTAAAAGGGCCTTGCGGAGACGCGATGGAGTTTTATTTAATGATTAAGGAGGATAAGATTATCGAGATTAAATATTATACCGATGGTTGCCATGCCACGCGGGCCTGCGCGGCCATGACGGCGCAGCTGACAGAGGGTAAGACCATAAAAGAGGCTCTTTCGATTTCCGCGGGAGAAGTGATTGCGAAGCTTAAGGGGTTGCCCGAGGATCATCTGCACTGTTCAATACTTTCAATAAGTACGCTTTATAGGGCGATTGCGGATTATTTACTAAAAAAATAAGGAAACAAATAGGTTGGAATAATGATTATAACTAAACAAAAGTTTGTAGAGGAGATTCTTGATTATATTAAAAACGACTTGGCTGTTTTCTTGGTTGGTTGCGCTGTTTGCGCGACTACCTGTAAAATCGGAGGAGAGGTTGAGGTTAAACTGTTGTGCGAACTACTCAGATCCAAAGGTAAAAACGTAACCGGATGGGATATTCTTAATCCAGCTTTTTACATTTTAGAATCAAAAAATCTTCTTAGAAGGAAGGAAAGCCCGTATATCCGGCGAACGACACATTATTCCAAGGAGAAATAATACGGCTTTCTCCGCAGGAAGACCGCTTCGAGAAGAAGTGCCTTATGTGCGGGGAATGCATTGTTGGTATGGCAGGCGGGATATGCCCGGTAACGCGTTGTCCTAAAGGGCTTCGCAGTGGCCTCTGTGGAGGCGTTAATAAAGGAAAATGCGAAGTGGATCTTGAGCGAGATTGTGCTTGGGTACTTATTCATAATAGGCTAGAAAAGCTTGGACAGCTTGAGAATATAAAAATAACGAATAAAATAAGGGATTATCGTAATGAAAGAAATTACGTTTTAGTTAATAAGCGATAGTTAAATGGAGAAAATTATGGAATCTAAGGAAAAGGAATATTTAGAGCAGGAAAAACGGCTTAAAGAAAAGATGTCTAAGATAAAATACCCTCTTATCGTCATGAGCGGCAAGGGCGGGGTGGGTAAGACAACAGTGGCGGTCAATCTTGCGTACGCGCTTTCTCTCTCGGGCAATTCGGTAGGTATTTTAGATATTGATCTTCATGGTCCCAACATTGCCAAGATGCTTGGGATAGAACAACAATCAATTTTTGCTATGGAATCCGGCATAGAGCCAGTTGAAGTAAGCGCAAATCTTAAAGCGGTGAGTATTGCTCTTTCAGGCTACAATCCCGATCAGCCGATAATCTGGCGCGGGCCTGCCAAGGCCGCGGTTATCCGGCAATTTTTAAGCGATGTGAATTGGGGTAATCTGGATTATTTGGTTATTGATTCTCCTCCGGGAACAGGTGATGAGCCATTGAGTGCCTGCCAGTTAATTCCCAATGTGAGCGGGATTATTATTGTAACTACTCCTCAGGATGTTGCCATACTTGACGCGCGAAAGAGCGTTTTATTCGCCAAAGAAATAAAAATACCGGTGGTGGGTATTATTGAAAATATGAGTGGGTTTGTGTGTCCGCATTGCCATGCCGAAACAGACATTTTTAAGAAAGGCGGAGGTGAGAAAGCCGCTGAAGGATTAGAAGTCCCGTTTTTAGGAAGAGTGCCGTTTCAACCGGAGTTTGTTGAGTTCGGAGATAAGGGGACACCATTTGTTTCTTTTCAGGAGAAATCAAAATCCGCCGAGACGTTTATGGGGATTGTAGCTAAAATAGAAGAATTTACTGGTAATAAGAAATGAAAACCAAATTTAAGTATATTTATGGCCCCGTTCCCTCGTGGAGACTGGGAAGCTCTTTGGGCATAGACCCTATTTCTAAGGGGAGAAAAATATGCAGCTTTGATTGTATTTATTGCCAGGTTGGGAAAGCGGGCCTTTTTACTATTAAAAGAAAAGAATTTATTCAGGTCAAAGAAATCATTGATGAATTGATTACATTGCCATCGCTGGAAATAGATTATATAACATTTTCCGGAGCCGGTGAGCCGACATTGGCTGAAAATTTAGGTGAAATGATAAAATCAGTAAAGTTACTTCGCAAAGAATCAATCGCAGTTATAACTAATGGTTCCTTAATCGCAGAAGAGCAAGTGAGAAAAGAGCTTGCCTTGGCAGATTTCGTTATTGTTAAGTTAGACGCTTGCTCTCCGGAGTCTTTGCGGGAAATGAACCGACCTGCTAAGGGGATAGAGTTTAAGAGTATTTTAGAAGGGCTGAAGGAATTTAGAAAAAGTTATCCGGGGAAATTGGCTTTACAAATAATGTTCATTCAGAACAATAAAGGAAATATTGGTAAGTATATTGATCTGGCAAATTATATTAAGTCGGATGAAGTCCAGATTAATACGCCACTGAGGCCTTGCGGTGTTAAGCCGGTAGCAAAAGAGATAATACTAAAAATAAAAGATGAATTTACTGCCGCTTGCAAAGGGATGGATATTATTTCTGTATATGACCAAAGAGTGTCAAAAAATATTTCATCTCTAAGTGACGTAGATACATTAAAAAGGCGAGGCAAGGTTAAGTGAAGACTTATTTGGATTGTATCCCTTGTTTCTTTAGGCAGGCGCTTGAGGGTGCGCGGATTGTCCGTGCCTCACCAAAGCAGCAAAAACAGATTATAGATGGGTTCGCCAGAAAAATACCGAAAATTTCACTTCAATCCAGCCCTCCTGAAATAGCTAGGCTTGGGTATGCTCTTTTAAAAAAGATAAGCCCTAACGGAGATCCGTATAAAGATATAAGACAAAAAAGCAATCGCATTGCCTTAAGGCTTTTAGGGAGATTAAAAAATAAGGTGAACCATTCAAAGGATAGGATTTTAACAGCCTTAGAATTAGCCATTGCCGGAAATATTATAGATTTTGGCGTAAAGAATAATTTAAATGTAAAAGCGGAATTGAAAAAGATACTCGCGAAAGAAAGCAAGGTTATTCATAAAAAATCCATATTCCATTATTTAGAATTCAAGCGTGCCTTAAAAAAGGCAAGGAAGATATTATATTTGGCGGATAATGCCGGTGAGGTGGTATTTGACCGGGTTTTGGTTGAGGAGATAAAAAGAGCCTATCCCGAAAAGGATATTTATTATTCTGTTAAATCAAAACCCATTATAAACGACGCGCTGCTTGAGGATGCTAGAGAGTGCGGAATACATGCGGTTACTCAAGTGATTTCTAACGGCACAGACGCTCCGGGGACGTTACTTGATTTGTGTTCAAAAGAATTCAGAAAAATTTATAAAAGCGCGGATATGATAATCAGCAAAGGACAGGGAAATTTTGAGTCTTTATCTCAAGAAGCAAGGCCTATTTTCTTTTTGTTTATGGTGAAATGCCCGGTTGTGGCGAGAGAGACCGGATGCAAAATGGGGGATACAGTGTTATTTTACAATTTAAAGAAAAATGGAAGCATTCAAAATTAGGGAATATCCTGATACTATATTAAGAAAAAAGTGCGCTTTCACAGAGAGGATTACCGATAGTGAAATAAAACTCTTTGAAGATATGCTTTTTACTATGCGCCATTTTTCCGGTATTGGTTTAGCCGCTCCGCAAATCGGAATTGCTAAAAACTTGATAGTTGCCGATATAGGGGAAGGCGCAGTTATGCTGGCTAACCCCATAATTCTAAAAACAAAAGGATTCGTTAAATGGGAGGAGGGCTGTTTAAGTATCCCCGGTGTAGGGGTGGATATAAACAGGCCTGATGAAATTATTGTAAGCGGAGTAAATGTGAAAAACAAAGTTATTGAATTGAAAGCGAGGGGGCTTTTAGCAAGGGTGCTCCAACATGAAATAGACCACTTACAAGGGAAATTAATCATAGATTATTTAAGCCTATTGGAAAAATTTAAATTAAAACTGCACACAAGGAGAAGATGCCAGCAGTATCCTAATTTATGTATATAAATGCGGCAGGGGTAGAAAGATATGATACGTTTTTTTGCTTAAAGCGTGGAGTTCGTAAAAGATGATCAAAGAAAAAGATAGAATGTTGTTATCTATAGCCAAAAAAGAAGATATTGGTATTGATTTATTAAAGAGGAATATCTCGCGAGGTTTAGTGGTTATTCCAGCAAATAAAAATCACAAAAACCTTAAGCCGATAGCGGTAGGTAAGGATTGTACAGTTAAAGTTAACGCTAATATCGGTGCTTCTTCTGTAGATTTTAATTTGTCAAAAGAATTGAAGAAACTGAAAGCTGCGGTAGAAGCCGGAGCAGATACGATAATGGATTTGACCGTAGTAGATAATTCTGCTGATATCGATAAAGTACGCAGCGCTATTATTGAGAATTGCCCGAAACCAGTAGGGACAGTGCCTATTTATCAGGCGGCTATTGAATCGGGTAATCCTCAAAATATGGCAATAAAAGATTATCTTAAGATCTTTGAGCGTCAGGCGAAAGAAGGTGTTGATTTTTTTACAGTTCACGCTGGTATTACAAAAGCATCTTTAGGTATGATTAGGAAAAGATTTATACCTGTAGTATCAAGAGGTGGTTCATTTTTGCTTAATTGGATGAAAAAAAATAAAAAAGAAAACTTTCTCTATGAATATTTTGATGAGCTTTTGGATATTGCCAAGGAATATAGCGTAACCATAAGTTTAGGTGATGGGTTAAGGCCGGGGTGTATTGCTGATTCAACAGATAAGGCTCAAGTTTATGAGTTAGAGGTTTTAGGAGAGCTTGCCTCAAAGGCAAGGAATAAAGGCGTACAAATAATTATAGAGGGGCCAGGGCATATTCCTTTAAATGAGATTCAAAAAAACGTGAAATTAGAGAAAGAAATCTGTGGCGGCGCTCCTTTTTATGTTTTAGGGCCGCTTCCTATTGATACTGCTGTAGGCTATGACCATATTGCCTGTAGTGTAGGAGGCGCTTTAGCCGGTTATTTTGGAGCGGATTTTCTTTGTTACGTTACGCCTAAAGAACATATTGGGTTGCCAGGGATTGAAGATGTCCGCCAAGGAGTCGTGATTACAAAGATCGCTGCTTCTATTGCTGATATTGCCCGGGGCAATAAGAGAGCGATTGCGCAGAATAAATTGATGTCAAAGGCAAGGAAACGTTTCGACTGGGTTAAGATGTCAAAATATGCCATTGATAGAAAGAAATTTAAAGAACTCCTTAGCAAAGCTCCAAGATTGAAAAAGGGCGGTTGCTCTATGTGCGGAGATGAGTTTTGCGCGTTGAAAGTTTACCGGTAATATGAAATTAGTTACTAAAAATATCCATTACGCGATTAAATCCCTTCTCTATTTTGCTCAATATCCTGTTAAGGTGATTTCTGTGAATGAGCTGGTAAAGAAATTAAATATGCGCCGGGCTTTTTTAAGAAGGATTTTACAGGTTCTAAGCAGGCAAAGGATACTAAAATCTTTAAAAGGATATGGCGGAGGTTTTATATTAAATATTAAGCCGGATAAAATACGGATTATAGATGTAGTAAATATTTTTCGCAAGGAGGCAAATATCCTAGATTGTTTATTGGAGAAAGATATTTGCCTGTATCCTAATAAATGCTTGTTAATGCGTAAAATGAAAAATATTGAGGTTCAGCTAAATAATACATTAAGCAAGCTTACCATAGCAAAACTGCTCAAGAGTATTGGCAACTAGGTTAAAAAAGATTAATTATTTGAAAGGCGGGTTTCTAAAGAATGAAGATAAAAATCATAGCTATGGGTTCCAGCAAGTGGGAACGGTTTATCCACAGGTGGGGCGTTTCGTTTTTAATCGGCGAAGACGTACTTTTTGATACTTTTGGCGATCCGGGCGTCCTTCTAAATAATATGCGAAAGTTTAATGTTGATATAGCTAAAATTAAGCATATTGTTTTGTCGCACGATGACTGGGATCATATCTCGGGGTTATGGTATTTGATCCAAAATCGAAAAGATATCACAGTCTATATTTGCCCGGGATTCAAGCAGGAGATAAAAGATAGAATAGCTTCTCTCGATGTGCGCGTGGTTGAGGTTGAGCCGTTCATGGAAATTAAAGAAGACGTGTTTTGCAGCGGTCAAATTCAGGCCTTTTGTGCAGACAGGATTATTTTTGAACAGTCGTTAGTTATAAAGTTTTTAAAAAACCTGACGGTTATTACGGGTTGCGCTCATCCTGGGATCGTCAATATTATAAACGTTGTCAGAAATCAATTTCCAAAAAAGAGGATTAATTTTGTTCTTGGTGGTTTACATTTGAAAGATAATAGGGACGAAACAAATCTGCATATTATAGCAGACTTGCAAAATCTTGGAGTGGTAAAGATTGCGCCAATGCATTGTACTGGAAAGCGTGCGACAGAGATGATACGTGGGACCTTTAGCCATAATTTTGTACGAGTTAAGGAAGGGGACAGTATAGAGGTATGAATAAAATATTGATCATTGATGAGGATTTCTGTTTTGTATGTTTTTTCTCGCAAGTTTCCATAAGATAATGTTTATAGCAAAAATTATGATAGCAGGATATCTTAACAAGGAGGTGGGGAAATGAAAGCAAAAAAAGTAATTAAAAAAGCAGAGAAAGTGAATAAAACTACAAAAGCAAAGAAAAAACTTTCCCGCTACTGCCGGTCGGGAAGAGTTTTATGGTGAGAACTTCTTAGTTAATCACGATAGTTTTAAGATTTGTATTTTACAATAAAACAAAGCTGTATGTTAAATAACTAGGAGGTGTATTATTATTAAGACAATTTTGCCAGTCGTTTTATTCCATAAATTAGGCCGGTATATTGGCATTTCTACATCTACGGGGGATTTCTACGAGTTGCCCTCGGAAACCTATAACTTATTAAAAGAGTGGAATAAACGTATTTCTCTTTTTTCAGATTCTTCTTCCAGTCAAGAAATATCGGCGTTAGCGAAGAAGGTTGGTATTCCACACGAAATAAAAAAACTTTTTCCCATATCCGAGAGGAAGATATCATATAGACCTGATAGAAATGCTACTGCCTGTCTCACTGATTTAACCCTCAATTTGACATCAGGTTGCAATCTCCGCTGTGTTTATTGCTGGAATGACCATGGTAAATATTCCAACCGGAAATTTTCAGGTAAGCGTAAAGGCGAATTCAGCGGTAATGCTAAAAATGAGGATATGTCTCCTGAAACCGCTTTAAAAGCAGTGGATATCTTAGTGGCGGCACGGGGCAGGGATAAGGACTTGGTGGTTGATTTTTATGGCGGTGAGCCTTTGATGAATCTTAGGACACTCAGGGCGACGGTTGATTATTGTAGAAATAACCAGTCAAAATGGGGCCTTGCCTTCCATTTTTTATTGGCAACGAATGGGACTCTTTTAACTCCTGATATAGCGGAAGAGTTGATTGATAAGGGAGTGCAGATTGCCGTTAGTATTGATGGGCCTAAGTCCGTGCATGACAATAACCGTCCGTTTATCAATAAAGAGGGCAGTTTTGAGGTGATTCCGGCAAACCTTAAAAGAATGCCCAAAGCAGTAATGAAAAGGCTGGTAGGCCGTACTACGGTAACTCCATTTTTTCATGATATGGTAAAATTATATGAGAATTTGAGAAGGTTGGGGTTTGAGCGCATTGAGCTTTTTGAGAGTGAAGATGCTTGCCACAGGTTCCTCCCCGGGCAGGAAACAAGTTTTTTTAGCACCGAAGACAGCTATAAGCTTTTATGTAAAACGTATGAAAAATTGGCATTGAGATATATAAAGGATGTTGTCTCGGGCAATTTAAATTATAGTAAAACATTCTTTAACCGGTTTTTTAAGTTAATGCAGAGATTATATTATAATCAGGAAGTTTCGGGCGGATGTCCTGCTGCGAAAGGGCAAATTGCGGTGGGTATTGACGGGAAAATCTATCCATGTACTTCATTCTTAGGAATAGATGAATTTGAATTGGGAAATGTGGATTGTGGTATTGATAAGAAGAAATTCCGGGAGTTTATTAATAAGATAAACAAGCGGTTTGAGTATTGCCGGAAAGATTGTGATTTGTTCAGCCTTTGCCGTTCAACCGGATCCTGTTTAAACGTAAATTATTTCTTTAACGGGGATCCCGCTATTCCTCATAAAAAAAGCTGTGAGCTTTTTGCGGAGAAATTATCTCTGGCTGCAGCAAGTTTATCAATTCTTTCTGAGAAAATACCGCAACGGCTTGAGGAGTTGTTTGGGTTTGACCCGATAGGCAGAAGGGGGAATAAATTATATTAGTTTATTTTATGATTAAAGTTCACCAAAATAATATTTTTAGGTCAGACATATTAAAAGTTCAATAGAGATTTAAAATACAGATAATTGATTTAATTTAAAAGGTAGCCGGGAAAGGCCGGTACAGTAAAAGAAACTCAGGAATGAAAATAAAAGTCCTTTTTGATTATGTTGCTATTATTATTACTTTATGTTTTGTTAAAGATCCCATTAAGGTATTGATAGAGGCAAAAAGGGTTTTAAAGAATTACGGCAAGGTTATTGTTGGAATTATCGACAAGGATAGTTTTTTAGGCAGGTTTTATCAGAGGAAAAAGAGTTTGTTCTATAAGCAGGTACATTTTCTCGGCGTAAAAGAAGTTACAGATTTGCTTAAGATGTCAGGTTTTAGCAGAATTGCGTATTATCAAACGATATATAAATTTCCGAATAAGATTGATTTAGTAGAGAGGCCCAAAAAAGGCTTCGGACGAGGTGGGTTTGTGGCAATAACAGGCATAAAGCGCGGAAAAGGAGATTGAAATGAGGATAGGTATTATAATTTCTACAAATGATGCAGAAACCTGTTGGAATGCTGTTAGGTATGCTAATTTTGCAATTGGTCAGAAGGATGAAGTTAAAGTTTTCTTTATGGGCAAGGGTGTGGAATACCAAAAGTCCAGCACAGATAAATTCAATACTGTTGAGCAGGCGGATAAATTTATAAAGTCCGGAGGCAAGCTTTACGCATGCGGGACGTGTATTAAGAGTAGGGAACAGGAAGGTTCAGAGATGTGTCCGATTTCGACCATGAAGGATATGTATGAAATTATTAAAGAGAGTGATAAGGTTGTTACCTTTTAGATGAAAAAAGAAATCAAGCTAAAGCCCATAGGAATAATTTGCACACCTTATAAAGAACCTAAGGGTATTCCAATTCAGGGGAAATTTAAGAAAGGCATAAAGGGGGTAATCCGATAATTCCCTCAATATATGGCTGGTCTGAAAGATATCGAAGGTTTTTCGCATTTGATTTTAATTTACTATTTTAACCGTTCGAAAGAAGAGTATCTTACCGGAAAGCCATTCCTGGAGGATAAAGAGCGCGGCATATTTGCTATACGTAGCCCTAATCGGCCGAACCACATCGGGTTTTCCATAGTGAAACTTAAGAAAGTGAAGGGGGGGGGCACGATTATTTTCTCGGAGGTCGATATCTTGGATAAGACGCCATTATTGGATATTAAGCCGCATGTGAAGTACTTCGATTCCAGGAATAATGTAAGAAGCGGCTGGGTAGAGAAGCATTTTAAGAATAGGCCCGTTTATCCTAAAAAGTTATTATTGCAGCAGGATTCTTTCTCCCTTAAATTTTATTTAAAAACCCTTGACAAACCAAATAGATATGTTAGAGTTATCTAACATATCTATTATCGTTAAATAAGTTGGGGATTAAAATGAGCGTTGAAGCAATACGAATAAGCTCCAATATGGAGGATTACCTTGAGGCAATAGCTCTCCTAAAGAGAGAGAAGGGGATTGCCCGGGTAAGCGATATAGGCAAGGTTCTGCGGGTCAAGAAGCCAAGCGTTAATGCCGCGCTGGTTACTCTTGCCAAGAATGATCTTATTTTGCATGAACGGTATAGTGTTGTTGAACTGACCAGAGAAGGCCGGAAATTGGCAGCTAATGTTCAGGAGCGGCATGATACGGTTTTTAAGTTTTTATCCAGGATTTTGGAGATAGATGGAAAAACCGCGCAAGCCGACGCCTGCAAAATAGAGCACGCCATAAGCCCGATGACTTTTAACAGGTTGACAAAATTTATCCGGTTTGTGGAAATAGGGTTAGGTAGGGGGAATCCCCAGTGGCTAAAGAGCTTTAAACATTATTTAAAAACTGGAAAAAAGTTAAGTTGTAAAATGCGACAAACAGCTTTAAAAAAAGGTAAGGAATAATTTTTTTGCTTTGAAAGTTAGATTAGTCTAACTTATTGTTATTTAAGGAAAGGGAGGGTTTATGGGTAAGCTTAAGGTCTTGAGTGATTTAAAAGCGCGTGATAAAGGTAAAGTAAAACAGATAACCGGACAAGGCCAGCTCAAAAAGAAATTATTGGATATGGGGGTTATCCCGGGAAATGAATTTGAGGTTTTGAGGGTTGCGCCTTTGGGAGACCCTGTTGAGGTAAGGATAAAAGGATACAATTTGTCTTTAAGGAAGGAAGAAGCAAGGCAGATCAGTGTTGAGGCTTTAGAAGCATGAAGAACTTAACTGATATTAAGTCTGGATGCCCGGCGGCAATCGTATTTATCCATGGCGGCAGGGGGGCGCAGCATAGGCTTTGTGAGCTTGGGCTTCTGCCCGGGGAAAGAATAACCATGCTGCAAAATTCGGGAGCGGGGCCGGTTACAATTTACGTAAAAGGTTCTAAGCTATCCATCGGGCACGGCTTAGCCCAGAAAATAATTGTCAGGGAGGAATAAAATGGCTGCAAAAGGTAAATTAACGGTCGCATTGGCAGGTAATCCTAATTCGGGGAAATCAACAATATTTAATAATTTAACCGGGGCGCACCAGCATGTGGGTAATTACCCGGGTGTTACGGTTGAGAAAAAAGAAGGAAAGATTGTTTATAAGGATTATGAGATAACTTTTGTGGATCTTCCCGGCGCATACAGTCTGTCCGCGCATTCGGAAGATGAGGTTGTGGCGCGCGACTTTATACTCAAAGAGAAACCGGATATGGTCATCCATATAGTGGATGCCTCTAACCTGGAAAGGAACCTTTACCTATATACCCAATTGCAGGAGCTCGAAGTTCCGGTAATTCTGGCAATGAATATGAGTGATGTCGTGGAAAAGAGGGGTTCTAAGATTAACTATGCCGGAATCTCCCGTCTATTGGGCAAGCCGGTTATTCCTACCGTTGGCAATAAGAATAAGGGTATGGATGAATTACTTAATGCTGTAATAGGTCTTCACGAGGGAAAAATAAAGGTAGAGAAAATAGGCGTTGATTATGGGGAAGAGGTAAAATCGGAATTTGATAAAATAACAGTGGCTATTAAGAAAATGCCTGATTTACCGCAAGCATGCCCTCTGGGATGGTTAGGGATCAAGCTTCTGGAGAATGATGCTTGGGTAACCGGTTTTATCGCGCAGTTACCCGGCGGTCCGGCAATCATATTGGAGGCGGAAAAGAGCCGGGTGCACCTTAAAAAACACTTTTCCGATGATCCGGAGGTTATCATTGCTGATAGGAGATACGGGTTTATCAGCGGTGTTTGTATTGAGGCGCAGACACACAGTCCCGAAGAAAGGCATGACCTTTCCGATAAGATCGATAAGGTTGTTTTGAATCGTTTTTTTGGCCTGCCGATCTTTGCTTTAGTAATGTATGCTATTTTTAAGTTTACTTTTACTTTTTCCGAGCCGGTTGTGGGATGGTTTGAGGCGTTTTTTGAGAAAACGGGAGCATTTGCCACCAAAGTTATCCCCGAAGGCCTAACGCAGTCTTTTGTTGTTGACGGCTTGATCGGCGGCGTAGGCGGGGTCTTAGGTTTTTTTCCGCTAGTACTTTTTATGTTCTTTGCCATAGCATTCTTTGAGGATTCGGGTTATATGGCGCGGGCCGCCTTTGTTATGGACAGGATAATGCACAAATTCGGCTTACACGGGAAGTCGTTTCTACCGCTTATGATTTCCACTAACGGCTGCGCTGTGCCGGGGATTATGGCCTCTAGAACGCTTGATAACAAAAAAGATAGGTTAATCACCATGATGGTTACGCCGTTTATGATCTGCGGGGCTAAACTTCCGATATTCGCCTTGTTTATCGGAGCGTTTTTCGCGGCGGAGCAGGGAGCAAACATGATGTTTTTGATGTATGCCCTTAGCGTCGCCATAGCCTTTGGCTCCGCATGGATATTGAAGAAATCTATCCTTAAGGGAGAAACCTCGCATTTCGTCATGGAACTTCCGCCTTACCGCATCCCGACGATCCAAGGTTTGCTGTTAAAGATGTGGGAGAGAGGCTGGCTTTACATAAAAAAAGCAGGAACGATCATACTTCTTATTTCCATAATCATCTGGGCGGGTTTTACATTTCCGGAGATGCAATCTAAAGAAGGAATGGGTGAGGAAGCATTTGCTTCGGCGCAGATGGAACAGAGTTATGCCGGCAGGATAGGTAAATTTGTCGAGCCTGCTGTCAAGCCGTTAGGAATGGATTGGCGCGGCGGGGTGGCTTTAATAGCAGGAGTTGCGGCAAAAGAGGTTGTGGTAAGCACTATGGGGACAATCTACAGTTTAGGCGAAGTTGATCCTGAAGAAGCAGAGCCGTTAAAGGAGGCTTTGCAAAAAGATCCTTCATGGAGCCCGTTAAAGGCTTTGGCTTTTTTGATGTTTTGTCTTATTTATCTGCCTTGTTTTGTGGCGATGGCGGTTTTCTACCGCGAGTCAGGGTCTAGTTTAAAATGGACGCTGTTTTTGATCTTTTGGACTACGGTTATGGCTTGGGGTGTGTCGTTTTTGGTATATCAAGGCGGCAGGTTATTGGGATTCGGGGGATAGGCGATGGAGAAGATAGCCATAATCGCAGTTGTTTTAGCGAGCATATTGCTTCTTGCGTGGAGCCTGTTAAGAATCATTAAAGAGGATGATTCTCCTTGTTTGAGATGCAGCAATCTCGATAAAAATCTATGTGCCTGTAAGAAGAATAATCTTGCAGAAAAAGGAGCGAAGAAATCATGAACCATTTGATTGTAGCATCTGTTGCATATGGGTTTTTTATCGTATGCCCGCGCAGGCCGGTATAATCAGCGTTATCGCCAAGGCAACGCAGGTGAATTTAGTGTTTGTTCCAATTATCGGCACGCTTATAGCGTTTCCTTTGATTGTTTTGATGGTAGTTGTCTTCAAGCAATGGGGGTTGTGGGCGGCATTGGGAATGGGCGGCATTGGGAATGGGCGGCATAGGTTGGAAAGCGGGATTTGAGACTCTAGTTATAGCGGTTTTTGTTTTGGTAGGCGTTAAGGCGGCCTCGTTTCTTTCGTTGTTGCTTCCTTAGAGGCGGGATATCATTAGTTATAAGAGGTTATATATGGGTAAGTGTACTATTGCTAAATTATTGAGGGAAGAGATAGATAATTTGACCCGGATAGCGGAAGCATTGGAAGATAACAGCAAGCTTTGCAGCCCGGGCATATATGATTGCTCAAGGTGTCTGGGGGAGGTATCGCGCAACCTCAAGCGAATAAAGAAAATACTGCAGTCGGCAAGCTTGGAGGATTACCGGATCCCGTTTATGGAAAATACAATATTAAAGTAAAGATGCGGGGAGGCAGAGAAGATGGGCGGAGGTCTTGAGTTGGCGAAGGTTGAGCAGATGGGGAATATATACCGTTTGCCTTGCGGTATAATAAATATAAATATCCAAGGCATCACTCTTCACCTAACGCAAGAGGCTTTTATGCGCTTTTCGTTAATGGTGGGCAATGCAAACTCTGCATTGATGGATAATGGCCTCAAGGAGCTGCTCGAGGGAGATGGTAATTGATTATGGATGATATTCTTAGTGAAGAGTTAAAGGTAGAAGATATTTTGCAATTTACCAAGGGAGTAGATTATGGAGAGATAGTTATTACCATACATGCTTCGCAGATAGTCCAGGTGGAAAAGAGGGAGAAAAAGCGTTTTAAGGCGCAAAAGCGTCTGCGCGGGCAGAGCTAAAATAATTAAAATAATAAAAGACCGATTGGATAACCAAAGGCAAAATAAGCGGAAGGAGTCTTAAAATGTCTCTGAAGTTAGTCAGTCGGTTTTTAGTTTTTGCGGTTGTGCTGGGTTTTAGCTCGGTGGCATACGCCGGAGGCGATGATGTGGAGTCAATGCTCCAAAAGCTTCAGTCACGCGTGGATGTTTTAGAAAAGAAAGTTAATGTCCAGGACGTCCATATCAAGTCGCAGGAATCGGTGATAGGGGCGCAACAGGGAAAAATTAATGAATATGAATCAAAGTTATCGCAGTTTGAGGAGAACCTTCACCGGGTTCCGGGAGAACCAATGCAGCTTATGGGGGGGGTTGAGTTGGGCGTAGGCGGCACAATGATTGTTCAGGGTACCGGCAATACTAATTACCGCGACGGGCAGACACAAAAGGAAGGCCGTGCAGATGCCTCATATTCAGCGGATGTAACGTTATCCAAGGAATTCAAGGAGGTTGGCGGCAGGGCATTTGTCCACCTTGAGGCAGGCCAGGGCGCAGGTTTAGAGGATAACCTGACCTTATATAGCAATGTCAACCGCGATGCCGGTGACAGCGACGCTAAAGTAGAGCTAACCGAATTTTGGTATGAGCAGGATATCTTTAAGAACAAAGCCGTTGCTACTTTTGGTAAACATGATCCTACGGTTTATTTTGACCAAAACGATGTTGCTAATGATGAAACTACCCAGTTTTTTGGCAGGATATTCCGTAATTCGCCTACAGTTGAGTTTCCTGATAATGGCGCAGGTATCCGTTTTGCTTACCTGCCGGTTGAATGGTTAGAGTTAGGCTACGGCGTCTTTGATGGAAGCGGAAGTTGGGAAAAGATCGGAGATAATCTGTTTAATATTGGACAAGCGCATTTTAAGACTAATTTCTTTAATTTACCAGGCAATTATCGTTTCTACGCTTGGAATAACAATGCAGACCATACTAAATGGCTGGATAGTGAGAAGAACAAAGAGGCAGCCTATGGTTTTGGTTTAAGTTTTGACCAGAAGCTAAACGGTATTGTTACGTTATTTACCCGTTACGGTTGGCAGAATCCGGAAGTTTACAACCCTGAGTTAACCGCGGCAGACGGCTCCAATTATTCCCTGAAGCAGGCCTGGAGCGCAGGTTTTCAGGTTGAGGGTAGACCATGGGGAAGAGAGAAAGATGTGTTCGCCTTTGCCGTAGGACAGGTAATCCCCTCTGATGATTATAAGAAAGCAAACGAAGGTTTTCTATCAAAGGCAGAAGGGCATCTGGAAGCGTATTACAGGATATATGTTAATAGCCATCTTTCCATTAGTCCTGATATCCAATATATCTGGAATCCGTTCGGAAAAGATGTTGTTGGCAATACCGGTGGAATCTTTGTGGGAGGTTTAAGGGCGCAGGTTGATTTCTAACGCTTGAATTAGAAAAAGGCGGCTGGTGGAGATTTATTGCAGCCGCCTTTTTATTGCGGTAAAGACATCTAGTAAGAGTAAATACTTGACAAAATTATGCCATATGGTATAAATAGAAATCATTTCTATCTAACGTATGGATATTAATAACTACCTAATAACATTAAAAGAAAATCACCTAAAAATAACTCATCGCAGAAAAGCAGTCATAGAACTTTTTCTAAAGGAGGGTAGGTATCTTGGGCCTTATGAAATAAGGGATAGGCTTAAGAAAATTCATCTTAAGGTAGGTTTACCTTCGGTTTACAGGATTTTAGAAGAATTCGAAAAAGCAGGAATTTTAGTAAAGGTTGAGCATAAGAGCCGGCAGCTTTATTATAGTTTGTGTAAAAATCCGTATAAAGATCATCATCATTTTATCTGCAGGGAATGTAATAAAGTTGAAGAAGTGGAATTTTGTAACTTCCAGGAAATCTCTCGATTTATAGAGAAGAAATTAAACGCTAAAGTCCAGTATCATTCTTTACATATAGAGGGACTATGTTCGAAGTGCAAGTAAGATTTCCAAAAGCGGCAACATTACTTATCGCTTTTCTTCTGTATGCCGCAATAGTTATTTCTCACCCTTTTGCGCATAACCATATTGAGCATCAAGGACAGAACCATCAGGAATGCTCTATATGTCTTTGGTTGCACAATAACACTCTTGATGTGTCAACCGTAATTCCTTTATTAGTTTTCTTTGTGTTATTCTATTCTGCTGCTTTGTTTTATCCAGTCACTCCAGTTCGTTTCTATCTACTCGCACAATCATCCCGCGCCCCCCCTTTTTTTAGTATCACCAATTTTTTGAATATTTAAGTCTAGGAAGTTCAGCAATTTATTTTTATCTTGGGGGGGATATGCATATTAAAAGAATGCTGTATCTATCGTTTTTAGCTATTTTTATAATATCTTCATTTTGTTACGCGGATGATAGCGATATTCAGAATATGCTTCGCCAGATGCAGAAGCGCATTGAAGTTTTAGAGAGTAAGGTTTCCGATCAGGACAAATATATTGTGGCACAGAGTACAACTGTCCAGACACAGCAACAAACGATTTCGGAATACGAATCAAGGCTGTCGCAATTTGAGGAAAAACTCAAACGGGTTCCGGGCGAGCCCATGCAGCTTATGGAAGGCTTAGAGCTTGGCGCGGGAGGTACTTTTATTGTACAAGGGGCTAATAATATCAACTACGACGGCGACGGAAAGACTCTTAAGAAATCCCTTACCGATGGTTTGTATTCAGCTGATGTAACTTTAGCCAAAGAATTCAAAGAAGTAAATGGTAGGGCATTTTTGCACTTGGAAGCCGGGCAGGGCGCAGGACTTGAGGATAACCTTACGCTTTATAGCAATGTCAACCGCGATGCCGGAGATAGCGAAGCCAGGGTTGAGGTGACCGAACTTTGGTATGAACAGAACTTGTTTAAAAATAAGGCCGCTGTTACCTTTGGTAAGCTTGATCCTACTGCTTATTTCGACCAAAACGAAGTCGCTAACGACGAAACTACCCAATTCTTAGGTAGGATATTCCGCAACTCGTCTACAGTTGAATTTCCGGATAATAACGCCGGTATACGGCTTGCGTATATGCCAACCGAATGGCTTGAGTTAGGTTATGGTATGTTTAATGCGAAGGGCAGCTGGGATAAAATCGGAGATAATCTCTTTAATATCGGCCAGGTTAGTTTTAAGACGAATTTCCTGAGTCTGCCGGGTAACTATCGTTTCTACGGCTGGGCTAATAATGCCAATCATACTAAATGGTTGGATTCTGACAAGACTAGAGAAACAGCTTATGGTTTTGGTTTAAGTTTTGACCAGAAGGCTAATGATATCGTAACGTTATTTTTCCGTTACGGTTGGCAGAATCCTAAGGTCTATAACCCTGAATTAACGGCAACAGATGGATCCTATTATTCTCTGGAGCAATCCTGGAGCACGGGTTTCCAGGTTGAAGGTAAGCCTTGGGGTAGGGAGAAGGATATTTTTGCTTTTGCTGTAGGCCAGGTAATGCCCTCGGATGATTATAAGAAAGCAAATGATGGCTTCCTCGCAAAACCAGAAGGGCACTTAGAAGCCTATTACAGGGTACATATTAATGATCATCTTTCAATCAGCCCTGATTTCCAGTACATTTGGAATCCGTTTGGGAAGGATGTAATAGGGGATACATCTCCTGTATTTGTAGGTGGAATGAGGGCGCAGGTGGATTTTTAAATACAAGGAAAGGATATTGATATGTTAATGACAAAACGTGGTTTCGTTGCAGTTCTGGCCGGGTTTTTATTAATGAGTTGTTTTGGGCATTTAAATAACGCTAAGGCAGAACAGATAAAACAAATTAAGATTGTAGCGTCATTTTATCCTATGTATATCGCAGCTAAAAATGTAGCCCGTGATATACCCGGAGTTATAGTCCAGAATCTTACGCCGCCCTTAACCGGATGTTTGCATGATTATACGGTAACAACCAATGATATGAAAAAACTGGCTGACGCTCAGGTCTTTGTAGCCAATGGCGCGGGGATGGAGTCTTTTTTGGATAAAGTTATAGCGCAACATCCAAATTTAAGAATAATCCAGCTATCAGAAGGGGTACCTTTAATTAAAGGCGAAGGTGATGAGGGCGATAATCCGCATGTATGGGTTAGTGTATTCAATGCCATAACCCAGGTGGAAAACCTCGGTAAAGCCATGGGAGAATTCGATCCTACCCATAAGGCGCTTTATGAAAAAAATACTGCCAGCTATGTAGCAAAGCTTGAGAACTTGCGTAAAAAGATGCATTCAGAATTAGCTCTTTATAATGGTAGGTCAATTATTACGTTTCATGAGGCATTTCCTTATTTTGCCCAAGAATTCAACCTCAATATTGCAGCCGTAGTAGAAAGAGAACCGGGAAGCGAACCGAGCGCAAAAGAACTTTCAGAAACCATAGATCTTGTGAAAAAGTCAGGCGTTAAAGCGTTGTTTAGCGAACCGCAATATCCGTCTGGCGCAGCGCAAGCAATCGCAAGGGAAACTGGGGCTAAAGTTTATGTGCTTGATCCTGCGGTAATCGGCTCGGATGATTATGATGCTTATATAAATATCATGGAAAACAATTTGGCTGTTTTGAAGAAAGCATTCGCCAAATAATTAGAAGGAGAGTCGTTTTGCAAAATACCTGTGAACATCGCTGCGCAAAAATCGACAATTTAAGGGTCAAGTTAGGGGCCGATGTTATACTTGATAATGTCAATCTGCATGTGAACTGCGGAGAGGTTATCGGGATAGTCGGGCCAAACGGTGCTGGAAAGACTACTCTTTTACGTACAATCCTTGGCGAGGTTCCATATCAAGGCAAGATAACATACCGGATAAACGGGAGTGTATCCAAGAAACCAAAGATAGGCTATGTCCCGCAGAAACTGCAATTTGACCTTAGCTCTCCCATAAGTGTGGTAGACCTGGTGGCTTCGGCGATAAGCCGTAAGCCCATTTGGGCCGGGGTTAGTGAGGAGTTGCTAGAGAATGTAAAAGGCGTTTTATCTTTATTTTCAGCCGTCCATTTGCTTAAAAGAAGGATTGGCGAGCTTTCCGGAGGAGAATTGCAGCGTGTGTTGCTTGCTATTGCTATGACGCCCGAGCCTGAACTGTTACTTTTAGATGAGCCGGCCAGTGGAGTTGACGTTAAAGGATTATCTCTTTTTTATCAGATTGTAGATGATTTGAGGAAGAAACATCATATCGCAGTCATCCTCGTAACCCACGATTTAGCCGGTGTATCTTCTTATGTTGACCGGCTTATCCTTCTTAATCGTTCGGTTATTGCAGAGGGAAACCCGCAAGAAGTGCTTTCAAATGAAAAATTAGTAAAGGCATTCGGTCCGACTCTATGGAATATTTCTTGTCTGCCGGATTTAATATCAAAAGGCGGTAAAAATGGCAATCATTGAGGCATGGTATAGGTTAATGGATATGCTCGGGTTTAGCTGGACGCACTATGTCTTTATGAAAAATGCGCTTTTAGCCATATTGCTGGTTACGCCGTTGTTCGCGCTTTTAGGCACAATGGTGGTAAATAACCGCATGGTTTTCTTCACCGATGTATTAGGCCATTCTGCTTTAACAGGGATAGCAATAGGTGTGCTTTTAGGTTTTAATGACCCAACGCTCTCCATGGTGGGCTTAGCGGTGGTTTTGGCAGTTGCGGTAAATATACTTAAAAACATTACAAGAGCATCCATAGATACTGTCTTGGGGGTTTTTATGGCATTTATCGTTGCTCTGGGGATTGTTATTCTGAGCAGGCAGGGAGGGTTTGTAAAATACACAAGTTATTTGATTGGTGACATCCTTGCAGTTACCCCCGGGCAAATAGCTTGGTTTTTCGTAATAGCCGTAGTTGTTTTTGTCTATTGGTATATGGCAGGCAATGCCATGATACTTACAAGCGTTAATTCATCTTTAGCGCGTAGTCGTAGGCTTAACACCTTTTTAATAGAAACGAGCTTTACGGTACTGCTGGCATTAGTGGTGATTGTTTCAATCCGCCTGGTAGGTATTTTAATTATAAACTCCCTTTTAGTCTTGCCTGCGGCAGCAGCTCGTAATCTTGCGCGGAACATGCATGCGTATACGGCATGGGCGGTAATTATAAGCGTTCTTTCTGGTATTACAGGATTAATCGCATCATATTATTGGGGAACAGCCAGTGGCGCCACAATCGTTCTTTTTGCCGCAGGTTGTTATGGTATCTCGGCACTATTAGGCAGATGGTTGTTTAAATGACAAACACGCTTCAAACAATTATAACTAAGTCGCCTATTTTAGCGATATTCATTGTGTTTTGGGCAGGGTTTATCGCATCGTTAAGTTCTTGCACTCTAGTCAGAATACCTATTGTGTTTGGGTATGTAACAGGAGCGAATCACCCTAAAAGAAAAACAGTATTATTGGCTGTTTGTTTGGCTTCGGGATTAATTGTTAGCTATACATTCTTAGGTGTAGCTTTAATCGTGCTTAAAAACCTAGCCTTTGGTTTGGTGCATATAAGCAGGTATGTTTATATGGGGTTAGGATTTATTCTATTAGGTTTTGGTATTGTTTACGCCGGATTAATTAAAAACGAGCAGACACATCATTCAGGTTGTGAAGTAAATGCCAAGGCCAAGAAAAGAAGTTTCATTGGAGCGTTTGTATTTGGAGTTATGTTCGCATTTTTAGAGATGCCGGCTTGTCCCTGTTGTGCTTCTGTGCTTTTTGTGATTGCAAGCATCGTGGGTTTCTGGGATTCATGGGCGTATACATTTATTATATTCTTTAGTTTTGCGATTGGACAAAGCCTGCCGATATTGTTGATTGGTTCATCTACGGGATTGATAAAACATTTAGCTCCCAAGGTGGAAAGACTAGAAAAATACATTCAATTCGTAGCAGGCAATATTCTTATATTGATTGCATTATTTTTCTTTATTATTGCATAAGGATTCAACCATGGATAAACACGAACATTGTAGCTGTGGCCATCTTCACGAGCATAACAGGCAGCCGAGGCTGGCTTTGAGATGGTTACTTAGCCTCACTTTTATATGCTCAAGCTTAATCATTATGAGGCCGTTTATAGCGAAACAGTTATTGTCTCGCGCCTCTTCATATATGCCCTGTGAGTTATTTTCTGATGCAATAAGAAGTTATGAAAAGGCAGTGCTTCTTGATAAAAGGAACGTTATGGCATGGGATATGCTGGGGTATAGCTATAAAAGTAATGGTGATTTGGAGAAGTCTATATATGCTTACCGGCAGGCCCTAAAAGCTGATCCTAAAGATAAAAGCGCGAACTTTAGCATTGGAGTAATCCTGGCATCTGAAAAGAAATATAAAGAAGCGGTACCGTATTTTGAGCAAATTAGAGCGTTCGGGTCGGACAACAGGAGGCAGGGGGTGGATATTGTTTCTTATCATAAATCTTCATTAAGATTACTCGTTACTTGTTATGATGCGTTAAAAGAACTTAATAAGAGGAATAGCGCTTTGGAAGAATTACATAGATATTATCCAGAAGATAATTCAATATTAGGTAAAATATAATCTAGGAGATTCTTTAAGTAATGAGAAAATTCGTTTCTGTCCTAAAATACACATTTGTTTTAACAGTAATTCTATTATTTGCGATGAAAAAACCAGATTCAACGCAGTCATTCCATTCCGTAAGATTTACAGATGAAGCTCTTGCTGGTCAATCAGATGATAAGCAGGTGTATAATTTAAACATAAAAGAACTCGAAAAGGTTCAAGGCCAGGTTACTAAAGACGGGGAGGACATTAAGGGCTTCCCGATAGATATCCTTCATTTTAATGGCAAGAAAATCAAATTAATAGGTTACCTTTTGATTCCTTATGATGCTTATCTTTCGGATGGGTCTCTTGATAGTTTTGCGTTAGGCAAGAACGCTTATGGATGCCCGTGTTGTGATTGGGGCTCTAGCCCGCCACCAACAATATTTAACGTAGTGTTTATTACTATGAAAACGGGTGAGAAACTAAAGCCGCCATTTACTCCTCGTGTAGAAGTCACCGGTACATTCTACGCGCAAAGACAATACTTTACTGATGATCAAGGGAAGAAGAAACTCGCGGGGCTATTTTTTATACAAGATGCTGAAGCCAAGAATAAGAAGGGATTATTTTAATTTTGGAATAGATGTGGGAATCTTACAAGGGTGTCTTTCGACGCTACCCAAAACTTTTATTATCTGAAGAAAGGCGCTTAATTTCTAGGGCCCAAAAAAGCTCAAAGAAAAGTAAAGATGAGCTTGTCCTCCGTCACGTTAGTTTCCTAATCTTTAGAATCCACAAGATTGTGTTTCCTGCCCTAAACCATCGCTTTGGTGAAGATTTACTTGCAGAAGCTACCCTTATTGTTTATAATAAAATTGAAAGTTACGATCTTAATTACCGTGATAATAAAGGTAATCCTAAGCCCGTTAAATTTATTTCATACATTTGGAAACGAATTGACGGATTTATAATTAATTCCTTAAAAAAAGAGCTAGGCGCATCTAATTATTACGATAGATACGACGAAAATAGCATCGAAAGTAACGATTTATCGTTTATGTCCGGGGAAGAGGGGCGGATAACGCTATCTTCTAATTACTCAAAGAGTTACGGAGATTATAGCTAGAAATGACCGGACAAAACAGACATTTTTCCGGAGGAATTACCTCTCTGGAGGCGGAGATTTTCTTATTATAGGCTATAAATTGGGTATAATAAGCGCCCATATATAGTGAGAGGTTTCTACTCTGCTTATAAGGGTGGGGCTTCATTTTTTACTTCCTCGGTTTTCGACGATATGGTGCCAGGGATAACGGAACTTTATTAGTTTCATATCGATATCCTCGGAGTACACCAAAAGCGGCCCCCATCCTGAAGTTTTCCGCCTATTTTGTAGTTTTTTTAGTTAACTAAAAAATACAAAAATAAATTTTGACAAATAAGAACAATTCCTATATAGTAAAGTCTATGAATAATACAGTCTACGGCTCAACTGAGATATTCCTTAAGAAGTGTAAAGATGGCAATCTTAAGATTACTCCTCAGCGTACCGCTATATTCGCAGCATTGGTGAATGACAAGGGGCATCCTTCTGCAGATATTGTCTTCCAAAGAATAAGAAAAAAAATTCCGAATATTTCTTTTGATACAGTCAATAGGACGCTTTTATCTTTTGTTGAGCTTGGGCTGCTTAAGGTAGTGGAGGGGTATGGCCGGCCAAAGCGTTTTGATCCTGATATTGCGAATCACCATCATTTTCAATGTATTAAATGCAATAAGATCATTGATTTTTGTGACAAAAGCTTTGATGCTTTGGAAGTTCCCAGAGATATAAAAAACAAGTTTACCGTGACAGGAAAGAAAGTAGTATTGGAGGGTTTTTGCGATTCATGCGGGGAATAACTTTTTAACCTTTTAAATAGCTTAAATAACTATTTAGCATAGAATGAAAGGGGTTATTGTTATGAAACGGTTTTTTAATTGGCAAGCAATTCTTGCGTTAATCTTAATTTTCCTATCGTTCATTTTTTATTTAATTCATTATTTGATTTTTAGGGATTTACGCCATATATTTATTTATCTAATCGGCGACATTGCCTTTTTGTTTCTAAATGTCTTGATAGTAACTTTGGTTTTGCAACGCTTACTCGAATTCAGGGATAAACAATCCATTTTAAATAAGCTAAATATGGTAATAGGGACTTTTTTCAGCGAGGTAGGCAATGAGCTTTTAAGAAAATGCTCTCAATTTGATCCGCAGCTTAGTGATATAGGGCGTCACCTTGTGGTAACAAAGGATTGGACGGACAAAGAGTTTATGAAGGTGCGCAAAAGCATACAGGGTCATGAAAGCAGCATAGATAGTAAGAGAGGCGACCTTATTAAGATGAAAGATTTTTTAGTTGGTAAAAGACAGTTCTTGCTTAGCCTCCTTGAGAACCCTAATCTGCTTGAACACGAATCTTTTACCAATCTGCTCTGGTCAGTATTTCATTTGACAGATGAACTGGCCCACAGGCGTGATTTAGCGAAGTTACCCGATACTGATTATCAGCATTTATCAGGTGATATAGAAAGAGCATACCAACAGTTAATTTTACAGTGGTTGGATTATATGAAGCATCTAAAACAGGATTATCCGTATCTGTTTTCATTAGCAATGAGGACAAATCCGTTTGATATAAACGCTTTTGTAGAAATAAGACAATAAAGAATGAGGGATTTGGTATATAGCAGTCAAGAAAGTTGGTAAAATATAGTTGCAAAATATATGGTAATGGAGTTACAGTAACAAAAGTTGATGGTTGAAGTTTTGTTTGTTGTGGGCACACCATATCGAAGACAGAAGGTTAAAGAAATTGCAAATTTTAATAAATGGAGGTGGTCATGCCTGACTTCGGAAATCCGTTTTCTGGTCTTAAGAAAGAGCATAAAGTTACAAATGAAGAACTGATTCGCGCAATCCGTTTTATGATTGCAGCAGAATATGAAGCAATTCAGCTTTATATGCAACTTGCCGAGTCGACTGATAATAAGTTAGCTCAGGAAGTTTTAAAAGATATTGCGAATGAAGAAAAAGTTCACGCGGGCGAGTTTTTAAGATTATTAAAAGAGCTTGCTCCAGATGAACAGAAGTTTTATGATGAAGGCGCTGGAGAAGTAGAAGACGAAATGAACAAAAAATAGCTGATAGAATGCATTAGATGAATATTTGTAATTCAAAAGTAATCAGCTAGGAATTACTTTCTAAATTTGAAATACTGGTTATATATTAAGGTAACACTCAATATCAGGCGTCATTTGCAAAATAGAGAGGCTTCCCTTATGATATGCAAAAAGGGTCTCAATAATTATTTTTTCATTCAGAGAGTAGAGAGGTTATTCTTCGTCTAATATTGCTGCCAGTTTTGGACGGATTTTTTATTAATTTATTGAATATTTTCTCTGACTATAGTATAGTAAGTTTAAGAATTTATTACAAGTGGTCTGGGAGTACGCAAGTATTTCTGGAGGTTTTTAGATGGTCGGGCCGCCATCTTGCATTTATATGCAAGATGGCATTTTATTTTAATGAGGTTAATTAAATGAAAAGAATACTTTTCTTTATCCTTCCTATATTAATCATCGTTGCGCTTGGATTTACTATTTCAGGCGTTATGCAAGCCCGTTTCACAGAAGAAAAGTTGATGGATGATTTGCAGAGAAAAGCTAAATCCGTTGGTGAGAGTTTAGAGTTATCTGCCAGATATATTTTAATTAACAATGATCTTAAGCAGGCCAATCGGTTAGTCGAGAGTTTTCAAAAAAGAGAAAGGCTACAGGGTTGTGTTATTTATGATAAAGATGGCAACATTTTTGCTATTACTGAGAGGTTCTCTGATTTAGAAAAAGAAGAAAGACCGTATGTAAAGAATATTTTATTGACTAAAAATCCGCGTGGGGCTTTAGATAATTTTAAGGAATATTCCGTATATAGTTATATCCTGCCTGTTTTAAATGACGAGGGAAATGTTTTAGGTATGGTGGAAGTAATTTACGATACCTCATATCTGCTTACTACGATGGCAGAATTATGGAGAAAAATAAGTTCTGCTTCAGTAGTTTTCATATCATTGATAGTGTTGGTTACTTTTTTAATCCAAAGGCAAATTTTTATTATGCCGGTGCGCAGATTAACGCAATGGTTTACTCATTTTCAGCGGGGAGATACTGATAAATTACGACCTTTTAATGAAAAAGGTGAATTTGGTAAATTGATTAGCGAGGTAGAGCAAGTTGCTTTAAGCCTAAGAGTGGCGCGCCGAACAATATCATATGAAGCCAATGATCGACTGAATAAGGAAGAATTGTGGACTGAGGCTAAACTTAAAGATTTAGTGCATGCCAAACTTGGTGATAATGCTTTTTTTGTGGTTTCTAATAGAGAGCCGTATATGCATATTTTTAATGATAGTACTGGTATATCTGAATGTATAAGGCCGGCAAGTGGAGTGGTTACGGCAATACATCCGATTATTTCTGCTTGTGGTGGAACATGGATTGCACATGGAAGTGGTAATTCTGATAAGAAATTTGTTAATTCTAAAGATAAGTTAGGTATCCCACCTGATGATCCTCGTTATATTCTCAAGAGAATTTGGTTAAGTAAAGAAGAAGAACAAGGCTACTATTATGGATTTTCAAATGAAGGGTTGTGGCCTCTATGTCATAATACACATACCCGTCCGATGTTTAATGAAACTGATTGGCGTATGTATAAAGAGGTAAATCAAAAATTCGCCGATAGCGTTTTAGAAGATCTACCAGTAAAGCATCCGTTTATTTTTGTGCAGGATTATCATTTTACACTTTTGCCAAAAATGATTAAGGATAAACGTCCAGATGTAAAGATTGCTCTATTTTGGCATATACCTTGGCCAACACCAGAGGCTTTTATGATCTGTCCGTATCAGAACGAGATTCTTGAAGGGATGCTGGGAGCAGATTTGATTGGTTTTCATGTTCAGAATCATTGTAATAATTTTTTAGATACTGCTAATAGGTTGTTGGAATCGCGTGTGGATACGGAAAAGTTCAGCGTGGTTAGGTCAGGAAAGGAAACTTTTATCAGGGCATTTCCGATCAGTGTTAATGCTCAGATAGGCACATTTAAGGTTGATCCTATACGTCAGGTTGAGAAGCTGAAGAAGGAGTTTGAGCTTGAGGGTAAAATCGTTGCAGTCGGTGTAGATAGAATTGATTATACTAAGGGCATAGTTGAAAGATTACTGGCAATTGACAGATTTTTAGAAAAATATCCGGAATTTAAAAAGAAGTTTGTGTTTATTCAGCTAGCTGCTCCCAGCCGGACACACATTAAGCGGTATCATGATTTAATTGGTGAAATTGATGAATTGGTTGAAAAGATTAATTGGAAACATATAGATGGTAATTGGAAACCGATAATTTATCTCAAGAAACATTTTTCGCAAGATGATATTCAGCCATATTATAAATTAGGGGATATTTGCATTGTCAGTTCTCTGCATGATGGAATGAACTTAGTTGCAAAAGAATACATTGTGGAGAAAGAGGATTTATCTGGAGCTTTGATTCTTAGCCAGTTTACTGGAGCGGCCCGCGAACTCAATGACGCTATACTGATTAATCCATATTCAACTGAGGAATTTGCAGATAGTATAAAGTTGGCAATCCAAATGCCTAAAGAAGAGAAAATAAGGCGTATGGTGAATATGCGTAAAATTGTAGCAGAGAATAATGTTTATCGTTGGGCAGCTAGTATTATCACGGAGCTGACAGCTTTAAAGAAAACGTAGCTTCGGAATAAAGATGGTAGACCGTAAACAGAGAAAGACAGGTTAATTCAATGCAGTATGGTTTGGATAAGTTGGAACAAATTAAGAACAATCTTCGCAATAAAGATCTTTTTTTATTTTTAGATTATGATGGCACTTTAGCTCCGATTGCCAGTACTCCAGAGAAGGCTGTATTTTCTGAAGAGACGAGGGGCATTCTTAGGCAGTTAATTCAGAAATCAAATTGTAAGTTAGCGATTATTTCAGGTAGACAATTAAGCGATATAAAACAAAAGATTGGTTTAGAAAATATTATTTATTCGGGCAATCATGGTTTAGAAATTCAGGGGCCAAAATTAAAGCATAAAGCCAATCTTCAGCTTTTATATATTAAAGCATTGATGAAGATTAAAAATTTGCTTATTACTAAGTTGGCCGAGGTTGAGGGGGTTATTATTGAAGACAAGGGTATTTCTTTATGTGTGCATTATCGACTTGTAAAGAAAGAGGATATTTCGCGAGTAAAGATTATTTTTCATGAGACAATTATTAATTATTTAGTAAATGGTTTAATTATGATTAAACCAGGTAAGAGGGCTATTGATATTAGGCCGGCTACTTGGATGAACAAGGGAAAAGTAGTAATGTGGCTTTTAGCTAGAGAGAGATTCAGAAAGCAGGGCTATCCGCTGCTTCCGATTTATATCGGTGATGATTTAACTGACGAGGATGCTTTTATTGCGTTAAAAGATATAGGTATTACTATTCGAGTCGGTAAAAACAAAGATTCTCAGGCGCAGTATTATTTTCGGAATACCAATGAAGTTAAAATTTTTTTAAAAATGATATTAATTGTACTGAATAAATAGAAAATATGAATGATTATTTAAAAGAAAAATCTCCTTTTATTTTTTATGCCCGAGCGCATCTTTCTGAATTAACCGGGTTAAGGGCAACTACTTTGGGGCAATTAGTTGGATTAATTAAAACTGTTCCAGGAGCTTCAATTTATCATCATACACATAGATTTCTACAACAGCATCAATATCTTTCTCCTGAGCCTCCAAATGATTTTTCTTATTGGGTAGCTGATTGTCTGGGAGAGGATGAGCTTGGAGAAAAACTGTCTAGTATTGATACAATGCAGTTTTTTACAATACATAGTTTAAGAGAAAAAATAGCTTTAACAATAGAAAAATATTTGGAGGAAAATCCGTTTGCAAAACTTAGATTTGCCCGCAGTGGAGAGGAATTCCATTTTATTAAATCAAATAGTTTTGTTTTTAGGACTAATTATTCTGCACAGGATTTAGATGAATTTAGCCAAGTACTTCAGGACATAACGATTGATTCTATATATTTTCACATTTTTGAAGCTCGGCTTAGGTTAGAAAAACAAGTAAATGATTTTTCAAACTGGATTGAAACGACTATCGGCGATAAGGATCTAGCGGATAAAATAACTAAGCTGGATCCATATACTTATACACTTGAAGATTTAAGAAATAAAATTATTTATTTGATTAAAAACAGAGGCTCTAAGTAATATGGCTAAATTAGATGATTATATTCCTATCGTTGGTCAGTCTACGATAAATGAATTGAGAATGCTTGCTCAGAAGATGGATGGCAGGCGCGTGCAGCATATTAATTCCACGGCTGTAGGAGGAGGGGTGGCTGAGATTTTAACTCGAATGATACCCTTGCTTAAGGAGTTGGGTGTTAATGCTAGTTGGGATTTGGTAAAAGGCGGTCAGGATTTTTATGGGGTAACCAAGAAATTTCATAACGCTTTGCATGGAAGGCCAGAGTTAATTGCTCAGAGTGATTTTGATATTTTTACTGAGACCAGTAAAAGAAATATTGATGAATTAGATACGTCTGCGGATATTGTTTTCGTGCATGACCCGCAGCCGATAGCTTTAATTGAGAAAAAAAGAGAGAATAAATGGATTTGGCGTTGTCATATTGATGTGTCTAATCCTAATCAGAAAGTTTGGAAGTTTTTGATGAACTATATTGGGCGATATGATGCTGCTGTTTTTTCGGCGCCGAGTTTTTCCCAGAGGTTATCGATAAAACAATTTCTTATTTCGCCTTCCATTGATCCTTTAAGTGATAAAAACAAAGAATTGCCCCAGGAAGTTATTAATGGAGTTTTAAGGAAATATGAAATTACTAGGGGTAAACCAATTATTACCCAGATTTCTCGTTTTGATTATTTAAAAGATCCGGTGGGAGTAATCGACGCTTATTTGCAGGTTAAGCGTTACATTGATTGCCAGTTAATTCTGGCTGGGGGCACGGCTAGTGACGACCCGGAAGGCCAGAAGGTGCTTGAAGAAGTTCAAAATAAAGCTAAAGCGGATAAAGATATCCATATATTACTTTTACCTCAAAATGATATCGAAGTAAACGCTTTGCAAAGAGCGTCTGATGTTATTATTCAGAAATCAATAAAAGAGGGCTTTGGTTTAACAGTAGCAGAAGCGCTTTGGAAGTCTAAGCCAGTAGTAGCTTCAGGCGTCGGTGGAATTCCATTACAGATAAGGCATAAATATTCTGGATTGTTGTGTCATTCTATCGAGGGGGCTGCCTTTTCTTTAAAGCAATTATTAAATAGTCCTGATTATGCTAAAAAATTAGGGCAAAATGGAAGGGAGCATATTAAGAATAATTTTTTACTAACGCGTCATATTAAAGAATATATTTTATTATTTTTATCATTATATCATTCTGGAGATATAATTAATTTATAAAATAATTTAAATCAAAGGGTTCGCAGATCTTCTTTCTGCGGAGGTTAATAAGTTGGTCGGGCCGCCATCTTGCATGCAAATGCAGGTGGCTTCTTTTTTTTGAAAGTAGGTTAAGGAAAATGCGCATGGTTAGGGTTATTTTGTACTTTTAATTACAATGGAATTTTTACCTTAAAATATCCTTCAATCTAGTTTGATAAAATGCATTATCAGAGGAGAATATTATGAGGCTAAGTGGGTGGATATTAATTGTAATTGCATGGTCAACTATTTTGGGCATGGCTATTTTTTGTTTTAGTCGAATATTTAGAAAAAAGCTTTAGTGTTGATGGTTTAAGCAATTATGGGGGGGTAATATGTTTCTTGAATTATTATAAAAGATAGAAGTTTTTGCCCTGATGGTTTTATTTGGTATACTCTTTTATTCCATGAATACTAGAAAGCTAAGTAGAGAAATAAGATGTTTAATAAACAATAAGTGGTAAAAATTTAATATTTTAAGATAAAGAGTTAATTACAGAGGAGAAAAATGAATGGGAATTTATGGCAGGATTGGCCGATTTACATTTTAGGTGGCGCAGTGGTTTTCTTTTTTACTTTTATTGTGATCAAAAGCAATCAAAATAATAAAAATAAAAAGAATACTAAAGTATCAGATAAAATTAATGAATAGAAATGTATAGAATTAATATTTTATTTATCTTTTTTGTTTTAGTTTACTTTTTATTCGTGATCTTCCCGCGAAGACGATCTCTTATCGCTATTAGTGCAGTTGGCGTGTTATTGCTTACTAAAACACTTTCTTTTCCTCAAGCTTTTGCTTGCATAAATTGGAATGTTATGGGTATTTTTGTGGGGACATTAGCCATTGCTGATGTTTTCATGAAAAGCCGGGTGCCTGCGGTTATTGCAGAGATTATTGTGGATAAAGCAAAAAATAGCGCATGGGCTATTCTGCTCATTTGTGCCCTTGCTGGATTCATCTCCATGTTTGTTGAGAATGTAGCTACGGTTCTTATTATTGCTCCTATTGCTTTAACTCTTGCACGTAAGATTAAATTGAATCCGATAAAGATGATGATAGCGATCGCTATCTCTAGTAATCTACAGGGTGCGGCAACGTTAATTGGCGATCCTCCAAGTATGCTTTTAGCAGGATTTACGAAAATGAACTTTGGTGACTTTTTCTTTTATAGGGGTAGGCTAAGTATATTCTTTGCGGTTGAGTTAGGCGCTCTTGTTTCTTTTTTTGTTCTAATGTTTATTTTTCGCCAGGAGAGGCATAAAGTTAAACTTATACCCGTGGAAAAAATTCAGTCTTGGGTGCCCACTATTCTACTTATACTATTGATAATTTCACTCGCCGTGTCTTCGTTTTTTGATACTGGTTTTCAATATGCTGCTGGAATAATTTGTATGGTTATTGGGATTATTTCTTTATTGTGGGAAAAGCTGAAGAATAAAGGAGAGATTATTGAGCTGGTTAAATCATTAGATTGGGATACAGCATTATTTCTGGCAGGCATATTTATTTTAGTTGGTAGTCTATCTTTAACCGGATGGATAGACAATATTGCTCAATTCTTATCCAGCATAATTGGGGGAAATATTTTTTTGGGTTATACGTTATTTGTTTTTATATCTGTAGTTATTTCTGCGTTTGTGGATAATGTGCCTTTCCTTGCGGCTATGCTTCCTGTTGCGATTCAGATGGGTTCTAAGCTTAATGTAAATCCGTCGTTATTTATATTTGGTTTACTTATTGGCGCAAGTTTGGGAGGAAATATTACTCCAATAGGCGCGTCTGCCAATATTGTTGCCTGCGGACTGCTTAAGAAAGAAGGTTTTGAAGTTAAGTTTAAGGATTTTATAAAAATAGGAATACCTTTTACTTTTGGTGCGGTTATAACTTCTTATCTTTTTGTTTGGCTTATATGGGGTAAATAGCTTCGATGTCCATCTTTAAATGGTGGACATGCGAGAAAGTTTTATTTTGCAAAGAGTTACATAATTTTAAGCCAAAATTACCGGACAAAACGGTCATTCCTGCTTCGTCTTTGGCTTTTCAGGCCCTTGCGCTTCGCGCGAGGATTTCATTAGACAGAAACTTTAAGGCGTTCAAATTTCGATATATAAAAGCTTAAAGTGCTCAAATTTGGCGAGGAATTACCTCTCTAAAGGTACAAATTTTCTTGTTAAAGGCTATAAATTCGCTATAATAAATACCTATATATAGGGAGAGGTTCCTACTCGGCTTATAATAGTGGGATCTCAATAATTATTTTCTTATTCAGAGAGGAGAGGGGCTTACAAAGGAGGAGCGTATGTTTAAAAAGGCAGCTACTTTTATTTTATCGGTGTTTTTATTGTTAAATATCTGCGGATGTTTTCTCTTGGTTGCAGGCGCAGTAGGAGGCGTAGGTACAGCAGCTTGGCTCTCCGGTAAGTTGACCCAGCAGTTCAATGCCCCTTATGATAGGACCGTAAAGGCCTCAGAGTCAGCCCTAAAGTCTCTTAATTTTGAAATAGTAAAGGTAGCCAAAGAAACAAATGTTACAACCTTCAGAAGCCATTATGCTGACGGCAAAGAGATTTGGATTGATGTGCGTAAGGTAACTGATACTTCTACGAAGGTGGAGATTCGCGTAGGAGGAGTGAGTGCAGATAAAGAAGCCTGTACTAAGATTTTGGATAGAATAAAAATTTATTTATAAATTTAGAGTACTACAAAAATTACACATATTTTTTACCCTCTGTATATAAATGTCCGGGTCTAAAGTGACGGACATTTCTGTTTCGCCTTTGGCTTTTCAGGCCCTTGCGCTTCGCGCAAGGATTTCATTAGGCAGAAACTTTAAGGCGTTCAAATTTCGATAGATAAAAGCTTAAGGTGCTAAAATTTGGTAAGGAATTACCTTTCTCTAGAGATTCTTGTGTAATGGACCTCTTGCAGGGGCACCTCGCGAGGCCCACCTCACAAAAAATAACGTTTAAAATATCATAAATAAACTATCGACAAAAATAATCTTTTATTATATTATTGGCATATGCTAAAAAATACAAAAAAAGCCAGAGGTAGGCTAAGAAATTGTTTTAACGGTTGATGAATGCGAAGCGTTGTGTTCTGTTGATCGTCAAGGTATGTATCAGGCCGATGCCGCAAAGAAAATGCGTATTTCCTGGCAAACTTTTGGTAATATTATTGAATCTGCTCGTAAAAAAACAGCAGAAGCAATTCTCTGTGGTAAAGCGCTTCGTATCGGAGGCGGAACATACACGGTTTTAAAGAAAGTAAGGAAAGGAAAGAACAATGCGTAAAGAAAAAGCAAAGAATCATTATTTAGGTAGAGACGGTAATTCAAAGCTTAATTGTGCTCAGTCAATCATTAAGGCTTATCACGATGTGTTTGGTTTACCAGAGCAAGAAGTTAATGCTTTTGCTGCTTTTGGCGGTGGTCGAGCACCTGGTGGAAGATGCGGGGCTTATTATGCTGCTTGTCATTTAGCATCCAAGAAAGCTTCGTATAATCAATCTTTGCTTGAACGTGAGTTTCTATCAGCGGCAGGTTCTTTAAAATGCAAGGAGATTCGTAGTAAAAAGAAGCTTACTTGTCTGGGGTGTATCGAAAAGGCGACAGAGTTTCTTGAGGGAGGATATTATGATTGATAAGCTTGTTGATTTTGCGCTAAAAAAACCCAAACTAATATTTTTAATTACCGCATTGGCCGTAGCGGCCTCTTTAGCGGCATTTATCCTGGTGAAGGTTGATACTGATCCGGAGAATATGCTTTCGGAGAAAGAACTTGTCCGGGTTTTTAATCATGAGGTCAAAAAAGAATTCGCTATTTATGATTACATTGTTTTAGGCGTAGTTAATGAAAAAGACGCAGGAGGGGTTTTTAATCCGGCTACCCTAGAAAAAATATATAAAATTACGGATGAGGTAAAAAAAGTCGATGGCGTCACTGCCTATGAGTTGATGAGTTTGGCAAATAAAGATGATATCGAACAGGCCGGTCCGGGAGTGATTAGCTTTCACTGGTTGATGGGAAACCCGCCCTATACAACGGCTGATGCTTTGCGGATTAAACAGCGGGCCCTGGAAAACCCGCTTTTTTACGATACCTTAATTTCGCGTGATGCTAAAGCGCTCTGTATTTATGTACCAATTAAAGAAAAAAAGATAAGCTATCGGGTAGCAAAAGATATCCAGAAAATTTTAAAGCATTACCCCGGTGTTGAGCGTTACCATCTTACCGGGTTGCCTTTAGCCGAGGACGCTTTTGGCAATGAAATGTTCTGGCAAATGGGGATTTCGGCACCTTTGGCGGTATTGGTTATTTTCTTGTTGATGTGGTGGTTTTTCCGGTATGTAGCCTTGGTGATAATGCCGTTGGTTATGTCGATGATTGTAGTGGTGATCACGATGGGATTGATGGTAGGCTTAGGTTTTCCCATTCACATTATGAGTTCGATGATCCCGATATTTCTATTGCCGATATCTGTGCTTGATTCCATCCATATTTTAAATGAGTTTTTTGAGAAGTACCGCACCTTTAAGGATAAAAACAAAACGATTACTTATGTATTGAACGAACTTTACCGGCCTAATCTTTTTACTTCCTTGACCACGGTTGCCGGATTTTTCTCGCTTTCTTTTGCGCCCATTCCTCCGGTACAGGTATTTGGTATTGCGGTAGCTTTTGGCGTGGCGTTAGCCTGGATTCTTACAGTGTTGTTGATTCCGGCGTATATCGCGCTTCTGGATGAAAAGAAGATGGGCAATTTCGGAGTGCATGAAGATGACCTGAAGCAGGGTCTTTTAAGCCGGATACTGAGTGCCTGGGGGAGGTTTACAGTTTTACGCTGGAAGCAGGTGTTGATTGGTGCGGTTGCGATAGTCGGGCTTTCAATTTATGGGATTACCCATATCCAGATTAATGATAATCCGACTAAATGGTTTAACCGTAAACATCCGATCCGGGTTGCGGATAAAGTGCTCAACTCTCATTTTGGCGGTACTTATAGCGCTTATTTGATCCTTGAGGCAAAGGATAAAGATCGGCAGGTGTTTCAGGAGCCGGAAATGTTGCGTTATATTGAAGGGTTGCAGGTATATTTAAAGGATCAGGGTAGGGTTGGTAAATCTACCTCGATAGCGGATATTACCAAGAAAGTATATTATGAGCTTTTGGGCGGGGATAAAAAGAATAATATTATTCCGTCTACTCCTCAAGCAGTAGCTCAATCGCTGATTTCCTTTGAGAATTCGCATAAGCCGGATGATCTTTGGCATTTTGTAAATCCGGATTATTCTAAGGCTAATCTTTGGCTGCAGCTAACCTCCGGTGACAATAAACAAATGTCAGCAGTAGTTAAACAGGTACAGGTATATTTTAAGCTGCACCCTGCTCCGTTTGAGATTACGTATCAATGGGCAGGTTTAACCTACATCAATATGGTTTGGCAGGATAAGATGGTGGGCGGGATGTTAGTAAATTTTCTGGGGAGTTTTATTATTGTTCTTTTTATGATGATCGTGTTATTTAAATCTCCGGTGACCGGGCTAATTTCGATGCTTCCGTTAACCATAACCATACTTTTTATTTATGGTTCACTGGGTTTTACCGGTAAGGAATATGATATGCCGGTTGCCGTACTTTCGGCTTTGACATTGGGGCTGGCGGTTGATTTTGCTATTCACTTTATCGAACGGGCGCGGATGCTTTATGCTGAAAATAAAAATTGGCCGGAAACTGTTAAGGGTATGTTTGGTGCTCCGGCACGGGCGTTAATTAAAAACGCTTTGGTAATTTCAATTGGATTCTTGCCGCTGTTTGCTTCACCATTAGTACCGTATAATACGGTAGGTTTTTTTATGTTTATGATTATGATGGTAGCTACTGTGGTTACTTTGATGATTCTACCGGCCTTGATTACCGGTTTTCCCTGGTTGGTTTTTGGAAATACAAAAGTTAAAACAGTTTGTTCCTGCGGAAAGTGTATTTTGATGGCAATAATTATAGCCGGCACCGTAGCTTATATTTTACTAGGGTATAATTTGATGAATCTTAATTCTGCTACAATTATTTGTCTGGTCATTGTTGTGGTTTTGTCCGGAACCTGCGCAATTATTTCACGGCAAAAGATTTGCAAAGATAGGAGGATATAATGAAAAAACTATTCGTGTTTTTGGCAATACTATTTCTTGTCAGTAATGCCTGGGCCCAAGAGCCTAGCGTAGATGAAATTGTGGCTAAGGCCAATAGCAGTTCGTATTATCAGGGCAAAGATGGTTTAGCTAAAGTCAATATGGTGGTTACTGATGCTCAGGGGCGTACCCGTCAGCGCCAATTAACGATATTAAAGTTAAACATTAAAGATGGGGCAGACCAGAAATATTATGTCTATTTTCATAAGCCCAATGATGTAAAAGGAATGAGTTATATTGTCTGGAAGCATTCAGGTAAAGATGATGACCGCTGGCTGTATTTGCCGGCTATGGATTTGGTGCGCCGGATTGCCGCATCTGATAAGCGTTCAAGTTTTGCCGGAACAACATTTTTATATGAGGATATATCCGGAAGGTCTATTGATTTGGATGCGCATGAGTTACTTTCCAGCGAACCCGGATTTTATACCGTCAAGAATACGCCTAAAGATGCCGCGCCCGTAGAATTTTTCTTTTATACGGTGAAAATTGATAAAAATAACTTTATTCCGATGAAGGCGGAGTATTTTGATAAAACCGGTAAGTTGTATCGGATTATTGAAGCTTTAGAGGTTGAAGATATCCAGGGATATCCCACAATTACCAAAATGAAGGCCACAGATTTAAATTCCAACTCCAGCACGGTTACTGAATTCAGCGACATTAAATATGATGTGAATTTAAACGAGGATATTTTTACCGAGCGTTTCCTGCGTACGCCTCCGCAGCAGTGGCTAAAGGAGTAAGGTGAAAAGAGCACTCTTTCTAACGGCGGTAATTATTGCTTTAGCTGTTTCGAGCGCAAATGCGTTTGAGCTTCCGGAGTGGCATGGTTTTGTGGAACAATCCTTTGGGGTGCGCCTCAGCCAGGATGATTTGACCAAACACTCAGGTTATAACTTGCTTGAGCAGAGGGTGCAGTTAAAGACTCGTTATGCTATTCCGGGAGTTAATATGCTATCCCGTTGGAATGGAGTTTTTAATTTTAAGGGTGATTTTGTCCTGGATGAGTATTTCCAGACTACCGGCTCATATGATGTGCGCGATCTAAATCTTGCTTTTAGCCCTGCCAGCATACTGGATATTAAGGTTGGCCGGCAGGTTTTGACCTGGGGGACAGGGGATTACATATTTATTAATGACCTATTTCCTAAGGATTATGTTTCATTTTATATCGGAAGGGAGGATGAATACCTGAAGAAACCTTCTGATGCCTTGCGTTTATCACTCTACCCAAAAGAAGTAAATATAGATTTTGTACTTATTCCGTATTTTACTCCAAATACTATGCCGGATGGTGACAGGGTCTCTTTTTTTGACAGTTTTCAGGGTGGGATTACCGGTAGAGATACGGATAATAATGCTGTAAAGCCGGCATTACAGGCTAAAAATATGCAGTATGCCTTGCGCCTCTACCGGACATTCGGCAGCACGGAAGGAGCGTTTTATTATTTCAACGGGTTTGATCCATCACCCCGCAGTTATTTAGATGAGCAAAATCATCAACTTTTTTATGAGCGGCTGGATGCTTATGGCGCAAGTGTACGCGGTCCTTTTATGGGTGGTATTGGCAACGTGGAGATGGGGTATCTTCATTCGCGGCAGGATGCTGAAGGGGATAATCGCCTTATTGAGAATTCAATGTTAAAGTGGCTTTTGGGATATGAAAAAGATTTGGGTAATGATTTAAAAGTTGGCGCACAGTATTTGTTTGAGCAGAAACTTAATTATTCTGAGTATAAGGCAGCACTGTTATCAAGCGATTATTTTTGGGATGAGTATCGCCACGTTTTGACCCAACGGATTACCAAGCTTTACAAAAACCAGACAGTAATGCTTGGGCTTTTTAATTTTTGGTCGCCTTCAGATAAAGACGGGTACCTGCGTTTATCCGCCGCCTATGATATTAGTGATCAGTGGAAGTTAACCGTAGGTTTTAACCTTCCCTGGGGAGAGGATGATAATACAGATTTTGGGATGATGAAAAAGAATAAGAATGCCTTTATGCGGGTGCGTTACAGTTTTTAAAATATAAAAACACCCGGCCTCATCGGACAGGCCGGTGACATTTACTTTGTAAGGAGCGGATATGGAAAGGTTGTTGCGTGGGATAGCGGGAGCGTTTATTCTAGTCAGCCTATTTTTAGCGCATTTTGTAAATGTGCATTGGTTATGGTTTACGGCATTCGTAGGAGCTAATTTATTACAATCCGCATTTACTAATTGGTGTCCGATGATGCTGATTTTGAAGAAGTTTAAAGTTTAACGTTAAATGAATAATTTACTTAAGCAGGATCAGGATAAACTTAAACTCTTTAAGAGATTCGGCTATGACATTCCTAAGACAAGGAAGGAAGTAGTTTTAAAAGCTAAATTGTCCGGTAGGATTCTTGAGGTAGGAACCGGTAAGGGGCATTTAGCGGTTGCTTTGGCGCAGAAAGGTTTAAAAGTAATTTCCATTGATATGGATAGAAAGGCGCAGCAGGTTGCCCGGGAGAATCTTAAGATGCTCAGGCTTGATAAACAAGTGACGCTTAAGATTATGAATGCTGAACGGTTGGCCTATAAAAATAGTTTTTTCGATGGAGTAATATCGGTTAATTTTCTTCATCATGCCCGCAACCCATTAAAATGTATTGAGGAGATGGTTAGGGTGACTAAAAATATTCTTGTACTTGTTGATTTGAATAAAAAAGGCGCACGGATCATGGATAAGGTGCATGCATTGGAGGGACATAGCCATCCGCGATCAGGAGTTCCCTTTAAAAACTTAGGAATATTGCTGAAAAACGCAAGGATGCAAGTTAAAACATATAGAAATACTTGTGAAACAGTTTTAATAGCTAGAAAAGGAGAGTAAAATGAGGATATGCATACCTACTGAGACAAACGAAGGTTTAAATGCTAAAGTGCATGAGCATTTTGGCAGCGCGCCATTTTTTACCATCTACGACACTGAGAAAAACGAAGTAAAGACCGTAGACAACACTAATGCCCATCATTCTCACGGGATGTGCCACCCAATTGGCGTATTGGGTACTTCAACTGTGGATGTGGTTGTTTGTCAGGGTATGGGAATGAGGGCAGTGCAGAAGATCAATGAAGCAAATATAAAGGCTTTTAGGGCGGTTGCCGGAACTGTAGATGAGATAATCAAGAAATACCAAGATAATGAATTAAAGGAAATAACCATAGAAAATGCCTGCACACAGCACGGGTGCCATTAAGAAATAGCTGTTATTTTTTTGTTTAATTCTTAAAATGAAAGATTTTCTTAGTTGGTGGAATCATATACCTGAGCATATTAATCCTATCGCTTTTAAAGTAGGTTTTATCCAAGTGCATTATTATGGGTTAATGTATCTGGCTGCTTTCCTGATAGTATATTTACTTGTCCTGTATAGATTAAAAACGGAAAACACAGGATTCAAAAAAGAGACAATTGACAATTATTTTTTCTGGTTAATTGCTGCTGTTTTAGTTGGCGGCAGAT
>JBAYMG010000007.1:0-58939 GCA_041663665.1 Candidatus Omnitrophota bacterium | reverse complement strand
ATTCTCCACAGCCAAGCCGCCCGATCTTTTTAAAATCAGCATAAGTCAATCCACAATTAGGGCACTTAATAGTAACTGCTTCTTCTTTTTGGGCAGTTGGCTTTTCAAAATCAACCATACCAGCCAGCAAATCACTTAAGCCAAATTGCTGTTCCATAGCGGCACTTTTAGTTCGTGCGCAATCCTCACATAAATGCAGCTCATTCATCTGCTCATCGATAATCTCAGTCAGGTGCACTGTTGCCGGATTTTTCCCACAGACATCACAAAGCATATTAGTACTTCACTCCATCTCTAGTAGTCAATTCTTTAAATTTCTTAATTAACGACGTTGTAAGTTTTCCCGGTTTACCTGCACCGATAATCCGGCCGTCAACCTTAACTACCGGAACAATCTCCGCGGCTGTTCCGGTAAGAAAACATTCATCAGAAATATAAACTTCATGACGGGTAATTACATGCTCATGCGCACTAATCTTATTCTTACGGGCAATTTCAAGAATAGCGTCCCGAGTAATCCCGCGCAAAGTGCCCATGCACTGGGGAGGAGTATAAAGATGATTATTCTTGACCACAAAAATATTATCTCCAGTACATTCAGCAACATATCCCAAAGAATCAAGCATAATTGCTTCATCGCATCCGGCATTAGCTGCCTCGATTTTAGCTAAAATATTATTTAAGTAATTCAAAGACTTGATCTGAGGATTAAGCGCCTCAGGCAAATTACGCACCGTAGGCACAGTAACAATAGACAGGCCTTCGCGATATAACTTTTCCGGATACAAAGCAATTTTGTCGGCAATAATAATAACCGTTGGCCCCTTACAACATTTACGCGGATCAAGACCCAAGTCCCCTTCACCGCGGCTAACCACCAAACGGATATAAGAATTATCCAGTTTATTAGCTCTGATCGTATCAATCGTAGCCTTGATCATCTGCTCTTTAGTTAAAGTAATTTTCAACATAATGCTCTGAGCAGATTCATAAAGCCGGTCGATGTGTTCCTTTAATTTAAACACCCGCCGGTTATATGAACGGATGCCCTCAAAAACACCATCCCCATAAAGTAAACCGTGATCAAAAACAGAGATTTTGGCATTTTCTTTATCATAAAATTTTCCATTAATATAAATCTTCATTTTTCTCCTTCCCTCATTAAGAAGACACCGCGCAATTTCCCGGTTAGAGAATACCGGCGCAATTCAAATAAACGCCGGGTATTTACTTAGCGCGAGGTACTAATTTAAAAAATTCCATCTCTTAAATGCAGTATTCGCCACGGGCGACACTGGCCCAATTCCGCCCTGGGACAGGTGTCTTACTGCAAAATAACTCCGTCGCGCAAATGCAGTATTCTTCCTGCGACACTAGCAATATCCTTATCATGAGTAACCATGATAATTGTTATTTGCTGCTGGATATTTAATTCACCCAAAAGCTTTAAAATATTCTGCCCATTTTCAGAATCGAGGTTTCCGGTTGGCTCATCACAAAGTAAAAGCTGGGGCTGATTAATCAATGCCCGGGCAATAGCTACTCTCTGTTGCTCTCCGCCGCTTAAAGCGTTCGGCCGATGCCTCAACCTATCCTTCAATCCTAATCTTTCTAAAAGTGCTGTGGCTTGAGCTAAATTTTTCTTTTTATCCCACCAGGATTTTAAAATACCCGGAAGCAAAACATTTTCTAAAGCATTTAACTCCGGTAAAAGATGGAAAAACTGAAAAACAAAACCTACCTTGCGGTTACGAAAATCAGAGCGAAAGCTCTCATCTAATTTATAAATATCCGCTCCTTTAAAATAAACTTTTCCTCCGGTTGGATTATCCAGCCCGCCTAAAATATGCAACAGGGTAGATTTACCTGCTCCCGAAGGCCCCTGGATTACCAGAAATTCGCCCTGTTGAACAGTAAAATTTATATTTTTTAGCACCTGGAGATTACTTATATTATCCCGGTAATTTTTACAAATTGCCTCAACTTTAACCACTTCGCTATTCATGCCGGACAGCCTCGCTGGGAATTATCTTTGTTGCATAATATGCCGGATAAATACTCGCCAGCAGAATTATCACTAGCGCGGAAATTAAAATCAAACTAATATCACCGGCATTAATATTTACCGGAATCCGGTCAAAATAATAAATATCCTGTGGAATAAGTTTTCGCCCGATTATTTTACTTATCAAATCTACTACTCGGTCTAAAGAAAGCGCCAGCGACACTCCGGCGGTAACTCCTAAAAAAATACCGATGATGCCGATAACCATGCCCTGAAAAATAAAAATCTGTAAAATACTTTTCGTTTTAGCGCCAATCGAGCGCAAGATACCGATATCCTTAATCCTGCTCATCACCGACATAATCAAAGTGCTTACAATACCAAACGCAGCCACTACCGTAGTCATGGTTACCACAATAAACATAACTATCTTTTCAAGTTTTAAAGCTTCAAGAAAATTTTTATTTGCATCTACCCAAGTACGTACTTGGTAAGCTCCAAACCCTTTCAAATCTCGATATAAATTTTCTTTTATCCTGTCAACTTTATAAACATTATCCACTTTGACCGCAATACCCGTTACCTTATCCGTAATTTTATAAAAATCTTGCGCACCTTTGATACTAGTTAAGATAAGGCTTGAATCATAAAGGTACATCCCGCTATTAAAAATACCCCGGACAAGAAAATTGGTCTTTCCCAAAGTAACCGGAGAAATTAAGGTTACGGTATCTCCGATAGCGGCACCTAAACGCAAGGCTAACTCCTGGCCGACAGCAACTTCATTACCCACTAAATCATAGCTGCCTAATTTTAAATATTCGTCGATCTTGGATGTTTCTGCCTGCAGCTTTGGATCAATCCCGCGAATCTCAACTCCAAAAATAGATTTATCATTTTTTACCAATGCCTGGCCATCAATAAAAGGAGTGGCGCCTTTTACATAAGAGAAAGTTTTCAGTTTATCAATCACCGGGTAAGGGTCTTTTAAACCGCCGTAAAATTCCAGCGACAAGTGGGCATTAGTGCCGACCATCTTATCCTCAAGGAACCTGTCAAATCCGCTCATCACCGAGATAACCACAATTAACACCATCACCCCGATACCGATACCAATTATCGAAATTAAAGCAGTAATGGAAATTATTTTTTCTTTTTTTCCTGCCCTAAGATATCTCTGGCTAAGCCATAATTCAGAAAACATATTAAACTTTATCCTCTTCCTGCTCAACCGTGCGCAGAAGCGGGAATAGAATTACATCTCTTATTGATGGCTGATCCGTAAGCAGCATAACCAATCTGTCAATACCTATGCCCACCCCTCCTGCCGGAGGCATACCGTGCTCTAAGGCTAAAATATACTCATCATCTACATTCTTTTGGCTTTGCCTATTGGAAGGCAAACCGCTGTTTCCTGACTTATTTTCTTCTTCGTTTAAATCTTTAATTTCTTCCTCAAAGCGCCTGCGCTGCTCCAAAGGATCATTTAACTCAGAATAAGCATTAGCAATCTCCATGCCTGCCACATAGAGCTCAAACCTTTCTGAAATCAATGGGTTATCTTTCTTATTCTTAGCTAAAGGACAAAGGCTGCTAAAAAAATCCGTAATAAATGTCGGGTTAGTCTGCAAATCCTGTTCCAGGGCATCCTCAACAATTTTATTTATCTGAGAACGGCTCAAACGATTTTTATCTTTAGCCAACCCTTTATCCTGTAACTTCTTAAGCATCAGGGCAGCATCATCTTGCGGCTCAATACCAAATTTATCCTTAACCATACCGGCAAAGGATTGCCTGCTCCAGGGAGTTTTGAGGCTGATAATTTTACCCTGATAATTTAGTTCCTCCTTGCCTAAAACCTCCTTGGCAATATGGCAAACCAGATCTTGCGTTAAATTAACCATATCCTCATAATCGGAATAAGCCTGATAAACTTCAAGCATAGTAAACTCCGGATTATGCCGTGTAGACACACCTTCGTTACGGAAAGACCGGTTAATCTCATATACCCGGTCAAGGCCGCCGACTAAAAGGCGCTTTAAATATAACTCCGGGGCAATCCTTAAAAATAGATCCATACTATATTCATTATGGAATGTCTTAAACGGCCTGCCGGCTGCCCCGCCTGCGATATCATGCATCATCGGAGTTTCAACTTCCAGAAAACCGCGAGCATCGAGAAAACTACGAATAGCCTGAATAATTTTAGATCGCAATACAAATACTTTTTTTACATCTTCATTAGAAAGTAAATCTAAATAACGCTGCCGATAACGCAGTTCCACATCTTTTAGGCCGTGCCACTTCTCAGGTAAAGGCCGCAGGGCTTTAGATAATATAGCCAAATCTAAAACCTTAAGCGTAAATTCCCCAGTATGCGTTTTAAAAAGCTCGCCGCTTACAGTTACAATATCAGCAATATCCAATTGTTCAAGTAATCCTGCCTTTTCTTCCCCAATAACATCCCGCTTAACATAAAGCTGAATTTTACCGGTTGTATCCCGAAGGTCCATAAAACTGACCTTTCCATGCCCGCGGATAGCCATAATTCTGCCGCAAAGAGTAACTTTTTTGCCCTCTTCAAAGCCGGCCAAAGCCTGGCTGATAGTACTATGCGCAGGCACTCTAGCTGGATATAAAGCTACATTTTTAGCGCCGAGCACCCCTAATTTTGCGATTCTTTGTTGCACAATCTCATTAATGTCCATAGTTTAGTAATTATATAGTATATTTGGGGTTATGTCAAAACAAAAAGGAGCATAAAAGTGGGGACGCTCCTATTTGTTTCAATTAAAACAAATAGGAGCGTCCCCTTTAGTGCATCCGATTAAACCCGGTATTCTGAAAGCCTTTTAATACGTTTAAGCATATTAGGATGTGTACTTAAAAGCTCAAGCATTTTATCCCCTAACTTTAAACGTATCTTTGATTTTTTAAGTAAATCAAGCTCAGCAGAATCAATAGTGCCGTTTTTATCCAAATCCAACTGCGCTAGCTCTAAAACTTCCTTGCGGCCCTGGGATGGATCATTAATAAAAAAGGCTTTTAATCCTTCTGTTTGTTTTAAAGATTCCTTGTTTAATTTAGCTGAACCATAAGCTAACTTATAAAGGCTGGAAGCCAAGGCTTTAGGTTGATTGCCTAAAAGCATACTACCTTTATCGGCAAAATACTCCCGGATACGCGAAGCATAAAGCACTAAAAGATTGGTTATAAAATAAAACAAAAATGCCACCACTCCGATTAATACCGTATTTCCTCCCCGTTCATCACGCCGGCGGCCGTAGAATAAAAACTGCCAAGCAATGCGGTACATAATCATCGGAATTACCGAAAGCAACGTAATAGTCAATACATCGCGATTCTTTAAGTGGCTTAATTCATGGCCCAACACTGCCCTTAATTCCTCGTCATTAAGCAGGTTTAAAATTCCGGCAGTTACGCAAACTCTTCCGTCTTTGAGTGAACGCCCAAAAGCAAAGGCATTTGGAATATCAATTTGGGCAATACCAATTCTTGGCATCGGGATATTTGCCTGCACACTCATAACCTCGATCATTTGATATAAACGGGGATTCTCTTCTCTTTTAATATATTTTACATGCATACTCCATTCTACAATTTTAGGCCCCAGCAAATACTGAATCAGCATCATAGCTAAAGAAAGAAACAAATAAAAGCTAAAACCCCCGGTATGCAAAAAACCTCTACCGACAACAACCAATAAAGCATAAACAATCCCGAACAAAAGAGTTACCAATAACCACATCCTTAGCTGCAATGACCACATCTTAATTCCTCCTTTAAATGAGCGCTCAACTTACGGAGCACGAAGTACGACATAAGTTTATGCGCGAATTTATCCCACCGAATAATTTGAAGCGGAAACATTCCTCATTATTTATTTACCTGTACTTTAATCGTGAATTTTACCAGCGGAACAACAACGCTATCAGTATTCAAATATATAAACTGTTTCACTTCCCCAAAATAACCATGAGAATCAAAACTTACATTGATTGTCGTAAACTCCTGCGGTTTTAATATTTTTTTGTCTAATTTTGAAACTGTGCAGCCGCAGGATGTATTCAAACCGCTTATATTTATTATATCCCTGGTTTCATTCTTAAAAAGAAAATCATGCTTTAGGATTTCCCCCTGTTTAACTTTACCAAAATCCCATTCCTTAGGGCTTAAAGCACTATCATCGGCATAAATAGCTTGAAAAATTAGAAAACCAAATAAGAATATAAGTATAATTTTGCGCATTAGATAACCCAAATTAAAAATACCCCCAAACTAAAAAACAGAAGTGCCATAAAAATTTTTATTAGCCCTAAATGCCTTTTTAAAAAGCTGGAAAACTGAACACTACTTGTGCCAAAAAGCGCAAAAATAAAAATCACAATCAAGGGAATTACAAACATGATATTATACAACAAAAGATACCCTAAAGCTTGAAGTTTAAGAGCAGTGGTTTTTAAAACAAAGGATATTGTCGGCAAATACACTTGGCCCGTACACACTGCTTCCAAAAGTGAAACTAAAAATCCGGTGACCAAAGCACTAAAAACAAGCTTCAATAATTTCGGGCGCGTATTGTTCTGTTTCTCATCGGGAGTCAGCCGGTAGAAAAATCCCACCACTTTGTGAATCCTTGCTTTTATCGATTTAGGCAGCTGCAAAACCAGCTGATCAGTTGATCCTGTTTTTTTAAATTTTATAAAATCATACACCGCGAAAATTCCAAACAGAATACTCAAACACCCGATGACCACATTAAATAAGCGAAAAATTATCCAGAAACCTTTAAACTGGTAGAAGAAATTAAAGATCCCCAGCCCGATACACAGATAGGTAAGAAATACGGAAAAAATAAACGCCGCACCAATAAGAACAAGCTCTTTTTTACGGTATCCTTGTAAAGCAAGAAAAGATATGAAAAATACGATTACCGTAAAAGCACAGGGATTAATCCCATCCTGAAGCCCGGCAATAATAATTGCTGCCGGGACAAACCCCTTGAAATACCCTGTCAAATCCCCCGGAGCAGACAATACTTGCGTGTGGCGATTCTTTAATCCTTCAGAAATGAAATTATGCAAGTTTTCTTCCACTGCTCCCTGGGCAGTTAAAAATTTATTCCCGAAATAAAAAACCGGTACATAAAAAGTACTACCTGGTTTATATTTTTGTATTAACCCCATAAGCATTTTATAATTCTCTATATCCCCAACATCCCGGTACTCAAAAACAACTTTATCCTTGAATTCATTTTCGATCTTAGGCAGCACCTCCTGTTTTACCTCAGTACATTTATGGCAGCTAAGAGAATGGAAAATAACCAACTTAGGCAAATCTTGCTTATTAGCCGCCAATAATCCTGATGGCAGGAACAAGACCAGTAATAAAAAAATAGGGATGTTTCTAATTATTTTAAACATAGGGACAAATATGCCACAATAGATTCAGTAATCAATACAAAAAATAATACTTCATTCCCCGCAAACCGAAAGCTTTTTGCAGGCCATGGGCTATAAGCACCCAGCCTGACATTAACTGTCTTCTTTTAAACGAGAAGTTACATTATATAATGCAACGATATAATAGGGTATTGTAATTGCACAATACTGCCTTATATGTTAACATAATCTTATGTTTTTAAAAATAAAAAAACAGCTGGAAAAAGAACTGTCCTGCTATGCACGCTCGATAGATAAATTATACTCGCTGAATAAACTTTCTCCTATTCTTTTTAAAAATATCAAAGAATTTCTCCTGCGCGATGGAAAAAGAATAAGGCCGATATTATTTTGCATCGGTTATTCAAGTTTCTCTAAAAAAATTCCTGCGGGACTTTACCGCTCGGCCCTATCCTTAGAACTCCTGCATGATTTTATGCTTGTCCATGACGATATTATTGATAAATCCGATATGCGCCGCGGTAAACCTGCCATGCATACTTTATTAAAACAGTCTCTTGGCAAAAACAAAAATGCTAAATTTAGCGGAGAGGATTTAGCAATAGTTGCCGGAGATGTGATGTACGCAATGGCGCTAGACGCTTTCCTGTCGGTTAAGGAAAACCTGAAATGCAAAGAAGCGGCCTTAAAGATACTTATTCAAGCAGCACTGTATACCGGAAGCGGAGAATTCATTGAACTGTTATTGGGAATCAAACCTTTTGAAAAAGTTACCCAAAAAAATATCTATAAAATTTATGATTATAAAACTGCAAATTATACTTTCGCTTCCCCGCTTACAATCGGAGCTACCCTGGCCGGAGCAAAAACCGGTGAAATTAAAAAATTGCACTCTTATGGCATGCTCTTAGGAAAAGCGTTTCAAATTAAAGATGACATCATCGGGACCTTTGGAGAAAAAAAGGAAATCGGTAAATCGAATCTTACGGATATTAAAGAAGCCAAAAGAACCTTACTTATCTGGAGGGCCTTCCACCAAGCAAACAAAAAGGATCAATTACTAATTAAGAAAATTATGGAAGGCAAATTAACCCGGAATACCGAACTGCTTAAAATACGTAAGATTATTATTAAAACCGGCTCACTGGCTTATGCCGAAAATCAAATAAAACTCCTGCACTCAAAAGCAATAGATCAAATTAATCATCTGAATATTGACGATCAATACCGAAATACGTTAAACAGCTTCTCCCAAAAGATTCTTAAAATATAATTACTCTTTTCCCCCAACACAAATAAATTTGCAATTCCCGCTTAAAGTATCCAGGGCCAATTCATTCTTCGGATCAATTTCCAAAGCTTTATCCATATAGAATTTATATTTTTCTTTATCCCCTTTAATCTTGGCTAACTGCGCAAAACGTACGTAAACATCCGCAAATAATGGGTCAACCTTAATCGCTTTATTAAAATATTCCTCGGCTTTGGATTTGTTGCCTCCGGCGATTACTGGCGCCAAAAGATAATAAGAACCTAAACCAAACAAGACTGCCGGTGAATTCGGCTGCAGCTTTTCAGCCTTATCTAAATTAGTTTTAACTGCCAACCCGTCTATTGCCTTAGAGAACAACCCTCCATAATGCGCCAGCATCCCTTTTGAACCGGCATATATCGCATATGCGCGGGCATAATTACTTAAATCCACATTATCTCTACCTGCCTGAATAACTCTGGAAGCCAGGCGCACAGAACCGGTAAAATCCATTTTAAAATATTTTATATAGGCTAAACTTATCAATGCCGGGGCAAACCGCGCATCCTGGCTGATCACTTCATTTAACAAAATTTCAGCTCTTCGTAGATAATGCAGGCGCCGGGCAGACTCAGCCTGGCCCCACTTCGCTTCAATCATGCCGGGGTTATTCATTAAAAGATTACTAAAAACTTGGTACGCAGCTTGATCCTGATGCAGATTAAGGTAAGCTAAACCTAAAACATATTGATCAGAAGCTGAATTAATATTTTTAGCTGCGGCATCCTTGGCTTCCGGCAAAGATATTTTATCCGCTTGCTCATGTAAATATTTCAAATCAAAAGAATAAACAATAGATAAACCGGAGAAAAAGATCAAAATCAATAGTGCCAGTTTTTTGTTCATGCTCTTTTTTTAAAAAACTCCCATAAAATAATCCCCAAAGAAACCATACTGAAGCCAAAAATAAAATCCTCAAGAGGAATACTGCCTGCGCGTACCCCTAGAAAATATTTAGAATTATACATAACTATATTGGTCTTGGTAAGGTACCCGTTTACCAAAAATTTAAACCCCAGAATAACCGCAAGAAACCAATAAAATTCTTTTTTCTTGAGAATATTAACCTTAGTAGTCCTATCAGCCAGAATAGTCAAAATTACTGACCCGAGAGCAATCATAGTGTACTCTTTCATTTCGCCTTCCCTCTGATAAATTTAAGCGCTTCCCAGGTAAATATGCAGCAGAAAGGAATAACGATAAAAAATAACCACTCTTCGAGCGGTAAATTAATTATTCTTAAGCCGATAATACCTTGCGGATTAAAATACCAATGAGTACGCCAGACAGCAAAAACATCCCAAGCCCCGAAAAATATAACCAAAATGCTTAAGGTTAAAATCAATGCCTTAGAATTACGCCAGAATTTAAGTGGGGGATAAAAACTAAGTACTAGCGGGAAAATGCCAGATAAAATTAAAACCAGCATATAACTAGACATGGATTTATTCTATTACTAATTTGCCATTTTATCAATCAGATTCGCCACATTTTTTCACTTGGTTTTTAAATTATTTGATTTAGAATAGGACTATGCCTAAAGAATTACTTCGGGGATTTAAAGAAGCTAAAAAAATTACCAAGAAATTTGCCAAAACCTTTTACTTAGCATCGCTATTCTTGCCTAAAGAAAAACGCTTAGCCAGCTATGCAATATACGCTATCTGCCGTTTAAGCGATGAAGCAGTTGATGATTTAACTTGCAACAACCACGCCGATAAACTGCAAAAACTAGAACTAAAAATAACTGATGCCTATTCAAAAAATAAAATCAATGAACCATTATTAGCTGCTTTCCAGAAAACGATAAGTAATTATCAAATACCTAAGGAATATTTCGACGAACTAATTAAAGGCATGTACATGGACCTGGAATTAAAACGTTATCCGGATTTTGAGCCCCTTTATCAATACTGCTATCGAGTAGCCGGCGTTGTCGGTTTAATCATGTTAAAGATTTTTGGTTACCGGGATAAAACAGCAGAAAATTACGCCATAAAACTCGGAGTTGCAATGCAGTTAACCAATATTCTGCGGGATATTAAAGAAGATTTCAACCGTAACAGAATCTACCTTCCGCAGAATGAAATGCTTGAATATAATGTTTCGGAAAACCAGATATCTCAGGGGTTAAACGATGATAAATCCAAAAATCTGCTGCGTTTTCAAATTGGAAGGTGCCGGAAATTTTACAATGATTCATCATCGGGAATCCCTCTGATCGAAAATCGGCTCTCCAGATTTGTAATTCTAGTTATGCAAGAAAACTACTGCGCGATACTTGACGAAATTCAGAATAACAACTATGACATTACTAAACGCGCATTTGTTCCCGGTTTTAAGAAAATAATTATTATTTTTAAGATATTACTGGAGAGAAAATATTTATGAAAATAAATTTAGCAAATTCGGCAGGATTTTGTTTCGGAGTCAGAAGAGCAATTACTATCGCCCTGGCAGCAACAAAAACAAAAAATCCGGTAGTCATGCTCGGAGATATTGTGCACAACGAAGATGTAGTTAAGCAAATTCAAGCCTCGGGAATTAAAAAAATCAACCGGTTAACTTGCGGCCGGGGCAAAACATTGCTCATCCGGGCGCATGGCTGCTCGATTAGCACCTTGAAACAAGCATTAAAATCAGGTTATACAATTATCGATGCCACATGCCCGATGGTCAAAGAAATCCATAAAATTGTTAAAAAAATAGAACATGACGATTACCGGGTAATTGTAATCGGAGATAAACTCCACAATGAAGTCAAAGGAATTGTCGGACAGCTTAAATCCAAAGCCATTGTTATTGATAAACTTGAAAATGTCCCTTTAGGAATAATTAGAAATATCAAAAAAGCCGGCGTGGTCATCCAATCAACTCAAAATCTGGATAATGTAGAAAAAATTGTTGACCTGCTGCGTAAATACATTCCTCAGGTAAAATTTTACAATACAATCTGCAACCCTACCAAAGCTAAGCAGAACGAAACCAAAACCATGCCGCTCCAGAATGATATAATGATTATTATCGGCTCAAAATCAAGCGCTAACACTAAAAGGATTTATGAAATAGCAAAATCTTTAAACAAAAAAAGCTACTGGATTAATTCTTGCGAGGAAATAAAAAAATTTTGGGTAAAAGATGTCCGAAGCGTGGGAATAACTGCCGGAGCTTCCACTCCGGAGGCAACCATTAACCAGGTTATTCAAAAAATTAAAACTATTTGTTCTGTTTAATTAAATCCGCTACAATCCGTGAACTAGCCAAAACTACCGGCAACCCCCCTCCAGGCTGAGTACTGGCTCCGACATAATATAAATTCTTGATTTTAGCATCGAAATTAGCCGGGCGAAAAAACGCACTCTGAGTTAAATTATGCGCCAAGCCGAAAGTTGCCCCAAACTTGATATTATATCGGCTGACAAAATCCTCAGGATAAAAATGATGTTCAACCTCAATTAATTCTTCGAGATTGCAACCACAAACCTTATCGATCTTATCAAAAATTAACTTTCTTAAACGTAATTCATGATTTTTCAAAACATCCTGGTTATTTTCTAGATTCGGGATTGGAATTAATAAATAGACTATATCCTTACCCTCAGGAGCTAAAGATTGGTCGGTTACCGTTGGCAGATGCACATAAAAAGATGGATCCTCAGGATTGATTTTGGCTTTAAATATTTCGTCTAAGTTTCTATTCAGATCCCGGGCAAAAAATAAGTTATGGTGCGCCAGATTTTTGAGTTTTTTGTTAATCCCTAAATAAATTAAATAGGTCGAACAGGAATATTTAAAATGCGGTATTTTACGTTTTAACAAATCTGTCTGGGCATAAGGATAATCGGCGTTAATTACCGCGTAATCAGCTTCGGCGTGCTTTTGATTTCCTTGCAATAAAATCTTCCCTTGCCCCTGCTTGATATTATTTATTTCGGAATTATAATTTATTTTTACACCAAGCTGCTTAGCTAATTTTTCTAACGCTAGAGGTATTTGGTACATTCCCCCCATCGGATGAGAGATTTTCTGCACATGGTCAGCATAAGAAATTATACTATAAAAAGCCGGAGCTTGATACGGCGAGACCCCCATAAACATTGCTTCAAACGTAAAAGCGTAGCAAAGCTTATCGCTTTTAAAATATTTGCGCGCCAACTGCCAATATGACTGAAAAGCGCGGATTTTTCCGATTAAACTCCAGTAATAAGGATTAGCTAACGACTTATAGGTTACGCATTTATAAAGCAGCGGTTTAACAATATCATACAGCCTGGTAGTTTCTTGAATAAACTTATCAAATTGCCGAGCTGCACCTTTCTCGATACGCTCCAGTTCCTGCTTAGTACGCCGGCTATCCTGATAAACACTAAGAGTTTCACCATCAGCATAAAAAATCTTATAGCTTGGGTCAATAACGCGCAAATCCAAATAATCCTTGATCTCCCGGTTGCAATAAGCAAAAACTTCGGCAAAAAAATCCGGCATGAGCACAAACGAAGGACCGGTGTCAAACTTAAAACCCCGGTCCTGAATTATATTATTGCGCCCTCCGCAATATCCTAATTTTTCGTAAATTTCTACTTCGCACCCATCCTGAGACAAGCGGCAAGCAGTAGCTAAACCGCCGACTCCGGCACCAACTATGACAACTTTTTTAGCCAAATCCTATAGCCCCCTTACCATTCTCTCTGCCTCTCTCCAATCATTCGCCGAAGTGCCTTCCGGTTTACCTTTACTTTCCCAGATAGAGCGGGCAACTGACTTAATTTTTTCATCAAGCTCTGCTTTGCTTTCTTCAACAATTCTATTATAGAGCCAGGCAATTAGCGCTCCTACGCAAAATGCAAAAGAAAAACCCCACATAGAATTTATTAACACACCAGCCAGTGTCGGCCTATACCCCATATAAACTAACTCCATGGTTTTACTTAATCCACTCTCCCAATAAAAAAATATATTCAATGTGCCGACAACCAAAGTAAGGCCGGCTGTAACAAGGCCGCAAGCAATTCCTAAAGCTTTTACACTTAACTTTGCCATAACTTCCTCCTTTTGTTTACAAACATGCATCCACCCTAGGCTAAATACAGTTAGCTTCGGTGCCCTAAAAAACTATTGTTTTATTTTCGTGCTTAATAATCCGGTAATCAATATAACTGGATATTGCTTTCGCCAAGGCTTTTTTCTCTAAATTTTTACCTTTTCTTATTAAATCCTGGCGATTATCCTTATGCGATACATTTTCAACTTCCTGAGCAATAATCGGGCCTTCATCAAGTTCATTATTGACAAAATGCGCAGTTGAACCGATAACCTTAACCCCTTCAACAAGCGCTCTGCCTGCCGGGTCAGCGCCTTTAAAAAATGGCAGAAAACCATGATGAATATTAATGACATCCTTATGATACTTTTGCAAAAAATCCGGTGAAAGTACAAGCATGTAGCGCGCTAAAACTAAAAAATCCGTTGAGGTTAAAACGTAAGACAAAAGCTCTGATTCGCGGCGATTGTCTTTATCCGCAGGCACATAATAAAATGGTATGTCATATCCGGAAACTAATTTACGATGCTTTTCATAATTACTTAAAACAAAAGGTATCTTGATTTTCAATTCTCCGGAACTCCACAAATACAACAAGTCGACCAGGCAATGATCCGGTTCAGACACAAACACGCCCATACGCAAAGAATCTGACTTATCATAAAGATTCCAATCGGCATTAAACTCTTTTCCAACAGGTGAAAATTCCGAAGTCAATTCATCCTTAGTATGCTGTTCTTTAGTTAAAATAAACTCAACCCGTATAAAAAAATGCCCGCCTTCCGGATCTGTGCTATGCTGGTCAGCGGTAACAATATTTCCTTCATGCTTTAAAATAAAATCAGAGATCTTAGCAATGATACCTTTTTGATCCCGGCATTGTAACAATAAAACATATGTACGCATATAACCTCCCTGCCTGCTAAACTTTTATCAGAATAAAAGTATTATACCTTAATATCATAAATTTATCTAGCAGCCAATTCTACTTTTTTCTTAAGTTAATTCAACTGCTCAAGCTCGCTATTCAGCAAATATTTTTTCATCTTTAGCCCTCCCTGGTAACCACCCAATGCGCCATCGGAACGGATAACGCGATGGCAAGGAATAACTATTGGGAAAGGATTATTTGCCAGTGCCCTTCCAACAGCCCGGGCAGCTTTAGGTTTCCCGATATACTTGGCAATAAATTGATAGCTCCGCACTTTCCCCCGCGGAATTGCGGCTGCAGCACGTAAAACTTTTTGTTGAAAAACCGGACAAAGGTCAAAACGCAGCATGCCTAAGGCAAATCGGATATTTTTGCCAGCCAGAACTGCCGTGACCTGATTAGCCAACTTATTGATTTTTGAACAGGATAAAATAACCGGATTTGGGAATGTTTTAAAATTTTTGGATAAAATAATGCGCAATACTTTAGGCTGGCCATTGTAAACTGACCAAAAAATAACAAAATTAACCCCTATTTTTGCATTCATCAAACTGTCCTTATTTTTACATAACTATTTCTTTAATTTCTTAACGGCTTCCTGCATCTCCGGGCTGTTTACCATATTCATAAATCTGGGGTTTTTCATCAAAGCCTGAATATTATTTGTTTTTGCGGCTTCAATGATCTCAGGATCACTAGCCATGGCCTGAAGTTCGGGGTTACTCGTTAAGCTTATAAGTACGGCTGCGTTTTCTGGATTTTGCATTAACGCCTGGCCATAAGCATTAACTTGGGATTGATTCGGATTATTCCCCTGAAGGATAGGGCTGGCAGGTATACCGGATGGAGCACTCTTTACGGATTCAATCTTAGAAATCTTCTCCGATCCTACCTTCATTTCTCCGACTGTCGTGGTATTTATAGTATAAATACCGTTTAGATAAGAAACTATCTCGCCATTAATTACACTGCCATCAGATAATTCAATTTTGCTTAACTGTGCACAATAAACAGCTGTATTTAATGCAAAAAATAAGGCACAAAAAACAATGAACTTTTTCAAATCTTCCTCCTTTCGAATCGAGAAAAAATAGTTAACTATAAATTAAATATTGTCAAAATAACGTATAAATAAAAGGAGCAACCGTACTACTCTGCGTAAAAAATATAAGCATGCCAAGCAATAAAAGCATTATAATTATCGGCGTCAACCACCATTTCTTCCTGGTTTTTAAAAAATCCCAAAATTCCTTTAAAATGCCTAGATTCTTCATAAAGCTAGAATCTCCTTTCATAATCCAAGGGGTTAGGCTCTATCTTTTTGTTCCAATATGTGTCTCCTGTTTTCCTCCGCCCCAATAAATCAATTCTGAATAATTTCATAAACAAGCCTAACGGAGCAAAAATTGCATAAAACATAACAATTAGAATAAGCCGGGTATTAATCCAACCTAAAATAAAAACAAAACGCATCCAAATTATATACGCCGGCTTTAAAAAAGCAGGTAAAAACAATCCCGCAGCCGCGAATATGCCCGAAATTACAAGGCTAAACTGCGCACCGGCATATTTATGCCGGAAGAAAAGTAAACTTGAGATAACTAAAAAAATTAAACCAAAGGTTATCCCGAATTTTTTAAATGTTTTTTTATCCAAATTAAGTTTTTCCATTTTAATCTAATTCAAATTCCTTTCGCCGGTTTGCATCTTCGACAATAGGCTCCTGATCTTTCTTATTCAACAGAAAACTACCCAGCATTAAATAATCAATTTCCGTGCGCATAAAACATTTAAAAGCATCTTCGTAAGTTAAAACTAGCGGCTCTCCTCTGACATTAAAAGATGTATTGATTATAACCGGACATCCGGTTTTACTGCAAAACTTAGCAATCAGGTCATAATAAAGAGGGTTATCATCTTTATTAACTGTCTGGATCCGGGAAGAATAATCCACATGCGTTACTGCAGGGACCAAAGAACGTATTATCTTTAATTTATCAAATCCGCTTAAATCTGATTTTACCTCTAACCTTTTATCGCTTTTTACCGGGGACACCAAAAGCATATAGGGGCTTTCTTGGCCTAACTCAAACCATTCCGAAGCATCCTCCTTTAAAACAGCAGACGCGAAAGGGCGAAAAGATTCACGATGTTTGATCTTGAGATTCATCTTAGACTGCATACCCGGATTACGGGCATCCCCCAAAATACTTCTTGCCCCAAGAGCTCTAGGGCCAAATTCTATTCTCCCCTGAAACCAGCCAACAACCATGCCATCAACAATCAAATCGGAAACTTTTTCTACTATATCAGCATACCCCAAACGGACATAAGGAATCTTGCTTTTTTTAAGAAAGTCCTCGATATCTTCATCACTATAAGCAGGGCCCAACAATGAAGCTTTCTGTAAATTATTAGCCCCGTCTACACTACGCATATTACCTAAATATTTATACCAAACTAAAAGTGCCGCACCTAACGCGCCCCCCGCATCCCCGCTTGCCGGTTGCACCCAAATCTCTTTAAACAGGCCTTCACGGGAAATTCTTCCATTACCTACGCAATTCAACGCCACTCCTCCGGCAAGGCAAAGCTTATTCTGTCCAGTAACCTTATGAACATGCTTAACCATCTTAAGCATAATTTCTTCCGTTACTGCCTGGATAGAAGCGGCTAGATCCATATGTTTCTGAGTAATTTTAGTTTCAGGCTTTCTCGGGTTACCGCCAAAAAGACGATTAAAACGCCAATTTGTCATCCGCAGGCTATTACAATACCCGAAATATCTCATATTAATCTTAAATGAACCGTCATCTTTTAGATCAATCAGTTCTTTAAAAATTATATCTTTATATATCGGCCGGCCATAAGGAGCCAGCCCCATAAGCTTGTACTCTCCGGAATTAACCCTAAAACCGATATAATAAGTAAACGCCGAATACAACAAGCCTAGAGAATTAGGGAATTCGAGATACTGTTGAATAGTTAAGTTGTTGTCTTGACCAAGGCCAAAACTTGCCGTCTCCCATTCTCCAACTCCGTCTATTGTTAAAAATGCGGCCTCTTTAAAAGGCGAAGGATAAAACGCACTTGCGGCATGCGACTCATGATGCCCGGTATAAAGAACTTTCCCGTTAAAACCCAGGCGAGCCCTGATTATCTCAGTAACCCAAAGCTTTTGCTTAAGCCAAACAGGTACTGCTTCAATGAATTGGCTTATTCCGCTTGGAGCATAACTAAGCGCGGTTTCCAAAATACGCTCAAACTTAATAAACGGTTTTTCGTAGAATACAACAAAATTTAAATCCTTGCCGCCAATCCCTGACTTTTCTAGGCAATAATTTATAGAATTGATCGGAAAACCGGCATCATGCTTTTTGCGGGTAAAGCGCTCTTCCTGGACAGCAGCGATAATCTTGCCATCGCAAACTATACACGCCGCGCTATCATGATAGAAACAAGAGATTCCTAATATATACATTTTATCCGCCTGACAACCAAAAGTGCATATAGAATTATCTTACAAAATATCCTGCCAAACGCCACTGACCATCCTGATCCTTCATGACAGTAACTGTTTCTATAGCAGATGCTTTATTTCCAAAAACTGTATTAAAACTCAAGATATAATATTCTTCATCCGGAGCTGCCGGTATTGTCTTTTGATATTTCTTTGCCGCTGATTTAGTGTAACTTAAATTTATTATAGCCTAAACAAAAAACCCTGCAAACAATATACTAAACACACTCTCTATCTTTAGTAATGTAGACAGTGTATGTAACTATATGCGATTCTTGATATTACAGAAGAAATACGCAATAATTATCTCTAATATATTTGTTACATAACAATATAATTTATAACGGGTTACATAAACTGTCTACCGATCTTCTTACCCTAATCGCGCAGCAAGCTCTTTTGCTTTAGCTTGAGCTTCATTTATTTTCTGAGTCTGAAGATCCCCGCCCATATCCATGGGTTGGGCGTTAATAAAACTAAGATCCGTGACACCAATGAGCCCGAATACAAAACGCAGATACGGCTCTTGAAAATCCCCCGCGCGCCTCTCAGGAACAGTATAATCCCCGCCACGGCTGGTAATCACAATCACCGGCTTATTTTTTATCAATCCTTCGACTCCGGTAGCCGTATATCGAAACAGGTATCTCGGTTGTAAAATAACATCCAGATAATGCTTTAATGTATACGGAATACTGAAATTCCACATCGGAGTGCTGACAAGATAAGCATCCGCGGACTTAAACCGCTCGATATGCGCAATGATTTCCTTCCAGGCTTCTTTTAGCTCCTCGGGAAGATCTTTACCCCCTAAAAGTACATATTTACCGTCCAGGCGCCTAGCGCTAAGCAAAGGCAGCTGTTCCTGAGTAAGATCCAACTCCTCAACCACCCAATCCGGATGACTTTCCTTAAACGTCTTAAGAAAAACCGCTGAGACCCGTAGTGTACGTGATTCTTCTTTACGCGGTGAAGCAATAATATGCAGAAGTTTTTTCATTTTTCCCTCGCAATCTTATTTTTATTTACCATTAATCATCCCGATTCCTTAGTTGATTGAATCAAAACCTTCCTTTTACGCAACAACTTACCGCTGCGGACTACTTTTATTTTAGTTGGTCAGTTAGATCGATAAAATTTTGCTGCTGATCATCTATGACTATGGATTTTTTGGCGGATCCCGGCTCAAAGCTGAATTTCTTTAAGTCGATCATCTTCCACGCGGTATTTTCGTAAGTTTTATAATACAAAATACGGTTCGTCAAATCTTTAATCACCACCCATTGGGCATAACCTTGCATATGCACTAAAGGAGCAGGATTCTCCTCAATCACCCCTTTAGGAATATCCACCACGTTTAAAAGATGTTCCGCCAGATTTACGGCCTCAAGGGCATCTTTTGCCGACAGAGAGGCGTCTAAAGAAAACGCGACGCGCACAAACCTTGACGGAGGAGTCCAGTCACCGGGTAACCCCAGCAGGCCGCTGCCAACTCCGGTGGGCTCTAATTTTAAGCCGTTAAGCATCCGGGTTTTTTTATCTTGCGCCTCCAGATTAATATAATTTCTTAAGTTATTAATCTGCCACTCAAAATCCGGGCGATTAGTCATTACGCCTAACGGATTATCATAAACTTTCACCTTCCCACCGATAAACTCAATCACCAGGTTCTTCCCCAGAGCATCATGTACAGCAACATGCATGTACAATTCTCCGCCTGTTTCTTTCAAGTTATTTCCCGCAACATTCATTTTAGATAAAGCTCCTTTTACCTCTTCAACGGTTGCGAAATTTCCCATAATCCAGGACCCAAAATCGTTAACCGTTACGAATTTCCCTGGGACTGCCTCCTGATATTCCGCCCCGGTAAACATTAAGGCGTCAAAAGCCAAGCCTTCCTCATTAAAACCCTCCACATAGCAATTTTTAAGATTATAAGCATCTATTCCCAGAAAACCGTATTTATTCGTCCAGGTTATTCCCTTGGCCCCCTTGTTATTTATGCTAACAAACTGTTCACCGATTGGCACGATAATCGCCTTAGAATGTAAATCCACGGGAAATTCCATAGAGCGGCCGATCACCACCGTGCCGTCTTTAGCCTTCACCTGAAAATCCGTGCAAGCAAAAGATGAACCTCTTGCCAGCGTAAAGAAAATCCCCGTTGCAACCAAAACAACCGCTAAATACCTTTTTACCATACCAACCTCCTTTTTACACAAATACACCTCGCTTAAGAAGTAAGAAGTAGACAGTGTATGCAACTATTTAAAACTAAAAGAATTACAAAAGAAATACAGATAATCTTAAGTTAAAATATTTGTTATATAACACTATTGGTTGCAATAAATTACATAGACTGTCTACATTTCTACTATGTTATTTTTCTTGAGCAAAAAGTAATCCGGTAGATAACAATACCATTACCGCGCAACAAATAAATCTTTTCATATATGATCCAGGCTTCCCCGGCCTCCCTACCTTAACATCACTTAACCTTATTTTAAAATAATTATTAACGTCCCACTAACAATAAGCCCGATTCCAACCCACTCATATATTCCCGGGCGTTCACCCAAGAATAAAAGCGCCAAGAATACCGCAAATACCACACTTAATTTATCAATCGGGGCAACCAAAGAAGCCGGTCCTGTCTGCAGGGCCCGGTAATAGCATATCCAGGATAGCCCGGTTGTAATCGCGGACAAAACCAGGAATATCAAACTGCGGCGATTAATCTCAAAAGGATTTTGCCATTCCTTGCGGATAACAACTAATATCCCTAAAAATAAAATAATCACCACCGTACGTATTAAAGTAGCCAGATTTGAGGAAATATTCTTTACTCCAACCTTAGCTAAAACCGCGGTCATTCCCGCGAACACCGCCGACCCAATCGCGAATATCTTCCAATCCAACATCTAAAACATCTCCAATTCAAACCCCTGAAGCATCTCCTAATTTTAGACTTTGCGCAAACTTCTTGACCTTGCCGCGAATTCCTCTTGTATCCTGAACTTCTCCCGACTCTCGCGCGTCAGGCACCAGGAGAGAACTAAATCTCATATCACTGTAATCCGCGATAAGCTTAAAAGACTTCTCGACTATATCCAACCCGGTATCTTCATAAGCGCTTAAGATAAGGCCCATCGCCTTTCCTCTCATCGGAGAAGTAAAAGTATTAGTCTTATTATCCCACTTATAAAGCGAAAACATCCGGTCGATAATCAACTTAAGTTGGGCGCTCGGCCCGTAGAAATAAAGCGGTGTGGCAAAAACGATCACATCCGCCTTCTGCATCTCTTTTAAGACATCATTGACGTCATCTTTTATCACGCATTCATACTTTGCGCTTTTCTGACAGGCCCGGCAGGAGGTACATCCGTTTACCTTAGATACCAAAGACGCCGCACACACAATCTTGACGCTTGCGCCCTTTGCGCGCGCCTCCGCGCTGAACCAGGAGACAAGCTTGGTGGTATTGCCGTTCTTCTTCGGACTGCCGTTTAAAATAAGGATTTTATTCAATCCCGTCACAACCTTTCTTATCTTTATCGTTAATCATAAAAACAAAAACGCTACTTTTCCTCATAATGCGCATGCGCCTTGGTGACCTTGCGATCAAGGCCAAAAGAGAAAACTTCAACGGCAATCCTTCCGCCAACACCCCGATACTGGATTGTAATACTGTTTACTCCCGCACAAACCATCATTAGCTCAAAACGCAGATTGGGAACCATTTGCAATGCCTTAGCCCAATAAGCGCCAACCGCATCCTTCCCCTTCAAAACTCCGGAAGAATTAGCCATAATCTCCACGATCATCGGCGAAGCCATCTCAAAATCATCACTATAATGAGAAAGAATCCTTATCAGATCATGGCTATTCCAAGCACTAATCCAATCATTGGCAAAATCTACCGCGAAACTTTTTTCCATCTTCCTTCACGCTCCGGGATGTAAACAGTTTACATAACCGCTTAATATCCTAACACTAACAAAACAAATGCACATAGCCTATTCCAAATATTTGTTTCATAAATTTACCACTCATAACAAGTTACATAGACTGTCTACTATTCGCAAAAAAATTAATCCGAGCAATATATGTTTATATTCTCCCGCATCTATATTCTTGCGCAACTTATTTCGCCGATTGCCACAGCGTGGCTTCAAATGGTTCTATTTTTTTGTTTTACTATCGGATTTCTTGACTCTAGACATAATTAACCTTTGTATTGCATCCTGAAACAAAAAACCTCCGCCCTATCCGAGCGAAGGTTTGATTATATTATAGTGGCAGATTCACCATTCAAACATACCACTTTTACCTGATTGTTATCCTTTTTATACCCCAAACCAGACTCCTATCAACGCATTTTCTTAATAATATTCTAACACATTAACAGAGAATCGCAAACTAAAGAATGTCTTTAAGTTTATTTAAAAACAATTCGTCGATCTTTAGTAGAGAGCACCACCCCTTAACGCTATTCTACCCTAAGTACGAGGTGAATTTTACCTCACACCCCTTTGGTTCGAGTATTCTCGAGGAACCAAAGGCAAAAAAAACGCCCAAGCATTTACTTGGGCGTTTAAGATTGGCTCCCCCTCTAGGACTCGAACCTAGGACCTGGAGATTAACAGTCTCTCGCTCTACCAACTGAGCTAAGGGGGAATAAAATCTAATTGTGGTGCATTTTATCACTAAATAATCTGATTTTCAAGCGCTTTTATCTGGCCTTGAATCTCTAAAATCAGCTTTTCAATCTCTTTCATCCGACGGCCATACTCTTTAGCTGTTTCTTCGTCGCGGTAAAAATGCGGGCTGGACAAAGCACGCGCTTTAGCATAACTCTCCAATTGCAGTTCTTCTATTTTTTTCACCAGCTTATTAATTTTATCACGGATTACAGAATTATTGGTCTTACGTTTTTTCTCATCGATTTTAACCAAACGCTCTTCTTCTTTAGCTTTCTCTTTTACTTCATCGATTGGTTTATGAGAAACAGATTTTGATCTTTGATTTTCTGCCGAATCAGTCAAAGTATCGCGCTTCTCAAGGTAATAATCAAATGTCCCGGGGAACTTCCTGATCCTGCCGGACTTAACCTCAAAAACAATATTTGCTACCGAACTAACAAAATAAATATCATGGCTGATAAAAACAATTGTGCCTTCATAATTTTTTAGCGCCCGGACTAAAGCATCAACCGCATCCACATCAAGGTGAGTGGTCGGTTCATCTAAAAGTAAAAAGTTCGGCGGATTAATCAAAAGCTTAGCTAAAATAAGCCGGCTTTTCTCCCCTCCGGACAACACCTTAACTTTTTTCTCAGCATCGTCACCGCTAAATAAAAACGCACCCAAAATAGTCCTGACCGCTTCTTCCGCCATATAACCGGGAGCTGCCGAATAAGCTTCCTGCAAAACAGTATTTTCGATATTCAAAACATCAGTACGAGTCTGCGAAAAATATCCGATGTCCACATTGTGTCCGATAGCCCTATTCCCGCTATCTATTCCTACAATTCCAGCCAGAATCTTTAACAGAGTGGATTTCCCGACTCCATTTTCTCCGGCTAAAACCGCTTTCTCCCCTTGGGCTATTTCAAAATCTAAATCCTTATAAACCTGAATATCTCCATAAGCTTTTGAAATTTTTTCCAAATTAACTACCCGGTGCCCGGATCGACGGGTCTGCGGAAAAGTAAAACTGCTGATACTCTGGCGCGGGTCAGCAGGTAAAACAACTTTATCTTCTTCCATTTTTTCCAGAACACGCCGCTTAGCACGCACTGAAGCAGCCTTATTCGGTTGGGCATGGAACCTTGCCACAAATTTCTCTAGCTGCTCTATTTTTTTATCCTGTTCCTTAGACTGTTTAACTAAATGAATAAGCCTTTGCGCTTTTATTTCCTCATAATGCTCATAATTTCCCTGGACCTTAAAAATCGAACCATGTTCTAAAATCAAGGTATAGTTGGTAACGTCGGTTAAAAATGCCCGGTCGTGTGAAATCATAATAAATGTTCCCCTGAAACTCGCCAGATAATCTTTAAGCCATAGCGCAGCATTTAAATCTAAATAGTTAGTCGGTTCATCAAGCAGCAAAAGATCATACTGATAAGTAAGCAGTTTCGCTAAAAGAGCGCGCATCTGCCAGCCTCCGCTTAACTGCACGATTTTCCGGTTAAAATCTTTTTCCTTAAAACCCAGGCCCGAAAGAATTTTCTCAGCTTTATGCTCAAGCTCAAAAAAACCTAAAGTCTCCAATTCATGCAAAACCTCGCCGTAACGCTTTGATCCGGCTTCATTTTTAGATTCCAAAGCTTCTTTTTCTTTCTTAAAGCGCATGATCCTCTCATCGCCTTCAGTTAACTCCGCAAGCACAGTTTGTTCAGATTTAAAACTCGCCTCCTGGGGAAGATAGCCAACATGCACGCCTTTATTTAATCTTACTTCACCTTTAGTAGATTCAAGTTCTCCTAAAATTAAAGAAAATAAAGTACTCTTGCCTGTACCATTTGGTCCGATAAGGCCGATTTTTTCTCCTTCATTTATATTAAGAGAAATGTCCTCGAAAAGGACCTTACTTCCATAGTTTTTAGAGAGATTATTAATATTAATCATAACAGTTAGATAGCGCGGCGAGATTCTAAAGACTTCGAAAGGGTGGTAGCATCAGCATATTCCAGATTCGAACCAACTGGAATTCCTAAACCAATACGGCTCAAATGCACGCCTGATGGCTTAAGTATTTTAGTAAGATACATAGCCGTAGTTTCGCCTTCAGTATCCGCATCGGTGGCAATAATTATTTCTTTAATATTTCCCTGCTTTATCCTCTGAATAAGCCCTTCAATTTTTAAATCGCTCGGGCCTCTTCCTTCAAGAGGAGATATCGAACCAAGCAAAACATGATAAAGGCCGTGAAAAGCACCTGCTTTTTCAATCGCCGTAACATCGCTTGGCTTCTCAACTACACAAACTATATCCTTCTGCCTCCTAATATCCTGGCAAATTTTACAAGTATCCTCTTCGCTTAAATTATTGCAAATCTGGCATGAACGGACACTGCTCTTCACTTTATCCAAAGCCTCAGATAAAATCTTAATTTCATCTTTGGAAGCGCCTAGAACATGTGCGACAATACGCTCAGCGCTACGCCGGCCAACTCCGGGTAATTTAATCAAACACTCAATTAATTTTTCTATTGAAGCGGTATAATTTGCCATTTAGTCTTCTTTAATTACTCTTCCTCCAAACATATCCAAAGCAGATTTAACAAATGGATTGCTGCGCGTGTCAGTTTCTTGCTGCATTTCAGCTACCAAAATAAAATTTACCCTCAAGTCCGCATTACATAATTCCGAAGCAGCTTTCTCAACCATTGTTTTATTATCTTTACTCTCCAGGGATTCTTTATACAAAGAACAACTCTTCGGGAATGCCACAGTTATCAAATCACCATGCACTTTGGTCGGCTGGCCTTCACTTAAATAAGTAGATACTGACATTTTAATCTTGGCTAAATTATTTACAATATTACTCCAAACATTTTTGACAGTCTCTAAAGAAACAACTACCGCCGGCTGCTGAACTGATTGCTGCGTTGGCTGCTCTTGCGCTACCGGAAGCTTGTCTTTTTTAACCGGCATAGCCGCTGGTTTTGTTTCAACAATAGGTGTAGATTTAATCTCGGGCAGCGGACTATTAGATGAATTTAATTGATTTTTATACGCCAGCCTGACTAAACTTATCTCAAGCGGTATACGCTGAGAATCCAGCCGCTTGGTCATCTCCTGAGTGGCAACTAAAACATTAAAAGCAGTAAAAATCTCCTCCAGGCTAAGTGACTGGCTCTGTTTAAATAATCGATCACAGATCTCTTGCGGCAAATCAACTAATTTTGAATCAGCCTTGGAAACTTTAGCGACCATTAAATTACGAAAATGTTCGATCAGATTAACCAAAAATACCCCGGGATCTTTCCCATCATCGATAATATCGTTGAAAAGCTTTAAAGCCTGCGCCGGATCTTTCTGTATGATCATGTCGGTAAGATTAAATAAAACATCCTGCTCAACCATGCCCAAAACAGAGATAGCATCTTTTAAAGATACTTTACCTTTTGAAAAAGAAACTAACTGATCCAAAACTGATTCCGCATCTCTCAGGGAACCATCACTGCTTTTGGCAACCGCAAAAAGCACTTCCTTATCTACTGCAATTTTCTCCTGGCTGATAATTTTCTCAAGCTGGGAAATAATTTCAATTACAGTAATCCTGCGGAAATCCATACGCTGGCAACGGGAAATAATTGTCGGGATAACTTTTTGCGGATGAGTCGTAGCAAAGATGAACTTGACAAACTCCGGAGGCTCTTCTAAGGTTTTAAGCAAAGCGTTAAACCCGTCGGCAGTTATCTGGTGGACTTCATCAATAATGTAAATTTTATATTTACCATTGGTTGGTGAAAATTTGACATTTTCACGCAATGCCCTGATCTCATCGATACCACGGTTCGAAGCGCCATCTATCTCGATAACATCCAAGGCTCTGCCCTGATTAATCTCAAGGCAAGAGGAACATTTTTGGCAGGGTTTTAAAGTAGGGCCTTCCTTACAATTAAGCGCTTTGGCAAGAATTCTTGCGGTTGAGGTCTTACCCACTCCTCTTGGCCCGGTAAAAAGATAGGCATGAGCAAGCCGGCCCTTCTGAATTGCATTTTTCAAAGTACCGACAATATGGTCTTGGCCAATAATACTTTCAAAATCCTGCGGGCGCCATTTTAAAGCAAAGACGGTATATGACATAAGGAAATAGAAAAACTGTTATTTTTTATTAATCTGGATTTGCTGAACTTTTACGCCTTTTCCTGCCAAGTATTCAAAGACACGCTTAACTTCTTCATCAAGGCCTTCTATCTGCAGAATTGACCAACCGGCATCCATGGAAAAAGATGCTTCAATAATATTTAAATTAACATCAAATTTTTTACAAATATAACAAATTATAGATTCATCTTGCAGTGCACCCGGGAAGGTCAATCCGATGGACATATTCATTTATTATGCTCCTTAAGTTAATGCCCTTACCATTTAAGGTTAAGGGGTTAGATCTTAGAAACTTCAATTGCCTTAAGTTTTTCTAACCAAACTTTTGCCTTTTCGGGAGGAAGCGGAGATTTTTTTATAGCATAATGCCATATATGAAACCCTTCGTCAGTTCTTTTTAACCTGGCGATTTCCGACTCTCCTGCTTGGTTCTTTTCACCCGGAATAGTCCACTTCCATATACGTTCATCTTCGGATTCATATAAAGATTCCCATTTCATTAAAGGATACTCTGCAAACATAGCTTTCTTTTGGAGAGATATAAAAGTATCCAAGCTTACATTTTTATTTAATCCGGGGAAAAACTGGATAGTAACAAGCTCGGACCAGTTTTCAACAACCTCCCCATCAAGTACATACTCCTCATACACAGCACCTTTTTCATTCTGCGACCAGCCTAATTTCCAAACTCGATCATCGAATAAAGGCTTAATCTTTTCTGCAGCATGGACGTTAGCCCAAAAACACAAAGTAACGCTAAACAGAAAAATAACAAAAAATTTCTTCTTCATAAAATTTTATCCAATTAAAACGGAGAGGCTGGGATTTGAACCCAGGGACCCGATTGCTCAGGTCAACTCATTAGCAGTGAGTTGCTTTCGACCACTCAGCCACCTCTCCAGAACTTTTAACTTTATTTCTTTTTTTCTTAAAAAAATCTTTAAGCAATGACCCGCATTCTTCCTTCAAAATACCTCTAACTACTTTAATGCGGTGATTTAATTTTTTATGATTTACAATATTAACTACCGAGCCGCAAGCTCCGGTTTTTGGATCGCTTGCGCCAAAATATAGATTCTTTATTCTCGCTAAGACCAATGCCCCGGCACACATGCTGCAAGGTTCAATTGTAACATAGAGGCTGGCCTCATTCAACCACTTTGTCCCCAGGTAATTTGCCGCACTAGTTATGGCGATTATTTCAGCATGAGCTGTGGGGTCTTTCAGGCGCTCAATCTGATTATAGCCGCGGGCGATAATCTTATCTTTGTAGACAATTACCGCACCAACAGGGACTTCATCTTCGCAAGCAGCCCGCTGGGCTTCTTTCAAGGCCTCTTGCATATATGTAATTTGTTTTTTAATCACGATAAAAGTGCGCCCAGCTGGGGTCGAACCAGCAACAACCAGCTCCGTAGGCTGGTGCTCTATCCAGTTGAGCTATGGGCGCAAATGTTTGAGTATTTTACCATACCGGAAAGAATAAATCTATACGCTTATTTAAGAAATATGCCAGATATTTTCTTTATACTGATCAAGCATGCGATAAGTATTGAACCTTGCAGAAACGCAGAGACACTCAATCATCATATCTATCCATTGTGAAGAAGTATTTACCTTGCCTGACTGATTAGTTTCATAATACAAACTCATTAATCCTTCTAAGGCATGGTACAATTCTTCAGAATCATCATTCATGTGTAAGTCAGACTCATTACCTACGCTTCCTTCGCTGTTTATATAACCAAAAAACGCACCGATTTTTTTATCAGTTACTTCGGCTACCCAGCCGTCAACCGTAGTCATTTGCAAGATACCGTTTAAAATCGCCTTCATTCCGCTTGTTCCGCTGGCCTCAAAAGGCGGCAAAGGATTATTTAACCAAACATCCACTCCGGAGGTTAACATTTTAGCCAAAGAAATATCATAATTCTCTAAAACAATTATTTTTAGTTTCTTATAATCTACATCCAACCGGTCGACCTTATCCAACATCTCATTAATATAGGTAAAACCCAGATTGTCGTTAGGGTGAGCCTTGCCGGCTAGAATAATTTGCAAAGGCCCAACATCGCGGGCAATACGCACCAACCTGCTTATATCATGCAAAATCAGGCTTGGGCGCTTATAAGCAGCCATTCTTCTCGCCCAGCAAATAGTAAATACATCTTTATCCAGCGACCATTTTTCCAAAAGATTACAAAGATTAACCTTATTTAATTGATGCGCCTGCCATAATTGAGCACGAAAATCAAAATTATTTTTTAATTCATCTGCCTTGGACAAGATCATGGGGTTACTTTTAAAATCATGGAAGGTTGCCTGAAATTTTTCAAAAAGGTCACTGAAAGCCGGTGAAATCCAGGTATGCGGATGCACACCATTAGTTACATATTGTATCTGATCCTTATAAGCAGGAAATTGAATATGCATTACCTTCTGATGATTATGAGAAACCGCGTTTATCTCCGAGGAAACATTCATAGAAAGTAAAGTAAGATTGGCCACCCCTGAACGCTCTTTACCAAATTTCTCAATTATATCTGTATCTTCTCTTTTAAGAACTTTATTTAAATCGTCAAAAGAAAAACGGTCATGTCCGGCTTCAACCGGAGTATGGCAAGTATAGACAAATTTGCGTTTTAGTTTATTTAGCTCCTCATCGGCTAAGCCTCTGGCTTTAGCAACAAAAGCAAACACAGCATGCCCCTCATTAAGATGATAAGTATCAATATTATACCCTAATTCATCCAGCGCGCTTATTCCGCCGAAACCAAGCACCACTCTTTGCAACAGCTTTAGGAATACATTATCGCTGCGATAAAGCTGGTCAGTTAATTCTTTACCGCGCGGGCTATTCGATTCAATATTAGAATCAAGCAATATCAACGGCACAACTGCATCATGCTTCTGGCTATAAACATAATACTTCCAGAGTTTAAGATAAACGTCTTCAGATTTAAGGGAAATTTTGATTTTATTTTTTAAAGGGATTAACCCAGGATAGCTGTAAGGATCCCAATGCATTTTTTCAGGAGCCTGGCCATATTTAAACCAGAACTTCTGCCGGAAATAACCTGAATTCCAAAGTATTCCAATGCCGGCTACAGGAAGATTATAATCAGCCATAGTCTTAACTGTATCCCCGGCTAAGATACCTAAGCCGCCGCTATAAATAGGCAGGTCGATAATATTATCCTGATGCAAAGCAAAAAAATAATCCGCCACACGGAAATTTGAAAAAACCGCATTCTCCGGAAGTTTATTTTTTGAATTCAATGGCAGCTGGCTGGATAACTTATTATAACAGCTGGTGGCTAATCCATACTCCATAGAGAAATAAGCAATCCCGCCTTTTGCGGTAGAACGCAGGCGTTTCTCCGCGTTAACAATACTTTTTAATGGCATGCCAAAATAGCTGTCGTTTTTTATATCTAAAATATAATTGCCATCACGGTCATCGACATCAACCAGTGAATAAAATTCATCAACCAAATTATCTTTAGTCATCAGTAGCCCTATCTCCACCTAAAATGCAAATAAACTCTTCCCCATCCCTTTTCCGTCTTTTCCAGCCTTGTATAAAGTTGACGGATCTCTTTCTTATTTAAAAAATTAAGTATACGTTTTTTCACGCTCTCGGCAGCAGGGCCGTAAGCAATTTCAACCAAGCTGGCACGGCCGTCAACCGCCTCTTGGATAATCTCAGCCATCTTAACTTCCATATCCGGAATTACCGGAAAAAGATTAAGTTTTAATTTCATTGTTTATGCTTTACGAAGCCTCTGTTCGTTGTTGCGCGGGCTTTAAGCGCCTTAGCTTCGCCTTCTGGTTTTTGGTAAGGAGTAGCCCATTTTGATTTCTTACGCCAACGCATCGGATTAGCTTTGAATTTAGGCTCAAGCGCAGAAATAACAGCCCCGGACTTCACTTGGCGTTTTAAATAACTAATCGTACGCCTGCCCTCTTTAAACTTGCCTGTATGCTTATAAACAAGAGGATCCTCGGGTTCACTTTTTTTATAATCCTCCGGCTCGCTCTCATGTTTCTTGGACAAAGCGGTCATAACGTTAATCTGCCTGCCCAATATTTCTTTGTCCTGTAAAGCAGTAATTGCCGCCAGTGCTTCTTGCTCATCCGGCATCTCGACAAACCCAAAACCCCGGGATTTCTTGCCATTTTTGTCCATAACAATTACCACGCTCTCAACCTGGCCAAAATGAGCAAAAGCCCTTAAAACATCCGATTCTTTAGCCTCAAAAGATAAATTTCCGACGAAGATATTCATTTTTATTTATTATAGTTAAACGGTAACTCTATTGGGACTACATGTTATTCCAGGGATTAAACAAAAAAACAGGGATTCTTTCCGGTACGCTCCCTGCTCTTGTCGTAACAAACTATTATAAAACTAATACTTTTAATGTCAATGGATTATACTCTTCGTATATTTAGCGCCTTTAGGCTTTATTTAGGATAAAAAAGGAGTGTATTTCTATTAAAATATAGAGGTTTTAAAGGAGCCCTACTCCCCATTTAGGATTAAATACCGTTTAATCGGCAGACTGGTATCTTAAAAATTATAGTTTCGATGATTTTTTATGTAAAAGTTTCTCGGTCCCGTAAAAAATAGTTTCAGCTAGATTAACCCGGTTAAGATGCACTTTGATCTCAGAATCCACAGAGGTAATCTGAAATGTTTTCTTATCATTAGCCCAAGGCAATCTTATAGTATTAATACCTAGAAATGAAATCTTTTTAATCAGGCTGTAGATGATCGGATTAAACGCATCAACCTGGCTGCCTGAGAATACAATCTGATCCAGCCCGCCTAAAACAGAAATACCTTCTCCAATGTATTTTAATATTTGCGCCTGATACACATCAAAAGCCACGTTCACCTTGGGGTCTTTACCATAAAATTTTAATAATTCATTTAGCTCTAAATCATAACCCGTAAGCCCCAAAAACCCGCTTTCATTTTTTAAGATATCATCGATTTTATAAATTGAAAATTTATGAACATTTACCAGATAAAAGACTATTCCCGGATCCAGGTCTCCGCAGCTGGTCCGGGACATGACACCTTCTAACGGTGTAAACCCGAGGCTGATCATTAATGGCTTGCTATCTTTAATCGCGCAAACTGTAGTTTGTTTATCAAAAACTATAGAAATACATTTTCGCCCCTGGGGGAACATGCCCGAGTTAGCTTCATGGTATATCCCATGGAAACCCCATTTTTTTATTTTATTATCCTTATGGAACTCCTGCGGAATCGCATAATATTTTTCTTCTTCCGGCAGCTTGGAAAAAAAAGAGGTTTCAAAAAAAGCAATTTGCGGAATATCTTTAAAATCACGGTAAAATATTTTCAGCATATCCAATATTAAAGGTATATAAAAAGGGAAAAATTCAGTCAGCTTGCTGAATTTAGTAAAAAACTGTTGATTAATTACTGTGGTTTTATCAAAAAAATCCCCCCCGAATAAAATCCTGAATGAGATCGCCTCGATCTTGCTGCTGCCGGTAAAATTAAGAATATCATTTTTAAGTGTTTTGCTCGTTCTGACTTCTTCTATATCCTTTACAAAAAAATGCGACAGCCCCATATTTTTTTGTTTATAAATCCAAAATTTAACATCCTTCAGATTCATTTCAATTACGAGTATCATTTTTTATTAACTCCTTATAAGTTTCTTTGGCAATCATAAGTTCTTCATTGGTCGGAACAACCAGTATCTTTGTTTGGCTCTGCGCAGACCCTAGCTGGGCTATTCCATCCTGATAAGCCTGATTTTTATCTTTATCTAAACTAATCCCTAAAAAATCCAGGTTAGCGCAAATACTCTGGCGCAATAAAGGGACTCCGGTACCCAATGAATCTGTGAAAATTAAAATATCCGCTTTTTTAAGGATTAAAACGTAAAAACTTAAATATGCCTTTACCCTCTGCACATACATATCAAATGCCATTTTTGCCTTTTGATCGGTATCAATGTTGCCAACCACATCCCTTAGATCCGAGGAGGAACTGAACAGGCCTAAAATCCCGCTTTTCTTATTAAGGATATTTTCAGCCTCTACCGGGGAGAAATTCTCTTTGAACATTATGTAAAAAATAACTCCTAAATCCAGGTCCCCGCAGCGGGTATTCATAACCAAGCCTTCTAAAGGCGTGAACCCCATAGAAGTGTTAAATGATTTACCCCGATTGATTGCACAAATACTGGATCCTCCTGTGCCCAAATGGCAGCTGATTACCTTCTGCAATTTAGGATCCCGTTTTAAAAATCTGCAAGCCTCCTCCATTACATACTGATGCGATATACCATGAAAACCGATTTTCTTTAAGCCATATTTCTTGGATAATTTCACCGGAAGGGCGTAGGTGGAGAATTCAGCGGGTATAGTTTTATGAAACGCGGTATCGAACACAACGTATTGCTCAACTGCTTTGTATTTTCGGTTACAGAATTCAATTAAATTATAGATGATGGGATTATGAATTGCTGCTAAACTTAAAGTTTCTTTCAACTTACCTAAAACAATTTTATTCACTTTTACAGGCTTAGTAAAAAAATTACCGGGATGAACATAGCGGTGCGCAAAAATATCAAAAATTATTTCTTTATTCTCTCGCGCATCGTTAGCTATCAAGCTTAAAATTTTATTCAACGCCTCAGCGTGATCCTTAAGCTTAAGTTTAATAACTCTGGTTTTACCTAAAACCGAATGAGTAATTACAGAATCCCCCTGGGTTTTAATTCCCACTCTTTCAGCTTCCCCCTGAACCAGGCATTTCTCCTCCGGCATCCTAATTATCCTGTATTTCAAAGAAGAACTGCCGCAATTCAAGGTTAAAATATTGATCTTTGTTTTTTTATATTTCATCTGAACTCCAGCCAAATGTCGGTACCCCAATATTCCTTTGGATAATCAACGCTTGCCCGTATACTGCTCTTTCTAATTTATCCATACTCAGCGATTCAGTGTCTGAATCTATTGTATCCTCTAAGCCGGCACCGAAACCAATCGTAGGTATATTTAATTCCGCGCAAGTATATGAACCTTCAGTGATAATCTTCTTCCAATACCCAAAGGAAGATTTAAAACCGTTATCCACCAGGCTTTTAAGTGACTCTAACGCAAAAGGATGATGGCTTTCCATTACCCAGGGCTTAAATTCCTTCTCCGAAACAAGCTCTAAACCGGTATAGGTTTTTACTTTTTCCCTGGCCAAAGCGGTATTAATAGTTATATCCAACTCCCCCTTGTACACATTCTTAGCAATAGTCTTTGCTTTATCCAGAATACCGCTAAGATTTTCCTCAGGAATAAACACCCGGTCAACAACTACCCTGAACTCATTAAGTTCATCTTCCGGATGATATCCGCTATATCTGACATCCTTAATCCTGAGATTAGAATATCCCAAGTTAGAATCACTGGGTAATTGTTTTGAAGCTTTTTCCAATTCGCTGATTAAGGGGAACATTGCCCCCAGCATGTTCATGCTTTTATTTTCTAAAAAGTTCCGGTTCAGCCTGCCTTTAACAATTATTTCATATTCCATTCTTCCTTTGTGCCCGAGATGAATATTAAAATCAGTCGGCTCGCAAAGAATAACTCCGCGTATTTTTTTAAGCTTTGGTTTTAAATAATTCTCAAAAAGATACTTTATGCCTGAGTCGCAACACTCATGCCTGGGTATACAGCAAACAATTAAATCCCCGGTTAACGGCAACAATGTTCTTTTTACAAGCGCCCCGGAGTACACACTGGAAACTATTCCCCCTTTATATTTAACTACCCCGCTTTTAAGGCAAGCCTCTGTTCTCTGTTCTTGCGGCGACAGAATATCCAGGTGCGAAATAACCACCAGCGCATCTTTATTTTCGTATCCCTTAATAACTCCGATCAGATTACCTGACTTATCGTTAGTCACTTTATCAAAATTCAAGCTTTTCATCTCCTCAGAGATTAATTTAGTAAATTCTGACGTAGTGCCGGTAGAATTACAATCAGCAATTCTGCGGGAAAACTTAACCAGTGATTCATTCAATCCTTTTGCCTTAGCCTTAATTAAATCTTTCATTTTGTTCCTCCTGTTTTATATTAGTTAACATTATTAAACTATACTTAACAATTACTCCAAAAAAAATCCTTCCTTTTAAAAAGTAGGCGGCGTGACCACCCAAACAGCTTCTGCTTCTTCCTTGCCGATATTCTTAAACGCGTGTGGAACACTGGAATTAAAATAAATACTATCTCCCTTTTTTAAAATATATATCGTATCATTTAGTGTAATTTCTATTTCCCCCCTAAGGACCAAAACAAACTCCTGTCCAAAATGCTTATAAGAAGCCTCGCCGGAATTAGCCTTCTCGCTTAATTTAAACAACATAGGTTCCATTTGCTTATTTATGTCTTGGGAAGTCAAAAGATAAATATTAACCCCCTTACCTACCTGTTGTAAATATTTCCGCTGGCTGGCTTTAACCACAGGATTATCACTGGCTTTTTGCCCCTCCCCGATCAAATTACCGACAGTTGTCGAGAGAGTATCAGCAATATTTTTTAAAGTAGAAAGCGACGGAGAAGCCTTACCGGTTTCTACCTGTGATATAAAACTGGCACTAACCCCTAGCTGCTTGCCAAAAGCCCTAAGCGTCATCCCCTTATCTTCTCTTAACCTTTTTATATTCACGCCAACGATCTTCATTTTTTATGCGCCTCCAGTAAGAATATAAACTAAAAAGCTATCCTTGTCAAGTATCATTTAACATATATTATTTATTTCAAGTACAACTTAACAAGTACTTTTTTCTATTTTTCCCAGCCAGCGAGAAACCAGCTGTATAAAAATAGTCGCGGGAATAGCTCATTAACAGTTGATCAGGAATAATATTATTATCGGGGATTACCGGAAATTAAAACTAAGGCGCCTTTATCTACCCAGCCTGTTTTTCCATCAAATCGCTTCAATTTATACCAACTCTCAGCCTTATCTGTTACTTCTACCCTGCTGCCTTCATTTAGCTTAAAATAAGTAGTCGCCCCGGCAAAGGGCTCAAATTTAACATCGGCTTCTTTACTTACAACAATAGCACTTTTATTAAGATAGTTTATTCTTCCATCCAAAGCAACGGCCGATAGAATAAATAACGTCAGCAATATAGAGACAGCTACTCCGAAAACCTTTTTTATTCCGCTGGAAAATAAATTCAAAATAAAGAATAAAATTAAAATAACATACACAATAGATAGAAAAACAGTTAAAAAATCAAGCGTCATAGCTTCAAATAATTTATAAACTAACCTCTGCGCCCGGCTACCAAAAGACTGCGGCTCTAAATTTAACGTATGCAGGGTATACTCAAAGTTAGATCTCAAATCACTATCCTGGGGAATAAAAAACTTAGCCCTTTCATAATTTAAGAGGGCCAGCCCAAGCTGGCCTTGCTTAAAGTAGCTATTCCCCAAATTATAATACAAATTCCCGCTTTCTAGGCCGGAATCAATAAGTTTTTTATAGTCCTTGATAGCTACATTATATTTTCCTTCCCGGTAATAAGCATTTGCCTGATAAAAAAGCGATCCTTGCGCATTAGGCGCTGCCTCTTGCGCAAATACACTATGAAAACTTAAAACTATAAATAAAACTAATAAACTAGTCAAACTTTTTATTTTCATATTTTTTGTCTTTGAAGATAATCAATAACTTCTTCTAATTTTTTTAAAGAATCGCGCATATTCTCACCAGTTAGCTGCGAAGAAGCATACCTAACCATATCACAGTCCCGGAAGATATCTCTCAGCTTAACCAGTACCTGGGCGTCTACAACATTATTGCCTAAATGCTCATCGATAACACTGATGGTTATACCTTTTGAAGGCAAATGCAACCTATCTCCCAGATATTCCTGCATGGTATCAAATAAAGTATCATAAAATTTATCAACATCAGCTTTATCTAAATACTTTTTGGCTTGATAAATCCCTGTCCTGGCCTTGCGTGGAGCTAAAAGCTGCCTGGCGTATTTCAAGTCTGTTTTAAATCTTCTTTGCCTTTTATAAATTATAAATGTTAACAAATAAATTAATAAAGGAATAACCTGTAATCCTAAAAATATTCTATTTTTATAAAGATACTCACCCTTCCTTGCTAAATGCCCGCAATTTTCTTTAATATAAATAATATCCCTGCCTAATTTCTCCTCTTGAACAGCCGGAACAACAGCAGGCAGTTTATTTTCTACTACTTTGGACTCTTCTTCTTTTTCAGGCTTAACGATAACTATCGGAAAAGGCCCGCGGGTTATAGTTTTATACTCCCCGGACTGAATATTAAAAAAAGCGAGCGAGATCATCGGAACTTCCTTAACCTGAGCGCTCATTGGCATAATAATTTGCTCGAAACTCTTTTGGTTACCTGCTTGTTTTATTTGGGGCTCGTAAATTTTAAAACCTGCTTCAGATTTAAGCTTCGGGGCTCCGACAGTATCGAGATTACCTTCCCCGCTAACAACCATAGTAAGAGTAATCGGATCTCCTACCTTAACCTCTAGAGGAGAAACTGACACTTCAAGATTAAAATTACCCAAAGTACCTGAAAAATCCTCCGGCCGATTCTCTGCCGGCAGCGGCAAAACAGTAAGCGCGATATACCCGGATTGCAAATTTACAGGATAGATTTCCTGCCTGCCGAAAAAATCATCAAAGATATTCGAATTAAAAGTAGACCTGCCTCTTGGCTGCTTCTGTATAATCAAATTACATTTGATATTAGACGGCCCCAATTTAAATTCTCCCGGCCTTAAGCCGAAAATTGAAGTATTGAATTCCAAGACATCGAAATTCACCCCTTTATAAACCTCCTGATACTGGTTAGGCTTATCAAACCTTCCAACTGAAAAACCTTCATGGCTGAACTCCGGATATTGAATATCTCTTACGCCTAAATTATTTATATACAATTTAATGGTTAGCGGAATAATCTCATTTAAATAGGCGCTCTTCTTCTTTGTTTGAATTATCAAAAACAACCTGTCGTTTAAATCCTTGATCAACGGTTCCGCCTGATTGCCGGGTTGAGAAGTATTTTCAACCTGCCCGGCCAAGACCTCGACACTAAGTTGATTAGAAGTATATCTATCTCCACTATGTTCTATTTTAAAAGGCCCAATCTTAAAATTACCCACTTTCGTCGAAAGAAGCAGGTAATTATGCGTTATCGAACTTGATGACTTTCCATTAACTATAGACATCATCGTTGAAGGGCCCAAATAACGCGCTTGGAATCCATCAATTGCCGGTAATTCCGGAACTGGCATGTTTTGTACGTCATCAAATGCCAGAGCTAACTGCAGAGAACTACCCAAAGACAGCTTGTTCCTATCAACCGTGGCTTCAAAGTTAAATTCTTTGGCAAAACAAATACCCGCAGAACTTAAGGCATTAAACGCAAGGCTTAAGCATAAAATTAAAAGCTTAAAATTTATAGTTTTATTTTTTAACCTAGACATTACCAATCCTTCGATACTTCACCGGCATTACCTTTTTTATTATCTTCTAATTTTCCGGCAGAATTCTCTTCCTGCCTATACCCCTCTAAGAGCATATTCGCTTCTTCCTTAGACATATCCTTTGCCTCGCCAGAAGCCTGGTTAGCAGATTCCTTATCCTGGCTTCCCTGCTGCTCTTCAGCCTGCTTAATCTCCTGGCCTTCTTTAGGCTCTTCTTTCTTTTGTTCTTTCGCCTTTTGATCCTGGCCTAAAGCTGCCTGCTCCTTCTTATCATCCTGCCCTTCTTTTTCTTGCCCGGATTGACCTTTTTGCTTATCCTGCTCTTGTTTTAATTTATCCAAAAGGATCTTTAATTCTTTTTCAACCAGCTCATGGTTTATTTTTGCATCCTGATCTTTAGAATTTAACTCTATTGCCCTTTTGTAATAATCCAACGCTTGACGCATTAAACTTACAGTTTCTTTTAATTCTGTATTTTCCTTAAGTTTACCCAGCCTATATTTTGAATTGGCGATATTGAAATTTGCCTTAGATTCTAAAATCTTGTCTTGAGAAGAAGTTGCTTTTTCAAAAAAGCTGATTGCTTGATTATAATCGCTTTTTTTGTACTCAGCTATACCTATATTATAATTAATCTCCGAAGAATCCGGAGATTTTATTTGTGCCTGATTGTATAATTTAATCGCCTCGTCATACTTTCCCTGTTTATACAGGCTGTTTGCCTGGCCCACTATTTTAGCACTATCCTCGGCAAATGAAAGCAGGCAAAAACTTCCCGACATAATTACAACCTGAAGAATAATAAACACTAGCTTTCTCATTTTAAAAAATCTTCCTTATATTCTTTTTATCGCCAATGAAAGGCTCCAACATTAATAACAATAACGCCAGCCATAAAAATATCTGGAACCTCTCTTCATAATGCTTATTCATTTTAGACTGCAGTTCCCTCTTTTCCATCTTAGAAACCTTTTCCCGGTAAATCAAATCTAAGCCGAATTCGGTATTAGTAGCTCTTACGTATACGCCCCCGGTAGTTAAAGCAATCTTCTGCAGGCTGCTCTCGTCAAGGCGAGATTTAATAACATTGCCCTGCCTATCCTTTAAAAACACTTTCTGCCCAGATTCATCTTCAACCGGGATAAGATCCCCTTCCCGGGTACCTATACCAACACAAAATATACTGATTCCTTCTTTTCTAGCCTCTAAAGCTTCTTGAACGGGGTTACCTTCATGGTCTTCGCCATCGGTAATAATAATCAGCACCTTATATTTCTTCTGCCCGCCCTCATAGCTTCTTAAAGCTTCTTTTATTGCGCTGGTTATCGATGTCCCGCCCTTAGGAATAGTATCTATACCAATATTATCGAGTGCAAGTAAAAATCCTCCGTAATCCACAGTAAGAGGGCATTGTAAAAATGCGCTTCCGGAAAAAGCAATTAAACCAATCCTATCTCCTTTGAGATTATGCACCAGGTCTTTGATTGCTAATTTTGAACGCTGGAACCTATCGGGTTTAACATCTTCAGCAAGCATGCTTTTTGAAGTATCCAAAGCAATCAAAATATCCACACCGCTGCGCTTTACTTCCTCCCAATGAAATCCCCATTGCGGCCGCATCAAAGCAAAAAGACAAAACGCAATGGCTAAAATTATTAGGAAGATTTTTAAGAATCTCTTTCGATAGTCAATAGCAACTAACAAATCACCCAAGAGTTCTTTTTGGGCAAATTTCTCAAGAGCAGCCTTACGGGCTCGGGCAGCCCAGAAATAAAATAATACCAAAATAAAGATGACAAAAAATCCCAAAATAAAATTTACCGCGGCAAATCTCATGGTATTTTTCTTAAAATAGTATTAGACAGAATAATATCCAATAATAAAACTGCTAAACCCAAAATTAGAAACACCGTAAATAATTCATTATATTCTAAATAACCTTTATCCTCGATTATCGTCTTTTCCAACCCATCTATTTCTTTATATATCTTACGCAGGCCTTCGGTATCTTGCGCCCGAAAATATTTTCCCCCGGTGGAATCCGCGATTTTAATTAAAGTATCCTCATCAATATCTATCTGAACAGGCTGATATACCGTATTACCAAAAAAATCTTTCACCGGATAAGGTACCGGGCCTTTTGAACCGGCACCAATAGTATAAATCTTAATTTTTAAAGCCTTAGCTGCTTCCGCAGCGGTCATTGGAGAGATCTTACCTGTATTATTACGGCCATCAGTAAGCAAAATAACGACTTTACTTTTTGCCTTAGCTTCCTTCAATCGATTTAAAGAAGTGGCTATCCCGGAGCCGATTGCTGTTCCATCTTCGATTAAACCCGTTTTAACTCTTTCCAAATTATCCAACAACCAGCCATAATCCAGGGTTAACGGGCAAACTGTATACGCCCGGGCAGCAAAAGCTACAATAGCAATACGGTCATTCTTTCTGCCGGCAATAAAATCTTTAACCGCGCTTTTAACAACTTCAACCCGGCTTTGCCTTTGCCCTCCCAGTTTAAAATCCTCAGCAAGCATACTAGTAGAACAATCAATCGCCAGGACAATATCGATACCTTCTGACTGTATCTTAGAATCAGCAACTGGCGACTGCGGCCTGGACAAAGCAAAAATTATTAATATTACAGCCAAAATTCTCAAAAAAATCATTTTTTGGCTTAGCTTAAGCTTAAAAGAACTTTTCACCCCCCCCACTAATTCACCTGATGAGAACTTAAAAGCCGACACAGTTTTCGGCTTTTTCTCTTTGTATAAAAAAAGCATTACGGCTAGCGGAATAAGGATCAGGACAAACGGATTATGCAGGATCATTTTCTTTTGTCTGGCTAATAAAATGTTTTGCTGAATCTAAAACAGAATTTATTTCATCTGCAGGAGGCGAATATCTGGCAAATTTTACCAAATCACAACAAAGCAAGAACTCTTTCAGGAGATTTTTATGCTCATTAATTAATCCCGAAGAATCCCTTACGCTAATCAAAAATTCTTCGGTAGTCATCTCAGGGGCCCTAAGCTTAAATTGATTCTCAAGATAATGCCTGATAATATCCGAGGCTTCCGTATAATATTCTTTGATCTTCCCCTGTCCGACGTAATCCTTTAAACGCAAAAGCTCAAGCTGCTCATAAGCTATTTCCCAGGCAGGCCTTGTTGGCATAGACACCTCTTTATTTCTTTTTAAAAAACATACGGCTAAACTGCCTAAAATCACTGCAATAAATAGAATTGTGAAAATGAGATACTTGTTTATTCCCGAAGGCAATCCTACCGGGCCTTTTACATCCCGCATCTGGATATCTAGCCCGGTTTTATCCAAAACACTTTTTATCTCAAGCGTAATCTCTCCGGCTTCAACCTGGCTCCAGTCTTTATCTTTCTTTAACTTATATTTAAGAACTACCTTAGGTATAGTGGTTTTTCCGGTTATATATGTATCCAAAATGTACCATTCAGAAATTTTTTCTTTATTCAAAAATACGCTTCGCTTTGAACCAAAATCCTTAATCGCAAAATTACCTAAATTCTCCCCAAAAACAAAAGGTTGAATTTCAATATCCTTATCTTTTTGAATAAGAATGGTGTATTTTATTTTGTCACCGATAGCCGCAACTTTTTTATCTACCTTAGCCTCAACCGTAATCGGCGAAGCCGGCTCTTTTTTATCTTGAGCAAAACAAACAGAAGCCAAAGCTGCCAAGAAAAAAACTAAGCTAGAAAATAATATTTTATTTTGAAACTTTTTCATCTGTTTTCTTCGGCTGGAACAAAATAGCTACTTCCTGCTGCTCCATCGCTCTATCCACAAAAGATTTAACTATCTGCTGCTGTTTTTGCATACGGTATTCACCTTCGACCTGCTGCTTAACTTCTTCAAAACCCTGCTGCGTCGACGGCTGCTTATCATTGACTATAAACATATACAATTTACCTTTAATTTTAACCGGATCAACTATTCCGCCTTTTTGTTGTTTAAAAATATTTTCTACTGCTTCCTTTGATTCTCCAAGATTATTCGGCAGATAAACTGAACCTTTTTCTATCCACTCTTCTATTTTTTCGCCTTTACCCTGCTTAAGCTTAGAGGCTATCTCATTATTTTTGGCTAAATCACTTAATTCCAGAAACGCTACCTTGGCTCGCTCCGGAGTACGGTACCTTTTTTGATTAGCCTGATAATACAAAGAAATATCATCGGGCGTAATTTTTAATTCCTTATCCACTTCATTGCGCAACAGCTCTTGTAAAATAAGTTTTTTCTTAAAATCTTCAATCATTATCCGGACACTATTAAGTTTATCCAACCCCAGTTTTTTCCCTTTTTCATAAAGAACTTCGCTGGCCGCATACTCCCGGATAAATCTTAATTTAGCATCATCATTACTTAATTCCTTCCTTACCGACTCGGGAAAATTATTAATCACCCCATCAATCTCTTCAATAGTTATCTCTCTTTTCCCGATTCTAATTGCAACATTTTTACTTTTTGGCGCACCCGGCTTAACCGCAGTCCGGCTTTCCAATTCATACTGAGCCTGCTGGCTTAACCCCGAGTTTTCTAAAGCACTGACTATCTTTTGATTCATATCCTGTTTGTCATCGGAATTAGGGTCGAGTAATTCGCTCTTATAAAAATTAGCCAGAGCTTTTTCATACTCCTTTAAATCCAAATAAATATCCCCCAGTTTATTACAAATGCCGGCCAAATCTTTATTATTCGCATGGGTTCTTTCTATATAAACCTCAAAAGCCTGCGCGGCGTTAGTATTTAGCCCCTTAGAGAGCAAAGTGTTGGCATATTCCAGCTGCAGCTTATCCGTCCAGGCAGGTTGCTGGCTGCAATTTGTATAATTAGAAACTTTTTTTGTAATAAATAAATTTACGATAACCAGTAGAATAATTACACCTATAGTTACAATAACATTCTTTTTCATTTTATTCTCAATCTCCTCTCTCTAGTTTTAAAAAATCTCAATAAACTCTGTGCATAAGGCATATCCGTTCGCAGATCAATATTATCCACATTGACCGAAGAAAATAACATCCCCCTGTCCCGATGCCTTTTGAGGGCATCCTGAGCATATTTTTTACGCACACTACGATCCGAAGTATCAACCACAAAAGTCTTTCCGCTCTCTAAATCCTCTAATTTCACTATTCCCGCATCTGTTAACTCCATCTCCCTCGGGTCAGTTACAGTTATGGCAACAATATCATGGCGTTTATTGCTTATTGCCAGCATCTTTTTAAAATCAGCTGCGTAAAAGTCGGAAATAATAAAAGTAACTGTCTTGCGGTTAGTAATTTTATTCAGGTATTCCAAGGCGCCGTTAATATCAGTCCCTTTACCTAGGGGCTTAAAATATAAAGCCTCGCTTATGATGCGTAAAACATGGCGCAGCCCTTTACGTGCCGGGATAAATTTCTCAATTTTATCCGTAAACGCAATAAATCCTACTTTATCATTATTCTTTATGGCAGCGAAGGCTAAAACCGAACATACTTCCGCGGCTAAGCGCATTTTTTGCTGATTTCTCGTGCCAAAAAAGGAGGAAGAGGACATATCCAAAATCAACATCACCGTTAACTCCCTTTCTTCCACAAACTTCTTAATATACGGGCTTCCCATCCGGGCAGTAACATTCCAGTCGATTGAACGAATCTCATCTCCAGGCTGATACTCGCGCACCTCCTCAAATTCCATGCCTTTGCCCTTAAACACGCTCTGGTACTGGCCGGCAAAAACATCAGTAACCATGCGCGATGTAGTTATCTGAATGCGGCGGATATTTTTTAGGACCTCTTTAGAAATCATATCGGTTTTTAAGGAACCTCGATATCAGTAAATATCTTTTTAATTATGTCATCTGAAGTTTTTTCTTCAGCTTCGGCTTCATAACTCACAATTACCCTGTGCCGTAATACATCCGGGCCGATAGATTTAATATCCTGCGGAGTAACATAGCCTCTTCCCTGAATAAAGGCATAAGCTTTAGCTGCCAGCATTAAATAGATACTGGCCCTGGGAGAGGCACCGTATTGAATAAGCCCGGAGAGCTCATCAAGTTTATATTTCTTCGGATCTCTGGTAGCAAAAACTATATCCAGAATATATTTTTCAATTTTTTCATCCAGATAAACCTCATCAACAACGCTGCGGGCCCGGGCAATATCCAGCGGCTGAATGACTGGTTTTGCTTCATACTTTTTATCAGTGAAGCCCATACGCTTTAAAATCTTATGCTCTTCTTCAATGTCCGGATAAGTAATATTAACTTTAAGCATAAACCTGTCAATCTGCGCTTCAGGAAGCGGGTAGGTACCTTCCTGCTCGATAGGATTCTGAGTAGCCATAACCAAAAATGGATCATCTAATTTATAAGTATTTTCACCGATAGTAACCTGCCTTTCCTGCATCGCTTCCAATAATGCGCTCTGAACTTTTGCCGGCGCACGGTTTATCTCGTCAGCTAAAATGATATTGGCAAATATCGGGCCCTTTTTAATTGAGAATACACCGTCTTTTGGATTATAAATCAGCGTACCGATTAAATCCGCAGGCAGAAGGTCAGGAGTAAACTGTATTCTTTGAAATTTAGTATTAATTGCCTGAGCTAATGTTTTAATCGAAAGAGTTTTGGCTAGTCCGGGAACGCCTTCAACTAAAATATGTCCATTGCCTAGCAAGCCAACCAACAACGCTTGAATTAAATGCTTCTGGCCAACGATAACTTTTTCGATTTCAGCAGTCAAGCTCTGTACAAACAAACTTTCTTTTTGAACTTTCTCATTAATAGCCGTTAAACCCGTATTCATATCTTCCTCCTTTTAAAAAATTATATAAATATATTTATAACTTTTTAAATATTTTGTCAATAAAAAATTTGGCAGAATTTCAGAATAAAATTAGGCGGGAATTCTATCCTTTTTTAAATTGAATGTATTTTTCTATTTTTACAGTCAACCGCGTTATATCTATCGGTTTAGCCATATAATCCACTACCCCAACCTTATAAGCCTTATATTTGTCGGCATCTTTAGCCAACGCTGAAAGTATAATAATTGGGATACCTTTCCCGATTGAATCCTTATTTAACATCTCACAAACTTCAATCCCCATTATCCCGGGCATAATAATATCAAGCAGGATTATATCCGGTTTAAACGCGTGGACCTGAGATATAATATCTTTCGCATCAGGTAGAGCCAACACCTCATATTTACCGGTTTGTTCAAGATTAAATTTTATCAGCTTAGTAAAATCAACCTCATCATCAACAATTAAAACCTTATTTACCATTGCCTATCTCCTTTTTAACCTTAGTTTTTCCAGCTTTGACATTACCGGATAAGATATCTTTAATAGTCTTATAAAGCTGCTTATGTTCAAACGGCTTGGTAATTATCCCATCGGCCCTGGCTATATCTAAAGCTGTAACTGTACTTGGATCATCGTGATAAACAGAACAAAGCACTACCGGAGAATCAGGCCGCATATCTTTAAGAGCATTCAATACCTGCCGGCCATTCAATCCCGGCATCTTAAAATCTGTAATCACTAAATCATAATTTACATCTTTGGCTTTCTGCAGGCCTTCTTCACCGGAAAAAGCAGTAGTCACTTCATATTCTCCGGTATTTTCTAAATTTGATTTTAGCAAAATACAAAGATTCTTCTCATCATCGATAATCAATATCTTTTTCTTGACCATGCTTAAGTGCGCTCCTTCCAAATATTTCCTAAATATGTCTTATTCACCCTGAATTACCTTAAATTACTTTTTCCTGGCTAGCTTGGAAGATAACGGTTACCTTAGTACCTTTCCCTTCCTGGCTGGTTACTTCAATTAACCCCTTATGCATATCAATTATGCTCAGGCAAATTCCTAAACCTAGACCTGCGCCTCCCTTGGGGCCTTTCGTGGAAAAAAACGCGTCAAATATTTTCTTTAAGTTTTCTTCGGATATCCCTATCCCTGTATCCTCAATCTCAACTACTACAGCCTCATCTCCTGCGGCAAAATAATCCACCTCTTTGTTAATCTTTGATTTTGCCGGCTTCTCTAATTTTTTCACATAACTGCGGATAACAATGCTGCCCTGATTATTCATTGCCTGAACTGCATTTACCAAAAGATTAATAAAAACCTGCTGAATCTTATTCTTATCAATTCGTATTTTGGGAATATGTTTGCTCATTTCCCTGGTAATCTGCACACCAACAAAACTAGAGGAAACCTGCGCTAAATTTACCGAACTCTCCAGGACAGAATTCACATCTTCCAGTTTTAAATCCAATTTTGAAGATTTAGAAAAATCAAGCAGGCCATTAATAATTTTATCTGCCCGGGTAATGCCATCCTTCATCATCTCTAAAACTTCCCCGGTATCTTTCTCTCGACCGGAAAGTTTATGCTCCAAATAATTTATTCCTTGCAGAATTATCCCCAACGGATTTTTAACCTCATGGGCTACTCCGCTGGCCAACTGGCCTACCGCACTAAGTTTGGCCACCTGAATCATCATCTCCTGAGCTTGTTGTACTCCCGCCAGGCTCTTCTCCAACTCATCCCTGATGAAATTATTATCTTCTAACATGCTGATCATTATTTCATGAGATTTTTCCGTTTCTTTAAGTTGAATATTTAATTCTTGAGCCTGTTTCTCTAATTTCTCTTTTGACTCCTCAAGCAAAGATTCCGCCTGTTTACGCTCAGCGACTTCCGCAATTAATACCTCCTTTGAAACTAGGGTCTTACGCAGTGTATCAATCATCAGATTAAAGGAATCAGCAAGATCTTCAAGCTCATCCCCGCTTCTTAAACTTAAATAGTAATTAAGGTTTCCTCCGGCAATTTCACGCATTCCTAAACGCATCTTCTCAATCGGCTGGATCAATAACCGCACAAACATAAAACTAAAACACATCGATAAAACCATCAATACCACAAACAGCACAATAGAATATAATAAAAGCGTAAGTTCCTGGCTGGCAAATATTTCTTTGGTATTCTGTTCAACACAAGCAGTCCATTTTATACCTTGCTGTAATAAGTCTTTATCCGGCACCATCTCCCAAGAAATTAGAAAAACTTCACCGGTATCATAATAAACATAGGAAGACGATAAAAAAGATTTTTTTGATTGCGCTTTCTTAATAGCATTCCATTCCGGTAAAGCTGAGCTTTCAATTTTAGCAAGCTTATGTCTGCTTCGACATATAAGCTCACCGTTATTATCAAACAAAATAGCCCTGCCAGATGATCCTATCTCAAACCTGGAAATTGTATCAGAAAACTTTAGAGTATTATAAACTGCCTTACACACGCCAATTACTTCTGCATCTTTATTATATACCGGAACCGCTATAGTAATCGACCAGATACCAGTAGACTCATCAAATTCCATTTCACCGATAAAAATGCTCCCTTTACCTCCATTAAAAGTTTTTTGCCACCATAACTCGTCAGCCTGGTAATAATCACTTGTCTTATCCGATGCCGTTACCAACCCGCCATACCTATCAGTAAGAAATATCTCAGCAATATTACCTTTTGCCTCAGAGAATTTCTTAAGACGCAGACTAAGCATCGTACCGAGATACTCTCTAACAAGAGCACTATCAATAGCAGAACGCAACCACTCCTTATCTTTTGCTGCAAAATATTCCGGCATATTCTTAACCGGCATAGCAGAATACCTGAGGTTAGCATTCATAATAACCGCCCCCCAGATACTTGGATTTGCTACATAATTTTCTAGCTCCTTTACCTCAGATCCAACCATTTCCCCCATAGAATTAGCCATTACTTGCACAATAGCTTGTTGCTGGTTAGAAATAACTTTCCGCAGCATAAATATTCCTGAAAGATATGACATCAAAACACTGGAAATAATCAAAATTGAACTAAAGATCAGAGTAAAAAACAAGAATTTACGCGCCAGTCCCCCGACTAACCGCACCTTACCTGTTTTTTTATAATAAACTCCCATAATTCCAAAAGCCCCTACCAACATAACTATGGCACAGAGCATCCTAAGAATCTGTACCGGAAAACCAAATACCTTATTAAAAGTAATATAGTTGATTATCGACGCAGGGAAGAAATCAGCTTTCGGTACGATAAGCCCCGAAACAACAGCATATATGCTACATGCAGAGATAAAAACAATTACGCCTACCGAAACCAGCCTTGGCAATTCTTTTTTATATAAAATCAGGCGGCTTACCATATCAATTATAATCAAAATAAGCCCAGGAAAGCATATAAAATAACGTGCCATTATCCCGGCAGTTAAATGCCCCTTACCCATGATAAGAGCTAAACACCACGGCAATAAACAGACAACCGGTATAAAACTCGGCCATTTATGTTTCGGATACCGTTGATTAATATTAAGTACTGCAAATAAAACTATAAAAATAAAAGAAACAGGAAGGAGAATATTTCCTATAATAATAAGCATCCTAACGTCAAGCGGCTTGCCGCTTAGAATAAACATATCAACCCATTCGTTAATTCCATGAATAAATGCAAAAAAGGCAAGCGCCCAAAAATTATTTAATACGCCAAGAAAATCCTCTTTCCCGCGGATAGGCATCAAAATAATACCCAAAAAAATAAATGCCAGGCCGTAAAAAAATAGCACACTTACCATTTACTTCTCCTAAATTTTAAATCTATCCAATATTATTCGATTTCTGTTCAAGTTCTTTTATCCGCCGCTTAAGTTCCAATATCCGTTCTTCCCTGCCGATACTGGCCTTATAAAACACCTCCAACTCATGCAGGTCTTTCTTTAACTTCTGTTCTGCTTGTTTAAGCTCAGTAATATCACGGAAGGTCCAGATACGCCCGAAATACGCACCATCTTTATTAATGACAGGAGCCGAATATCTATCAAAAGTCCTTCCATCATTAAACTCTACCTCATCACGACTTTTTTCATCTTTATGATTATAAAGATACTCTACCTTATCCAAAAAATTCTGCGGATCTTTTATTTTGGTTACTACATACTGCAAAAGTGCTTGGTCATTTTTGTCTTCAGCAATGTATTGCGGTATCTTCCATAAATCAAGCAATCGCTTGTTAATCAAAACTCTCTGCTTATTTTCATCGACAACCAGCACCCCATCAACTGAAGCTTCTTTTTCAGCTTCAAGCAGATTTGTCTTGCGCTTCAATTCTTCCTCGATTATTTTACTCTTAGTAATATCTTCAACCATTTCAATGACCGCAACAATTTTCCCGTTTTTATCTTTTACCGGAGAAGAAACAATCCTATAATTAGATATGGCACCATGCATCGGGGTTTCCGTAATAGCTTCGTGGACCTTGCCATCTTTAAATGTCTTAACAACCGGACAATAAGAGCAAACCCCTTCTCTCGGCGGATCATTAAAGGTAGCATAGCAAAGATGCCTCTGTTTTAAATCAACAGCCGGGCACCATTTCTTCATCTGGTTATTTATAGATAATATTTCCATATTCGGATTAAGCATCGCAATACCAATGCCGATATTATCTACAATGCTGCGGTATTTTTCTTCGCTGCCCAAGAGCATTTCTTCCGCTTTTTTCTGCTGGGTAATATCTAAAGAAAATCCAATTACGCCGATAACATTACCGCTTTCATCCCGATATGGGATCTTATCTGTCAAAAGCCACATCAATCCACGCTTCGTCATTACCGGCTCAAAAATATTTAATTTTGGCAAATTTGTTTTGATTACCTCCAAATCATCATTCCAGTATTCTTCTGCATACTCAGGAAAAAGTTCATTAGCAGTTTTACCTTCAATTTTTTCTTTAGGTAAACCCACTACTTCCATAAAAGCTTTGTTTGTAAAAATAAAACGGCCGGTTTTATCTTTATAAAAAATCATAACCCGGGAAGAATCAACTATCGTATGCAGCTCATCGGAAATTCTCTTCACCTCTTTTTCTGCTTCTTTACGCTCAGTAATATCCTCTCCTGAGATCAAGACACCAATAATCTGAGAGGCTTGATTTCTAAGCGGAGAAATATGAAAACCCATAATACGCCGGGTACCGTCTTTTCTTAAAATCAGATTTTCATAATATTTAACCGTCTCGTTTCCCGAAATTAATTTTTTATTGACCTCGCGCATCTGGCCTTTAGTTTCTTCTGGCAAAAAGGATTCAAACCAATTCTTACCCATTATTTCCTGCTCTTCATACCCTAAAATTAAACACCCTTTCTTGTTAAGCATACTAATATTTCCTTCGATATCTAAAATCATGATCATAACATCCGCAATATCCAGATATTCCTGGACCCGATCTCGTTCTTTCTCCAGCTTTTCTTCTGTTTCTTTAAGTAATTTTATTTCTTTGGCAAGCTGGACTTCGTTTTTAGAAAATCTAAACATAAGCCTGGATATCTCAGCAAATTCATTATTCCCTTTCTGCATTTTAAAAATATATTGAAGATTATTTTCCTTAAGGGCTTTAGAGATGAGGACCAAGGGCTTTTGCACCCAGCGTAAAATAAATATAATATAGATTACAGCTATAAATAAAACAAAAAGCATAATAAGGACAGGCCCTTGAGTTGACATAGATTTAAGCTCAACAATGCTTGATGATATCCGGGTTGCGTCTATTCTGGCATCCGGATTACCCTCCCAATCCATTAAAATTTTTAAAAATTGTATTGCCTCTTCCCGATATTCAGCTTTATTCACATAAGTTGTTTTATTATACGGATAAATTATCACTAAATTACAATCAATAATTTTAGAAATTTCATCAACATATTCTCTATTCCATAACTTGGCGGTAAAAAAATAACCCTGCGGCGGGTTCTTTCTCTCCGGGTCATCGGTCGAATGAATTGAAGCGCCGAAAACTTCCAATAATCCTTTTGGGGTATAAACGAAAAAATGATTTACCTTCTTTTTTTCAAAAACTTTATTCAAGATCACATTCAGGCTAAATTGCTCATACAGAACCTCGTTGTCCTCTGAGGTAAAATGAGAAACTGGTAAGAAATCTCGATTATAAACTGCCAACAAGTCAACACTATAAGTAAAAATAGCGGGTTTTAAATTCAGGCTAGCCCAAATTTTATTAGGATTTTTAACATAATCAACCATTTCATCCCAATAAGTATAATCTAAAGCTAATGTTTCCAATGGTTTTGCTTTGAGCTCTAAAATCCTGCTAAAAGTTTTCTCAATATCGCTTCTTTGGCTCTGGAACAAAACCGTATTGCGTTTAAATTCCAATCTGGCATAGGTAAAAAACAAAATCGAACCTATTAAAACTACTCCGCAGGTCTGGATAATAAATTTTGTACGAATTCTCATAATAATTACCTTAAATAAATAAAAAACTCAAATCAGCTTACATTTTTAGAGTAAACTAAGTTTGAGTTTCAAGTTAAAATCATCTATGGGCGCCTGCTCTTATCGATCCGGGTCACTTTCACCCCATAATTTTAAAAATTTATTTGAGTACAAATTTTTCTATATCATTATACGGCTTCCGGGCTTGCAATTCACCATTCTTATAGATATCGACATAAATAATCTCTCCGGAAGATTTATATGTTTTAGATACCCCATCCAACTTGCCAGCCTTATAATTCATTTCTGCCTGCAATTTACCATTTTCAAAATAAAACCGGGATGTTCCATCCGATAAATCATCTTTATAGTTTACCTTGGCCTGCAATTTACCGCTTTCAAAATAAAATTTAGCCGATCCTTCTTTCTTGCCATCAACGTAAGTCCATTCCAATTTCAACTGTCCGCCCGGATAATAAGACTTAAATGAACCGTTCAATTTACCATCCTTGGTAGCGCCTGCTTCTCTTAACTGGCCATCCGGATAGTTTGACTTAAAAGACTCAACTCCTTTTAATCCTGCTTTTACTAGAAAAAAACCGGCAATTAAACCCGCAACAACTATGCCCAATAACACTATCGTTTTTCTTTTCATTCAGTTCTCCTCGTTACTTTAAACTCAAATTCTTTATAAAATATTATCCTGCCATTACAAGCTAAAATCAACTCTTTTTTTACTGCTTTACGCCTTAACCAAAGCCACACCCTTACAGGAATTAAATTCTATTTGTAATGTTACATGGGTAATTGCAAAACGATCCTTAAGTATACCTTCTGTCTGCTTAACCAAAAGACAAGTTTCACTCACCGGCATATCGCGCGACACATTAATATGCGCCTCAAAATGAATATCCCGCCCAGTTACTGCCCAGAGATGCGCGTGGTGAATGTCTTTTACCCCGGCAATGCCTTCAATCTGCGCCTGGATCTCCCTTAAATTTATCCCCTTGGGAACATGCTGCATAAGGATATGCGTGCTTTCTTCGATAATCTTATATCCTTCCCTTAATACATATATTCCAATAAGAATTGTCAACAAAGGGTCAATCCAATATGCCTTGAAAATAAAAATCGCTATTGCTCCGATAATCACTGCAATTGAAGAAAGAAAATCCGAAAAAAGATGCACATAGGCAGCCCTTATATTTAGGTCTTCATGCGCATGTGTTTTAAGGAGAAACACGGAAACAATATTCGCAATTAACCCGATTGAGGCAACTGACAGCATGAGCAGGCTGTTGACCGCATATGGATGAGCAAATCTAACCAATGCTTCCTTAAAGAGAAACACTGAGACTATTACCAATACGCAGGCGTTAAAAAGAGCTGCCAGGATTTCGGCGCGCTTAAACCCAAACGTCTGGGCTTCAGTATTTTTCCTTTTCGCTAATCGCACAGCAAAGAAACTGATTACTAAAGCTACGCTATCAGTTAAATTGTGCAAAGAATCAGAAATCAGCGAAAGGCTGCCTGAAAGAATTCCTCCGATGATCTGCGCCACAGTAGTAGTAAAATTAAGAACCGCCGATATGATCAAACGCTTCTCTTTGGAATGCCCGATTTCATTATGCATAACCTTACCTTAATATAATATTGAATAAATATCCTGTAATAATAATCCCCATGCCGACAACCGAAGCAAAAATATCTTGATCGTGTCATACAAAAAGAGGCTTACCGCTTCCAAAAGAAGCCTTCCTTTTTGCATTTTAACTAAATCATAGACTACCCAATCAATAGTAGGTTTAAACATTATCCGTTTCCCTCTTTAACAGGTAAAACATTAAACATCCTTCTTGGCTTTGAAAAATAGCGCCCCAAGGAAATTGTAAACAGGCTAATTATTATAATTATTCCCCACACATACGCCGCATTTAAACGGCCTGACAAAATCCTGTATATACCATTGAGCCCAAATAATATAAAAATAACTGCTGCTATCCATTTTATCATCTTACCAGGGATATGCCTACGCATCACAATACCAATAACTATACCCAAGGCATCGGCAACCACCATTCCCAGCGTAGTACCCATAAGCACATTAATCATGCTCTGATATTCAACAGCCAAACTTATTGTAGCAAGCTGCGTCTTATCCCCCATCTCGGCAAGAAAAAAAGCAATACTAACCGTGAGAATAGGCCCAAACCGGCTTTCTCTCTTATCCTCTCCTTCAAGCTGATCGCCGCGAATAGTCCATAAGCCAAAAATAATAAAGGAAACTGCCGCTATCAAAGAAATGATATCTATTGGGATAACCGTAGTTAAAAAATGCCCGGTCAGCACAGCTAATCCATGATTAATCAGGGTTGCCAAAAAAACAGCTATTAATACTTTATAAACACTGTATCTTGTGGCAAAAGCCATTGCCAAAAGCTGAGTTTTATCACCCATCTCAGCTAACACCACAAATAGAAAAGATGCTATCAAGGTTGCCATTCTTGCTTAAATTACTCCTTTTCCACTCTAACTAAATACAATTAATTTTGAATAAAGTTATTTACAATTTTTCTCGGTTAAAGCCTCGCCTGTTTGAGTCATAAAAACTTTTACTCCTGTAGTCCCGCAGGCCCTAGGTGCAGCAATAATTTTATAGCTATCCTGTTTAAAACTTACAGAGTAATCATAGCCACTCTTTGTACTTCCACCATAATTTTCAGACAGATAATTTTCTTTTTTAAGGTCAGCTTCACTTAACGGAAATTGCCCGTTATTTGCAACAACATAAGTTTCTATCGCTGTAGATATCATTTTAACCGTTGCCCTTGTTTGAGCTTCATTAGCAGCCAATCTCGCCCTTAAGAGATTTGGCACAGCTATTGCCGCAAGTAAGCCAATAATCGCCACAATAAAAAATAGGCCAAGGTAGGCAATTACTGCCCGGGTAGTGCTAAAATTATGCACTCGCTTAAAACCTTTAACCCCGACAACTATGCCCCAAATTCCACCGATAATAACTCCGACAAAAGGAATTACAGAAAAAATCCCGCTTGAAGCATTGTAAGCTAAAACATTAAACGTCCCTTTAAATCCGCCTTTGCCTCCTAAAAGCATAACGGCCAAATGCAACAAGGCTGAACCAACGAAAATTCCGACTAGAACGAATAATAAAATTATAGTGCTTGCGGGGACAAAACCTGAAAAATTTAGCCCCTGTTTAATAAATATCTCAACAACTAAAGAAATAATACTCGTAACTAAAGTCACTAAAAGATAAAACAAATACGGTTCTTTAATAGAATTCTTTATTTCTAAATTATCAAAAAACTCTCCTGGCCGCAGAAGAACATATTTTATCGTTTCCCAGCTCGCTCTAAAGAAACCTAAACTTCGCCTCTCTTGCCATGGTATAGTTGATTTTTGCGCTGTGCTACCTGCTAAATTTTCCATATTCCCCTCCTTGGTTGAAAACCTTAAAAATCCTCAATGCCTTCTGCCAGAGGCCCTCTTCAAATCATTAATGAAACCAGGCAAAATTTCATGCCCTAATTCTTCTACCTTATGGACATCTTGCCAGCTTTTATCATAATTCTTTTTTAAAAAATAGGCGGTAGCCCGGTTAGTATAAGCCTTGGAATGCTCAGGATTAATTTCTATAGCCTTACTGTAATCGGAAATAGCTTGATCAAGTTTACCCTTAGCGTAATAAGCAATTCCTCGCTTATAATAGACATCCGGATCCTTAGGATTAACCGCTATAGCCTTATCATAGTCAAAGATGGCTTGCTCAAGGTCGCCTTTCGCATAATAAGCAATTCCCAAGCTGTAATAAATCTTAGGATATACAGAATTGATTTCTACAACATTATTGTAATCGGAAATAGCTTGGTCAAGGTCGCCTTTAGCATAATAAGCGATTCCCCGGTTGTAATAAACATTAGGATCTTTGGGGTTAATTTCTATAGCTTTATTGTAATCAGCGATAGCTTTACTAAGGCTGCCTTTAGTATGATAAAAAACTCCCCGATTGTAATAGGCTTTAAAATATACCGGGTTAATTGCGATGGCCTTACTGTAATCGGAAATAGCTTGCTCAAAATCACCTTTAGCATGATGAATATTCCCCCGGCTGTAATAGGTATCCGGGTCTTTAGGGTTAATTTCTATAGCCCGATCATAATCAGAGATAGCTTGGTCAACGTCACCTTTTGCATTATAAGCATCCCCGCGTTTGTGATAAATATCAAAATCTTTAGGGTTAATTTCTATAGCTTTATTGTAATCAGCGATGGCTTGGTCAAGGTCGCCTTGAGCATGATAAGCACTTCCCCGGTTGTAATAGATATCGAAATCTTTAGGGCTGGTTTCAATGGCTTTATTATAATCAGCTATAGCTTGCTCAAAATTGCCTTTAGCGTAATAAGCAATTCCCCGGTTGTAATAAACCTTAGGATATGCAGGGCTAATCTCGATAACTTTACTATAATCAAAGATGGCTTGCGCAAGTTTACCTCGAGCATTATAAATAGCTCCCCGGTTATAGTAAGCATTGGGATCTTGAGGGTTAATCTCTATAGCTTTATTGTAATCAGCGATGGCTTGCTCAAGGTCGCCTTTAGCATGATAAGCATTCCCGCGTTTGTAATAAATATCTAAAAATTTAGGGTTAATCTCTATAGCTTTATTGTAATCAGAAATAGCTTGCTCAAAATTGCCTTTGGCATGATGAAAGACTCCACGGTTGTAGTAAGCTTTAAAATATACCGGATTAATTTCTATAGCTTTATTATAGTCAAAAACAGCTTGCTCAAGATTACCCTTAGCGTAATAAGCGTTCCCGCGATTGTAATAGGTATCCGGATCTTTGGGATTGATATCTATAGCCCGGTTATAAAACGCAATCCCTTCTTCATGCCGGCCAAGATAATACAAAGAAACGCCCTTATTCAACATTTCCCAGGCATCTAACTTTATACCTTCCAGCTGAGCCATCTTTTTTCCGGTTTCTCTTAAAAACAAACCTTCCAATTCTACTCTTACTGTTGCAAAATCTACATATCTTTTATTAGGGTCTTTTTCCAAACATTTCGCAATAACCGCAAAAAGCGGAGAATCAAGATGCGCAACTGCGGCGTTTTTATGCAACTCCTCATATTCCAATAAATTCTTGCCGGCAAAAGGCAACACCCCATTTGCTGCCATTTGGTAAAGAACAATACCAAAAGAATAGATATCACTCGATTGATTCATTTGGCCATCAAATTGCTCAGGAGCCATATACGGAAGTGTCCCGGAGGCTTTGCCGGACTTACTCTTAAAAATATATAAATCCGAATCTATCTTTTCCGGAATACGCTCGCTAAGTTCCATCTTTTGCGAAAATTTTGCTAACCCGAAATCAGTTATCCTTACGGTTTTATCTGAAGTAATTATAATATTATTTGGTTTTATATCTCCATGGGCAATAATCATTTTTGCATAAGCATATTCCATGCCATAACAAAACTCTATTGCATACTTAAGAATTTCAGGCAAAGTCAAATTACTCAGGTAATGGCATAATGTATTTCTCCCATTTTCATCCGGAGCAACATAGTCAAGGACAACAAAGGGGCAATTTTCTATGCGCACAAGTAAACTGGCGCTGACAATATAAGGATATTTACCTAATCCTATCCAAGTGGCTGTTTCTCTTTCAAAATAGGCTTGGTTCTGCGCAGAAGTAAAATATTTTCGATGGAGAGTCTTTAAAACACAAGGGGTGCGGTTTAAATTATCATAACAAGCATAAGCAAGCCCTATAGCGCCTGCCAAAATATGATGTACTTCGTAACGCCCATATATAGAATCTCCGACCTTAATTTTATTAGCAAAACCTGGCACATTAATTTCTTCTCCCGGGGAATCATCCAAAGGATCAACTATTGCCACAACCAGCTTGGTAGCGCCTAACCCGATAACATCTTTATCTTTTAATTCATTTTTTCCGCGGATACGGACATCATTTATAAATGTTCCTTTTGAGCTATTTAAATCTTCAACAAAACAAGCATTATTCTCCCAATAGATATTGGCGTGATTTCTCGAGCAATAATCATCATAATTAACCCTAATCTCCGCCTCTTCACCCCTGCCGATTAATATCGGCGGATAACCCGGCTTAATGAGGAATTTACGGTCTTTTAAAGGGCCGGATAACACTGTAACACAAATGATTTTTTCTGAATTCATATTTGGCTGTTTAACTAAACTGAGAAACTATCCTATTTTTGTGTTTTTATTATACCATCCTTACTTTTAAAATCTAGATAGAACTAACCTTTTAATAAGGCACCGACAGCGCAGCATTAATACCTAATGGGCCGCGATAGAGAAAAACAACTGCCACTAATACGCACAAAATAATAAAGAAAACAAAAGCTGAAATGCCTCTAGCAGGCGGTTGGGGCAGCATAACAGTCTTATTCTGCTCAGTTAAATGCTGGGCGTAAAGTTCGCAGGATCCAACAATATATGCCGGCCTTAAGAATAATTCAATTAAAGCAACTGCCACTAACAATGGAATGCCTGCCCAAAAATAAAATGTATAAACAAAACCATAAATCTCAGAATGCGCCGGAATAAAACGTCCGTGAATAAAAAATATAATCGTTCCTATATACGCACTAATGCCGATAATCCAGCATAAAACAGAATACCCGATTCTTAGTTTAGCAGTATCAATAAATTTGGTTTTAACAACCAAAATGGAATCCCGGCAGGACTCCATTAACCCCCTGCCGGTAATTACGGCAGGCATAATCCCAATGGTCCCTAGTTTCCAGGCAAAATAAAGAGCTTCGCTCAATGCTCTTTGTACAGGATTGCTTCGATTATTCTTTTTTGGAAGCCGCTCCAGGATCTGATTAACCGTAATCCAGCCGTCCATCCACTGAAAAACCCACAATGACCATGCTTGAGGCAAAATGATTTTCAGGCAGGCTGCAATTGTTGAAGGATAACCTT
>JBAYMG010000006.1:0-68775 GCA_041663665.1 Candidatus Omnitrophota bacterium | reverse complement strand
CTTTCCTGATAGTATATTTACTTGTCCTGTATAGATTAAAAACGGAAAACACAGGATTCAAAAAAGAGACAATTGACAATTATTTTTTCTGGTTAATTGCTGCTGTTTTAGTTGGCGGCAGATCAGGGTATGTTTTATTTTATAATTTAGCATATTACTTCGCTCATCCCTTAGAGATAATCCTGCCTTTTGACATCAATAACGGTTTTCAGTACGTGGGCCTATACGGAATGAGTTATCATGGCGCACTCGTGGCAATAGTTGCTGCATCAATAGTCTTTTGCCGTAAGCATATGCTTAATTTTTGGAAACTTACGGATTTATTAGTTCCCGCTGTTCCTTTGGGATATACCTTTGGCAGGTTAGGTAATTTTATCAATGGTGAGCTTTATGGCCGCATTACTGCAATACCTTGGGGAATGTATTTTCCTTTAGATGTTACACATCAATTGCGTCATCCGTCTCAACTGTATGAAGCATTGTTGGAGGGGATATTTCTTTTTGTTATTCTTTGGAGTTTGCGTAAGAAGATACATATTTCAGGTTGTCTTTTTCCTTTGTACCTTATCGGCTATGGTATAATAAGATTCTTTTTGGAGTTTTTGCGGCAACCAGATCAGCAGTTAGGATTTGTTTTGGGGCCGCTTAGTATGGGTCAGGTTCTTTGTTTTGCTATGATTTTATCCGGGTTGATTATTTTTGCAATGAGAATATCAAAAAGAAAAGGCGTAGCCTGAGAGATGAGCATATTGATATTTACCATACTTATTTGGTTCGGTTCTATTATTGCCGGGTTTTTGGGGTCCCTTACCGGCTTGGGTGGCGGAATAGTTATTATTCCGTTACTTACGATAGTTTTTGGAGTGGATATTCGATATGCTATAGGCGCTTCGCTTGTTTCGGTAATTGCTACCTCTTCAGGTGCGGCAGCAGCGTATGTTAAGGAGGGCTTTAGCAATATTCGTATCGGAATGTTTTTAGAGATTGCCACAACTGTTGGTGCGCTTGCGGGAGCGTTTCTGGCTTTACGACTAGCCACTCCTGTAATAGCTGTTATTTTTGGTTTTGTGCTAATGCATTCTGCGTTTGTATCGAGCAGGCCAAGAGATGAAAGCCTATGCTCAAGTAAACCAGGACGGTTAGCCACTATTTTAAAGATGAATAACGTTTATCCAACTGCACAAGGTCTCAAATCCTATAACGTTTGCTCTATCCCTCTTGGATTTGGTTTTATGTTTGTTGCTGGTATTGTTTCTGGTTTATTAGGCATAGGTTCAGGAGCTATCAAAGTTTTGGCTATGGATCAGGCAATGCGTCTTCCGTTTAAAGTTTCTACCGCTACAAGCAATTTTATGATAGGCGTTACTGCCGCAGCAAGTGCCGGGATATACCTTAACAAAGGATATATAGATCCTGGTTTGACCATGCCGGTTATGTTGGGGGTATTACTTGGTTCATCTATTGGGGCCCGTCAACTTTTTGAAGCAAAGACACAAAAGTTAAGAACCGTTTTTAGTGTGGTCATCTTTGTATTGGCTATAGAGATGCTTTACTCTGGATTTAAAGGCGGAATTTTAAAATGAATACGATAGGAGATAAATTAGCAAATCACAAAATGGAAATATTTATTGGTAATCTTTTAAGGGCAGGGGTTATTATTTCGGCATCAGTAGTATTTTTTGGCGGGATAATTTATATATTTCGTCATGGATTTGCGCTGGCTAACTATAGAGTTTTTCAGCGCGTACCCGTTGATCTATGCAGTGTTAGTGGAATTATGAAAAGTGTTTTCTTTTTTCGTGGACGGGGGTTTATCCAGTTAGGGCTCTTGTTGTTAATCGCAACTCCCATAGCTAGAGTGGCATTCTCTATTTTTGCGTTTGCGCGCCAGCGTGATACTCTGTATGTTATTATTACATTAATTGTGTTGATTGTTTTGATATATAGTCTTTTAAGCCGATAGCTAATAGTGAAATGCATAAGGGATATTGAGAGGGAATTAATGTGAATAAAATAGTTATCATAAATGAAGGTTTATGTATTGGCTGCGCAAAGTGTATTGATTTGTGCCCTAAGAAGATTCTGTACATAGACAGCGTAAGTAAGAAATGTCAAGTTTCAGATGAAACTAAATGCGATAAGCTTTGCGGCTGCGAGAAGATCTGTCCTGTAAAGGCAATAAAGATTCGGTAATGATATAATCCAGTAAAGTCGTTACTGTTTTAATCGGTGGCGAAGAATATAAAGTACCTTTTTAGGTTTTGTAATGAAGTATTATTTGCATAATTTCTATTGAGAAGCTGGTCGCTTGGTGTTAGAATACATCTATAACGGTGGAGTGATATGATAGAGATGGCAATCAGCATAAGCAACTCTTTTTAACATAATAAAAAGGGTTGCTTTTTTTATTTCAATGGAGGTTTTAAGATGAATGAGATTCCGAGCACATGGGGAATATTGAAGAAAATGACCTGGGAAGATATGCTTCTCGTTGCAGGAATTCTTGTTTTGGCCTGGTTTGTTGCAGCCATAGCCCGCTGGGCCACCCGTCATATTGCAGAAATTGTTCCGGCGCGCCTGCGCCTTTTTATTTTGCGCCCTCTTCCAATATTGCGCCTTGTTATTGGAATCACAGCGATAATTGTTATTACTCCTATCCTTATCGAGCCGAAATTCCAGAATGTCATAGCGCTTATTGCAAGCGTGGGTTTGGCGCTGGCCTATGCCTTTAAGGATTACGGCAGCTGCCTTATTGCCGGACTTATAACTGTTCTGGAGAATACCTATCAGCCCGGGGACTGGATCGAAGTTGATGGCACTTACGGAGAGGTTAAATCGATTAATTCCCGGGCAGTGCATATAGTAACGCCGGATGATACTGAAGTTATTATTCCGCATTCGCGCCTATGGTCAACCAGTATCTTTAACGCCACAAGCGGCAATCGCAGTTTATTATGTGTTGCTGATTTCTATCTGCATCCGGAACACGACGCTTCTTCAGTGCGTAAACGTTTAGCAGAGGTTGCTGAAACGAGTTCCTATCTTAAGCCGGGAACATCCGTTACTGTAATTGTATTTGAGAAGCCATGGGGGACACACTATAGGCTTAAGGCGTATGTAAAAGAGAGCCGGCAGCAATTTCTGTTTATAACTGATCTTACTGTGCGTGGTAAGGACGCTATCAGGTCGATGGGTATCCGTTTTGCTCAGGCTGTGTACGCAGAGACAAAAAAATAAGGAGAATAAGGAGAATATGCTGAAAATTAAGATTAGTGTAATTATTCTTTTAATATTTATTAATGCTACGGTTGTATTTTCTACGGCATTGGCAAATGAGCCATCCCTGGAGTTATCCGAAGAAGTAGATAAGGCCGCCGAGGCCGAGGCCAAGCCAAAAAGCCTGGTTGAAAAAATTCTGAAGGCAAAAAAGGACTTAAAAGATAAATACGGCACAACCATTTCCTTCCTGACCAATGTACAGATCCAGTCGGCACTCCACGCTAAAACAAATGAAGGAAGAAGCCGCCCGAGCTGGTATTATAATGTAGCGTTGGATCAAAAACTTTGGAGCGGTGCATCTGTTGATTTTGAATTTAAAGGCGGGCATAATAAAGGCATAGATAAACTTCTGCCTACTTTTTCAGGGTTTAACAGTAATGCCGGCCAACCCTGTTATGCTTATATTACTAAGTTTTATTTAAAACAGGAAACTTTTGAGAAAAAGTTATTTTTGGCTGCAGGAAGGCTGGATTTATCCGATTGGTTTGATGTAAATAAGGCGGCCGGCAGCAGCGATAAACAGTTTCTTTCGGACTCATTAGTTAATAATTTGATCATTCCTTTTCCACAGAAGGGCCTGGGCGCGATGGCTAAATTTAAACCTGTGGATTGGTTTTATTTTCAGGCCGGCGCCTCGGATGCTAAATCAGTTTCCACAAAAGTAGGCCTTAACAATTCATTTCAGGGAACTTTTCTTATCAGTGAATTCGGGATTTCCCCTCAAATCAGAGGCTTTCAGGGAAATTACAGGTTTATTGTTAACTCGGACCGCGAAAAGCTGGAATGTATAGACGGATCGGGCCAGAAGAATGGAGATTATGCTTATGCTTTAAGTTTTGACCAGCAGATATCCAAGCATATAACGCTTTTTTGCCGTTACGGATTTGCCGATAAAGAGGTCCGTAATATTCAATACTTTTGGTCCTGCGGCGGGCAGCTCAGTGAGCCGATATCTGGGCGCAAGAATGATCTTCTCGGAGTTGGAATGGCGCAATCTATTTTAGGAGAAGATTACCGGCAGGCTAACGCCAAAGCATCCGCCGAAACGATGTATGAGGTTTACTACAATTTTAGCGCGCACCCTTTTGTAAAAATTATACCTAATCTTCAGATCGTAACTCATCCTGATGGCGATAAAAGTTCTTCTTGCGATGTTGTCATTGGAACCCGTTTGTTGATCGTTTTTTAACAGGTAGGCGAGTAACAAAGAATAACGGTCAGGCGGCCTTATACCGAATAACTAATATATTTAATTGGGGCTATTGTCCGATACTTTGAACTGGACAAATTTTGACTTTTTTGTTTTAAATTGTGCGATTCTCAGCTAAAAATGACCGAATAAGTAGGACAGGATCTAGCTTAGCTTGTCATCATCATGCCGGAAATTTCAAACAAATTGAGCTACGAACTATCACTTTAAATCCAGAATACTCTTGATATATTAAGGTATTAGACCTATAATCGTTTTCTTAAATTCAGAGAGTTTTTTCTTCGGTTCATACAAGAGAGGCTAAATTATTTAAGGTAATAGTTTTAAGAAAATAGTCATTTCTGAAAGTGGGTTTCTATAATTTTTATTCGAAATTTTATAATATGAATAATAAAATCTCAAAATATTTTTCTGGTTCTTGTGGGTTTATTTTATTTTGTATTTTGTCCTGTAATGTTTTAGGTATAGTTTGTGCTGAAGCAAATGCCGTTAAGCCGGAGCGGATAGTTTACACAATCAAGCCCTTAGGCGGCAGAGCGGAGTATACTGATTACGGTTTAGTTAATCTTGAGGGTAAAGAGGTAAATAAGTCAACATTTCATACTCGTGTCTTAGGGTTTGATGACACTGAAACCATTTACAGCCTGCAACAAAATTCATTACCTCTGCGCGTGGAGAGAGACATAAAGAAATTGATCGGGGGAGAATATATTATTGAAGAATACGATCAGGTTAATTTTTCAGTTACCATAACTAAATATAAAAGAAGTCATAAAGTCAGTCAGTTGGTATTTCGTGCTAAAGAGCCGATTTATAATGCTGTATTCCTAATGTTTCGCGCTGCTCAAGTTTCCGGGCTTAAGTTGGGGTGGAGCAGAGTATTCTTTGTGCCTAATAAATTTGAGGTTACGTTAACTTCGATTGATAAAATAAAAATTCGAGATAAAATCTATACTGCCTACCATTTTAATAGCCAGCCGGATAAATTTGAATTTTGGGTAGATAGTAATCAGCCGCATATCCCGCTTAAGATTAAGGGCAAAGGAGATTTTAAATACACATTTAATTTAAAAGAATATAGCCCCGCAGTTGTTAAATAGCCGTATATTTAACAATCAGAGTTAGAATATTCATTTCTTCCTGGAAGGAGAAGCAATGGAAAAACTTGACAAATAGGATAAACGTGTTAAACTTATTTTATCAGTAAAGAAATGCTGATAGGCAAAGAAGCCCCAAGTTGTTTTGGGGTTTTTTCATTTATAAGGACAAAGGTGCCCTTTTTGAAGCAAAGAATGCTTTAAAAAGGGTTTAATTTTTTAAGAAAGACATAGGCGTCTTAAATCCAGAAGTGGATGAAAGGCGCTTTTTTATTTATTTTGGGTGATTATGGGAAGGCAAAAATTGCGTATAGCAATAGCACAAATAAATCCTACCGTTGGCGATTTGGAAGGAAACCGGGATAAAATTATCAGATTTATCCAGGAGGCTACAGATCGCCAGGCGGATATTGTCTCCTTTCCGGAATTATCAGTTACCGGTTATCCTCCGGAGGATTTGTTACTTCAGCCTAAATTCATCCAAGATAATCTGGAGAAAATTAAGGAAATCGCAGCCTGCGTAAAAGACATTGTAGCAATCGTTGGATTTGTGGATAGTAAGGATGCAAAACTTTATAACGCAGCCGCGATTATTTATCAGGGCGGCATAAAAGGGATTTACCATAAAGAGTTATTACCTAATTACGGTGTTTTTGACGAAAAGAGATATTTTTCTCAAGGGGATAATCCAGGCGTTTTCAATATTAATGGCATTATTTTTGCCGTTAATATCTGCGAAGATATCTGGTATGAGCAAGGGCCATTGGCACAGCAGGTTGCCTCTGGGGCAAAGCTTATTTTAAACATTAGTGCCTCTCCGTATTATGCGGGAAAAATTGCTAAACGCGAGAAAGTTATACTTAATCAGGCAAAAACAAATGGCATCGTGATTTCCTATGCAAATCTGATCGGAGGCCAGGATGAGTTAGTTTTCGACGGACAAAGTATGATTGCAGATGAGCAGGGGGGGATAATCAAACGCGGCGCAGCATTCGAAGAGGAACTTGTGTTTGCTGACGTTCAGATTCCTTTACATGAAGATAAGATACAGAAGGACATTGTGCAAATTACTGCTTCATTTTTTAGCGAAGAGAAGTCGATTCTTGCGGGAGTAGAATGCGAGCCGCTTAAGGCCGCTGAAGAGATTTATAAAGCACTTGTCCTGGGGTTAAAGGATTATGTAATCAAGAACGGCTTTAAGAAAGTAGTTATAGGTTTAAGCGGTGGCATTGATTCTTCGCTGGTTGCGGCAATAGCAGTGGATGCTTTCGGAAAGGATAATGTCATCGGCATATTTATGCCATCGCGTTATTCTTCGCAAGAATCCGAAGTAGACGCGCAATTATTGGCTAAAAACTTAGGAATTGAGTTTAAAAGTGTTTCCATAGAGCATATCTATAAAATGTATCTTTTGTTTTTTGAATCGCACTTCGCGGGTTTAAGCCGCGACATCACCGAAGAGAATATCCAAGCCAGGATCAGAGGTAATGTTTTAATGGCCTTTTCAAATAAATTCGGGTGGCTTGTTTTGACAACGGGCAATAAATCTGAGATGAGTACTGGTTACGCCACGCTTTACGGTGATATGGCCGGTGGTTTTGCGGTGATAAAAGATGTATTTAAAACCGTGGTCTATGATTTAGCAAGTTATCGTAATAGCTTAAAAAGAGTTATCCCTGCGCGGGTATTGACTAAAGAACCGACAGCAGAGTTAAGGTCGGATCAAAAAGACTCAGATTTTCTTCCCCCATATGATTTACTGGATCCCATACTTAAGGCATATATCGAGGAAGATAAAAGCGCTCAAGAGATTATTGAAAGCGGTTTTGATCAGGATGTGGTAAGGCAGGTAGTCAGCCTTGTTGATAGAAGTGAATATAAGCGCCGGCAGGCTCCGCCGGGAATCAAGATTACATCCAAGGCTTTTGGTAAAGACAGGAGAATGCCAGTTACTAATAAGTACAGTAAATTTAAATAATAAGATAGATAGCTATATATTGCAAGGTTCATCCGCGCACAGAAGCGCAAAAAGACATCGGCGTTCCAAGATAAGGAACGCCTTTATTTTTAAATAGTTGTTAAGACAAAGGTGTCCTTTATCCAAGAGATGGATATGCGGCACCTTTTTTGCTTGTGGAATAACTTGGTGTGGTTATTACTGGTGAATACGAGAGGTTAAAATGAGTTTTGAAGAACTTTCAGGCAGGTTATCGTCTAAATTAAAAGGAATAACTCGTAAACTTAATTGATGCGCCGGGGCTTTTAATGAAGAAGATCTTTACCAGGAGGCGATGATACATCTCTGGGATGACTATAAAAGGGGTAAGTTGTGCGATAAGACGGATAGCTATATATTACAGGGATGTTATTTTTATCTCAGAAATTATATCCGTAAATTTAAAGATAAAGCTCAGTTAATCAGTATGGATACTTTTGATAGCGTTAAAGATGATTCAGAATTAGAAACAATTTATTATTCAAAAGATGCCAGGTTGTATTTTGATGATCAGGATAGGCAGACTTTAGTCAAAAAGATTCTGAATAATGGTTTAAGCAAAAGGGAAAAAGAAGTTTTGCTTCTTTGTTCGAAAGATCTGACTACAAGAGAAATCGGCAGGATATTGGGTATTTCTCATGTAATGGTAATTAAGTTAAGAAGTAGAATTAAAAATAAGTGTCGGGAATTTAGGAATTTTGTTTAATAAGGTTACCAGGCTTGGGTTTTTTTAACTTGTATGAGTGAGAAGCATAAAACACGCAGTGAAGCGTAAAAGACATCGGCGTTCCAAGATAAGGAACGCCATTTTATTTTTAAGCAGTTATTTAAGACGATAGCGTCTTTTAATTCCAAGGATGGATTAAGGGGCGCTTTTTATTTTTACTGTACAAGTGTGTAACTAATTACATGGTGGAGCACTTAAACTGGATAAAATAATGAAGAAAATCGAATGTATTATTCGTTCGGAAAAACTAAAAGATGTAACCGATGCACTTCTTAATGTTGGGATAGGAGGGATGACCGTAAGTGAAGTGCGCGGCTTCGGTATCCAAAGGATGAGGCCGGAAACTTTTCTTTTCGTGCACAAGACTAAATTAGAAATCTATGCTTTGGATTCACAGGCAAATGAAATTCTTGGTGTGATTATGAAAGAATGTTTTTCCGGCAGGGCCGGAGATGGGAAAATCGTCGTAATGCCAATGGATAACTGTATTCGGATACGCACAAAAGATAAAATGGATAAGGCAATTATTTAATGAAAGGAGTAAGTCACATGGTTAAGTTTTATAGAAGTTCTAAGGGCGTCATCGTTGTTAGTGCGGTAGCTATAGTTTTGGGTTTATGTTTTCGTATTCCTTACGTCCTGGCGGATGATGTGGCTGAAGATAAGTTGCTTCGGAAAATAGCAGAATTAGAGAAGAGGCTTCAATCTTTAGAGGGTAAGCAGCCGCAGAAAGAAGTTTCTCCTGTTGTAACCAAAGGAGATGTTGAGGCAATAGTTGATGAAAAAGTAGCGCAGGCAAAACAAGGGGGAGGCTTTCAACTCCCTGAAGCATTAAAAGATATTACTTTGAGCGGTTTTGTGGATACTTCGTATACATACAGTTTTAATCATCCTGATTCCGGCAAGACTACCGGCCGGGTATTTGATACCGAGGCAAACAGTTTTAATTTGCAGGCTGCAAAGATAGCTCTTGAAAAATTGCCGGCTAAAACAGGCGGAGTGGGTTTTAGGGCCGATCTTCTGATTGGGGATGACGCAAAAGTCATCAAGCCTTATGGGTGGAATACAGATGATATTAATTTAGAGCAGGCATATTTGGATGTGTTGATACCGGTTGGCAAAGGATTGGATGTGAAGGCTGGTAAATTTGTAACTTTGGCCGGAGCTGAAGTAATCGAGTCAAAAGATAATTGGAATTTTTCACGTTCGTTGCTTTTTGGTTACGCCATACCTTTTACGCATACAGGTGTGCGTGCCAGTTATCCGGTTTTTGATACTTTGACCGCATATTTGGGAGTGAATAACGGTTGGGATGACATAAAAGATAATAACAAAGGCAAGACTATAGAGTCAGCGTTAGCATGGAGTCCTAGCGACCGGCTTTCGTTTAACTTAGCAAGTTATTACGGGCCCGAAGAATCAGGGGATAATCATTCAAATCGGGGTTTAGTTGATTTCATTGCGACCTATAAGCCTTTTGAAAAGTTGACACTTAAGATTAATGCCGATTATGCTCAAGAGCAAAATCTTGTTGCTTCTGGAAAGGCTGCGACTTGGTCGGGAATAGCTGGATACGCGCGCTATGATGTTAACGATAAATGGAGTTTTTCAAACCGCATGGAATATTTCAGTGATCCTAATGGAGTCAGAGTTGTTAGTGGAAGTCCTGCAGATTACTGGGAGAATACTTCGACGCTGGAATACAGGCCGCTTAAAGACCTTATCACGCGCCTGGAATATCGCTATGATCACTCAACTTCTGATGTATACACTGTTGGTTCAAAGGCAATAGATCATCAGGGTACTATCGGTTTAGAAGCAATTTATGTATTTTAAGAAAGGAGTAAGAGATGGGGAAAAGATTGGGTAAGTGGTTTATCAGCATGAAAACGGCAATGTTGGCCGTTATAATAGGGTTGCTTGTTTATCTGGCGGTTCCTTTTTCTGCCTTTGCCGCTGATCCTTCGGGGGCAGAGACTCTTGCGCATAATCCACAGTCGCCGGTTGATTATGTATGGGTGTTGGTTTGCGGGTTTCTTGTATTCTTTATGCAGGCAGGTTTTGCAATGGTAGAAGCTGGGTTTTGCCGCGCAAAAAATGCGACTAACCTGATGGCTAAGAATACTATTGATTTCGTAGTTGCTTCTTTAGTTTTTATGGCTTTTGGTTTTGCTCTTATGATGGGGAATGACTATAAGGGCTTGATTGGTACTTCAGGCTGGTTTTTACACGGAGCCAATTATGATGTGGGGAAATATTTAATGTTTTTTTGGCAGCTAGTTTTCGCTGGCACTGCAGCGACTATTGTTTCGGGGGCGGTTGCAGAAAGGCTAAAATTCAAGGCTTATTTTTTGTATAGTCTGGCAGTTACAGCAATAGTATATCCTATATATGGGCATTGGGTTTGGGGTGGTGGATGGCTATCTAAACTTCCTTTTGGAGTAGGCCATGTTGATTTTGCCGGTTCCGGAGTTGTGCACACTATCGGTGGGTTTGTAGGATTAGCTGGAGCTATTGTTCTTGGTCCGCGGTTCGGGAAATTCGGAAAAGATGGTAAGCCAAGGGCTATACCTGGACACAGTATTGTTTTAGCTGCTTTAGGTACGTTCATTCTCTGGTTTGGTTGGTTTGGTTTTAACCCAGGGTCAACTTTCTCGGCGCATCAACTTAGGATTGCAGTTATTGCGGTAAATACAAATCTAGCAGCGGCAGCTGGCGCAGCCGTGGCTATTCTGCTTGTTTTTCTCAAAACTAAGAAATGGGATGTTGGCATGATGCTTAATGGTTGTTTGGCAGGATTAGTTGCGGTTACCGCTCCTTGTGCTTGGATTGAGGCTTGGGCAGCAGTGGTCATTGGTTCAATAGCCGGACTATTAGTTGTATTGAGTGTTTATTTTTGGGAGAATATAGGGGTAGATGATCCGGTTGGTGCAGTAAGTGTCCATGCGGTAAACGGATTCTGGGGGCTGATTAGTGTTGGGCTTTTCGCAGATGGCACTTATGGTTTGGGTACTACAGAAGGTCCTTTAGTAAAGGGGTTATTTTATGGAGGAGGCTTAGGGCAGTTGATCGCTCAAGCTATTGGAGCGGTTGTTTGCGTGGCCTGGGCATTTGGTTTAGGCCTGATAATATTCAAGGTTATGGATAAGTGTTTTGGAGTCAGGGTTTTACCCCATGAAGAGATAAAGGGGTTGGATATCGGTGAACATGGTACGCCTGCTTATCCCAATTTCTATACTTTTAATAACTAGTTTACTTAATTATGCTCTCTGTCTGCGGTATGCGCAGGCAGAGAGTTGAAAAGGAGCTGATAAAATGAGGAAAATAGAGGCTGTAATACGTGTAGAGAAGTTAGAAGAAGTTACTGACGCGCTTGAGAAATTCGGATGTCCCGGGATGATGGTTACCCATATTGAAGGGCATGGTAGACAGAAAGGCATAACTGAGCAGTTCCGGGGCAGGGAATTTAAAGTAAACTTTATTCCCAAGATAAAAATAGAAATCGTAGTTAAGGATGTTGATACAGATAAAATTATACAATTGATTATGAGTACCGTTAAAACTGGAGAAATAGGTGACGGTAAGATATTTATTTATCCGATTGAGAATATTGTTAGGATTCGTACTGGAGAAAAAGGCGAGGTGGCGGTGTAATAGGGTAAGGTATTAAGCCTATAATTAACTTTGTGCGATACGAGAGAGGCCACGATAAACTACCTCTTAATGGAAGAGGCTTGTAGTTTTATAGCGTTGATTCTTAAATAAGATCAACGCTATTTTTATGTCCCTCCATTTTTAAAGCTGGCCTCTCTGGATTATTTATAGGCAATCTAGTAGGTTTTGCACAAGTTTTAAGTCTTCGTATTTAATAAATCTAGAAAGTCTTTCTGAATAGCGTTGCTTTGATAATCAAGCAGCGCTATTTTTTTAGTAAGCTTGCTAATACTTTTTTAATAGACGGTTATTCTGTAAAATGTCAGTGTTTTTCTGATCTAATACGGGAAAGGCGGCGCTGGGGTATTTTTTTTGTTCGAGCGTATAGATATCGAAATGTAAATTACGCAATTGTTTGGCGATACCCGCGGTTAAAGCTACTATCTCAAGAGTAATAACGCCTCCTACGGCTACGCAGGGAATTGTGCCACCAGGCAGCCAATATCCCGCTTTCGAAAGCCCTAATTCGTTAGAAGCGCAGACAAAAATCCAGTTAGCCGAAGCAACCCGCCCGCGTAATTCATCCGGAGAAAGTAGCCTTACCATGGAACGCCGGATGACCATACTGACTCCGTCGAAAACTCCGCTAAAAAATAAAGCTGCCATTGATAGTAGGAAATTACGGCCGTCACTGAATCCGATGATTAAAGTAATTATTTTTTAGGTGAATTTTTATTCTGAACATGGTTGCTTTAGGCTTAAGAATTGCTCGCAGGGATTAATCTAAAATTCTCTTAATAAGATACGATTCCTAATGGTAAAATAAGCTTTATAATCAGATATGATTAGTTTTGTAAAATACTACGGGAGGCCACAATAATTTGTCTCTCTTAAGTCTAGAATGCTCTTGATATAGTAAGGCATTGAGTTTATAATTGACTCTATAGATTAAAAGAATCTTCCTTCAGGATTATACGATGGGTGTCATTTTCAAAAATGGAAAAATTTGGCTTTTTAAAATTAATTTTAGTTTTTGTATTATCAGTTTTTCTTATAGCTTTCTTTACGGCGGCTTGTGATGATGAAGATTCGGCATTGGATATATTCTGCGATATAGATGGTTTTTTCAGGTATGATGAACTTTTTGCTGGAATTTTGTTTCAATCAGGAGTTTTGTATGAGCATAGTACCGCGATTCCGCCTAAATCATTTATGGCGTATCTGGAAAGACATGAAAAATCCCCGCCCTTTAACCCGATAATTTTTTCCTAAAAGCTAAGATCTAATTGAAGATTCAATATTAATCGGAATCATTATATTTAAAAAGGATATTAAATATGAAAAATAAAACTGTTATTTTAGCTGTATTATTTTTAATATGCGGAATGGTTACGTTGAGTTCTGCTCAAACGGCAACCAGCTTGAAAAAAAACGAAGTCAGAACTGAGATTGTTAGAGGTAAAATTATCTCTATTAATGCCGTAAAGAATGAGATATTGGTAAAAGAAAATAAAACGGGGACAGAAAAGACTATAGTGGTTACCCTGAAGGCAATTTCGTCTTTGGAGGTTAATGATGAGTTGGAGGTTGCGCTTAAAGTGGGAAGTAATGTCGCTGAAAGTGTAAGAAAAATTATTAAGACAACCAAAGAATCTGGTAAAAAATAAAGTTGATAAATAAGAATGAGAAGATGAGTTATTCGGTCAGAAATAACTGCAGTTTTTTTAAGCAATCTCTTTCTATTTTAAATTTAAATGATTTAATCTTAACAGAGGGAACCGGTTATGCTTAAACTTATGAAAAGGATTATATTTATTTTAATTTTAGCCGCTTTTTTTATTGTTTTAACAGCAGGCTTACTTACTGTATTTTTTGACCAGTCAGTAATTGTAAGAAAAAATACGATTTACCACGTTCCTGTTTCAGAAAGGGTGGTGGCTATTACTTTTGATGATGGGCCATCTCCTAAATGGACCCCGGAAATTTTAGATGCGCTTAAAGCCGCGCAAGTTAAAGCTACATTTTTTATGATCGGCGAGCATGTAAAATTGTATCCGGATTTGGCTAAGCGCGTAGCGGATGAAGGCCATGAGATAGGTAATCATACTTATGACCACCACGGTATTTTTTATTATAAAACAGAGGAGTTGGATAAAGAGATAAGAGATACCCAGGAAGAAATATATAAAGCAGTCGGGATAACCACAAAATATTTTCGGCCGCCTAAAGCTTGGCTTACCGCCAGAGAAAAGAAAGAAATTAAGAGAATAGGGTATGAGACAGTTCTTTGGTCATTAAATTCTAAAGATTGGGTTAATTTTGATGATCGTTATATTATAAAGTATATATTACATTATGTAAGGCCGGGGGATATTTTGCTTTTTCATGATAGCGGCGGTGTTTTCCATCCAGACAATGGTAATAGGGAAGAGACGGTAAAAACTATACCCAGGCTAATTGAGAAATTAAAAGATAAGGGCTATAGGTTTGTAACTATTAGTGAGCTTTTAGAATTACATAAAATAAATGGAAAGCAATAAAAAGACAATAAAGCAGGTTATCCTGTTAATCATATTATCGTATTTTTGTTTTATGTTTGGTAACGGCTTGCTTAGCTTGACTATACCGGATGAGGTTTTTTATACCCAAACTGCCAAAGAGATGGTTCAGCTTCACAGTTGGATGACCCCGTATTTATTTGGCCAGCCACAGTTTGAAAAGCCTATTCTTCTTTATTGGTTTTTAAGGATCGCTTTCATGATCTTTGGTTTGACAAGTTTTGCTGCCAGATTTTTTCCTGCATTATTAGGGATGGTTGGGGTAGTGGCAACTTATCTTCTAGGGGTATGTGGTTTTAAGAATAAGAAGAAGGCATTCATTTCAGCAGTTATTTTAATGACTAGCGGTCTCTATATAGGTTTGGCGCGGACAGTATTTACGGATTTGATTTTTTCTGTTTTTATTCTTTTATCCCTACTATCTTTTTATTGGGGCTATTCTTTTAGGAACAGGAAAAGCCTAGGAACATTACTATTTTTTGTTTTTTCGGCTTTAGCGGTTTTAAGCAAAGGCCCACTAGGGCTAGCCATTCCATTGTTAACTATAGTAACATTTTTATTAATAAAAAAAGATATAAAATTTTTGTTTAATCAGTATTTTATTTGGGGGCTAGTGCTTTTTTCTTTAGTCTCCTTTCCCTGGTATAGCCTGATGTTTAAGTTATACGGGAATACTTTTATTCGTGAGTTTTTTTATAACGATCACTTTAGGAGGCTTATTGAGGCGGAGCACTGTAGTAATGATACTTGGTATTTTTATCCTTTGTCTATGGTTAGCTGTATTTTCCCTTGGAGCGTATTTTTGATTATTTCGTTATTTTCTCTTCCGAATTATTTAAAACTTAAAGATAATTCATTCTATTTGTTTCTGATTTGCCTGATTACTGTTGTATTTATGGTTTTTCAGAGCGCGCATTCTAAGCTGGTGAGCTATATATTCCCGCTTTTTCCGGCACTTGGCCTTCTTTGTGGAGGATTTATTATTGATGCAATTGAACAGAAAGAGAAGAATCCTCAGGTTTATTGGGCCCTATCCTTTAGTTTACTTGTTATTTTTTTAGTACCGGCAGCCTTAATTATTGCTTCTGTCTGGTTTGAATATTATTTAAACCCGTATATTCCAGGGAAATTGGTTACTAATTTATTTATATATATATTCCTAGTTTTTGGGTTGGTTATTCTTCTCTTGATGCTTAGGAGGAAATTAATAAAAAGTATTTACTGTCTTGCTTTGTTTGTTCCACTAATGATATATTCTATCCCGCTTGTTCGTAATAGTATTGAACCTTATCTTTCTCCTAAAGAATCCAGCGAATATCTGCTTAAGAATTATAAGATTGATAATGCTATTTTAAGCTCGAAGTTTTTCGTGCGTGGAGTAAAATATTATACAGACAAAGAGGTGGCGGTGATTGATATGCCGGGTACGCCTTTTTTTAGTCCGCATCCTATACTTTTCTTGAATACTAGAGATAAGTTACTTGATTTCCTGCGTAAACAAAAAGTTACTTATTGTATTTTAAAAAAGAATTCTGTAAAAGATATTGAGCGGTTTTCTCCCGGGGAATTTAAATATACAGTGTTAAAGGTTATCGGGAATGAATATATTTTAAAGATTGAAATCCTGCCTAAATAATCAGCTTTTGAAGTTTAGAAAGACTAGTTGATTCCCCAATGAAAGATTTATGGATATTATCGAATTACATTCTTAATTTTTAATCTAAACGTAAAATTGTATTATTATTTGGTAGTGCTATAATAAATTATTGTGAGTATCCTGCTGCAATCGAATGTTATGCAGGTGTAAAAGCTTTTGCGGTAAGAAGTTGAAATAGAAGTTCTTTATTATTTTCGTTAAAAGATACGGGCGGTAATGTTCGGAAGTGCGACATCGGGGTTTTAGGGTTGGACGCGGAAATGCCTGTGTTTGGTTCTTAAGAGGTATTCCCAATGAATAAAAAGAGAGTATTTATTATTACAAATGGGTGCGATAGAAGATCGCTAGATTCTACTAGATTAGATAATTTTTTTAAATTAAACAATTGTGTTATTGTAAAAACCGAAAAAACCGCAGATTATATTATTTTTGTTACCTGTTGTTTTAAGAAAACAAAAGAAGAAGAATGTTTGAGAGAAATAAACAAGTTTTTAAAATGTAAGGGTGAGTTAATAATTATTGGTTGCCTGCCAGACATATCTCCGAATCGCCTCAAGGAAGTATTTAAGGGTAGAATTATCGAAACAAGAAACCTGGATCAGATAGATGCCCTATTTAATGATTTTAAAGTAAAATTTAACAGTGTCCCGGATGCTCACTTTCTATATCAGGTGCCTATTCCGTTGCTGCAGCGTTTCGTTTCAAAATTTGTATTTATTAAAGGGATCCTTGAGAAGTGTTTAAGGCACGGGGCTATGTTAAGGAGAGTTTTAAGCCTGAGATTTATAACCCAATATATAAAATTAAAAACTAAGAAAGTTGTGTTGCGGATAAGTTCCGGATGCCTAGAGTGTTGTGCTTATTGTACTATATTCCGGGCTGTTGGAAGATTAAAAAGTAAAAAAATTAATGAATGTGTGCGCGAGTACAGCTTATTATTGAAGCAAGGGTATCGTAATTTTGAGTTGAACGCTGATAACTTAGGTGCTTATGGATTAGATTTTGGCAGTACTTTTCCGGAATTACTTAAGAGTTTATCAGAAGTTGATAAGGGGTTATCGGTGAGTTGGGCTCTCTATGGATTAGATCCAAAATGGGCTATTAAATATAACGATTTTTTGTCAGAATATATTGTTAAGGGGAAGATAGCATATATAATTTGTCCTATACAATCAGGCAGTAACAGAATATTAGAGCTGATGAATAGGCATTATAAAATTGAAGAGATAACAGAAATATTAATAAAATTTAAAAAATTACAACCAAAATTACGGCTTGATACACAACTCATAGTTGGTTTTCCCTCAGAAACCGAAAAAGATTTTCAGGAAACTCTGGATGCTGTAGAAACGATAGATTTCGATGCTGCTCTTTTTTTCGCATATTATGAGGGGCATGATTCTTTTTCTTCCGGGATGAGTAATAAAATTCCAGGGGAGATGATTCTGACAAGGATTAGACAAGCCTTGGACTTATTGCAAGGAAAGGGAATTCGCTGCGTTGCTTCAGATTATTGATTGATATTGAGAAATATCTTTTCTTAGAAAATAATATTGACAATAATTGTGGTTTATGGTAAATTTTGTATAGAAAGTAATACATTTCATACTAGTAATACTAAGTTCTTGGGAAAAATTAAGGGGAGGTTAATAGATGAGTAATCCGAAAAAGTTTTACGGTAAGGTACCTGTGGGGACTAAAGGGCAGATTGTTATTCCGGCAGAAGCGAGGAAGGCAATGGGTATTAAGCCGGGGGATAATGTTATTGTTATTTCTGGTCCGCCTCATCATGATAAATTAATCAGCCTTGTTCCCGAAAATGAGTTTAATAAATTTTTGAAGTTTTTTGAGGAACATGTCGCTAATTTAAAAGAAGCAGTTTCTAACAATAAATAGCAATACAATGTTACTTGGAGAAAAAATGCAAAGTAAATTAAATCCCGTTGTTTTATTTCTGGGTATTTTATTCTTGACCTTGACGACGATAACTGGTTGTACAAAGAAGGATGTATCTTTGCCTCAGGACCCTAAGGTCTCTGTAGTTTATATGCGTCCTGAGCGGTTAGTTATGACTACTGAATTGTCTGGGCGCACAGCTGCTTTTCTTGTTGATGAAATTCGTCCTCAGATCAATGGCCTTATTCAAAAACGGTTATTTATCGAAGGCTCTGAAATAAAGGCTGGCCAGGTACTTTATCAGATTGATCCGGCTCCATTTCAGGCAGTATTTGATAAAGCCAAAGCTAATCTCCCTGCCCTTAAGTTGAGAGCTGATCGTTATAAGGAAGCATTAATTGATAAAGCGGTCAGTCAGCAGGAATTTGATGATGCGGATGCCGCTTTAAAACAAGCAGAAGCAGAGCTTCAAACAGCCAAGATCAATCTTAATTATACTACAATTGTTTCACCAATCTCCGGCCGTATTGGAGCTTCTACTGTAACAGATGGCGATATTGTGACAGCATATCAACCTACAGCTTTAGCGACTATTCAGCAGTTAGATCCTATTTATGTAGATATCCCACAGTCTACTACGGAGTTACTACGCCTGGAGCGTAGTTTAGAGGATGGGCGCCTTAAGCATGATGTAGCTAATCAGAATAAGGTAAAGCTTATTCTAGGAGACGGTACACCGTATCCTTTGGATGGGACTTTTCAGTTCCAGGATATTACAGTGGATTCAACTACTGGTTCAGTTATTCTGCGGGTGATTTTCCCAAATCCGAAAAATATTCTTTTACCGGGTATGTTTGTCCGGGCAATTATTACAGAAGGTGTCAATGAGCAGGCTATTCTTATTCCTCAGCAAGGAGTTTCTCGTAATCCGAAAGGCGAACCTATTACGCTAATTGTAGATGCTGAAAGTAAAGTTCAGCAGCGGATGCTTACGCTTGATCGGGCTATTGGTGATAAATGGCTTGTTTCTTCAGGGATTAATTCTGGTGACCGGATAATTGTTGAGGGACTTCAAAAAGTAAAGCCTGGCATTTCAGTAAAGATTGTTCCGCTTGACTCCGGTGGCTAAGATAGTTTTAGTTGTTTAAAGAGAGTGGCTTGGATAATTTCGAATATGCATTAAACGGAGAAAACTATGATATCCAGATTTTTTCTTGATCGTCCGGTTTTTGCCTGGGTTATTGCCATTATTTTGATGGTACTGGGTTTATTGTCTATCTCTCAATTGCCCATATCGCAGTATCCTCCTATTGCGCCGCCTTCTATTGCCATTAGTTCTGTTTATCCGGGGGCCTCAGCTGAAACGGTAGAAAATACCGTGACTCAGATTATCGAGCAAAAGATGACCGGATTTGAAGATTTACTTTATATGTCTGCAAAAAGTGATTCGGCTGGTTCTTCCCGTATTGAATTAACCTTTAGGGCCGGGGCTGATCCGGATCTTGCTTGGTCCAAGGTGCAAAATAAACTCCAGCTTGCTATGGCTAGTCTCCCGGAAGCGGTCCAGCGTTCAGGCGTTAAGGTTAGCAAATCTACGCGTAATTATCTGATTATCGTCGGCCTGATTTCGGAGGACGGCAGCATGGATGGTAATGATCTGCGGGATTATGCTCAGTCTAACCTGGAAAAGGTGTTAGCGCGTGTGCCCGGAGTCGGTGAAGTTGAGAATTTTGGTTCGCAATATTCAATGCGTGTTTGGTTGAATCCTGATAAGCTGAATGATTATAAACTGACTATGGAAGATATTATTGGCTCGGTGCGGGTTTATAACGTCGAGGTTTCCTCTGGTCAGTTTGGTGGCCTTCCGGCAGTATCCGGCCAGCGCTTAAACGCTTCGATTATTATTCAGAATTTACTCCAGACTCCGGATGAATTTGCCAATATTCCGCTTCGGACTAATCCCGATGGTTCCATTATACGGATCAAAGATGTTGGCAGGACAGAATTGGGCACTGAGTCTTATGATGTTGAAGGCTCTTATAATGGTAAGCCTTCTGCTGCTATGGCTATTCGTCAGGCTCCGGGAGCTAATGCGTTGGATACGGCAGATGCGATTAAGGCGAAAATGAAAGAGATGAGCCAGTATTTCCCTCAAGGCATGAAGGTAGTGTATCCTTACGATACTACGCCTTTTGTGAAGGTAGCTATCGATGAAGTAATTAAGACTCTTCTTGAGGCAATTTTGTTAGTTTTTCTAGTTATGTTTTTGTTTATGGGGAACTTGCGGGCTACGCTGATTCCGACTATTGCAGTACCAGTGGTTCTTTTGGGTACCTTCGCAGTGTTAGGTTTGTTCGGTTTCTCAATCAATATGTTAACCATGTTTGCGATGGTGTTGGCTATCGGTTTATTGGTGGATGATGCTATTGTTGTAGTGGAAAATGTAGAAAGAATTATGAGCGAGGAGGGGCTTTCTCCTCGGGATGCTACTGCTAAGTCTATGGGGCAGATCACTAGTGCCCTGATTGGTATTGGTTTGGTGCTGGCGGCGGTTTTTGGCCCTATGGCATTTTTTGCCGGATCTACGGGTGTTATTTATCGCCAGTTTTCTGTTACCATTATTGCTTCCATGATTTTATCTGTGATTGTTGCTTTGATTTTGACTCCGGTACTTTGTGCCTCATTGCTTAAGCCTGTTCCTAGAGGCCATGAGTCAGCGGAAAATGCTATTTGGTTCCTGCGCCCGTTTTTTCTTTGGTTCGATCGCGTCTTTTTCAAGATTAGGGATGGTTATGTCTGGATTGTAAGGCATTCTTTAACTAAGAAATTGCGTTATCTGTTTGTTTATGTTGTGATTTTGGGAACGATTTGCTTTCTATTTTTTCGGTTACCTACGGGATATATACCGGATGAAGATCAGGGCATGCTATTGGCGCAGATTCTTATGCCAACAGGAGTTACTCTTGAGCAGACTCGGATTGTTGCCGATGATGTTCAGCGTTATTTTCAAGATAATGAAAAGGAGGCAGTTGAATCCTGTATGACGATTGCCGGCGCAGGATTCTCCGGAAGAGCACAAAATAATGGCATGGTGTTTGTCAAATTAAAAGATTGGAAACTGCGTTCCCGGAAAGATTTGAAAGCTAAGGCTATAGCGGCAAGAGCCATGAAGAATTTTTCGCCCAATATCCGTAAGGCCACGGTTTTTGTTTTCTCTCCACCTGCGGTTATTGAGTTAGGTAATGCTCAAGGGGTGGATTTTCAATTGGTGGACAGAGGTGGACTCGGCCACGAGGCTTTGATGGATGCTCGTAATCAGCTGCTTGACCTGTCGGCTAAGGATACGCGGTTAGCTAGTGTTAGGGCTAATGGTATGGAAGACGTGCCTCAGTTTCGGGTAGATGTGGATTGGGAAAAGGCGGGTGTTTTAGGTCTTCCTATTAATTCTATTCATAACACTATCTCGGCAGCTTTTGGCGGCGCGTATGCCAATGATTTTATTCAGTCTGGACGGGTCAAGCGAGTGTATGTTCAAGCTGATGCTCCTTATCGTATGCTTCCTAAAGATTTAGAGAAACTATATGTCCGTAATACCACAGGTAAAATGGTTCCATTTACATCGTTTGCATCGACGCGATGGACGTATGGTTCTCCTCAGTTGGAACGTTTTAACGGATTCTCTTCTTTGAATATCTGGGGTGAACCTGCTTTGCATCGGAGTTCCGGTGAGGCTATGCAGGCTATGGAGGATATCTCTTCGAAATTGCCGAAAGGTATTGGTTATGATTGGGCGGGGCTTTCTTACCAGGAACGAATGGCAACTTCTCAGGGGCCAATACTTTATTTGTTTTCGATTCTAGTAATTTTTCTTTGTGTGGCGGCGTTGTATGAAAGCTGGAGCATTCCTTTTGTCAATTTATTGATGTTGCCTTTAGGCGTGTTTGGTGCGTTGATGGCAACTTTCCTACGCGGTCTGCCTAATGATGTTTATTTCCAGATTGGATTTTTGACGACGATGGGGCTTTCAACCAAGAACGCAATTTTAATTATTCAGTTTATAAAAGAACAGATGCAGCATCAGAGGCTAGGGCTTGTAGAAGCAACTCTTGCGGCAGTAAGAATCCGATTTCGTCCGGTTATCATGACATCGCTGGCGTTTTTCTTTGGAACTCTGCCTTTGGCTACTGCCACTGGCGCAGGCGCCGGAGCCATGAATGCTATTGGTACGGCAGTTACCGGGGGTATGATTTCAGCTACATTTATCGACCTTATTTTTATTCCGCTATTCTTTATTATTATATCTAGCCTTAAGAACAAACAGCAGCAACCTGTTACTATCGGAGATTTGAATGTTGGGCCGGGTAAAAAACAATAATATGAGGCGAGTACTTGTTTTAATTTTAGGCATGGTTATTTGTTTAAGCGGCTGTACTATGATTCCTAAATATAGCCAGCCGAAAGCTCCGGTTGCTGACCAATGGCCAAGCGGTGCTGCTTATTTAAAGGCACAGCCGAAGGTTAAAGTTTCAGATGTTACGCAAATGAGGTGGCAGGAATTTTTCACTGATTCAAAACTGCAAAGAATTATCAAGATGGCTCTTGATAACAACCGGGATTTGCGGCTTGCGGTTTTAAATGTGGAAAAGGCGCGTGCTTTGTATGGGGTTCAACGGGCCAAGCTGCTTCCAGTTGTTAATCTGGAGGGAGGACAAGCTAAACAACGTTATTCTTCCGATTTTGTTAGTCCTGGAGCTTCCAGGACAATTAACCAGTACAGTGTTGATTTAGGTATTACTGCCTGGGAGATTGATTTTTTCGGCCGTATCCGCAGCCTGAAAGAACAGGCATTGCAAGATTATCTGGGTACGCAAGAGGCCCGGCGTAGTGCCCAGATTACGCTGGTGTCTGAAGTTGCCAGGGTTTATCTAACCATTGCTGCGGATCGGGCAAATCTTAATCTGGCTCGGTCTACCCTTGAGGCGCAGAGAAGTGCTTATAATTTAGTATTGCGCAGATATAAAGTTAAGATTGCGCAAGAAATAGATTTACGCCGGGCGCAAACTCAGGTGGATACAGCGATGGTTAATGTTATGAGTTATATACAGCAGGAAGCACAGGATCAAAATGCGTTAGACCTTTTGGCTGGTTCTTTGGTGCCGGAAGATCTTTTACCTTCTGATTTGACAGGTGTTAGTCCGCTTATGGATATTTATCCCGGTTTATCTTCCGAGGTGCTTTTTAGGCGTCCGGATATTATGGCTGTGGAGCATCAGTTAAAAGGCGCTTATGCTAATATTGGGGCAGCTCGAGCTGCTTTCTTCCCGAGTATTTCGTTAACAACTACCCTGGGTTCGGCAAGCAATGAGTTTTCAGGTTTGTTTAAAGCCGGCAAGGGTACGTGGACTTACGCACCGCAGGTGGTGATGCCGATTTTTGATGCCCGCACATGGGCGGCATATCGGGTTAGCCAGGCGGATAGAAAAATCGCATTGACCCAATATGAGAAAGTTATTCAGACGGCTTTTAAGGAAGTAGCTGATGTCCTTGCCGTAAAAGGTACGGTGGATCAACAAATAGCTTCGCAACAGTCGATGGTTGATTCTGCAGAGAAAGTTTATCTGCTTTCAAATAAACGCTATACAAATGGGATTGATAACTATTTAAGTGTCCTTGATGCACAGCGTTCGCTTTATGGCGCAGAACAAGGGCTTATTACTATGCAACTGACTAAGCTTATAAACGAAGTTAGGATTTATGCGGTACTGGGCGGAGGTGCTAAGGAGGATTCGAATGAACGCGGGCCAGTTAGCCGGGATTCTTTTGAAGATAATGTTCTTTCATTGCTGGGTTCTAAGCTTATAAAGTCGGAGCACTAAAGAGTTTTTAGAAGGAGATTGGCTTTTTCATTAGCAAGAGAGAATCGACCTATTCTTATATTGTTGGTAGTTTGTAAGAATTTGCGTTTTTAAATTTAGAATATATTCAGGCTATTGATTGATAACGGTCAATAGCCTTTTTATTTTGGAATGGAAGTGGTATAATCACACCAATGGCGCCAGCTAGTCCGCTTACGCTTGTCTGGTGCGCGGTAAATCGCTTGACTATGTCCGGCAAAGTTGCCGGGACCGAAGAAAAAATAAGCGTTAAAGATGCGCTTAAAACCATTACCATTAACGCTGCCTTTGTCTTGCGAAAGGAAAAAGAGATTGGCAGCATTGCTGTGGGCAAGCTTGCCGATTTTACTGTTCTTCAACAGGATCCTTTGGCAGTTGATCCGAAACAATTGAAAGATATTCATGTCTGGGGAAATGTTTTTGAAGGCAAGATTTATCAAAACAAATATCAAGATAAAGTTGCAATGTATTCGGATAATGACATAATCAAGCTGGAGAGTAATCCGGCTAATCTTAATGCCGGAAGCGGCGATGATCAGGATGATGACGCCTGTGCTGCAAATCAGATTTTACAACAATCTGCCAGGCAGGATAAGTGAAATTGTTATAAATAATATACATTTACATATTACAAAATTGACATATAATAGGCGTTAATTTAATGGCCGTTGTTTTTTTGCTGCGGCTGGTTTATTCGATAAAATTAATCGCCAGGTTGGGCAAAAGCCTAAGGTATTTTTAAAAGGAGAGAAGGCTTAAGGGAGGGATTAATGAAAAACGGCGATGACATGGTTTTTAAAATTAAGGCTGACTTCTTAAGGGGTTTGTCGCATCCTGTCCGGCTTCAGGTTATTGAATACCTTAGGGCTGGAGAGGCTGCTGTTGGTAAGCTTGTGCTAGAGTTAGGAGTCGAACAGTCGAGCTTATCGCGTCATTTGGCAATTTTACGTGATTTGGGGATTCTTTCGGCCAGACAGGAGAAACAAAGCGTGTATTACCGGCTACTCGATCGCGATGTTTTTAAGATACTGCGCCCCATTGCTGAGTTGTTGAGAAAGAAATTTAAGCGAAGTGGAAAACTTTTGGAAAGGCTTGTCCGAGAGGGGTAAAATTTATGCAACTGACTTTCCATGATATAGAAAAAGCGTTTGAGATCGAAGAGAGGATTCTTTACCAGTGGTTGAATAACCAGGGAATGCCGGCCTTAAGGGCGAATGATCAGTATTATTTTAATTCCGTGGAAGTTTTAGAGTGGGCTTTAAAGAAGCGGATTCTTTTAACTTCCGGAGTGCTGAAGTTATGTGAGAATAGCCGGCACGGACAGGATCCTGTTTCTTCGGCTATTATGCGAGGGGGAGTTTATTCCGGGTTAAAAGGTTCTAGCAGTGGAGATATTTTGGATAAAGTCCTGGATTTTTTGCCCTTGCCTGAGCAAGTTCAAAAAAATCCATTAAAGGAAATGCTTTTATCCCGCCAGCAGGCCGGGACTACCGGTATCGGCAATGGGATTGCTATTCCACATGTTAAGCATCCGGTTGTTTTTGCGGGTATGGATCCGGTGATTGGGCTATTTTTTTTGGAGAAGCCGGTTGATTTTTCTGCTTTAGATGGAGAGTTCGTGCATACGTTATTCGTAATCTTGTCTTCTTCTTTTAAAGAGCATTTATCATTATTATCGCGCCTGGTTTTTTGTCTGCAGGATGAAGGTGTTAAGTCAGCATTAAGCCGCAAGGTAAGCAGAGAAGAGATCCTTGTCGCGTTTCATGTTGCAGAATCAAAGTCAGTAAGGAAAGTTTAATGAAAAATATTTTTCAATTGCCCTGGCAGGTTCCGTTTGGAGAAATCTCGTTTAAGGTTGATCCGCTTAGCTTATTATTTTTAATTTGCATTTTCATTCTAGTTGCCTGTTCCGGGATTTATGCCGCAGGTTATTTGCAGCCATATAAAGGGAAGAAGCCTCTTGGGGCACACATCTTTTTTTATTGCCTGCTTGTACTGGCGTTGGTTGTTATTGTTACAGCTAACAATGTAATTCTTTTTTTAGGCGCCTGGGAAACAATGTCGATTGCGGTATACTTCCTGATTATCTTTGATGATGAGCAGGCCTCTGTGCGTAGAGCGGGTTTTCTATATTTGGCCATGGCTCATTGCGGGACATTTCTCCTTTTTATTATGTTTTTTTTACTTTCGCATGCAGCAGGCTCAATGAACTTTGATTTGATCTCGCGGGTGAATTTATCTCCGGTTTTAGCCGGTACAGTTTTTATTTTAGCTTTGTTTGGTTTTGGTGTTAAGGCTGGTTTCTTGCCGGTACATATTTGGCTGCCGCATGCTCATCCCGCAGCTCCAGCTCATGTTTCTGCGCTTTTATCAGGGGTGGCGATTAAGATCGGTATATATGGGATCTGCCGTGTTTTATGGATGGTTGGCGTATTTCCTGATTGGTGCGGGTATATGCTTCTCATGACAGGTGTTGTGTCTGGGATTATGGGTGTTTTGTATGCTTTAGGGCAGCATGAGCTTAAGCAACTTTTAGCCTATCACAGTATTGAAAACATCGGGATTATTGCTTTGGGACTCGGTGTTGGTTTATTGGGGCGGAGTTACGCTTTGCCTTTGCTTGCGACTATTGGTTTTGCGGGGGGGTTGCTCCATGTTTTAAATCATTCTATTTTTAAGGGGCTTTTGTTTTTGGGCGCAGGTTCTGTTATTCAAAAAACTCATACCGGACAGCTGGATCAATTAGGCGGATTAGCCAAGTCTATGCCGATTACCAGTGCATTATTTCTTGTCGGTGCTTTGGCTATTTGCGGGCTGCCATTGTTTAATGGGTTTATCAGTGAATTTATTATTTTTTTCGGATTGTTCCAGGGGTTATTGACTTTGCCTTTAGCTGGAATGGTGGCTTGTGTTTTGGGTATTTTATTTCTAGCTTTGATGGGGGCGTTGGCCTTAGCATGTTTCACCAAGGTTTATGGCACTGTTTTTTTAGGCAAATTACGCAAAGAATTGGTGTTGTCGATAAGGAGGGAGGCATCCCCTTTGATGATTGCCCCGATGTTGGTTTTGGCTGGGCTTTGCATCTGGATTGGTTTTGTCCCGAAATACGCGGTAAATTTAGTTATTTTAGCTGGGGAATACTTGTCGCATGTGGCAGCTTCGAGTATTAATTTTTCAGGAATTTTAGTTTCGCTTTCGATGGTTAATAACGGTTTTTTTATCTTTCTTGTGCTGGTTTTGTTTTTAATATTTTTACGCCGGCACTTATTAAAGAAAACTCCGGTTTTAGTAATTTCACGTTTGGAAACTTGGAGCTGCGGTTTTTCGCAAGTGACTTCTAGATTTCAGTATACGTCTTCTTCCTTTGCGCATTCTATTTTGGATTTTGTGAAAAATATTTTATTCTTACGCCGCCATGGTGGCCGAGTGAAGGGGGATTTTCCTTTGCCGACACAGATGCATTCTTTGGTGCGTGATGCTGCTGAAGATTTTGTATTTCGTCCATTGTTTTCCAGGTTGGCCATTCTTTCTAAAAAGATTGATGATGGCCGTATTCGATATACCCAGATTTATTTAATGTACATCTTTTTGTTTTTAATATTTTTGTTAGTTTGGAAAATGAGATAAATCTATGTTGATTGGTATTTTTTTAATTCTGATTCATTGGTTATTCGTATTTTTGCTTGCGCCGTTGTTTGTCGGCCTGGTTGTTAAGGTTAAAGCATTCTTTGCCGGGAAGAAGGGGCCTTCGGTTTTTCAGCCGTATTTTGATCTGGTTAAACTTTCTCGGAAGCAGTGTATTTATAGCCAAACTACATCCTGGGTTTTTCGAGCTGCACCGGTTGTTGCTTTAGCTTCGGTATTTGTTGTTTCTCTCGAAATACCGTTAGGTATACTTAAGGCGCCTCTACAGTTTTCAGGAGATATCCTTTTATTGGCTTATTTGCTTGCTTTGTCCAGATTCTTTATGATTGCTTCGGCCCTGGATACCGGGCTAAGCCTGGAAGGCGCTGGTGCCAGCCGTGAAGCTTTTTTTTCATGTTTATCGGAATTAGCGCTTTTTATGAATTTTATTACGCTTGCTTGCCTGACCCAGAGTATTTCTTTATCCGAAATGATCGGGGTTAATATTTTGATACCTTGGAATTTGGATCCCGTTTTGCTTTTAGTTGTCGCCAGTTTCTTTATCGTGCTTCTTGCGGAAAATTGCCGGATTCCTGTTGATGATCCGGATACTCATTTGGAATTAACCATGATTCATGAAGTTATGATCCTGGATCACAGCGGGGTGGATTTGGCGTATATGCATTATGCCTCGGCAGTGAAACTTTTTCTGTTCTCTGGGATCTTGGTTATGATATTGATTATTCCATTTCAGACTGGTAATCCGGTTAAAGATATGCTGATATTTTTAACCGGCATGCTGGGATTAGCCGTTTTGGTCGGAGTCATTGAGTCGTCGATGGCGCGTTTGAGGCTTAACCGTGTAAGGAATTTGTTGTTAATTGCTTTTGCTTTAGCATTTTTTGGTTTTGTCATTACAATCTGGAGGGGGTAAAGTATGACAGCTTGGATTGATGCCGGCTGTATTTTCATTGTGTTTTTTGCGCTGGCTATTCTTGCGACGTACCGTATTGTCGGTATGATCCATATTTTCGCACTGCAGTCTTTTGTTTTAGGCTGCGTGCCATTTTTTCTGCATGCAGAAGCCCTTTCCGCCCGGGTTATTGCCATTGCGATTGTTACGATAGTTTTTAAGGGGATATTAGTGCCTTATATTTTACTTTGGGCTATCCGCCATGTTTCGATACGTTCGGAAGTTAAACCTTTTATCGGGTTTGGTTTATCGATTATCCTTGGATCGCTTTTGATTGCAGGGGCATTTTGGGTTTCTTTATCATTGCAGTTACCGGGAAAAGCGGTTTCTAACTTAGTTCTTCCATGTTCGCTTTCAACAGTTCTTTTAGGTTTTATGATTATGGTTACGCGTACCCGGGCGGTGACCCAGGTGTTGGGCTATATGATTATGGAGAATGGGATTTTTCTATTTGCCCTATTATTATTTGACGGCATGCCGACTCTTATTGAAATGGGTATTCTGCTGGATATTTTTGTCGCTGTTTTTATTATGGCAATTATCATTAATCATATTAATGAGGAGTTTGAGCGTGCACCGGTTGCTGAGAGCCGCTCTGAGACAGGGGAAAGTTTCTGATGCTGTTAATCTTGCTTTTTCTGCCGCTTTTTTGTGCGTTTGCTGTTTTTCTTCCGGTGAGGCGTATCTTCCGCGGAGGGCTTTTGTGCGCGGTGTCCTTTATTCATTCCATTATTGTTTCTTCGTTTTGGCTTAAGCTTCCAGTTTCAGAATTTAACGGCTATTTAGTGCTTGATTCTTTAGGGTTGATTCTGTTATCAGTTGTGAGCTTCCTTTTTCTTATTGTATCTGTTTTTATGGTTGGTTATTTTAAGCATGAGCAACGCAGTAACCGGACTTTTACTGCCTGTCTTTTTATTTTGTTATCAACCATGACTGTTGTTTCGCTTAGCTACCATATGGGCCTTTTGTGGATAGCGGTTGAAACAACTACACTCCTCAGTGCTCCTTTGATTAGTTTTCATCGTAACCAGCAAACTCTGGATGTAACCTGGAAGTATTTATTGGTTTGTTCTGTGGGTATTGCCTTGGCATTGATGGGCACATTTTTCTTAGCGATTGCCGCGCATGATTTACATTCTCTTCTTTTACCTGCGCTTTTAAACGGCGCAGCATCTTTGACAGTGAATTGGTTAAAGCTGAGTGTTATTTTTTTATTGGTTGGTTATGGCTGCAAGATGGGGCTAGCTCCAATGCATAGTTGGAAACCGGAGGTTTACGGGCAGGCCACCGGAATGGTGGCGGTTTTAATGTCCGGAGTATTAACGCAATGTGCTTTTTTGGCATTGATTAGAGTCGCGCAGATATGTAATAAGACTGGATTGAGCCAGTTTTATTCTTCAATGCTGATTATGATGGCTTTGTTATCATTTTTGGTGCCGGCTATTTTTATTTTAGGTGAAAAAAATATTAAAAGGGCGTTTGGGTATTCTTCGGTTGAACATATGGGTATTCTTGTTTTGGGTTTGGCTTTAGGAGGAGTTGGTGTATTTGGCGCATTGTTTCATATGATTAACAACGCAATAGCTAAGGCAATTATGTTTTTAACTGCCGGATCGGTTGCTCAGAAATACGGCTCATCATCGGTTGATAAAATAAAGGGTGTTATTCATGTTTATCCGCTGACGGGAGCGTTTTTGATCGTTTCGCTTTTGGCCGGAACAGGAATGTTCCCTTTTGCGACGTTTCACAGTGAACTGATGATTCTGAATGCCGTAATTATTGGTCAACATTATATTTTGGCTGCTCTTTTTATCATCTGCCTGGCTTTTATTTTTATTGGGATTGCCCGGATTGTTTTGGAGATTGTTTATGGCTCATCGACAAAACCGGTTTTAGCCAATAAGGAGAATTTTTTTATGAATGCGGCTATTATCGTTTCGATTGCAGCTTTAGTGGGTATTGGCATATGGATGCCGACACCGTTGGTTAATGTACTGCGTGCGGCGACTGTTTTAGTGGGTGCGTAAAAAAGGTGAAATCTATGGAATTATTTAATGGCGGTAATATTGCATTGACGGATGTTCCTTTGCTTACGGCGCAAGAATTCCGTGCTGAGGTGATCCGTCGTTGCCGTTTAGATGCCCGGTTAATTAATTTTTTCGGCAGCCCGGAAGACAGGCAGGATGTGCGTTTGTTTGCGATTCTGGGGGAAGATGAGGGGGGAGGACTGCAGATATTATCAACTAAAATTCTGTCTGAATATCCGAGCTATGAATCTCTAACTAAGGATTTGCTTCAGGCTAATTTGTTTGAACGGGAGATTGCTGAGCAGTGGGCAATTATGCCTGTTGGCCATCCGTGGCTTAAGCCTTTGCGTTATCATGCCAATTACCGCGGTGTGCCTGATCTTTGGCCGGATATTAAACAGCGGACTATTCCTGGTTCTTATCCTTTTTATTTTGTGGGTGGCGAGGAAGTTCATGAAGTGGGTGTTGGACCGGTGCATGCTGGTATTATTGAGCCTGGACATTTTCGGTTTCAATGCCATGGTGAAGAAATCTTGCATTTGGAGATTCAGCTTGGGTACCAACATCGCGGGATCGAGCCTTTAATGTGTGGAAAAGATTTGAAGCGCAGTGTTCTTTTGAGCGAGTCTATTGCCGGAGATACATCCCTTGGTCACTCTATAGCTTTTTGCGAAGTTATTGAATCTCTTTCCGGATGCTTGATTCCTTCCCGGGCGCAGGCGGTCCGCGCGGTTGGTTTAGAGCTTGAGAGGCTGGCCAATCATGTGGGCGATTTGGGAGCCATGGGAATGGATGCAGGTTTTTTGCCAACAAGTTCATATTTTGGGCGCATGCGGGGCGACTACCTGAATTTATTACTTTCTTTGGTCGGGAACAGGTTCGGTAAAGGGTTATGCCGTCCAGGAGGTGTTTTGTTTGATATTGATGCTGCTATGTCCAATGAATTTTGCCGTAAACTTAAAGAGTATAAGAAAGAGTTTGATTCTGTTAGTGATCTTTTATTTAGCCAGTCTTCAGTTTTGGCTCGTTTTGAAGATATCGGCTCGATCTCGATGAAAGATGCAAAAATGCTTGGCCTGGTTGGTCCTGCGGGCAGAGCCAGTCAGCTAGAGACTGATGTGCGGATTAATTATTCCTCAGGGATGTGGCAGTTTCATCATGTTCCTATTTCTTTGGGTGTAACAGGAGATGTGTATTCCCGGGCGCTGGTAAAGCGTCAGGAAGTGCTGCGGTCTTTGGAATTTTTGTTGAAGATTTTACCGTCTTTGCCCAGCGGGGAAATTTTTACACCGGTAACTTCAATGGCAAAAGATACACTTGCAATATCTCTGGTTGAAGGGTGGAGAGGCGAAATTGCACATGTTGGTATTACAGATGCCCAGGGGAACTTGTCCAGGTACAAGATTAAAGATCCATCGTTTCATAATTGGCCGGCTTTAAGTTTGGCAATGCGCAACCAGGAAATTTCTGATTTTCCATTATGCAATAAGAGCTTTAATTTATCTTATTGCGGGCACGACTTATAGTATAAAACATTAATGCTAAAGATTATTAAAACATTATTTCAACAAGGGTGCCGGACATTGCCTTTCCCCAAAGGTAACGCCCCAAGTTTTCCTGCGCGTTATCGAGGTTGTCCGATCATTGCCCGGGATCCGGAAAGTTTGGACATAGGAAAGATAACTTTTATTCCGGATAGCGATGTGAGATATTCGAATGATTATCGAATGGCTGCAGCGAAACGGGAACATTTGATTATTACGAAAAATGAAAAGGTCTTGGCTGCGGCACTTAATCGGGAAATGTTGAGGATTTTTGGCCGCTCACTTAAATTGCGCCAAGTTTCAGCCGGAGGCTGCAATTCCTGTGAGCTGGATTTGAATGTTTTAAATACCCCGGTTTTTGCGCTAGGCCGTTTTGGCATTCAATTTGTGGCTTCTCCGCGGCATGCTGATGGTATTGTAGTTACCGGTCCTATTTCCCGTAATATGAGAGAAGCTCTTTTAAAAACTTATGAGGCAATGCCAGGCCCGAAGATTGTTATTGCGGTGGGAAGCTGTGCGATCTCCGGGGGGATTTTTCTTGGCAGTCCGGAAGTGTCTGGAGGCCTGGAGACGATTATTCCAGTAGATCTTTTTATTCCCGGATGCCCGCCGCATCCCTTAACTATTCTCGATGGGTTATTAAGATTATTAGGCAAGATAAAAAGCTAATCTAGCCTGCTCGTTTTTTTTATATAATATATTAAAAGCTTTTGTGTATTACATAAAAAGGTTGACAGCAAAGGAGTAAGGTATAGAATAATTTTAATATGAAGAGGTGAAAATGAGAGCAGATTAAAGTTTAATTGAAGTGGCAATCTCTAAAATTGGGGGTTGCTTTTTTGTTGATAAGGGGCGTTAAGAAGGGAGTTATTAAATGCAGAAAAAAATCAGGGTAGTAATCCTGGTAGTCGTTTTGCTCTTTGTATTCTGCTGGATTAGGGATTTTTGTATTAAGTCGCTAATCGGCACCGTGACAAGCAGCATTACCGGCGCTCCTACTCATATAGGCGGGCTTTCGCTAAGTATAATAAAGCAGTCGGTAAGAATATCTAATTTTAGGATGTATAATCCTAAGGGGTTTTCTAAGGATATTCTGGTAGATATTCCTAAGATAGGTGTTGCCTGCAATTTGAAAGCTCTTGTTACCGGCAGGATTCATCTTAAGCATTTAGAGCTGGAAATTAAAGAAATAGGCATGGTTAAGAATAAGGATGGTAAACTTAATGTTGATTCTTTAAAAATAGTTGCGGAAAAATCCGGTAAAAAAGAAAAAAAACCTGGTAAACAACCGGTTGTCCAAATTGACATTGTAAGTTTAGATATGGGCAGAGTGGTAAGCAGGGATTATAGTGCAGGGGGAAATTCATCGGTAGTTAAGGTATATGATATTAATTTGAAAAAGACTTACAAAAATATTACTAGTGTTCAGCAGCTTATCGTTTTAATTATATCGGAACCATTAAAAGTAGCTGGTATCCAAGGACTTAAAATGTACGGAGCTGCTATGTTTGCCGGTGTGGCGTTTCTGCCGGTTGGAGTAGTGTTTACCTTAACAGGCAAGGACTATGCTCAGGGGATTTTTAACCTAACGATAGAGCAAGCTTATGATGCCGGGTTTAAAGCTATTAAAATTGCCGGAAAGGTTCAGCAGGAAAATAAAGCCGATGGTTTAATTAGTGCTGAGGTTGACGGAGCAAAAGTAATTTTAAAACTAAAAAAACTTTCGGAAGGCTCAACTCAAGTCACTATCTCAGCGCGTGAATTCGGCCTTCCTAAGCCTGAGATAGCTTCGGGTGTTATGTACCGGTTAAAAGAGCAGCTTAAATAGAATTTCTAGCAAGAATAATATTTGTTTTTGATTTCTTAAAAAAGGAACAGCTAAAAGCCCGCATGCTAAAACTTGAATCTATTAAAACCCAGTTAATTCTCTATTTAATTGGTTTTGCCTTTTTTCTGTCGCTTAAAGATAAAGATCCTGTATTTCTGTCGGGAGTATTTATTGCTGTTGTTTCAAGCTTGACAGTAGAGTCAGTTATCCTGTATCTTCGGACAAAAGTTTTTCAGGTAACCGAAAGCTCAATTATCACGGGATTAATTATCGGTTATGTGCTTGCCAGTGACCAAGCGTGGTGGAGATTTATAGCAGCTTCATTTTTAGCCATTCTCTCTAAGCATGTAATTCGTTTCCGGAAGAAGCATATATTTAACCCAGCCTCTTGTGGTATATTTTTGACGCTTATTGTTTTTGGCGCTTCTACTCAGTGGAAAGGAACCTATCTTTGGTACATGCTTTTACCTTTTGGATTTTATTTTGCCCGGAGGATTAGAAAAACGGAAGTAATTATCGGCTATGCTGTTGTTTCTTTATTATTATTCGGCACTCAGGCATTTTATCAAAAGGTTCCTTTGGGGAATATTTTTGGTTTATTAAGTTACTTTTATATATTTGTTATGATCATTGAGCCAATGACTTCACCTGTAAAACCAATCGGAAAATATCTTTTCGGCGCAGGCCTTGCCGGGCTTATTTTTGTTTTAACTGAATTTGGAGCGAGGTTTGATGTTGAGCTTTTCAGTTTGTTGGCTATGAATGCCGTTGTTCCGTTATTAAATAAATTATCATTAACCAAAGGAGGCCGGGTATGAAAAAAATTGTAATGTTTTTGGTTATTTTTATGTCAGTTGTTTCAGCTGCTTATGCGCATCCGCCATCTGATATCAAGATTGATTTTGATCCAAATACCAAAATACTTAAAGCTATAATTATGCACAATACAAATAATCCGCTAACTCATTATATTAAAAAGGTTGATGTAGGCTTAAATGGTAAAGAGATTATTGAGCAGGTTATTTCCAGGGAAGATAATTTTGAAAATCAAACCGTTAGTTATCTGATTCCGGATGTGAAAGACGGCGACATACTATCTGTCGAAGGTTATTGCAGTATCAGCGGGAAATTATTAAAAGAAATCACGGTTAAGGCCGGTAAATAAGCTTTAAAAGTAAATAAATGTGAGCCGATATTAAAAATTAGATGTATAAACAAGAAAGGAATAGCTTTAGCATAAATTCGTAGTGTTGTTTTATCAGGGGACAGCGGCTGCCGACCGTAGATAGTAGAACGGAGGAGATCAAATGCTTAAAAAAATTCTGATTGTAGACGATGAGCCAGACTTACTTGCTGTTACCGTGGCTAGGCTTGAGACCTCAGGATATGAAGTTTTGCAGGCAGCCAGCAGTGAAGAGGCATTGGAAGTGTTAAAAAAGAACAAGCCGGATTTAATATTACTGGATCTGTTGTTGCCGGATATGCAGGGAGGCACTCTTTGTAAACAGCTCAAAGCTGATCCGGAATTCAAGCAAATTCCCATAATCATATTTACCGCCAGCATTATCCGTATTCCTGAAAAAATAATAGAGATGGGTGCGGATGCTTATATATTAAAACCTTTTGAGCCGGCAGATTTGTTATTTAAGATTAAAGAATTTACCGGGGGAAGTTGAGTATAGTAAAAGTGTCGGGCTTAAAAAGTAAAATAAGGGTTAATATGCAAAAAATTAAAAAGAAAAATAACAAAATTCAATTTTCAAATTCACTTAAAGATTTGTTCGCCGGGAGTATTGTTTTAATTATTGTATCGATTCTTTCATATTTTTTTGATGTATTTATTTTTATTGTCCGCTACCTTGAGAAACATCCGCATAAAATAGTTTATGTTGATGAAGTCATTGTCGGGTTCCTGACTTTAAGTATTGTTTTTGCTGTTTTTTCTTGGCGCAGGTGGTTGGAGTTAAAGAAGGAAACTGCTGAACGCATAAAACTACAAGAAGAGCTTATTGCTTTGGCTGATACAAAAGCAGAAATTGAAAGAATTATCTGTAAACAACTGCGTAGTGAAATTGAGCTGCGTAAATAGATAAACATAATTACCCCTCAGCAATATCAAACATCCGGTGCAAACTCGAATTGTCTTGATAACAGTTGTTTTGAGCCGTATAATACACCTTAATAAATAGAAAGGCCCGGGGGCATAAATTAGTAAGAGGTTTAGTTTCCTTAAGCTAAAAGGGTACTTAATTATTAAGTTTTAAAAGGTTAACGGTAAAGAACCGGAGGATTTTTTAGAAAAGAGGTTAAAAATTAATAAGTATCCTATTACGGTTTTAATGTTGATATGCAGTAATGTGTTTATGACTTTTGCTTGGTATGGCCACTTAAAAAATTATAGCCAAAAACCCTGGATTTTCGCGGCTATAATCAGCTGGGGAGTAGCTTTATTTGAATATCTTCTGCAAGTTCCGGCAAATCGAATTGGCCATCAGGTAATGAATCTTGGGCAGCTTAAGATTCTGCAAGAGCTAATAACTTTATCAGTGTTCGTGCCGTTTTGCGTATTTTATATGAAAGAGGGTTTAAAGAAAGATTATCTCTGGGCAGCACTATGTATTTTGGCTGCAGCCTTTTTCATGTTTCGCGGGCTATTAGCCAAGGCGTAATAATTTGAGAGATGTAATATTAAAATATGGAAAATAATACCGAATCTAATTTTGTTTATTCCACTCTCCATGGCGCAATTTGCCCGGGTTGCTCTAAACCGGTTAAGGAGTGTATTTGTCAACAAATAAAAAGGAGTGTTTTACCTGAGACTAGCGGTAAGGTTAGGGTTCGGCATGAAACAGCGGGTAGAAAAAATAAAGGTGTAACGATAATTTATGGTTTACCTTTAAGCCAAGAACAGCTTGAGGATTTGGCTGCGAAATTAAAAAGTACTTTCGGCACAGGCGGAGCGGTAAAGGATTATACGATCCAATTGCAGGGCCAGCAGGTTGAAAAAGCAGAACTCGAATTGCGACGGTTGGGTTATTTAATTTAAATGATAGAAAATAAATTTCAAAAACTTGAAAGAAATTTCGGGCAACAGCCGATTGCAAAAATTATTGCTGAACATGAGTTGAAACCAAATGATCTGGTAAGAAATTCAGCCGAACAAATTACGCACAAAATGGTTGCTCGTGCCGTAAAAGGCAAAAGGCTGACTGCGCATGTGCAAATTAAAATCCTGAATGCTTTGAATAAAGCTGCGGGTAAAAGTTATTTACTTAAAGATCTTTTTAATTATCAATAATCAATTAAATCGGGGACGCTCCTATTTATTTAGATGTATAAAACGATAAAATAAATAGAAACGTCCCCTAATTTTGAAATGAATTGGAGAAATAATGGCTTTAATTAGTTTGCAGGAAGTTAATTTGAGGTTTAGCGGCCCGTTGATCTTTGACCGTTTAAACTTGCAGCTGGAGTCGGGGGAAAAAATTGCTCTTTTGGGCCGTAATGGCTCAGGGAAAACTACCTTAATTAAGGTATTATCCGGCCAGCTTGAGGTTGATACCGGTACAGTGATTTTTCAGAAGGGGATTCAGGTTACCCATTTGCCTCAAGAGATCCCCATGGATATGAAGGGCGATGTTTTTGATATTGTTCTTTCTGGTTTAGGAGAGCGCGCTGATCTTTTAAGCCGCTATCATCATCTTGCTCAACGCCTTCAAACTGAACATTCAGCTGTATTACTTAGCCAGTTGGATACTTTGCAGGCTGAGATAGATCATACTGGTAGCTGGGATCTTAATGCTCAAGTTGAAAATGTTATAGTCCAGATGAAGCTTGATGCCGGGTGTGATTTTCAATCTTTATCCGGCGGGCAGAAACGGCGGGTACTTTTAGCCCGGGCGTTGGTGATTAAGCCGGATGTTTTGCTGCTTGATGAACCGACCAATCATTTGGATATTGATTCGATTAATTGGCTGGAAGAATTCCTGCGTAGTTACCCGGGTACAGTTTTTTTTGTGACCCATGACAGGATGTTTATGACTCATCTGGCAACTAGAATTGTTGAGCTTGACCGGGGTAAAATCTATAGCTGGGCGTGTGATTACAGTACATTTTTACAACGTAAACAAGCAGCCTTAGATATCGAGGAAGTTGAGTGGAATCATTTTGATAAAAAGTTAGCCGAGGAAGAAATATGGATTCGCAAAGGGGTCAAGGCTAGAAGGTGCCGTAATGAAGGGCGGGTAAAAGCCCTGGAACGCTTGAGGGAGGAAAAGAAAACTCAGCGTAAACAGGAGGGCGCTGTGCGCATGGTTGCGCAAAAATCCATTATCTCCGGGCACAGAGTGATTAAGGCCGTTAATCTTGGTTTTAGTTACGGGGACAAATGTTTGATTCGTGATTTTTCCACTCAGATTATGCGTCAGGATAAAATCGGCCTGATTGGGCCAAATGGCAGCGGCAAAACTACCCTTTTACGTATTCTATTAGGGGTCCTTGCTCCGGAAAAAGGGAAAGTAGTCCTGGGGACTAATTTAGAGATCGCTTATTATGATCAACTGCGCGAGCAGCTTGATGAAGAAAAGACTGTGGCCGAAAACATTAATGGTGTCAGTGAAACTATTATGATTAACGGTAGGCCTAAACATATTCTTGGGTATTTGCAGGATTTCCTTTTTGCTCCTGACCGCAGCCGGACAAAAGTCAAAGTTCTTTCCGGAGGAGAGCGTAATCGTTTGTTCCTGGCGCGATTATTTTCTAAGCCTTCAAATGTGTTAGTCATGGATGAACCGACTAATGATTTGGATATTGAGACCCTGGAGCTTTTAGAGGAATTGCTGCTTGAATATCCGGGTACATTATTATTGGTTAGCCACGATCGTCAATTTTTAAATAATGTGGTTACTTCAACTTTTGCTTTAGAGGGGAATGGGGTAATTAACGAATATCCCGGAGGGTATGACGATTGGTTGAGCCAAAGCAAGATGGTGAAGCCAAATGAGCTAGTAAAAGATAAAATAAAAAAAGATCCGGGAAAAAAGGAAAAACCTATTGTTCCGCGCAAATTAGACTATAAAGAGCAGCGGGAATTGGATAGCCTGCCATTAAAAATTGAAAAACTGGAAGAAGAACAGCGGTCTCTTTACGGTCAGTTTGCAGATTACGCATTTTATCAGAAAACACCGGTTGAGATTAATCTCGCCAAGGCAAGGTCTGAGGATATCTCGGAAGAACTTAAGCAAGCTTATCAGCGGTGGGATTATCTAGAAGAGCTAGCCCTCTAAAAATATTTTAGAAAATTAATTGTTACGAAAGTGCTTGTAGAACATCGAAAGGCAGAATATAATATAATCAGGTTTTGTTTGTTAAATATGGTGGCCAGCCAAGTAAACTTTAAGAGAGTTCCTACTCAAATTATTCGGCAGGTTAAATTCCAGATTAATCTACTCGTGCTATTAGGTTTATAAATTAAGCGTTAATTTAAAAGGAGGTTATTTTGGCAAGAGAAAATTATTCGTATATAAAACAACAAAAAGAATTGGCGAATAAAAAGAAGAAAGAGGAAAGAAGGCTGATTAAGTTAGCTAAGAAAAACAAAGATAATCCAGAGCAAACTGCAGGTAGTGGGGGCGCAGCCGTTTAGTAAAGATTAAAAAAGTATAATCTAAAAAGGAGAGAGCATGGGGTATCAATCAGGTGGTGGATTTGGTTCAGGGCCAAAAGAGATGCACAAAGCTACATGTTCAGAATGCAAAAAAGAATGTGAAGTCCCCTTTAAGCCCAGAGAAGATCGTCCGATATATTGCAGGGATTGTTATTCAAAGCGTAAGAACGAGGGCCGTAGTTAATAAAGAGGATGTTTTCCCATGGGGGCGCTTCTATTTATTATCTAATATGTCTAAATAAATAGAAACGTCCCCGATTTAATCAGAAGCATCACTCTCATTATGAAGACAAGAGTTTTACTTTTTAATTTACCTCCTTTAGGAGGTGATCTTTTCCCTATATCATTGGGTTATATTGCCGCAAGCTTAGCCAACCATAATATAGATTCAGTTATCGCTGAGATAGATTCACTTACTGTTTTGACGGATAAGTCAATTAGTAATTTTGTCCTTAAATTTAAACCTGCGGTAGTGGGGTTAGCAGTATACCAGGTGAATGTCAGCTTGGCGATGCAATTGGCGAAATTGATTAAGATGTGTGATTCGTCTATTGTAGTCGTTTTAGGCGGACCACAGGCAACTTTTATGCCAGGGGCGGCGTTAATGCAAATGCCCGATATTGATTTAATTATTCGGGGAGAAGGTGAGGTAGTGCTTCCTGCTCTGGTTAATTGTTTAAAGAACCAAAGGGATATTGCAAAAGTTAAAGGTATAGCTTTTCGGCTAGCAGATAGGATTTGCGAAACAGCTCCGCAGATGCACGTTCGTAATTTAGACACATTTCCTTCTCCTTATCAGACAGGGGTATTTCGCTGGAGCGATCATACCGGAGCTGCTATGCTTACCTCCCGGGGTTGCACATATAACTGTAATTTTTGTTATACCCCTAGAGCTTTTAAGCGGAGTATTCGATCGCATTCGACTAATCGGGTGCTTGCTGATATGAGCATCTGTGTTAAAAATAGAATCAAAAGATTTTTCTTTGCTGATCCTTCTTTTACTTTTGATAAGAAAAGGGTTCAAACGATCATGCAGGGAATTATAAAGAAGCGTTGGAAAATTGAAATTTGGTGTGAGACGCGCGCAGAATTAGTGGATGCGCAGCTGCTTAATCTTATGGCTTGCGCCGGGGTAAAATATCTTGCTTATGGCCTAGAATCAGTTGATCCGGTAGTCAATAGAGCGATTAATAAACGCATTGATTTGCGTAAGTTCAAAGAGACTATTAAGTTGACTCAAGCGGCAGGCATTGACCCTGAGGTTTTTACTTTGTATGGCCTGCCGCACCAGACGCGGCAGTCAGCACTTAAGACTCTAAGTTTTTTGCAAGGTTTAGGTGTTAAGGTCAATGGTAATTCCGCCGGACAGCAGCTAATTCTTTTTTTTGGTACGGATGTTTTGGATAATCCGGAGAAATATGGAATCAATTTGTTTAAAAAACGCCGTCCACTTTATTTTTCCGCCGGAGCTGATTTTGATACTGATTGGATGACTACGCAGGATATTGCTTTTGTCGCTCGAAAATATAAGGCTGCTTCGACAAGTAAAAATATTTGATGCCTAAAAGATATATTACCATAAGGAGATAAATTGGATTTTAAGGCTTTGCAGATAGGGGATCTAAGGATTGAAATACCAATAATTCAAGGTGGTATGGGCGTAGGCGTGTCTAATTATTCATTAGTCTCGGCAGTATCCAAAACCGGTGCCTTGGGGGTAATTGCCGCAGTTGGTCTTGGCGAAACAGTTAATGATCCGCTCAGCGATTATAAGAAAAGATCAGATGCAGCTTTGCGGGCAAGTATCAGGGAAACCAGAAAACGCACGGATAAGCCTTTTGGTGTAAATATTATGTGCGCTTTATCTAATTATGATCAATTGGTGGCTGTAGCTGAGGAAGAAAGAGTAGAGGTTATTATTTCAGGCGCAGGGTTACCGATGAAACTGCCATTATTGGTTAAGGATCCCCGGACTAAATTGTTTCCTATTGTTTCTTCTGGTCGTGCAGCGCAGATTATTTGTACCAGCTGGAAGAGAAAATCTAACCGTTTACCTGACGCAATCATTGTGGAAGGGCCGCTGGCCGGAGGGCATTTGGGTTATAGTTTGGCGGAATTAAATGATCCGGAGCATTTTTATCTGGACAAAATTTTAGTTGATGTGCTTAAAGTTGTAAAGAATTTCGAAACCGATAAACATAGAATTCCGGTAATTGCTGCCGGAGGTATTTTTGATGGACAGGATATTGCCCGGGTAATGAGGCTGGGGGCTAGCGGTGTACAGATGGCGACCAGGTTTGTTTGTACACATGAGTGTGATGTTTCCATAAAATATAAAGAGATGTATGTCAATGCTAAAAAAGAGGATATTGTGATTATCCAGAGCCCGGTAGGTTTGCCGGGGAGAGTGCTGAATAGCGAGTTTGTTAAAAGAATAACTTCAGGTGAAAAAATAGATTTTAGCTGTGATTATAACTGTTTGATTACTTGTAACCCTAAAAATGTCAATTATTGCATAGCCAAGGCTTTGCTTAACGCTTCCCGGGGTCATTTAGATAAAGGGTTTGCGATGTGCGGCAGCAGTGCTTATCGGATTAATAAAATAGTTTCGGTTCCAGAACTAATTGCTGAGTTGGTTGAAGAGGTGAAGAAGAATTAGCTCTAAGCGTAGAAAAGAATATGGCTGGTAAGTTTGAAAAAATTAAAACTACTTTTATTAGTTTGCTTAAACTTAATAATACGCCGCATGGAATTGCTTTAGGTGTTTCGCTGGGGGCATTTATTGCAATTATGCCTGTTTACGGATTTCATACATTACTGGCAGTTGTTGCCGCCTGTTTGATTCCGCAGGCGAATAAATTGGCAATTCTCTTAGGTACTAACGTTTCTTTGCCGGTGACATTACCGTTTATTACCTGGGGCGGGTATGAAATCGGCAGGTCTATCTTACGCGGTAATTATCCTGTTTTTAGCGGAGCATATTTTACCAGCCTTAGTCACTTATCAATATGGGGAATACTTCAGGTAATTAAGAATCTTTATCTGCCGTTATTTACCGGGAGCTTGGTCCTGGGTATTGTCTGTGGAATATTTTTTTATATTGTTGTATTTTGTATTGTTTACCTGATTAAGCAGAAGAGGGCGTAATGAATGATACTAAGGCGGTGATAAGAAAGTATTGTTCTTCTGATCGGCAAAGGGTGAGGCAGATTTGTTTTAATACAGCTTTTTTCGGCCAGCCTTGTTCTAATTTTTTTGATGGTGATGATATTTTTGCCGATGCCTTGACTGGATATTTTACTGATTATGAGAGTCAATCTTGTTTTGTTGCTGAAAAAAACGGGGAAGTTGTCGGGTATTTAATTGGCGCAAAAGACGTAAGGCAGATGGAGAAGATTTTCGCAAAAAAGATTATGCTAAAATTGCTGGTCAAAGCGTTTTCTTCAGGAGTGCTCTTTAAGTTTAAAAATATTGTTTTTATCGGAAGCTGCTTTGGCAGCATGCTTAAAGGGGAGTTTCGTCAGCCGCTAGTTGCGCATGAATATCCGGCTACGCTGCACATTAATATGCATCCTGATTTTCGTAACCTGGGTATTGGTTCACAACTGATTGCCCGTTACCTTGCCTACCTTAAAGATGAAGGGGTTACGGCTGTGCATTTTGCTACTATGTCGGATAAGGCTGCGCAATTTTTTAATAAACAGGGGTTTGTCGTTTTGTCACGTACCCAGCGTTCTTATTTCCGTTACTTATTGCATCGGGATTTCTTTGTGTACATTTATGGCAAAAAAATAAAGTATTCTTGATTTATCAAAGTATTGCAGATATAATTAAAACTTAGTTAAATTAGGAGTAAAAATAAATATTATTGATTTATTTTTCCATCTGGATGAGTATTTAAATCTGGCCATACAGATCTGCGGCATCTGGTCTTATGCTTTGCTTTTTTTAATAATTTTTGCTGAAACGGGTTTGGTGGTTATGCCTTTTCTGCCCGGTGATTCGTTGCTTTTTGTCGTTGGTACTTATTCGGCTTTGGGTTCTTTTAATCTAATCGGGGTTATTCTAATTTTATTTCTGGCTGCGGTTGCCGGTGATGCCTTGAATTATGCTTTTGGCAAAAAAATTGGTGAAAAAGTTTTTAAAGAAAATTCCCGTTTTTTTAAAAAAGAATACTTAGTTAAGACCCATGCGTTTTACGAAAAATACGGCGGTAAAACTATTGTTTTAGCAAGATTTGTTCCGATTGTCAGGACATTTGCCCCGTTTGTCGCCGGAGCCGGGAAAATGAGTTACGGTTATTTCTTCTCTTATAATGTCATCGGCGCGTTTCTCTGGATTGTTGTGTTTGTTGTGGGCGGTTTCTTTTTCGGTAACTTACCTTGGGTTAAAGAAAATTTTTCGCTAGTCATATTTAGTATAATATTTGTATCTATTTTGCTGCCGGCTTTTGGATCCTTACGGTATGGTAAGGATAAAAGGTAAATTATTTTTTTAAATATTTAAGATGCTTATTGCCAGTTGGCAGGTTTATATAATTAAATGCAAGGACGGCCTGTTTTACACTGGTATTACCAGCGACCTTAATCGTCGGATTAAAGAACATAATAGCGGTAATGGCTGTCGTTTTACAAGATATAGAATCCCGGTAGAGCTGGCCTATAGCGAATTGGCTGCTAATCGTTCCGGGGCGTTAAAACGCGAAGCCCAGATTAAAAGTTTCACTAGAAAAGAAAAATTGAGATTAATTGTTAATTTTTTTAACCAAAGCGTTACAAAAAAAGGAGTAAAATGAAGAAAATAATCAAGCGCAAAAATGTTGCTGAGCCGGCAGATCTGGTTATGCCTGAAGCGCAGAATGATCTAACCGGTTTAGTTAATAAAATGTGTGATCAATTAGTTTCCCTGGAGAAAAAACTGGATACTTTAATTAATCGCGCTCCAGACCGTGCTGCAGCTGCCGGGGGCGATAGGTTTGAGAGGCCTGGGCGTTTTAGACCTGCCGGTCGTTCTGGGGGTTCCAGGTATGATGAGCGGCCGAGAGAAACTAATTTTACTCAAGCAGTTTGTTCGGAATGCGGTAAAGAATGCGAGATTCCTTTTAAGCCAACCGGTGATCGTCCGGTGTATTGCCGAGATTGTTTTTCGGCACGCAAGGATTCTGCTCCATCCAAAGGGGGATTCGGTGATCGGCCAAGAACCGGAGGTTTTTCCCGCCACCGCAGTTTTGATAATCGCGCACCGTCAAGGGGCTCAGGGTTTGCTAAAAGAAGAGGTTCATTTTCTCCGAGACGCAAAGAGCGTTCTTAAATTAGAATCTAATTGATAAAGAGATTGTTTGTTTTGAAATAATTATTATTAATGAAGAGCAGGTTCTCATGCCGGGTGAAAGTATGGCAATAGTTTTTGCTATTGGGTTTCCGAAAGTTTCGGAATACTTGGTCCAGAAATGAGAGCTTGCTTTTTTTATTAAGGATATCGGGGGAGTGCATGGGGTTTTGTGAACGGGAAATTGAAGAGCTGGAAGGATTATCAGAAAAAGAGGTTGTCGAGAAACTTAAGCAGTATGGCTATAATGAAATCCCTTCTCAAAAAAAGCGTAATGTTTTTATAATATTTTTTAATGTTATAAAAGAGCCGATGCTGCTTTTATTAATATTTACCGGTTCCATTTATTTGATTTTAGGTGAGCCCAGGGATGCATTGATGTTACTTACCTTTGTATTTGTGGTAGTCGGAATTACCTTTTACCAGGAGCGAAAAACAGAAAGAACTTTAGAGGCATTACGCGATCTTTCAAGCCCCAGGGCGCTGGTTATCCGCCAAGCCCAACAGAAGAGGATTGCCGGTAGAGAGGTCGTTGTTGAAGATCTAATTATTTTAAAAGAAGGCGACCGGGTTCCGGCAGATGCGGTGATTTTGTCTTGTTCAAATTTGTCTGTAGATGAATCCTTGCTAACTGGCGAATCTGTGCCAGTGCGTAAATCAGAATGGGATAAGGAAGAGTTTAATCGGCATCCGGGGGGAGATGACCTTCCCTTTGTTTATTCCGGTACATTGGTAGTCGGGGGCCGGGGTGTTGCCCGGGTAACCTTTATCGGTGTGCATACCGAAATGGGAAAAATCGGCCGGGCTTTGCAAAATATCCGTGAAGAAGATACTCTGCTGCAAAAAGAAACAGGCAAGATTGTACGTAATTTTTCCATCGCCGGAATAATTCTCTGCGTGTTGGTTATCGTCATTTATGGGGCAACACGCGGGAATTGGCTAAACGGTATACTTTCCGGATTAACCTTAAGCATGGCAATGCTGCCGGAAGAGTTTCCGGTAGTTTTAATTATTTTTCTTACTTTAGGTGCTTGGCGAATTTCTAAGAGCCAGGTTTTAACCAGGCGTTCTGCCGCTATTGAAACCTTGGGTGCTGCGACAGTCTTATGTACAGATAAGACCGGGACACTTACTTTAAATGCGATGCATCTGACTACCTTATGCGTTAAGGGAACTTATTATGATGTTGATACAAAAGAGTTAAAATCTTTACCTGAAACAGTGCATGATCTTATGGAGTATGGTATCTTGGCTAGTCAGAAAGACCCTTTTGATCCGATTGAGAAAGAATTAAAACGTATTGGGGAATTTTATTTATCCGGTTCCGAGCATATCCACAAAAACTGGAAGCTGATTAAAGAATATCCGCTTTCAAAACAACTGCTCGCTTTATCGCATGTTTGGGAGTCTCCTGATAAGCAGCATTTTATAATTGCTACTAAAGGTTCTCCTGAGGCCATAGGAGAACTTTGCCATTTTAGTCAAGCTCAACACAGGGAGCTTGCTAAAAACATAGAAGAGATGGCTAATCGAGGCCTGCGTATTTTAGGTGTTGCCAGAGCTTCTTTTAAGAAGGCTGATCTACCGGATATCCAGCATGATTTTATTTTTGAATTTATCGGTTTACTTGGGTTTATTGATCCGATACGCTCAACTGTTCCGGCGGCGATAAAGGAGGCCCACGATGCGGGTATGCGGGTGATTATGATAACTGGAGATTATTCGGGTACAGCCATTTATATTGCAAAACAAATTGGACTTAAGAATCCTGGACAGTGTATAACCGGGCCTGAACTTGAAACAATGAATCATTTGCAGCTTAGAGAAAGAATAAAAACAGTTAACGTGTTTGCGCGAGTTGTCCCGGAGCAAAAATTGGCGATCGTCAATGCTTTAAAAGCTAACGGAGAGGTTGTGGCAATGACCGGAGACGGAGTTAACGATGCTCCGGCTTTAAAGTCGGCGCATATCGGCATTGCGATGGGTGAGAGGGGTACTGACGTGGCGCGCGAGGCCTCTGCTCTGGTGTTGCTTAATGATGATTTTTCTTCAATTGTACATGCGGTGCGTTTAGGCAGGAGAATCTTTGATAATTTAAAGAAAGCAATTGCGTATATTTTTTCGATACATGTACCGATTGCCGGGATGTCATTCTTGCCGGTTTTATTTAATTTACCGATAGCGCTTTTACCGGCGCATATAGCTTTTCTGGAATTGATCATTGATCCGGCCTGCTCAACAGTATTTGAGGCTTCTGTGGAAGAAAATAATATTATGAAAAGGCCTCCGCGTAATTTACGGGAGTCACTATTTAATAAAAAGTCGTTTATTTTTAGTTTATTACAGGGGCTTAGTGTGCTGGCAGTTGTATTTGCCGTGTTTATGTTCGCGCTATTTTTAAAGAAAGGTGAACTTGAAGCGCGCACTCTGGCTTTTGCAACATTGGTTTTTGCTAATGTCATGCTAATCATTACTAATCTTTCCTGGTCTAAGAATCTAGTGGGAATTCTAAGGTCAAAAAATAAAGCATTATTAGCGGTTATGTGTGGGGCTTTAGCTGCACTTATGTTGGTTATCTATGTTCCGGCGTTACGCAATCTTTTCCATTTTTCAGTTTTATCAGTAGGGGATTTACTTATTGCGTTTGTCAGTGGTATAATAAGTTTAGTTTGGTTTGAAGGTTTTAAAGCATTAAATAAGAAATTTGTTTCCGAGTAAATTTTAAAGTAGGCCAATGATTAGTTATTAAATTATGAAAATAAAAAATATTTTTATACTTACAATTTTTGCATTCTTCTTCTTTGCGTCATTTTCCAGCTTGTATGCTCAAGAGGTGCCGGCGCATGCAGATATTGTTGATAGTATGGCGGTTTTAGTTTTACAATTGGGCATAATTATATTTGCTGCCAAAGCCGGCGGGGTATTGTTTAATAAACTTAAATTACCTACAGTTGTTGGAGAAATAGTTGCCGGGATCATTATCAGCCCTTATTTTCTAGGCGGGATCAAGCTTCCTGGTTTAGCGCAGGGATTTTTTCCCCTTTATGCCGGATTTCCGGTTTCGATCGAGCTCTATGGTATTTCGACAATTGCTTCGATTATTTTGCTTTTTATTGTTGGGTTGGAAACAGATATAGATACTTTATTCAGGTTTTCTTTAGCTGGTTCTTTTATTGCTCTTTTTGGGGCAATTTTAAGTTTTGTCCTTGGAGATTTAGCCGGGGTTTTATTTTCTAAGTATGTTTTTGGCCTGCAATATGGTTTTGGCCATCCTGTACCGTTGTTTTTGGGAATTATTTCAACAGCTACTTCGGTTGGAGTTACTGCCAGGACTTTGTCAGACAGCCGGAAGCTGGATTCACCGGAAGGCATTACGATTATTTCAGCTGCGGTTATTGATGATGTAATTGGGATTATCGTCCTGGCGATTATTATTGGTATCTGCAAGAGCGGGCAGGTTGCCTGGAAACAAGTTTGTTTTATTTCTCTAAAGGCGATTATTATCTGGTTGGGGTTTACAGTTGTCGGAATAACTTTTGCCCGCCAGTTAAGTGGTTTGTTAAAAAAGTTTAAAGATAAAGCCGCGATTTCTATTATTAGTTTGGCTTTAGCTTTATTTTTGGCAGGTATATTTGAAAGATCAGGTTTAGCTATGATTATTGGTGCCTATGTTATGGGGCTTTCTCTTTCCAAAACTGATCTTTCTTATATAATTCAGGAAAATTTGTCTGTGCTGCAGAAATTTTTTATTCCGGTTTTCTTTTGCGTGATGGGCATGTTGGTTAATCTACAAGAGATATTTTCCTCCAAGGTTCTTCTTTTTAGTTCAATGTATCTGGTTTTTGCCATAGTGGGAAAAGTATTCGGATGCGGGCTTCCGGCTTTATTTTGTAATTTTAACTTAATCGGCGCAACAAGAATTGGCGTGGGCATGATTCCCAGGGGAGAGGTAGCTTTAATTATCGCCGGCATCGGGCTTTCTGCAAATATAATCCCGCGTGATATTTTTAGTATTTCGGTAATGATGACATTAATTACCACCCTGGTTACGCCGCCTTTTTTAGCTAAACTATTCGCCTTAGATGGGACGGGTTTAAGAAAAAAGTTAAAAATTAGACTTGAACAAACTGAAATTCAGTATTCTATGCCTAATTTAGAGACTTCGGAGTTAATCTTAATTAGGGTAATTGAGGCGTTTAAACGGGAAAATTTTTATATATACCTTACAGAGGTCCCGGAGAAGATCTACCAGATTCGAAAAGATCAAACATTTATTGTTTTGAAATATACCCCGCAATCTTTGATCTTTTCCTGTTCAGCCGGTGATAGTTCGTTTATTCAGACCCTTTTTTATGATGTTCTAGTTGATCTGGAATATATTATTAAACATCTGGAAGTTCTTCCGGATAAAGAGAAGATCGGCAGGAGTATATTTGAAAATAAAGGCAAGGTTAAGAATGGGCGCGTAAAATTTTCCCAGATTATTAACAAAGCAGCAGTGGAAATAAATCTTAAAGGTAATACTAAGGAAGAAATTATGCGGGAATTAGTTGATGTTTTAGCCAGGTCAGGCCAGCTGGGTGTCAATCAAAACAAGGATAAAATTTTAAAGGATCTGCTTGAAAGGGAGTTGATTATTTCAACCGGGATGCAGGATGGTATTGCGCTTCCGCATGTTAAAACCGATGAAGTCAGCCATTTAGTATCTGCAATCGGGATAAAAAAAGCAGGGGTTGATTTTAATTCGTTGGACAAAAAACCATCTTTGATATTTGTGATTACTTTAGTTCCTAGAGCTTTTGCTTATCCATATTTAAAACACATGGCTGAAGTAGCTAATTTTTTAATGAGTGATGAAAATCGGCAAAAGATGTTATCTTGTCGCTCGAATGAAGATTTGTATAAAGTTTTAATTTCGAATAAGTGATATTTGTGGTGTTAACCAGGATGTTCTAATAAATGATTAATTTGCGTCAATATTTTAAGTTATCCTTATTATTAGTATTATTCTTTTTTGCTTGTTTTGGCAGAGTGCAGGCTGAAGAGGTGCTTACTTGGGGTAATTGTATCCAGGAAGCTGCCAAGAATCATCCGGATTTAATTGCTGCTCAGGAAAGTATCAAGCAGTCAGAAGCAATCAAAAAACAAACTGCCAGTGGTTTGTTTCCTCAAGTGACCGCCAGCCTTGATGCATCTACGGCTAAAACCGGCGGTAATTTAGGCAAGACTAGTGCAAATGCTTTTAGTTATGGGGTTGGCGCAACTCAGCTTATATTCGACGGGGCTAAGACAATTAATAATGTCAGGGCGGCTTCCGAAAATATCTTAGCGGCAAAGCAGGGTTTTAGATTTACTTCAACTAGTGTAAGATATAAACTGCGTTCGTCTTTTATTGATCTTTTGCAAGCCCAGGAAATGTTGCGTATTGCCCAGGAAATTTATAATATTCGCCGAGGAAATTTAGAGCTAATCACTTTACGCTATGTTTCCGGCTTGGAAAATAAGGGCGCATTATTAACTGCCGAATCGGATCTTGCGGAAGCTACCTATGGTATATCTCAAGCTAGACGAGGGCTCGTAGTTGGGCAGGAGGAGCTGGTTAAGGAAATGGGCAGGAAAGAATTAACTTCAATGTTTGTGGAAGGTGATTTCGAGGTTAAGGATGCTGCACTAGAGAGGCCTGATTTTGCTGCTTTAGCCAAGAATAATCCTTCTTTGCAACAGTTAATTTATCAGAAACGTTCAGCCGAATTTAGTTTGAAATCTACTTATGCTAATTTTTTGCCTTTACTTACAGGTAATACCGGAGTTAACCGTACCGGGGCCAATTGGGCTCCGCGGGGAGACCAGATGGATTTAGGGCTTAGTTTATCACTGCCATTGTTCGAGGGCGGATTAAGATCTGCTCAGGTTGCTCAAGCTCAAGCTTTGGTTAAACAGCTAGAAGAGAACCAAAGGAGTGCTTTGGATAGTGCAGTTTTAACTTTAGAGCAGACTTGGGCCGCCTTGCAGGATGCATTAGATAATGTTAATGTACAGAAGAAAGTAATCATTGCTACTCAAGAGCGTTCAACTATTGCCCAGGCACAATATTCTATCGGGTTTATCGCTTTTGATAACTGGACGATCATCGAAGATAATTTAGTCAAAGCTAAGCGAAGTTATTTAAATGCTCAAGCTGCTGCATTGTTGGCTGAAGCAAAATGGATTCAGGCGAAAGGAGAAACAATTGAGTATGAATAAAAAATTAAAAATGAGTTTAATTATTATCGTAATTTTAATTGCCATAGGTTTTGTTGTAATGAAACTTAAACCCAAGAAAGATACCGATAATATTATTAAAGAAATAACTCTTACCCGGGGGTCGATCCAAACGATTATTTCAACTACCGGAACAGTCCTGCCTAAAAATCGCCTGGAGATCAGGCCTCCGGTTGGAGGGCGCATAGAAAGCATTTTAGTTAAAGAAGGCCAGAAAGTTAAAGCTGGAGAGACACTCGCCTGGATGAGTTCAACCGAAAGAGCTGCGCTCTTAGATGCTGCCCGCGGGCAGAGTGAAGAAAAATTAAAATACTGGCAGGAGGCTTATAAGGCCATAGCGTTATTGGCTCCGATCGATGGCGAGGTTATTGTCGCTACAACTCAACCTGGGCAAACTGTGACTACCGCGGATGCAGTGTTAGTTTTGTCAGACCAGCTTATTGCCCGTGCGCAGGTTGATGAAACTGATATTGGAAAAGTAAAATTAGGACAAGCGGCGGTAATCCTGCTGGATGCTTACCCTGATGTTTCAATAAAGGCGGTTGTTGAACATATTTATTATGAATCAAAAACTGTAAATAATGTTACTATCTACGAAGTTGATTTGACTCCTGAAAAAATCCCTGAATTTTTCCGTTCAGGAATGAATACCACCATTAATTTTATCGAGCAAAGTAAGGGGAATATCCTACTGGTACCGGTTGAAGTTGTTTATAAAGATAAAGAGGAAAGCTACGTTTTAATTAAAAGAGATGATGCTGAACCTGTTGTGCAGAGAGTTTCCTTAGGCATTACCGATGATAAAAATATTGAGGTTCTTTCCGGGGTCAGCGAAAAAGATACGTTAATATTAAAGAATAAGAAATTTGTTCTTCCTAAAAGTGATGTGGGCAGCAGTCCGTTTACACCGTTTGGCCAGCAGAAAAAAGCAACTTCGAAAAAGTAGTTATCTAGAAAATGATTGAGATAAAAAATATATTTAAAACCTACCAGATGGGTAAAGTCGAGGTTAAGGCTCTATCTGATGTATCCTTAAAAATATCAAGTGGGGAATTTGTTGCCATTATGGGCGCCAGCGGTTCCGGCAAATCTACGTTGATGCACATTTTGGGCCTACTTGACCGCCCGGATGCAGGTTCTTATTATTTGGGTGGAAGGGATATTACCAACCTTTCCGATGAAGAATTAGCGACATTAAGAAATAGAATAATCGGTTTTGTTTTTCAACAATTTCATTTATTACCGCGGATGACTGCTTTGGAAAATGCCGAACTTCCTTTGATTTATGCCGGTAAGAGGCATTTAAAAGAAAAAGCAAAACAGGAGATTGAGAATGTCGGCTTAAAGGACAGGATGTTCCATCGGCCTAATGAAATGTCCGGAGGCCAGCAGCAGAGAGTAGCGATTGCCCGTTCTTTAGTCAATGAGCCTTTTATAATATTCGGGGATGAACCGACGGGCAATTTAGATTCAAAAAGTAAAACAGAGATAATTACAATTTTGCAAAAGCTTAACCAAAAAGGTAAGACTGTGATTATCGTTACGCATGAGCAGGAGATTGCTGATTTTTGCCGGAGGATTATTCATATGCGTGACGGAGTAATTATTTCTGACCAGCGTAAACAAGCAGAGCCAAAGACATCGGAAGCAACTGTTCTCGAAGATAATTTGGTAAATAATATTTTATCCAAACCGCATAAAGTTTCCGGGGAAACTAAATTTGTTGATTATTTGCGTCAGGCAGTGTTTGCAATGTTTGCTCATAAAATGCGTTCGATTTTATCTATTCTGGGCATATTAATTGGAGTTGCAGCAGTCATTGCTATGTTAGCTTTGGGGCAGGGTGCTCAAGATTCTATCGAGAAACAATTAGCTTCCTTAGGATCTAATCTTTTAGTTATTCGGCCGGGTTCTTCGAAAATGCACGGTGTAGCGATGGAATCAGGTACGGTGACGCGTTTTACTCTCGGGGATGTTACCGCCATTGCCAAGCTTACTGACGTGGTCAAGAGCGCTAGTCCTTCAGTAACCGGAAGAGGCCAGATGGTTTATGGTAGTAATAACTGGAATACTCAAGTTGAAGGGGTAGGGATTGATTATCCTTCGATCCGCGCAGCTTATCCGGCGTTAGGAAGATTTTTTACGGAAAGTGAAATTAAAATGAGGGACAAGGTTGTGTTATTAGGCACAACCGTAGTTAAAGAATTGTTTGGCGAAGCAAATCCGATTGGCCAGACAATAAAAATAAATCTTCTTAATTTTAAAGTAATCGGTATTTTGCCGGCCAAAGGAGCAAGTACTTTTCATGATCAGGATGATGTGGCGGTTATTCCGATTACTACAGCGATGTATCGGGTTTTTGGGAAGGAATATGTAGATACTATTTATGTGGAAGCAAAAAATCCTAATGCCATTGATGTGGCACAGGAAGATTTATCCAAGCTGATTATTAAGCAACATAGGCTTGATTCTAAAGATGCCGAGGATTCATTTCAAATTCGTAATATGGCGGATATTAAGAAAACATTGGAAACTACGACTAGTACTATGTCATTGTTGCTGGGGGTAATTGCCGGCATATCGCTTTTAGTTGGCGGTATTGGTATTATGAATATTATGCTTGTTTCAGTTACCGAGCGTACGCGTGAAATCGGCTTGCGCAAGGCAATCGGGGCAACTAACAAAGATATTATGGTGCAGTTTCTTATTGAAGCAATGTTGATGTCCTTCCTGGGGGGGATTTTTGGTGTGCTTTTGGGATGGGCTGTAGCAGTTCTCATTACTATTTTTGCCGGATGGACTGTAAAAGTTTCTTTATTTTCCGTAGTTCTCTCAACCTCCTTTTCTTTAGCCGTAGGGGTAGTTTTTGGGTTATGGCCGGCGAAGAAAGCAGCGGCATTGGATCCTATTGAAGCTTTGCGTTACGAATAAATCGGGGACGCTCCTATTTATTCTTATGGAACAAGAAAATAAATAGGAGCGTCCCCGATTTAACGCTATGAATAAAGATTATGAAAGTATTACTGCAATTTGAAAGAAAGCCCCTTTTATTCCAAAACCCGGATTTTATTATAACTTGCAGTGATCCATCTTTATTTAAGCAAAGTTTTGAAAGTATTGAAAAAGCGCTTAAGCAGGGATACTATCTGGCAGGTTTTTTATCTTATGAAGCCGGGTATTGTTTTGAAGAGAAGCTGTATAAAAATAAAGAGTATGGTTTCCCGCTGATTTATTTAGGTGCGTACAAAACACCGCAAAAAGATAAAATAAATTTTCCCAAGCCGTTAAACTGTAACTATCCGGAAAATCTTAAATTAAATATTACAAAAAACCAGTACTCTTTGAACATAGGGGCAATTCGTAATTATATTGCTCTAGGTGATGTATATCAAATTACCTATTGTATCAAATTGCTTTTTGAATTCAGGGGCGATCCGCTATCCTTTTATAATCAGCTTTTAAAAGAGCAGCCTGTACCGTATCCTGCTTATATTCAAACGGATAAATTTCATATTCTTTCCTTTTCTCCGGAGTTATTTATTAAGAAAAATCTTACACACTTAGTAACCAAACCGATGAAAGGTACTTGGCCGCGCGGTAAGAGTGCGTTTGCTGATTTGATTGCGCCGTTACGACTTAAATATGATTTAAAAAATCGCTCAGAAAATGTGATGATTGCTGATCTCTTAAGAAATGATTTAGGAAAGCTGGGCTCAAGCATTAAAGCGCCAACGCTTTTTGAGGTGGCTCGATATAAAACTCTTTGCCAGATGACTTCTACAATTACCGCAAGAGTAGATAGAGATATATCAATTTATCAGCTTTTTTCTTCAATTTTTCCTTCCGGCTCAGTTACCGGTGCGCCAAAGATTCGTGCGATGAAGATAATTAGCGAACTTGAGAAAGAGGAGCGTAAAATTTATACTGGGGCTATTGGTTATATTAGCCCGGATAAAAATATGTTTTTTAATATCCCAATTCGTACGCTTTTAATTGAAGGTTCTTGCGGCCAGATGGGTATAGGTGGCGGGATAGTCTGGGATTCAACTGCCAGTGGAGAATGGGATGAAGGCCTGCTTAAATCTAAGTTCCTTACTGACTTTTCAAAGCGGATATTTGCTCCGGTTTAATTTCATTGACATACCGGGTAAATGGAGTATAATAAACTAAAGATTAGGGATTTAACGCCGCCAGGGACCTTGGAACTAACCTTTGCGGTTTTTTTGTTATCAGGGGGTGTAATATTAAAAAAATAAAGATGTCACTTAAAGGAAGAAAATGCAAATATTCGCATTGTAAACATATTTTGAGTATTTATAATCATGAATCTTATTGTCACGTGCATCTTGGACTTTTGGCATACGATAATAAGCCTAAGGCGGTTAAAGTAGCATGACAAATAAAACGATTACAAGTAGTGTCCCGGAAGTTCAGGCTAACTTCTATGGTTTAGGTATTGCTCCGAAGATTTTAGATATTCTGGAGCGGATGAAGTTTAAAGTGCCTACACCTATCCAGTTAAAGGCAATTCCTCTTGCTCTTGAGGGGAAAGATATTATGGGTATTGCTCAAACCGGAACCGGTAAAACTCATTCTTTTGCTATTCCGATGGTTCAACGCTTAGTTCAAAAAAAGGGTATTGGGTTAGTACTTGCCCCGACCAGGGAATTAGCAATTCAAATCGATGAAGCTTTTCATGAGATTGCCCGCGCTTTTAACATGAGAACCGCTTGTCTTATTGGTGGAGCGCCTATGCCTCCCCAGGTGCAGGCTTTACGCAGAGATCCGCATATAGTTATTGCTACCCCAGGCAGATTAATTGATCATATGTCACAGTGGAATTTTATGCCGGATAGCGTAGTGATGTTGGTATTGGATGAGGCAGATCGTATGTTGGATATGGGTTTTGCCCCGCAAATTGAAAAAATACTGCGTTTTCTTCCCCGCGAAAGGCAAACTATGCTATTTTCGGCAACTATGCCAAAAGAAATTATGAGCATAGCTAACAAATATATGAAATTGCCTTTAAGTGTTGAGATTGCTCCTTCGGGCACTACTGCCGAACTTGTTACCCAAGAGTTATTTATTGTGAAAAAAGAGGCAAAAACTCAGCTATTAAAGAAACTTCTTGGTCAATACCATGGAACAGTTTTATTGTTTTCGCGCACCAAGCATAATGCTAAAAAAATTGTCCATTCAATTAGAGATATGGGTTATTCTGCTTCAGAGATACATTCTAATCGTTCTCTATCCCAGCGCAGAGATGCGTTAGAAGGTTTTAAATCCGGGAGATATCGGGTTTTGGTGGCAACGGATATTGCTTCCCGCGGTATTGATGTTACCGGCATTGAGCTGGTGCTTAATTATGATTTGCCCGAGGACGCGGAAAATTACGTACATCGTATCGGCCGCACTGCCCGTGCAGGGCATAAGGGGCATGCTATTTCTTTTGCTACCCCCGATCAAGGTAGTGATGTCCGGGACATAGAAAAATTGATTAAAGCTACTTTGCCTGTATCCAAGCATGCAGATCTTACTCTGGATAAATTTGGTGAGTCAGGACATCATTCTGTCCGCCAGGGAGGGCATCAGGGAGGCCGTCAAAGTGGGCATTATTCTAATAATAAAATGTCCAGGCAGTCTCAGCCTCAAGCAAAAAAGCCCTATAGATACCCTAAACCAAAATTTTACCGCTAAGTTATTAAATCGGGGACGCTCCTATTTATTCTTATGAAACAGAAAAAATAAATAGGAGCGTCCCCGATTTGTTCTTAAAAGGTTTTGTTTTTAAATTCTTGCTATAATAAATTTTTTTGTTTATAATGTAAATTAAGAAAATTTAAATTATGAAAGGGGCAGGAATTGGCATTTAGTAACAAGCTAGTTTTTATTTTGGCAGCCTCATTTTTTTTATTTATTCCTTTAGCTTTATTCGCTCAAGATTCAACATCTCCTAATATAAATCTTACTCTTTCCGATACTGTTTTAATTGCCTTTGAAAATAATAAAGATATTCAGATGCAGGAACAAGAAGTTGCTATTGCCAGCGCTAATATTTTAGAGGCGACCAGCTCTTTTTTGCCGCAGTTAAATCTGCAGGCAGGTTATACCCGTAATGATAAGGTGCTTTCCCCGCCAAACATCTATTCCGGATACAGAAATGATAATTTAGCCCAGGTTGCTCTTAGCCAATCTATTTATAGCGGCGGGGCAAATATGGCTAATTTAAAACAGGCTAAACTTTCATTGGAAGTTCAGCAGGAAACCCTGCGCACAAAAAAAATGGACTTAGAATTTGAGGCTAAAAGAATTTATTACGGGCTCCTGCTTGCTTATGAGACTGAACGCATCGCTTGCGATGCATTAGATCAGGCGATTGCTCATTATGAAAATGTTAAGCAGATGTATAAGCATGGAACAGCTTCGAAGTTTGACTTATTGCAATCCGGGGTGCAGGTTTCTTTGCTTGAACCGAATGTGGTAAAGGCCAAGAATGAAATCAATTCTCTCAAGGCGGATCTAAATAAACTGTTAGCCCGCAAGATTGAAACTCCGATTCAGACCCAGGAAAGACTGGAATATTCTTTTATCGGGATTAAGGAAAATGAATTTTTAAAGGCTGCTTATCTTAATCGTCCGGAAATGAAATTAAAAACCTTAGGGATAGATATTGATAAGTGGGGTATCCAAATGGCTAAATCCGGCTATCGGCCGAAGATAGATTTATTTGGAAACCTTAGCTATCGCTCCAATAGCCTGGGCAATATGTTAAATCAAAAACAGCAAAATTGGAATGCGGGAGTATCCATAAATATTCCGATTTTCGAGGGGTTTTCGACTAAAGCCAAGGTGGAGGCAGCCAGCGCACTTTATGCTAAATCAAAAATCGATAAAGATAATTTAACTGATACTATTGCTGTTGAGATACATAAGGCTTGTCTTAATCTGAAAGAGGCCGCTTCAATTATTCAATCTCAAAAGGATAATGTTGAAGAGGCAAAAGAAGCCTTAAGAATTGCGGAAGTCAGTTACCGAAATGGAGTGGCGATAAACCTGGATGTTTTAGATAGCCAGGTTTCTTTGGCGCAAATACAAACAAATTTGGTTTCAGGTATATATGATTATTTAATGGCTCGCGCGTATCTCGACCGGAGTATCGGCAAGTCAATTTTAAACCTAGCCACCGGTGTTGTAAACGGACCAATTGATATACAGGGAGAAAAAAATGAAAAAAAAGCTTAACTTGATAATTTTAATTATCGGTGTTTTTATTGCCGGAATAGTCTCTGCAATGTATTTTGTAGAAAAAGAAAAATATAATAAGGTTATTAAGGTCTCTGGCAACATTGAGGGGGACGTGGTGCGTATATCTTTTAGAGTTGACGGACAGATTGTTGAATTGCTTACTGATGAGGGCAAAGTCGTTAAGAAAGATGAATTAGTTGCGCGTTTAAATACTGATGAATTGGCTAAAGAGCGGGATAACGCCGCAGCATCGTTAAAGGCTGCGCAATTTGATTATCAACTGGCAAAAGTAGATTTCGAGCGTTCGGCGAATTTACTTAAAGAGGGGGCAGTCTCGATGCAGAAAAGAGACCAGGATAAAACAAAATATGATGCCAGTTTAGCTAAAGTCGAGCAGTTAAAGGCTTCATTGGATTTATCCCAGACGCGGCTTGGTTTTGCGGAACTGACTTCTCCCTTGGATGGTTATATTTTGGTAAAGTCCAGCTTAAGCGGAGAAGTGGTTAAAGCCGGTGCTCCGGTATTTAGTGCAGTTGACCTGCAGAATATCTGGGTTACTGCTTATATTAATGAAAAAGATTTAGGCAAGGTAAAACTTGGCCAGCAGGCTGATGTGGTTACTGATACCTTCGTAGATAGAAAATATAAGGGTGAAATTTCTTTTATCTCCAGTCAGGCAGAGTTTACTCCTAAATCGATTCAAACTCAAGAAGAGAGAGTTAAATTAGTCTACCGGATTAAAGTCAGGGTAGATAATTCCAGCCTTGAATTAAAGCCGGGAATGCCGGCTGATGCCTTGATTATCGAGTAAAAATGATTACGATTAAAACCGTCGGTTTAACTAAAAAATTCGCAACGCTCACTGCTGTAGATAATTTAAATCTCCAGGTAGAAGAGGGGGAGATTTTTGGTTTAGTCGGCCCGGACGGCGCGGGTAAAACTACGACTATGCGTTTATTGACCAGTATCCTTGACCCTAGCCAGGGCCAGGCTTGGGTTTATAATCAGCATACTGTAAATGAAGCTGAGAAGTTAAAAGAGTGTATTGCCTATATGTCACAACGTTTCGGGCTTTATGAAGAATTAACCGTGATTGAAAATATTAATTTCTACGCCGATGTTTATGGTGTTCCCAAAAATAAGCGTCAAGCGGATGTTGATCGTTTACTCGGGTTTTCCGGCTTGTTGCCTTTTAAAGAACGGTTTGCCGGTAAACTATCAGGAGGGATGAAACAAAAATTGGGATTAGCCTGTGCGTTAATTCACACGCCCAAAGTTTTATTTTTAGATGAGCCGACTAATGGGGTTGATCCGGTCAGCCGTCGGGATTTCTGGAAGATCCTTTATGACCTTTTAAAAGAGAAGGTGACTATTTTTTGCTCTACTTCTTATTTGGACGAAGCGGAACGTTGCCACCGGGTTGGACTGATGCATAAGGGAAAGCTTTTAAGGTGCGATACTCCGGATAATATTAAGAAGGAATGTAACGTTAGAACTTTAGAAGAGGCGTTTATTACTATCATCAAAGAATATGAATCAAAATAATATCGCGGTCAGCGTAGAAAATCTTGAAAAAAAATTTGGCAGCTTTACTGCGGTGAATAAAATCAGTTTTTCCGTAAATCAGGGAGAGGTGTTCGGTTTCTTGGGGCCAAACGGGGCCGGTAAATCGACAACCATCAGAATGCTTTGTGGGATTATTGCTCCGACTGCCGGACGGGGGAATGTCGGAGGATATGATATTTTTAAAGAACAGAATAAAATCAAAGAGAATATTGGCTATATGTCACAGAAATTTTCTCTTTATAACGATTTGACAGTTGAAGAAAATATCAATTTTTATAGCGGTATATATAAAATTCCAAAGGCAGAAAAAAAAGAACGCTTTGATGCGGTTATCCGTGCGGCGGGCTTAGAAGGCATGGAAAAAAATCTTACGGTTACTTTAGCTGCCGGTTGGAAACAGCGCTTGGCTCTGGGATGCGCGTTAATTCATCAGCCTAAGATTCTATTTTTGGATGAACCGACTAGCGGGGTTGATCCTATAACCCGCGCTAACTTTTGGGGGGTTATTAACCGTTTAGCTTCTCAAGGGGTGACGGTATTTGTAACTACTCACTATATGGATGAAGCGGAAAATTGTAACCGGATGGTTTTAATCTATCACGGCACAATCATTGCTATGGGTACCCCCAATGAAATGAAGGCTAATTATATGAAAAATGATGTGCTTGAAATTATATTGCCGCATTCTCAAAATTGGCTGGAAAAAATAAGTAAGCTGGATCAGATTAAAGAAGCTGCGCTTTTTGGTTCAAATATTCACGCTCTGGTTTATGACAGCGTGAAGGCAATGGGGGCAATAAAAGAATTTTTAAAGCATGAAGATTTGGAAGGATCCAGTGTGAGTAAAATAGTTCCTTCCTTAGAAGATGTATTTGTTTCTTCGATTGAGGAATATGACCGGACAGAGCCTAAAAAGAATTAAAGCAGTTGCCTGGAAGGAATTTGTTCAGATTAAGCGCGACCCGCGTAGCCTGGGGCTGGCTTTGGCGATTCCGATATTTATGCTCTTAATTTTTGGCTATGGCCTTTCGTTGGATATTGATCATGTGCGTACCGTTGTCTGGAATCAGGATGCATCTTCGGAGACCACCCGTAATTTCCTGCTCAATTTTAAAAATTCTAAATATTTTGAAATTACCGGCTATACAGATAATTATAAAGATATTACGCATAAAATTGATTCCGGCCAGGTGTTAATGGCTTTAGTCATTCCGAAAGATTTTTCGCATTATTTGGGATCGGGCAAAGCTGCGCCGTTACAATTAATTGTCGATGGCAGCGATGCTAATACCGCAACTATTGCTTTAGGTTACGTTAACTCAGTTGTTTCAAAATATAATATTGATCTTTTGAGTAATCTTTTTGAAGAACACGGAATGAACCCGGTTAAATCGGTGAATGCGCATCCGAGAATGTGGTTTAATATGGGCCAAGTCAGTACTTGGTTTATTATTCCCGGAGTTATTGCGATGATTATCATGATTATTTCCGCGCTGCTTATTTCAATTACGCTTGCCCGGGAATGGGAGAGAGGAACCATGGAGCAGTTAATTTCCACCCCGATTAAAGGCCCGGAACTGATTGTTGGTAAATTTATACCCTATTTTGCTATTGCGTTTTTTGATTTATTTGTTGGAGTTATTTTGGCTGTTTTTTTATTCAACGTGCCTTTTCGGGGCAATTTCTTTTTATTTATCATCTTAAGTTCTTTGTTCCTTACCGGCGCTCTCTCGCAAGGAATATTAATCTCAGTTAGTTCTAAGACACAATTAATGGCCTCTCAGCTTGCCAGCCTCACTACTTTAATACCGACCATGCTTTTGTCCGGATTTATTTATCCGATCTTTAATATGCCGAAAGTTATTCAAGCGTTTACTTACCTTATCCCGGCACGTTATTATATTACTGTATTAAGGGATATATTCTTAAAAGGTAATGGCATGGCTACCTTATGGGATGAAGCATTATTCTTGTTTATATTTGCTTTTTCGATGTTTATTTTAGCTATAAGAAAATTTAAGAAGAAAGTGGCGTAGAAATTTATAAGTGTTTCGCTAAATAAAATCTTTGAGGTGCACATACTTACTTGCTTGCGCTCGTAAGTGTTTCGCTAAATAAAATCTTTGAGGTGCTCATGTTTGAACGGGCAAAGGCAATTTTAATCAAGGAATTTAAGCAAATCTTCCGTGATCGGCAGATGAAGGTGATAATTTTTATCTCTCCGCTGCTTCAGATAATTTTATTTGGTTATGCGGCCAATAAAGATATAACTTATGTCCCGACTGCCATCTATGACCAGGATAACACTGCTGAAAGCAGGGACCTTTTGCGCAGGTTTACTTATTCTAAATATTTTGTTCCGGAAAAATATATTTCTAGTGAGCGGGAACAGGATTATGTTTTAGATAAAGGTACGGTTAACACGGTTATCCGCATTGACCGTGGATTTGGCCGCAACATTAATGCCGGTAAGGAAGCTAGTATTGCATTGGCTTTTGATGGAACAGATTCAAACAGCGCGATGATTATTATGGGATATGCTAATGCAGTGGTTGGCACTTACCAGGAGAACTTGCTTAAGTACCGGGCGGATAAAGCCGGATTTTCAAATAGTGTGCCTAGAGTAGAGCTTCGCGACCGCGCATGGTTTAATGGAAATTTCATTTCCAGGAATTATTACCTGCCTGGGGTAATTGCCACAATCGTAACTATGATGTCTCTTTTGTTAACGGCTATGGCTATTGTCAAAGAGAAAGAGATTGGTACGATGGAGCAATTAACCGTCAGCCCTTTAAGGCCGATTGAGCTAATCGTTGGCAAGCTTTTGCCTTTTGGGATAATTGCGTTGATTCAGGTTGTTCTGGTTACAATACTGGGTGTGCTTTGGTTTCATATACCCTTGCGGGGAAATGTTTTATTTCTGTTATTTGCTACCTGCATATATTTATTTACTACTCTGGGGATAGGTTTGTTTATTTCGACGATATCCTCTACTCAGCAGGAGGCAAATATGTCGGTATTTCTTTTTTATTTGCCGGCAGTTTTACTTTCCGGTTTTGCTTACCCGATATCCAATATGCCTCAGGTTGTCCAGTTGTTTACAGTGTTCAATCCTATGCGTTATTTTATGGTAATTATCAGGAGTGTTTTTTTAAAAGGGGTGGGTATAGAAGTACTTTGGCCTCAGTTGGTGCCGCTTTTGTTTATTGGGTTAGTCGTTATTACTTTAAGTTCTTTGCGTTTTCGGAAAGGATTGAATTAGTTTTATGCTTACGAATAATCATAAAAAAACTGCCTTTAAACTTATTTTACTTTTTGGGCTGGTCAGCCTTTTTGGGGATATAGTTTATGAAGGGGCGCGCAGCGTTAATGGGCCGTATCTAAAGACTCTCGGGGCTAATGCGGCCATGGTTGGTTTGGTTGCCGGGATTGCTGAGTTCTTGGGCTATGGGATACGTTTGGTTTCCGGGTATTTTGCAGATAAAACCAGGGCCTATTGGCTGTTTACTTTCTTAGGGTATGGAATGCTAGTCAGCGTTCCACTACTTTCATTAACCGGGATATGGCAAATCGCAGTTGTTTTTATTATTATGGAAAGGCTTGGGAAAGCTATTCGCAGTCCGGCAAGAGATACTATTCTTTCGCAAGCCACTAAGCAGGTGGGAACAGGGTTAGGTTTTGCTATAGCTGAAGTACTTGATCAAATTGGAGCTATCAGCGGCCCGTTGATATTTGCAATATTTTTCATGTTTCTTGGCAGAGGAGAGAGGTCTTTAGTTGATTACCAGCTTGGTTATTCTTTACTTTGGATTCCATTGGTTTTGGTTATATTCTGCCTTATTTTTGCCTATCGCCGGGTTCCCAATCCTGAACTCTTAGAGGCTTCGGTAATTAAAAATCCGGAATCAGATAGATTAAGCAGGATTTTTTGGATTTATACAATTTTTACTTTTATTACTACTTTAGGGTTTGCTAATTTTGCCTTAATTGGTTATCATTTTAAAGCTAAGCATATTTTAACTGATGCGCAAATTCCTTTATTTTATGCTTTAGCCATGGGAGTCGATGCCCTGGCAGCTTTAGCTATTGGCCGAACCTATGATATTTTTAAAACCAAGCATAAAAATGAAAAAGCAGGGTTAATTACTTTAATTGCTATCCCGGCGTTTTCATTATTTATCCCGGTGCTGGTTTTCTCGGAAAAATTTTCTCTAGTTTTAACCGGGGCAATTGTCTGGGGAATTGTTATGGGTTTTCATGAAACAGTGATGAGGTCATCAATTGCGGACCTGACTTCGTTAAAAAAGAGAGGTACCGGCTATGGCATATTTAATGCCGCTTATGGGCTGGCAATATTCATTGGCAGCTTGATTACCGGTTTACTTTATGAGAATTCCATACTTGCGGTTATTGTGCTTAGTACTATTGTTGAAATAGCGGCTATTGCGGTTTTCTTTATTTTAAAAAGAGAAGTGTTGACAGTGAATATTTAATATGCTACATTTCTAAAATTAGTAGCACGTTATTTAAGAGGGAATTATGCCATTAATCCGTTTCGGAGTTTCGATAGATAAAGATCTTTTGATTAAGTTCGATCATTTTATCAGAGATAAAAAATATACTAATCGTTCGCAAGCTTTTCGTGATTTAATCCGCCAGGAGCTGGTTCAGAAGCAGTGGCAGGGAAAAGAAGAGGTTGCCGGAGCAGTTACCTTAATTTATAACCATCATAAGAAGGAATTAATTAATAAGCTTATGGATATCCAGCACGATTTTGGTGGGGCCATAATTTCCGCGCAGCATATTCATTTGGATCATGATAATTGCCTGGAGATAGTGGCAGTAAAGGGCAGCCCTAAGGATGTCCAGAAACTGGCAGATAGTTTAAAAGCAATAAAAGGGGTAAAACATGGCATATTAAGCATGTCAACTGTAGGTAAAAGTATTTAGGTTTATTTTTTTATTTTATAGTAACACGAAATATTTATTGGTAACACAAAAAAGGAGAGTGAATGTTACGTAAATTTTTAGTTTTTGTTTCAATCGGTTCCGCCATTTTGCTCGTTCCCTTAAGCGTTTGGGCAGAAGAGGCGACTGCAGTGTCTGAGGTTTCAAAAGAATGGAATCCTGTTTCAGCAGGAACGCTTACTACCTGGACCGCTCCGGTTTGTTCCAAGGGGCAGTTTGTAATCCAGCCATTTATTTTTTATAATCGGACCAGGGGTACCTTTGACTCAGACGGGAAATATCGCAGTTTGGCTAAAGGGGATAGGCAATCTCAATATCAAGAGCAGTTATTTATACAATATGGAATTACGGACAGGATTGAAATTGATGCTCAAGCCGTTTATCAGGAAAATTATGTTAAGCAGGATGGCGCAAGTGCTCAAAAAAACGGTTTTGGTGACAGCTACTTATTTTTGCGCTACTGTGCTTTAGAGGATCAGGGTTGGTTGCCGCATTTAACCGGATTACTGCAACTTAAAATGCCGACAGGCAAATATCAGCATTTTAGTCCAGATAAATTGGGAACTGATGCTATGGGCAGCGGTTCTTGGGATCCTGGTTTTGGCTTCAATTTGACTAAGAAGCTTAAACCGTTTGTGCTTCATGCGGATGCCATTTTTAGTTTTCCGCAGAAAGTTATGGTCGATGGGATAAAAACAAGATATGCCAGTTATGCTAATTATGATTTGGGAGTAGAGTACTTTTTGCCCAAAGGCTTTAATTTAATGCTTGAGGCAAATGGATATTTACAGGGTGATACCTGGGAAGCTGGGCAAAGAACTGTATCGACTTCGGTAAGTTATCTTACTATTTCTCCCGGTATAGGCTGGTCATGCGATAAAGTACAATTATTGCTGGCTTATCAGAGAGTGGTAGCCGGGGTAAATACAGATGCCAATGATTCAATAGTTCTAACCGGAGTGTATGCTTTTTAAAGAATATCCAACGCTAAGTAGCCACCCGGAGCTAGTGCGAGATGCTCCGCTTGATTGGAAGGGTGGGTACGCCAGTGTTGCCTGGCTGGGAAATTTAGTCAGCACTGATTAGATAAACAAGGAGGAAATATGCATATACCAGATGGTTATTTAGGGCCGTTAACTTGTGGTTTTTTTTACGCAGTGATGTTGCCAATTTGGACGATTGCCTCAAAGATTGTCCAAAAAGCTCTGAGTGTAAAACAAGTGCCAATGCTGGCAATTGGCGCAGCTTTTAGTTTTGTGATAATGATGTTTAATGTCCCAATTCCCGGAGGTACCACCGGGCATGCTGTGGGAGGAGTAATAGTGGCAATATTGCTTGGCCCCTGGGCAGCTTGTATTGCTATAACTGTGGCCTTGGTAATTCAGGCGTTGTTATTCGGCGATGGCGGGATTACGGCAATTGGCGCAAATTGTTTTAACATGGCTTTTGTTTTACCGTTTGCTGGATACTACATATATAAAATGATTAGCTATAATTCTGCGGTTAGCTCTAAGCGCATAGTGATTGCCGCTGGAATTGCCGGATATCTGGCTATAAATCTTGCAGCTTTGTTTGCCGGAATTGAATTTGGATTACAGCCTTTATTGCACCATACTGCCAATGGCCAAACTTTGTATTGTCCTTACGGTTTAAATGTTGCTGTTTCGGCCATGGTTGGTGAACACCTTTTAATTTTTGGCTGGGTTGAAGGTATTGTTACGGCACTTGTAGTTAAGTATTTGCAAAAACACGAATCTAAGCTTTTAGGTATAAAGGCAGAGGTGAAATTATGAAAACAATGACTAAATTATGGATTGGATTAGGTGTTTTAATATTGCTTTCGCCTATTGGTTTATTGCTTCCGGAACATTTTAAAGCCGGTTCTGCCTGGGGCGAGTGGGGGGCAAGTGAAATGCAGGAACTAATTGGATATATTCCTAAAGGCCTAGCTAGAGTTTCATCGTTATGGAATGCGCCCATGCCGGATTATGCTTTTAAAGGTTGGGAAGGGAAGAGTTTACCTTATTTAAGTTTTGCCTACATTGTTTCGGCGGGATTAGGAATAGCCATTATCGTGGCAGTGGTTTTTTTGTTAGGAAAGATTTTTTTAAATAAAAAAAATAGAGTTTAACTTATCATGAATTTTTGTGAAAAATTACAGACGGGTAAATTTATTGTGACCACAGAGATCGGCCCGCCTAAAGGCATAGAAACCGGATATCTCCTTGAGGAAGTGGCTTTGATTCGTGGAAGGGTAGATGCAATTAGCGTTACTGATCTGCAGAGCTCTGTAATGAGGCTGGGAGCTTTAGCCGTATGTATTTTACTTAAACAAAATCATCTTGAGCCGATTTATCAACTTACTTGCCGGGACAGGAATCGGTTGGCTTTACAGTCAGACCTGCTTTCCGCCGCGGTGTTTGGTATCGAAAATCTTCTAATTGCAACCGGCGATCATCCGGCGATAGGCGATCATCCTGATGCCAAACCTGTTTTTGATCTGGATTCTGTACAACTTTTGGAAGCTATAAAGGGATTGCAAAAAGGAACAGATATGAAAGGGAATCAGCTAGTCGGAAAAGCTCCGTGTTTTTGTCCGGGAGCTGTCGTTAACCCCAACACTCAGCCTTTGGAACCGGAAATTATTAAAATGGAAAAAAAGATTTCTGCCGGTGCGCAGTTTTTTATGACCCAAGCCGTTTATAATGTCAATATTTTTGAAAAGTTCTTGCGTAAAACACGTCATTTGAAAATTCCAATTTTTGCCGGTATTGTTATGTTGAAATCCAGCGCTATGGCTTCTTATATGAATGAAAACGTACCCGGCATTTTCGTTCCTGATTCACTTATTAAAGAAATGCAGGATGCTCAGGATAAGCAGAAACAATCGATTGTCATCGCCAGCCGCTTGATTAAAGAATTTAAATCGATGTGTCAAGGGGTCCATGTGATGCCGATTGGGTGGAATAGGTTTTTGCCGCAGGTTCTAGATGCCAGCGGCCTATGATTATTTTGACCGGTGGTGCAGGATTTATCGGTAGTTGTTTTCTTGCCAAGCTTAACAGCCAGGGAATAGATGATATTATTGTTGTAGATAATCTTGACAATTCAAGAAAATGGCGCAATCTCCTAGGTAAACGTTTTCGTGATTATATCCCAAAAGATAAATTTTTAAAGTTGTTGGAGAATGATAGCTTATCTGTGCCTGAGCATATTATCCATATGGGTGCTTGTAGTTCTACTTTGATTACGGATTATAACTATCTGCTGACTAATAATTACGAGTATTCTAAGAAGCTTAGTTCCTGGGCGTTTAAACACAATATTCCGTTTATTTATGCTTCTAGTGCCGCGACATACGGGGATGGTTCTTTTGGTTATGACGATAGTGAAGAGAATATTTTGCGTTTAAAGCCGCTTAATTTTTACGCTCAGTCAAAACAATTGTTTGACCTTTGGTTGCTTAAAAATGGATATTTATCGCTGGTTACGGGGTTAAAATTCTTTAATGTTTTTGGCCCTAATGAATATCATAAGGCAGAAATGATGAGCGTAATTTGCAAGCGGCTTGCTGAGCTTAAAAGCGGTTTACCTATGCGGCTTTTTAAATCATATTCTCCGCAATACCGGGATGGGGAACAAAAAAGGGATTTTATTTATGTCAAAGATGCAGTTGAGGTAATTTACTATTTTTATAAAAATTCACAGTTTCGCGGTATTTATAATTTAGGTACAGGCGTTGCCCGTAGCTGGAATGATCTGGCCAAAGCAATGTTTT
>JBAYMG010000005.1:0-71332 GCA_041663665.1 Candidatus Omnitrophota bacterium | reverse complement strand
GCACCCATAACAATCTAGCGAAATCCTACGAGCGTAAGCGAAGTAGGATAGGGCACCCATAACAATCTAGCGAAATCCTACGAGCGTAAGCGAAGTAGGATAGGGCACCCATAACAATCTAGCAGGCTCCTGCCGAGTTTACGAGGCAATATCCTACCCCAAATACACCTCTATTATATTAAGTTTCTCTTTAGGAAGGCTGACGATTACTTCGCGAGTAAAAATTACATAGCGGGATTTATCAATAGAAAGGTCTTCTGAATTAAGCAAAACTTTAGAAATCCGATATTTACCCGCTTCCAGGCGCTTAGGATTTATAAAAACAACCTTCAATTCCCTTCCCGCAAATACCCGGCTGACACTTATTTCATGCCCAGGTTTAAATTGTTCACTCGACAACTTAGGTTCAATAAGTAAATCCCCATCCTGCCCCTTGACCCCAAATGCCTGGGTAAGCAAAGTAAGCACAAACCAGCTGGCTGAACCGGTGAGATAAGGATACATCCCCTGGCCGGTGAGATCAAAATATTCCGGCAGGCAAGGATAAATCCTGCTTTTTTCTGTATTAACCGCCATCCTATATAATGAACTTAAAGCTGTCCAGCCTTCTTGAGCATAACCTTGCTTATACAAAGCATAAGCAAACATTACTACCATATGGCTAAACACTGCGCCGTTTTCTTTGTTTCCATAAGCAAAAGAGAATGCCCGGCCAAAATTAAGCTGTTCTTTTTTAAAATCAGTATTCAAACGGATACCGCCAACGGACTTATCGTATAAGTAACGATAGACATTGGGCAAGATCTTCCCGATTTGATCAGCATTCGCTACTCCGCTCATAATCGGGAATGTTTGAGAGGTCAAAGTCATTCGTAAGAGATTACCAACTTTACCATCTACTCTATTTTTACAATTATCATAATAACCATTAAAAAATCCCTGGCTCAACCATTCTTTTTCCCGAATGTGTTTTTTCATCCAGAATGATTTTTTATTTAATGAGCCCCTCAGCGCAGCAATATTTATCCGGGATTTTTTACCAGAAACATGTTTTTCGGTTTTAGAAAAATAGTTCGCAAGAACTTTATGTTTTCGGGCAATATCTGAATAATTAAAATCAACGAGTAAAACTTTTAATTCTTCCGCTAGCTCTAAATAGGGCTTTCCTGTCTTTAGCAGCAGGTCCGACAAAGTTAGAAGATTCTGCGCGTACATTGAAGAAAATGCCACGCTTTCTCCATACTCTTTAGCCATATCCAATCCATCATTCCAATCTGCACCTTCCAACCGCACATGGTTATGGCTGCCAACATTAAAAAACTGAACCAAGTTCTGCACAAGTAAATGTTCCAGGATTGTTCCTTGATAGATTTTCCCGGATTTTGTTTTAAGTTTATTCCCGCTAGAGGCACTCCAATTGTGATCAATATCTTTGGCGCGGTTTAACTGATGATTCCTGAAGTATCCAGCCTGCTCAAATAAAATATCTAAATCACCGGTTTCATGGATATACAAATCCAAAGTAATCAAAGGCCAAACACCGTGATCCATCCACACCCGGCTGATATTATTACGGTCCGCGATAAATTCACCGGGCTTACTACCGATAATCGTCGCGTTTGACCCGTCAATCTTCACCCCGCAGAAATTATTGACCAAAAGCCCACGCACAGCTTGCGGATCATTTAAAATAAGCCCTAAGCAATCCTGCCAAAGATCGCGCCACCCTCTGCCGCCTTTACCATAATCAAAATCCGGAAGAAATGAGCAACCAAATATTTTTCTTAAAACCGGCTGGATATTGACCCAACGCAGCCAATTATCAAAATGTTCATTACCACTAGAAACATCCAGTGTGTGAGATTTTTCCTGCCAAAGTTTTTTAGTTTTCTCAAAGATTGCATTTACTTTTTCCAGGCTGTTAAATTTATTCATCAAAGAGCTTAAGTTACAACCCTGCTCAGTTATGCCCATAATAATTATATATGTTGCTTGGGCAGAAGCAGACAAGATAATTGGCGAAAAACGCATTGCAGCCATTGGCTCTTTACCCTGAATTGGCGCCTTAGAAGGGAGCTTATTTTCAAAAACTGCCTCGGGAGCTTCAAAATCACCGGTTTCCCCGCAAAAAGAAGCTTGAGTTGGATAAATATACTGCGCCGGCCTGGCCGAGCTATCACAAGCAGCTGCAAAATAAACTGTATTATTTTGGTGATGCCCAGCTTCATCAAAAAGCAAAGTCGGTTTAATTTTAAAGCCGTACTTCTCTTTAGTTATTCTGGTTAAAAGCGAAGTTACATGACGGTGATCGCGTAAATTATCTGCGCTGCGGGCATATAACGGTATGGCCGCATAAGGAATAAAGCTTATTTTTTTCTTAGTCAGATTAGTAATGGTAACCTGCATAATTTCTAACCCATCATCACCCGCAGGCACAAAAGAAAGGATTTCAGATTGCAAACCTATTTTTTTATTTTTTCGGCTGATTCTCTGCCAAAGCTGGCCGGCTTCCAAGGTGAATTCATCCTGACAGATCTGTTTGAGATTTTTAGAGACTCCGGCAGCTGACCAAATATTATCTTTATTGACATAAACCCAAAAATTTCTAGAAACCCTGGAAAGAGACAGGTCAACGCGAGTTGCCGGAGGAAGCAAAAAACTACTTTGTCCGCTTTTTATGTCCCCATGCAAATCGGGGGAAATAGACGACATTACCAACTCATTACAAAGCGGCAAGTGCAAGGAAGCTATCTTATTCGCAGAAAAAGATTTAAAACTACCGGCATTATCAATAAAATTATATAAATTATTTCGCATAAAAATTTAAGTTTTCAGGAAGTTCCTAAAATTTCCCAAGGGGATTTAAAATAGGCTGCGATTAAAAACGTAAAATACTTAATTCTCCCCTTTAGAAGCTTTTCCTAATGCTTCAATAAAAACAGGGTTGAACTTAAGCCCCAAAGATTCTGCCTTATGAACATCTTGCCAGGATTTTTCATAGTCTTTTCTATGAAAATAAGCAATAGCTCTATTATAATAGGCACCGGAATAGTTAGGATTAGTTTCAATTGCTTTACTAAATACAGCGATAGCACTATCCACTTCTACAACATCAATTACTTTGGGTTTTTCGATCGTCTGGCAATTTTTATTTTCCTTAGTTACCGTAGCACAACCAATTAATCCTAAACATAAAAACACAATAATAGTTTTCATCTTATCTCCTTTCGCATTATTATATCTCAATCGGCATCGAAAACAACAAATAATCCGTAATCCGTTTCTCCCTGGTCCTGCCTTAATAAATACTTGAGACTTTTAGTTTATCTCTCCTTAAGTGTTTTAATCGCCCAGAAAATAAAACGTATAAAAGCAATAATCGGATAACTAAATATAGCTATATTTAAACCAAGGCTCATCATACTAGTGTATGGAGTAAAACCAACAAGAGAATATTTCATATTATGTATAACTTTAAATTTAGCTCCTTGGTTCTGGATTAAATAAACATTGTTTAAATGCCTGCTTATAAAATATACCGACAGCCCTAAAATTACGGCACCCAATAAAATCAAACCCTCTTTGGCTATAATTTTCCTAATGTTCACCCGTTGCTCCTGCCTACTTACAAACAAATGTTTCCATAATTTTCTTTATACCTATAACGCTGATTATATCTCTAAAATAACCAAAAAACAATAAAAACCCCGCAACTTAATCTAGTTGCGGGGTTTTTAGAATATGGTTGCGGGGACCCGATTTGAACGGATGACCTCAAGGTTATGAGCCTTGCGAGCTACCAGGCTGCTCCACCCCGCGAAATTAAACACCTTAAATTTTTATCCAGTGAAATCCTGCCCTAATTTACGAGACAGGGCCAACATCAAAATTATTTATCTTTTCTTCTCTGAGAAAATCTTGATCGGAATCTCGCCCTTCCGGACTACGCCCATTTTATCCCGAGCAATCTTTTCCTGATACACCGGGTCATTTTCAACCCGCTTTAACTCTTCCTGCAAAAGATAATTTTCAATAGCCATTTTGCGGAACTTTTCTTCAATCTGACGATTTTTAGCCCGGGATTCCTGCAATTTGGTGTAACCCGGTAAAAATAAAATCAGAAGCAAAACTGCAAATCCAAAAAGCCAAGATGCTTTTCTTAACGTGGAGAGCATTTATCTCTTCTGGCTTTGGCTATTTGGAAGCCAAACCAGTACTCCGTAGCTTCCAAGTTTTCCCCGCATAAACAGCTTTTTTGCCTAATTCCTCTTCAATCCGCAGCAATTCGTTATACTTACAGATTCGGTCAGTACGAGATAAGGAACCGGTTTTAATTTGACCTACGCCAGTTGCTACGGCAAGTTGGGCAATAGTTGTATCTTCAGTCTCCCCGGAACGGTGAGACATTATCGCATTATATTTATTCTTTTTAGCAATCGCAATTGCTTCAAGCGTTTCAGAAAGCGTTCCGATTTGATTAACTTTAATCAGTATAGCATTAGCCATTTTTTCTGCAATCCCTTTTTTAAATATCTCAGGATTGGTAACAAAAAGATCATCACCGACCAATTGCACTTTATCCCCGATTTTTTTGGTCATCTCCTGCCAACCGGCATGATCATGTTCCGAAAGGCCGTCCTCAATTGAAAGAATGGGATATTTTAAAAGCCAATTTTCATAAATAGCAATTAAATCCGCCGAGGTTTTTTCTGAGCCTTCAAAGGTATATTTCCCATCTTTACAGAAAGAGCTGGCAGCGCAATCCAAGGCCAAAGAGATATCTCTCCCGGGGACATACCCTGCTTTCTTTATCGCCTCAATAATTAAACTTAATGCCTCTTCGTTGGAATTAAGGTTTGGGGCAAACCCGCCCTCATCTCCAACGCTAGTTGAAAGTTTTTTAGATTTAAGAATTGATTTTAAATTATGAAAAACCTCAGTGGCCATACGCAGGGCATCCGAAAAAGTTGCAGCCCCTTGCGGCATAATCATAAATTCCTGAATATCTAAATTGTTATCCGCGTGCATACCGCCATTTAGGATATTCATTAATGGAATAGGCAGGATCTTGGCTTTTTCTCCACCCAAAAATTTATAAAGCGGCTGTTTTTTGGCAAGCGCAGCAGCTTTAGCTACTGCCAGAGAAACCCCGAGAATAGCATTTGCTCCAAGTTTTGATTTGAATTCAGTACCATCGAGTTTAATTAAAAGCTTGTCAATCTTAACAAAATCTGTGGCCTGGCCTTTGATGGCACTATTAATCACAGTATTAACGTTGTTAACTGCGGTTAACACCCCTTTACCTAAATAACAGGCTTTATCATTATCTCTTAACTCTAAAGCCTCATTATCTCCGGTTGAGGCACCCGAAGGAACTGCGGCACGGCCTAAAATACCATTGGCCAGGAGGCAATCAACTTCAACCGTCGGATTGCCGCGTGAATCAAGAATTTGGCGTGCAAATACTTTTTTGATTTTTGCCATTTTAATTCTCCTTTAAAAAAGTTTTAAATTTAAGCAACCCCATAATTATACATTCAAAAAACCTTAAGTCAAGAAAAGGTTTGACTTGGGCAGATAGATATGTTATTTTTAGGTAACTTAATACTGAAATATCGGTCAATCATCAAAAATAAACAGGATAAACTTATGAACTGGAAAAAAATTAGATTCTATACAAAACAACATTGGTTAAAGGCACTCCTCTTTATTTTTCTAGCCGCACTGACCATCTCCTTAATCATCCTGGTAGTTATCGGCCTGCGAGCCTGGAACGAATCAGAATCATACCTAAGACAATCACAGCTAGCCATGATTCCTTTGCAGCTATACCTGCAAATTATTATGGCTTTAATCTTCGGTTTTGTATATACGTATCTAATGTACTGGCTTTATTTTAAACGCGGGGCTTCATCCTTCTCCCAAACCAATAAAAAAGCTATGGCTGGAGCTGACGTTGGAGTTACCTGGCAGGATGTCATTGGCATGGACGAGGCCAAACAAGAAGCCCTGGAAATAGTTAAATTAATTACTGACCGCGCCAGCCTTCAGCGCATTGGCGGGAAGATTCTTAAAGGCATCCTGATGCTCGGCCCTCCGGGCTGCGGTAAAACTTATTTAGCTAAAGCAATCGCCACAGAAACCAAGCTTCCCTTTATCTCTATGTCAGGATCGGAATTTGTTGAAATGTTTGTCGGCGTTGGAGCCGGCCGCGTGCGCTCGCTGTTTAAAAGAGCTCAACAGTTAGCGGAACTTGAAGGCGGCTGCATAATCTTTATTGATGAAATTGACGCTGTCGGCGCTCAACGTTCCATGGACCGCGGATTTGGCGGAACTACTGAACACAACACTACCTTAAATCAGCTGCTGGTTGAAATGGATGGCTTAAAAGACAAAGATTATAACATTGTTTTAATTGGTGCAACCAACGCCCCGGAAACTTATCTTGATCAAGCCCTGCTTAGGCCGGGAAGATTTGACCGTAAAATCATCGTAGATAAACCTAACCTTGAGGATCGGGCCAAACTTTTTGCCTACTATCTTACAAAAGTAAAATACGATCCGGCAGATGTAAAAATTGACCGCCTGGCACGCATTACTGTCGGCCAAAGCCCGGCAGATATTGCCAATATCGTCCGAGAAGCAGCGCTGATTACTGTGCGTAATCAAAATGAATCAATTTCCATGAAAGAAATTGATGAAGCCAGAGAAAGAATTGCCTTAGGTATAAAACGCAGGATTAAATTAAGCGACAAGGAAAAATTGCAAACCGCTTACCATGAAGCCGGGCACGCCATTACCACTTACCTCTTAGCTCCCTCTAAAGATGTCTTTAAAATAACTATTACCCCCCGCGGGCCAACCGGCGGAGCAACCTGGATCCCGGAAAGAGAAGATACTTTTATTGAGGACTCTAATGAGCTGTTAAGTAAAATTAAAATCAGCCTTGGTTCATACGCGGCTGAAAAAATTAAATATAATGCCACAACCAGCGGCGTATACGGAGATTTCTCCAGCGCCATGCACCATGCCCATAGCATGGTTTGGTCTTGCGGCATGGGTAAAAGCGGATTTTTAGGTAATTGGGAAATGCTCGATAAAATTTCCGAAGACATTAAAGCAAAGCTTGATGCTGATGTTCAAGACATACTAAATTCCTGCCTTTGCGAAGTAACTGCCCTGCTTAAAAAAGAGGAACCGCTTATGGACCGGCTGGCCAAAGAACTAGTAGCTAAAAGTGAACTTAACTACGATGAGATTGAAGCTATCTTCAAAGAATTTGGCAAAAGCCGCCCTTAAACTTTTTCCGCTTATTCTATTTTTATCCGCCTGCACCTCTTCTACTTCACCATCATTCTTAAGAGAGAATATCGCTCAAGCTGTCAAGGATATTGCCAAGGCAGAGTACAAACTTGATATCTCTGCCAAGCTAACCGACAATACCCTCTGGGTATACATGCCGCTTGAAGATATTGTCACTAAACCCCCCAAACCGGAAAAATATATCGAAAGATTTCTATTAGAAGACAAAAAAAATTCACTTAATGAAAAGGTGTTAAAAATTAATTATTTTATAACTCCAACAGCTGAAAAAGAAAAACAACAGGATATGATTTTAGATAAAACGGTTAATGAGAAAATATTTTACCTGCTGCAGGTCATCCGCCGGGTACTCTTTAGTATCGATAATTCAAAAGAAGATAGGCCCTTATTCTTCTGCATCGTTACTGCGGATATTAAAAATGGTTTCGAGATAAAACAGATTTTTCATTTAATGGACCTGAAAAAACTTTCCTACGGCTTTATTTCCCAAGCCGAATATATGCATCGCATTATTCAAGATACAACAGTTTCAGCACAAATTATTGGAGACAAAGACGGCAACCACTTAGATTACCATAAGATAGGCTTGGAAGAATTTATTGCCGATCAAATCCAGGGCCGCATAAAATTAAAATTCCAAAAACCGGAAGTAGAAAAAAATGCAGACATTGATAAAGAGGTTTTAAAAATAATCACTTATACCCTGAATACTTACGGATTTAAAGATATTACACTGGTAGAGATTTGGAATCAAGCAACCGGGAAAAAGTCTATTCTTAATCAAAAAGCGGTCTTGGCTGATTCTAAAGAGTAGAAATTGATACCTTCCTGCCTCTTACCTTAATTTTACCGCCGACAAATAACTTGATTACCTCCGGATAAAGCTTGTGTTCAACAGCATGTATTTTTTTCTCAAGCGAAGCTAAAGTATCCTGACTTTTAATTTTCACTTCTTGCTGCAAAATAATCGGGCCATGATCAACCTCTTCATCAATAAAATGCACCGTAACTCCGGTTGACCCAACCTGGCAATTAAAAGCATCTTTTATCGCACTAGCCCCCTTAAATGCCGGTAATAATGAAGGATGGATATTTATAATACGATTACGGTAAAGCTTCACAAAATCCGGGCTAAGTAGCCGCATAAATCCGGCCAACGCAATTAAATTAATTTTATAAGCTTTCAATCTCTGGATTATCGCTACTTCAAAATCAGCCCGATTTTTGAAATCTTCCCTGCTGACTAAAATTGCCTTAATTCCAGCTTTTTCTGCACGCTTAATTACAAAAGCATTTGGTTGGTCACAAACCAAAATCACTAATCTTACTTTAATTTTATCTTGCTTTATCTTTCTCGCGATTGCCGAAAAATTACTCCCGCTACCTGAAGCAAATATAGCTAAATTCATGCTCTCACCAAGATTGTTTTAGCAGGACATACTTCCACGCATGCCTTACAAGATGTACATTTATTATAATCAATTACTGCTAAATTATCAACTACATGGATAGCATCATACTTACAAGCCTTCTCACATAGTTTACAGGCAATACAACCAACCGAGCAAATCGCCTTTACATCCCGGCCTGAATCATGTGAACTACAAGCCACATAAACAGGGTGGGCCGTAGAAACAAGTGATAATATTTTTTTAGGACAAGCTAATGCACATTTATTACAAGAGCGACATTTTATTTTATCAATTATAGGTAAACGATTAGCTGACATAATAATTGCACCAAATGGACAGGCTTTCTCGCAGGTACCGAAACCAAGACAAGCAAAAACACATTCCTTTTGCCCACCTAAAACTTGATTTGCTGCGATACAATCATCGACTCCATTATATCGATATTTATCTTGAACCTTTAGACCACCATTACAGTGCAAAGTAGCAATTTTTTTGATTTGTTTATCAACAGTCTGTCCCATAACCTTAGCAATCTTCTCCTGAATCTCCTGACTACAAACTCGACAAGCATCTACTTTACTTTTCCCGCTAAGCAAGCTCTCAGCAAAGCCAAAACATCCGGGGTTGCCGCAAGCCCCGCAATTTGCCCCGGGAAGCAAATGCTGCACTTCTTCTAATTTTAAATCGACAGCAACAGCTAATTTTTTTGAGGCAATAGCTAGTCCTACCCCAAACAACAAGCCAAGTGAACCTAAGATTAAGATAGCAATTAAGATTTCCATTAAATGAGCGCTTGACTTACGAACACGACAGTGAAAATAAATCAGTGCGCGAATTTATCCCGAGCGTGCGAAAAAATTCCAAATGAATTTTTAAGCCGTTACGCGGGGGATTACCCCTAGAACCTAAACCCGCTAAAACCCATAAAACTTAAACTTAAAATTGAAGCAATAATAAAAGCTAAAGGAAAATCTTTAAAAGCCTTGGGAGCATTACAGAGCTCAAGCCTTTCCCTTATCCCGCTCATTAAAAGCATTGCCAAAGTATACCCTAAACCTACGCACACTCCCTGAAAAACAGAATAATAAAAACTCCCGGCAAGTGCCTTCCCGTTTACAAAAAACATATCAATATTTAATACTGCAACGCCTAATACCGCGCAATTTACCGTAATTAAAGGCAGATAAATTCCAAATGCCCGGTAGATCTGTGGGCTTACTTTTTTAATCACCATCTCTACCAGCTGGACAAAAGTAGCAATAACTAAAATAAACGAAATCGTACGCAGGTAAGTTAAATTAAATGGCACAAGAAGAAAGCGATAAACAAACCAGGTGATTGCACTTGAAGCAACAATGACAAACATTACCGCCGAGCTCATCGCCAAAGCCGGCTTGGTTTCCTTAGAAATAGCAATAAAAGAACATAGCCCTAAAAAACGGGAAAGTATGACATTGTAGATAAATACCGCAGAAATAAATATGGTTAGGAATTCTTGTAAGTTCATATTTTTTTATTCTTTAATAAATTAAAAAATCCCAGCAACAATCCAATCACTAACAATGCGCCTGAAGGCATACCAAAAACAAATATCGGTTCAAATCCTTTAATTAAACTAATACCCAAGATCTGGCCTGAGCCTAAAAATTCCCTGATTGCCGAAATTAAGATTAAAGCCAGAGTAAAACCTAAGCCCATTCCTAAGCCGTCAAAAAATGAACGGGAGAAATTATTTTTACAAGCAAACGCCTCAGCTCGCCCCAAGACTATACAATTAACAACAATTAACGGAACATAAATGCCTAAAGCACGATCCAATACCGGGCTATAAGCCTTCATACACAATTCAACGACAGTAACAAAAGTAGCGATAATAACGATATAACAAGGTATACGGACCTTATCAGGGATAAAATCCCTAACCAAGGAAATAATTAGGCTTGACCCTAAAAGCACAAAAGTAGCGGCTATGCCCATACCAATGCCATTAGCCACGGTCACTGAAACTGCCAATGTCGGGCATAAACCTAGAACTAAAACAAATGTAGGATTTTCTTTAATTATGCCTTTGGTAAATTCTTTGATTAAATTTTTCATTTTGTTCCGTAAATTCTATTTTTAGTATAGCGATCAATAAATGGTGTTGCTCCATTCATCATTAATATAGCGTATGAAACCCCCTCAGGATACCCGCCCCAAATCCGGATAACTGCAGTAAGCAAACCGCATCCTAAGCCGAAAATTAACTGACCACTAGCAGTCAAAGGAGTTGCCACATAATCTGTAGCCATAAAAAATGCACCCAGAATTAACCCGCCGCTTAATACCTGAAATAACCAATCCCCGTGGAAAAGCCCAGTACCGCCAAAAATATACATAAATACCGCAGTGGTTAAGATATAAGTTACCGGTATATGCCAGGTAATATAACCTCTTAAAAAAAGAAATGCCGCACCAAGCAATAATGCCAAAATACATACTTCCCCGATACAACCGCCGCGCTTACCTAAAAATAAATCCAAATATGAAATATGTTCCAAGATTTTTCCTTCACGCAGTGCAGCCAAAGGAGTAGCCGCAGTTACCGCATCAAGACTAAATGGTTTGACAAAAGTAGTCATATATTTTGGCCAGCTAGCCATTAAAAATACGCGGCCAACTAAAGCTGGATTAAAAATATTCTGTCCTATGCCACCAAAAACCTGTTTGCCGATAGCAATAGAAAATACTGCACCAATTACCGGAAGCCATAAAGGTACATTTGGTGGAAGATTATAGGCTAACAATATTCCGGTAATTACAGCTGAACCATCAAGGATAGTTATTTTTTTCTTAGTAATTACCTGGATAGTCAATTCAGTTAATACTGCAGCAAATATCGCAATTAGCGTAACCCATAAAGCATCAAGTCCAAAAATAATTACGCCCGCAATTCCAGCAGGAATTAAACTAATTACCACCGCCCACATAATGCGGGATATAGATTCATCTTTATGGATATGCGGTGAACCAGAAACTAATAATTTATCTTTCATTTTTTATTAACTCACTTATTTCCTGTGCTTTTTTCATTACTGAATTTATTACTGCTCGACTAGAAATTGTCGCTCCAGTAATTGCCTCAACACCGGATAAATCTAAACAATTCTGATTATTGAAATGATTCTGGAATTGATCTTCAGTTACACGCACCCCTAAGCCCGGAGTTTCATTTTGAGAAATAACTTTTATCGCACTAATTTTTAAATCAAGAAAGATTCCGGCTAAAGTTACAACCACACTAGAATATCCTTTTCCACTAGCTTTAAAAACAAAACCAATCAATTTATCCTGGCTATCAAATGCTTTATAATATAATATCTCCTCACCCGACTTAATCTCGCTAAATCTAACTGCTAAGGGCATGACTTCTCTAAGCGCACTTTGCTCCGAAGCAATAGCCTGACCAGCTATCTTTGTGCGAGTAAGTGCATTAACTCCAGCTAAAAGTCCGGCAGCAACTATACAAATAAGCGCCAAGATAAAACCGTAACGAGCCATCTCTTTCATATTATTTAGCTCCCTCTAACTTTGCTCTCTTAATTGTCTGCAACAACCTGCGGTTAGATGGGCAGACATAATTACATATACCACATTCAATACAATCACTAGCTCCATATTCTTTAGTTAAAGTCCAAAGTGACCTCTCGGATGCTAAATTAATCTGACAAGGCATAAGCCCAACCGGACAATTACGTACACATGCTGCACAGCGAATACAAGGATCCTCATCTAAAATTTTAGCTTCGATTTTATCCATCAGCAACACCCCGTTGCTTGATTTTATTATCGGAACCTGGTCTGTATACTGAGCCAGGCCCATCATCGGCCCTCCGATAATAATCTTAACCGGGCTAGACTTAAGCACCCCGCAAAATTCAATCAAATTTTTTATTGGCGTACCTAAACGCACTAATAGATTTTTTGGGTTTTCTACACAGCTTCCGGTAACCGTAACTATCCTTTCAATTAGAGGCTTGCCCCGGTAAACAGCCTCATAAATTGCATAAAACGTAGCTACATTTTGCACTATAACTCCGATATCAAAGGGCAGCTTCCCGCGGGGTATTTGCCTACCGAGCACATTCTGAATCAGTTGCTTTTCTCCGCCCTGCGGATAGTCTGATTTTAAAACTCTAACCTTAATCCCGGGAAATTTAGAAAAAACACTTATCGCTTCGGGCTTATTCTCCTCTATCCCGATATAAATTTCTTTTATATTCAAACACCGGGCGACTAATGTGCCGGCGGCATAAATCTGGCTGGCCTTTTCAACCATTAACCGGCTGTCTGCGGTTAAGTACGGCTCACACTCTGCGCCATTAATAATTAAAGTAGTTACCGGCTTTGGAGGATTAAGCTTTATATGTGTCGGAAAACTTGCTCCACCCATACCGACTATCCCTGAATCTAAAACAATTTTTCTTAGCTCTCCTGCCGTAAGCCGGTCTATTTCCTGTTGGGTTTTTTGAATAAATGATGCTTCCTCATTCTGGCCGTCTCCTTCAATAACAATGGCTTTAGCCCTGCCTAAAACAGGATGCGGATAATCCTGGATAGAAGCCACTTTACCGGATATTGAAGCATGAATCGGAGCATAAACATGGGCTTCGATACTGGCAATCCTTTGGCCAAGCTTAACTAAATCGCCAACCTTTACTTCCGGATTACAAATTTTTCCTAAATGTTGAATTAAAGGCAGGTATACTCTCGAAGGAAGCGGCAACTTTTCAATTATCTTTTTTTCTGAGTAGTGCTTATTCTCGGTTAATCTGACCATTCTACCTTCCGATTTAAAAATAGGCTGGCTAAACCCAGTAAACTCAACAAACAACCCACCACCACTAAAATTAATAAATGCGAAAATCTTTCCGCAAGAAAACTGCTAATAAACATGAACAAAAGAAAACCTAAATGCATAACTATTTCCAGAGAACTAAATACTTTACCCAGCATCTCATTATTACTGACACTATGAATTATAGTATTGGAGGCAATCATAATCGGAGCAACAATTAAACCCAAAAATAAAGCTAAAAGTGCCGCCAGAAAAAAGATAGGAAAGTAATGTATCCCTAAAGCAAATATTACCAGCATTATGCCGGCTAAAACCAGCGAAATAAAAATAATTTTGTAATGCGAGATACGTTGGCCAAATTTACCGTAAACCAAAGAGCCCAGGAATAAACCGATGCCCAAGAACATCACCAATAGCCCAAGGTCCTTGGTTGCCGAATGCAGCGTATTTTGCACAAACACGATAATCACGACATAAACTGAGCCTAATGCTGACCAAAGGGCAAAGATTATCCCGGCAGTAAAACGAATATCCTTCTTGTGGATAAAATAAAGGACCCCTTCTTTGATTTCCTGAAAAACTGATTTTTTAATTACATCAACGATCTCTTTACCTACTTCTTCAAAACTCACCCGGGCAGTAAACTTCTTCGAAATAAAGAAGATAAATGCGGCTGAAATTAAAAAAGTCAGAGAGTTCAAATAAAAACCACTTTTAGCTCCCAACTTTTCAACCAAAACACCGCTTATTCCAAACCCTAAGACTGCGGCAATCATCCCCGATGTATTAATCAAGGAATTGGCTATGAGTAATTCATCATTATCTACTAAATCCGGAATAATTGAAAGTTTCGCGGGTACAAAAAATCTGCCGATGGAAAAAGTAACAAAAATCAGTAAATAAATCGGAGTCAAATTCTTAGTATAGAATAAAAACAAAGGAATAGCTAAGACCAGTAAACTGCGCACAAAATCACAAACATACATCGTCCTGCGCCTATTCCAACGGTCAACATAGACTCCGGCTAAAGGCCCGATAAGAAATACAGGAATAATAGTAAAAGACAATATTTTAGCTATTTGCAGAGTTGAACCGGGAGCGCGCAAATAAACAAAAGCAATTAAGGCCATCTGGCCAAGCCTATCCCCTAATTGAGAGATAATTTGTCCAAGCCATAATAAGAAAAAATTACGATTCTTTAGAATATTGCGGAATTGGGCCATAGATTTAAAGCAATATGAGCCGATGGGGGGAATCGAACCCTCGACCTAATGTTTACGAAACATTTGCTCTACCAACTGAGCTACATCGGCAATTTGTCCAATATTATAGCAATTCCTAACCAATAGTCAACCACTCACTTATGAACAGAAAGATGTTGACAAACTGATAATTCATGATAAATTAAATAAAAGTAGATTTAAGAGGAGAAACAAGAAATTGATTAGTTTTATCGACAAACCGTAAGGCAGCAATAGAAATTAACCTGCTTTGCGGATTTTTTTTATTCTTGGAGGAGGTGAGATACAAAAATGGCAAGAGGCAAAGTAAAGTGGTTCAGTAATCAAAAAGGTTATGGCTTTGTTACTTCTGAAGATGGCAAGGATGTATTCATCCACTTCAGCGCTATCACTGGAGATGGATATAAATCTTTAGCAGAAGGCGATGAAGTTGAATTTGAAGTTACACAAGGACCAAAAGGCGACCAAGCAACCAACGTAAAAAAGATATAAGTTCAAGCAATAAAAAAGCCAGTTCCGTTTTTAGAACTGGCTTTTTTATTTTTTATGCCGAGAGAGGGAATCGGACCCCCCACGCCGGCCTTTTCAGGGCCGCGCTCTACCACTGAGCTATCTCGGCTAAATAACTTTTCAAGCTTTTGTTATATTGTACACAAATTCCTTAAAAAAGAAAGAGAAAATATTGAGCACCCCAAAGATTTTATCCAGCGAAATACTTGATCGAACGATAGTAAGATCAAGTATCTAGAGCACCCCAAAGATTTTATCCAGCGAAATACTTGATCGAACGATAGTAAGATCAAGTATCTAGAGCACCCCAAAGGTTTTATCCAGCGAAATACTTGATCGAACGATAGTAAGATCAAGTATCTAGAGCGTCTACTTAACCCCGGTAATAATCTTAACAAAAATATCCTGCGCCAGTTCCATATTTGGAAAATGATACTTACGCGCAGACACCTTAACCCGGGTAGCAGTTTGAGTTAAACGGACCAACTTTATCCAAACCTTACTAGATTGAGTACCTAGTTCAATATAACCACCTGCAGCATCTTCCTGCTGAATCAAACCGCAGGCTGAGGAAACATTCAAAGCTGAAGCCCAAAGCTCTTCATAATTTTTATCCGTATCGCCTTGCACAGTATCCCTGCTTACCCCATACGCCCCCAGCCCTCCTGCTGCTGCCCCAATTATCAAAGGTGCACACCCGCAAATTGATACCAAAGAACCTAGGATCAGGCTTAATGCTAAAACTTTTTTCATCTCTTCTCCTTACCTAAAGGGCAGCCTCAAAAAGACACGCCGAAGAAATACACATTAACTCCGGATGCTTTTTGAAAAAACCTTAAAAAAACAGAAAAAAACCAAACCAAGAATTAAACCCCAAGAAAGAATTAAAAAGAACCAACCGGCAAATTTCACTTTAGCCTTTCTTTTGATACTTCCTGAGCCCTCTGTTTCCAGGCAATTTTTACTAAAACTGCTAAAATCATAAATAACAGCAATAACCCCAAACGTGTGCCAAAAATAAACGGCTTATCTGCGCTAGGCACATTCTTCATCATGATTATTGGCAGCCATTCTTGCACAAACCACATTCCTAATATAATAAACAAAAATAAAGGAGTAATATATTTAATAATGAATTTATAAATTTTTGGAACAGACATATCCGCACCTTTATGTATTTCTTCCCATGCCCGGTCCATACCAAATACCCAGGCAAATAATATTGTCTCAATCGTTGCGAAAACTACCAGAAAGAAAGTTCCACCCCAAAAATCAAGCTCGTCAACTACTCCTCTGCCTAGAAAAAATACCGCCGGTTGGCATAAAATAAATGAAACTATGCTAAAAATAGAAACAGCGCGCTTACGATTAATATTAAATTCATCCTCTAAAAAAGCCACTGCCGGTTGCGCCAGCGAAACTGAAGAAGTTATCCCGGCTAAAAATAATAAAAAGAACCAGAAAAATCCGAAAAGCTCAGGTAAAGGCAGCTTATTTAAAACTAACGGCATAGTTACAAAACCTAAATTAAATACTCCCGATTGGGCAATAGATTTTATATCTACCGGGCCGAGAAATACAAATGCTGCCGGAATGATTATACTTGCTCCGAGTACAACTTCAGCAAATTCATTAGTAATTGCAGCAGTAAGGCCGGAGAGCACAACATCATCAGCTTTCTTTAAGTAACTGGCATAAGTAAGAATTACTCCAATACCCACGCTTAAAGTAAAAAATATTTGTCCGGCAGCTTCCAACCAGACCTTAGCTGATTTTAACGCGGAAAAATCTGGATTCCATAAAAAACCAAAACCATTATTAATATTCCAAGCAGGCTTACTTAAATCCGGGGCGCCTAAGGTCAACACCCTGATCATCAGGACTATACCAAAAATAAATAAAAGCGGCATTGCCCATTTACAAAATTTCTCTATCCCCCCTCTTATTCCGTAATAGACAACTCCGACATTTATTAGGAAAGTAATCAAAAAAAAGGAATAAGCTGTCCCAATACCATTAAAATACTGATTCTTCTCTAATCCCTGAAAACCGATTAAAAAATTATGCAGTGAATTTTGATCAGTAAGAACAGTATATTTACCGGTTAAAGCAAAAAAACTGTAAGCTAAAGTCCAAGACTCAATAAAAACATAGTAAATAAAAATAACCAGCGGCCCAAATATCCCAATTATTCCAAAATATTTTATAAAGCGGTTTTTTTGCCAAAGGCTATGGAATATCCCGGGTGCTGTGCCATGCTCAAATCCTCCGCCGTAACGGCCCAGGGTCCATTCAATCCAGATCAGAGGTATGCCTAAAAGAAGCAGAGAAATAAAATACGGGATCATAAAGGCCCCGCCGCCATTGGATGCCGCCTTAGCCGGAAAACGTAAAAAATTACCCAAGCCGATAGCTGAACCGGCAACAGCCATAATAATTCCTAAACGCGACCCCCAACTATCCCTTTTTGTCCCTTGTGCCATACCTTACATATTCTTCAGGGCTTCCTGAATTAATGGCAATACTCCTTGAGCCTCATCTTTGGTCAAACGGCCGAGTTTTGCAAAAGCATACTCCCCATTTTTATCTTTAATCTCTCTAACAATTTGAATTTTCTTAGGGCCGTTGTTATAAGAATAAACGCTGACCACAATTTTACCCGAATCATTTTCCCAAAAACGGCTGAATTGCTGTGCATCCAAGCTGCTATCATATGGCATTGCTGTTCCTCCCTTTTAAAACTTCTTCCCGTGGCGATAAGGCCGGGTCTTATTATATGCAATCTTCTTCAATAAAGCTTCCTCTAAATCTATCTTACGCGAACCGCAATAATCAAATATACGAATACAGCAATCAGCCAGCTCTTCCGCCAGATTATTCTCTTCATCGTGTTTGCGCATAGCTTCCAAAGCCTCAGATAGTTCAGAATGCATCAACGCAATCAACTCTCCATCATTACGCTCAGTATCCCACCAACCCTTACTTTTAGCAACACTATGGCACTCTTTGATTAAATCTTTAATTCCCAGCTTTTTCTTTAACATCAGTCGGATTCTCCTTAGTTATTTTAGATTTAATTAAAACATTAATCCCGCTAAAAATTCTATTGGCGATTTCTTCTTTAGCATAAGTACTCGGGCTGGACACTTCAATCAAGGTATTCCCCCCGGTTTGCTCAGTAAAAAATATTCCCACAGGAGTAGTGTCTGACGGAGTAAGATAAAAGGCAATCATTTTCTTTTTAAGATCCTCGGAATAAATATAGGATTCTTTATCTTTCTCATTTAAGATATCCTTAACCTTCGCATAGCAATCATTATAACCCAAAGCAAAAGATTTGCTCAAGGCAGCATTGCGCTTTTGTTCTAAGACTTGAGTTGATACGCCGATAAAACCTTTTCCCATCTCTTTAGCCGTCGAGCATCCCAAAAAAACAGGAATTAATAAACATAATAAAAAAGAAGAAAATAACCGCGCCTTGCTTTTCATAATACCCCCTTGATTATTCATTAACTAATTGTCGAATCTGATCCAAATGTTTACGCGCTTCATCCTCTCCGCGTTGGGCGAACTCATCGGCCTTATACAGCTCCAGCCAAAATAAACCGGTAGTATCTGGATGCAAAACTATATCGGCTAATTCGCCTTCACTTTGAGCAACTTCCGATTGTAAAACCTCAACACTGCTAAAGATAATCTCAACGATATTAAGATTAAAAATACTTTTTAACCGCTGTAATAAACTGAACGGTTTTTTAATTAAGGCTTGCCCTACCGGCTCTAAAGAAATTTCTTTTTTAATTTTTTTTAGCTGTTTTAAAATATCCTCCCGGGAAGGAGTAACGTTTACCGCAATAATCTTTCTTACTCCCATCTGCACCAATGGTTCGGTAGGCAGGGGATAAGTAACCCCTCCGTCAAAAAGTATATCTCCTTTAAAATTGAAAGGCGCAAAGACCCCCGGCATAGAACAACTGGCCATTATAGCATCAACCAAATAACCTTTATCTAAAATCTTTGGTTCCTTCCTGCGCACATCACTAGCAATGATCTTTAAAGGAAGTTTGGTATCATAAAAAGTTTTGTCCCCGAGATGTTTCTTCAAAAAACGATACAGCTTATTACCCTTGATAAAACCTACTCTCGGAAAAGTTACATCAATTAAACCCCAAATATGTTTAGGTTCTCTGAAATCCCGGGTAATCTCTAAGATCTCACTGCTGCTTTTACCAATCGCCCAAAGGCTGGCAATTAGAGATCCCATACTCGAACCCACAATAACGTCAATCGGGATATTTTCTTCTTCAATAACCTTGAGTACCCCGATATGACAAAATCCATAACCCACTCCTACTCCTAAAACCAATCCCACAAGACAATCCCCTAACTGACGGGCAATCCTCCTGACTGTTTTAGCATATTCACAGTCAGGATCATCAATAATCAAACGCTGGGACGCATCAAATTCAATCCTCGGGATTGTCGCAAAAATATCCTGGCCCAGGATCTCAATCTGATTACTGTAATTAATCTTAGCGAGCTTATACTCATTAACAATAGTTTTTATTTTTTTAAGATCAAAATTGTAATCTGTTCTTAACCGGCTGATAAGATTATTGGTGCGTTTCAAGTCTACTGAATCAGGGCTGGTTAATATATGAATAAGATCCGATTGATTAAGCATGCTAATAATCGAAGAATCCATAGCTGCCGGCAAATCAAGAACAATGTAGTGATAGTCGTTAACCAAGAGACTTAACATCTCAATTAACCTTTTAAGGCATAGAGCATTATTTTCTTCATAGTAAAAACAGCACAAGTCTACGCCAAAATTACTTTTTAAAATATAATCTTTTGGTAAAGTATAGATATCCAGGACAGAAGATAAATTCAATATTGGCGGCGGCTGAATTTCTAATTTAGCAGGTAAAGTGTGTATTTTATCTTTAGGCAGGATATCAAGAATGATTACAGATTTATGTGTCTCGCGATTTAAACTTAAAGCGAGATTCAGGGCATAAACGGTTTTACCTGCCTGAGCATAAGAACTAAAAATAGAAATAACCATGCTTTCAAATATCTTCTTCTGATGTATATCTTTCCGTTTAAGCCGGCGGCTTAATGTACGGCTTAAGTCAATAGCTAAATGCGGGATATCCTGCAATACAACATCAAAATCATCTTTTCTAATTACTAAAATTGAGCAATCATTGATCGCCACACTTGAAACCGAATGCGGCTCATTAGTCAAAAGAGAAATGATCCCAAAATATTTACCCCGGTGAAGATACTCTAGAATTAGCTGGTTGCCATCTTTACCCTTGGTATAAATTTGCACCCGTCCTGAAATAATACAATAAAAAGCACTTGGGGCAGACCCCTCCTCGTAAATAACCTGCCCCTTGGAACATTCGATAATCTGGCTTTTTGCGCAAACGGCTGCAAGCTCTGACTTGCTTAATCCGGCAAAAAAAGGCATCTCTTTGATTATAAATTCTTTATCTTTAAGATTCATTTAAATTTCACCGCTTTTGGCGATGGCAGCAAACCTTTTTGCGCTTGGTTTAATGGTCCGTTTTTGATTTTGATAATCCACATAAACCAGGCCGAACCGGGGCCCAAACCCTTTATCCCATTCAAAGTTATCAATCAGCGACCAGTAAATATAACCTAAAATACCGGATCCTTCCTGCATTGCCTTATGTAATTCTTCCAAATGCTCCCGTATATAATCCCATCTTAAGTTATCATCCTCGGTACATATGCCGTTTTCAGTAATAAAAATCGGAAGCTTATATCTCTTAAGTGCAATCGCCAGTTTATATAATCCCTGCGGGTAAATATCCCAGCCTAAGGAATTCTTGCGTAACGGATGATGATTCTGCATACAAGTATCTAACAGCAAGTGCTTTATCCCCCAGCTACGTACATCCGCTAAATTCCTACCGTAATAATTGATTCCGATATAATCCAAAGTTTTCTTACGCAAAAGCATCTCAATAAAATAAAGATTATAGAATTTATGCCGGAGATAAAGTGCTAATTTATTTTTTAAAGTCGGCTGGCAAATCTCGAATGCCTGAAGATTAGCAGCAATACTGACCATTGGCTTCTCTAACAATTTATCCTGATAAATTTTATGTATAATTTGATAGGCTTGAATATGAGCCTTGGCCATATTCAAGGTTACCTTGGCAGTCTTAAATAGTGAACATTGTTTAGGCGGCCAAACTCCCAAAAGATAAGAATGCGATGAATAAATTAACGGTTCATTTATTGTTATCCAGAATTTTACTTGGGGGGCAAACTCCTCAACTATCCTTTCAACAAATCGCAGGAAATATTTCTGCAGTTTAAATTTAGTCCAACCGCCTTTTTGGCTAAACCAGAGAGGGCTAGTAAAATGATGCAGGGTAACCACCGGCTCAAGCCCCTTATCTTTTAATTCAACAAGGACTTTACGATAATGCTCAATTTCCGACTGGTCGAATTTACCTTCTTGCGGCTCAATCCGGCTCCATTCGATAGAGAAACGATGGCAATTATGATTAAGTTCTTTGGCAATTTCAAAATCCTCCTGGTATAGCTCATAATGACAACAGGCCTGGCCAGAAACTGCTTTTAAAGAACCATTCTGTTCAGCGTTCCACCAGTCATTATAGATGTTGTTCCCTTCGACCTGATGCGCGCTAGTAGCCGCACCCCAAAAAAAATTATGCGGAAATTTTTTCATATGGCCTTATTATAGCACCCGAAAAAAGAAAATCCCAACATAAAATGCTGGGATCCTCTTTAAACAAAATATAAATCAGTCTAGAGCCTCTTTATTTATCTTTTAGCTGAAACCGGGGCAGCAGTTAAATGCTTAGCCAATGCTTCCCAAGTTTTTGGGCCAACTTTTCCATCAGCTTTTAAACCATTTGCGGACTGAAAATCTTCAATCGCTTTTTTGCTTTTTGGACCGACTTTACCGTCGACGCTTCCAGTATAGAATCCGGCATTCTTTAAAGCAGTCTGAATTTCAATACCTGTGGGCTTATACGGACCCTGTGGCGGTAAAGGTAATACCTCTTTAGCCGCTGGCACAGATGCCGCTTCAACAACCGGAGCCTTAGTATCCGCAGTAGCTACAGATAGAGAATTAGCCGCACCTAAAGATTCCATAGTAATTGGCTGTAACTCTTCCGCTTCCTGTTTTTTCCCGCAGCCAGATAACCCTGCTAATACTAAAACCACAACCATTAAACCTAACAACCTTTTCATCTTGCTCTCCTCTCTAAAATTTAAAATTATTCTATTATGACGGTTATTATATCTGGTGTTACTAAAAACTTCCTCTCACCTCCTTACCACGCAAGGCGCACCCGCGCAACTACTACCTCAAAACGCGGCAACTTACTGATAATAATTCTATCAAATTTAATTAATAAATCAAATGATATTTGTTAGAGCCTTCGTAAGCCGCTAAAGAAAAAATTAATCAGCATAAATAATATTAAACAAGCTATTCCTGAGAAAAAAAGAGCTGTTGACACACCAAAGGCTTGCGCAAGGCTACCGGAAATCAAATTCCCAAAAGGCATAATTCCGGCAAAAGTAATCATAAAAATACTCATTATTCTGCCGCGAAACTTATCCGGGACATTAACCTGCAATAAAGTATTAATTAAGGCAATTGGAACAACGCTTGTACAGCCGATAAAAACCAAAATAAGGAGAGCTAATGAATAATTTTTAGTTAATGAAAAAGATATAAGGGAAATAGCGAAAAGAAATACCGAGCCGATTAAAAGCCTGCCCTTATATTTAAAATCCCCCAGGCGGGCTAAACCCAAAGCCCCGATTAAGGCACCCAGTCCGGCGCTGGACATCAACACCCCTAAACCCCTAACTCCCACACCAAGCACATGCTCAGCAAAAACTGGCATAAGAATAACATAAGAGACACCAAAGAGGCTAACTGAAGCCACCGTGCTAACTAAGGCTAAAATTAGACGGTTGCAACTGATAAAAATCAGCCCTTCTTTAAGGTCTCTTAAGGCTGAATTATTATTTTTTTCAACTCCCCGCCCAAGCCTAATATAAAAAAGCGCAATAATTACCGCTAAAAAACTAATTCCATTTAAATAAAAACATCCGCTCATTCCAATTACCGAAATTAAAACACCAGCGATGGTAGGGCCAATGATGCGTGATGAATTAAAAGCTACTGAATTCAAAGTAATAGCATTAAAAAGATGCTCTCTACCTACTAACTCCACTACTATTGACTGTCTCGCCGGGGCATCAAAAGCCATAATTATCCCATTAAATAAAGCGATAAACATAATCTGCAATGGCGTGATAATTTTGAATTGAGTTAAAACCGCTAATAGAAATGCCAAAAGCATAAAAAAAACTTGGGTGAAAATAAGTATGTTCCTTTTATTCACCCTGTCTGCAAGTACCCCGCCAAACAAAGAAAATACGAATATAGGTATTGAGCCCAAGAAACCCACTACTCCAAGAAGAAAGGCGGAATTAGTCAGCTGAAATACCAGCCAGCCTTGGGCTACGCTCTGTATCCACGTACCGACTAAAGACACAAACATACCCAGCCAATATATACGAAAATATTTAATCTTTAATGAAGAGAACATTTCGGGCTTTCTTTTAGGAAGGAATACTTAACCTTTGCCTGACTAAATCGCTGACCAATTTACCGTCGGCCTTACCGGCTATTTTTTCCGTCAGCTCTTTCATCAACTTACCCATATCCTTCATACTGCTTGCGCCGGTAACAACAATTAACTCTTCAATTAAACTTTTTATTTGTTCCTGAGGCATTTCCGCAGGCAAATAACATTTTAAAATCTCTAATTCTTTTTTCTCTTTATCCGCTGCTTCTATTCGGCCGCCTTTAGTAAACTGCTCGATAGAATCCTGGCGCTGTTTTATCTGTTTCTTTATTACAACAAATATTTCTGCATCATCAAGTTTATCCTTTTTCTTAGCCGTTGCCTGATTAAGCATCTCTGCACGCAAAAAACTTAAAACCGAACTCTTAAGAACATCCCTGGATTTCATTGCCGCTTTATAATCATTAAAAATACTATCTACCAACATAACACCCTCCTTATCTAAAAAGGTACACCGGCTAGAGCAGCTTATAAACGCCTGGCGCTATTTTTTGCTCTCCGGATTAACTTTTAATATATATTTAAAGAAAAGAAAAACTACCGCCGAAATTATAAAAAAATCAATGAATGCTGCAATAATCAAGCCTATCTTAAAGTTTATTCTCCATAAATGCAAAACTGCTTCCTGCCATTTATTTCCAGGCAGCAAGACTTCTAAGACCGGCATAACCAAACCTTCGACAATAACCGTGATGATTTTAGCTACTGCCTGCCCCATAACAATACCAATAGCTACCCCAATAACACCATAAGATTTAATAAACTGTAAAAATTCTTCCCGAAGTTCTTTCATTACTACCTTCCTGTCGTTGGTTGTATTTACCGTACTCTTTTCCTGGATTCGTATTAAAAGATTAAAATAAAAAACAATCTTTGAATTTGATTAAACGTTTTTCTAAATCACCGGGCACCAATTCACTGGTTCTCTTCAAACCAAAATCTTCAACATTAAAAGAAGCTGCCACTGTCCCATAGGCTAACGCCTTTTTTATTGTTAAAGAGTTAATTCTTGCGCTCTTCGCCAGATACCCCATAAAACCCCCGGCAAACGTATCCCCGGCACCGGTTGGGTCAATTACTGTTTCCACAGGATAAGCCGGAAGAGAAAAAAGAAAACCGCTCTTAGCATAAAATAAAACTCCGTGTTCGCCTTTTTTGATCAACGCCATTTTAGGGCCAAAAGAACATAACCGTTTTGCCGCCTTAATTAAATTGTTTTCTTCTGATAAATCCCTGGCTTCCTGGTCATTAGCCACATAGATATCGATATGCTTAAGCAGTTTGATTAGTTCTTTTCGTTTCGTATTAATCCAGTAATTCATACTGTCTAAACCAACCAGCTTGGGAGAATGCATTTTAGACAATAAATGTTCCTGGATATCCGGATCAACATTGGCTAAAAATATATTTTCAATTTTGCGCTGTTCCTCGGAGATTTGAGGCTTAAAGGCTGAAAGTACGCCTAATTCGGTATTAAGAGTCAATGCGGAATTTAAATCACCTTTGTATTCACCTTCCCAACGAAAAGTTTTCCCCTGATCCACAACTAGAGAGCTAAGGTCAAGCCCCTTACTCCTTAAAAAAGTAATATGCTTTTTAGGAAAATCGTTTCCGACAATAGCAATCAAATTAACCTTAGTAAAAAGGCGGGCGGCCATAGAAAAATGCGCAGCTGAACCTCCTAATAGTTCTTTACGCTTGCCAAAGGGGGTCTTAACACTATCTAACGCCACTGTACCTAAGACAATTATGCTCATTTTATAAATAGTAATGTAATTATTGCCATAAAGAGACAGTAATATCCAAAATAATAAAATTTGGCTTTATTAATAACTAACCTTAGTAATAAAAGCGCAAATAAACCGGTAATAAAACTAACCAGAAAACCTACTGCCAAATTTATGCTATCTGCAGCTGAAACTGCCCCTATCTTTTTGGCTTCTAGCAATGCTGCCCCCAAAATTATAGGAATAGATATAAGGAACGAAAGAACAAAAGCTAGCTGGCGTTGGATCCCTCTAAAAAACAAGGTAGATATAGTTATCCCCGAGCGGGAGACCCCAGGAATAATTGCCAACCCTTGAGTCAGCCCCAAAATAAGCGCATCAACGACTCCAAACTTGTCCTTATTGCCTTGAGTAAAATTTTTAGTACTGATAAGCAGCAGACCGGTAAAAATCCAAGCTACCCCTACCAACTTAACCGAACTAAACAAACTTTCGAAGAAATCCTTACCTAATACTCCAATAATACCGGTAATCACTACAACTACAGCTGATAAACCAAGCAGTTTTGGATTTTTTAATAAACTTAAAATATCTTTGCGAAAAAATAAAACCACAGCCAGAAGCGTTCCTAAATGCAGAACAACCGATACTGCCACATGGTCAGCAGTAATACTTAAGATATTCTGCATAACAACTAAATGCCCGGAGGAGCTAACCGGTAAAAATTCAGTTAAACCTTGAATTATCCCTAAGAATACGTATTTAATCATGAGTAGCTAAAAAATGTTTGAGATCCTGCGCTAAATCAATACTGATAGTTAAATCCTTCCCGCTTACCGGATGTTTGAAATTAAGTTCTTTGGCTTCCAGGCAAACGCGCTTAAAACGTAAAGCAAAATCTTTACGAAAAGCAAATTTATCTTCTCCAACCAAAGGATGTTGAATGCTCTTAAAGTGGATGCGAATCTGATTGGTCCTTCCGGTAACCGGGGATATTTCAACAACGCTATAGTTGCTTTTTTCTTCTATAACTTTGTATTTTGTCAGAGCGCTTTTCCCTTCAATGGGAGAATTAATCTGCCCCTGAACTTGAGATAATTTCCCCTGCACGAAAGCAATATATTTTTTACTTATTTCCCTATTCCGAAAAGCATCCGCCATTTTTTCTTCAATACCTTTGGACTTAGCATATATTATAAGCCCGGAAGTTTGACGGTCAAGCCGATGACAAGGATAAAAACGGTAGTTTAATTTCCTCTCTTCGGCATCCTGATTTAAAATACTGCTTAAAGTCCGTGACTCGTTCTTGGGAGTCGGAACACTTAATAATCCTGCCGGCTTATTCACCACCAAAAACCAATCATCTTCGAAAACAACCGGAATATTCATTAAATAATCTTTAACATCCGTCCAATAGCCAGAAGCGCATTTTTTCTAACCTTCTCAGGCACCCGGACTTCTTCTTTAAGCTCTTCTAATGCCCAAAGAACTTTTTCCTGTGTAGTGCGTTTCATATTTGGGCATACGGCACGTTCACTGGCTAAATAAAATTCTTTATCCGGGTTATCCTGTTTTAACCGGTAAACCAATCCCGCTTCCGTACCAATAATAAATTCTTTCGCAGTACTTTCTTTAGCAAATTTCGCCATCTGGCTAGTCGACAATACACAATCAGCTAGAGCAACTACAGCTGGCAGGCACTCAGGATGAACCATAATCTTAGCTTTGGGATGGAACTTTTTCTCCCGTAATAAATCCTCCGGCAAAATCTTAACATGAGTTGGACAAAAACCGTGCCAAGTAATTAATTTCCGGCCGGTCTTCTTAGTAACATAATCAGCTAGATATTTATCCGGAACAAAAATTATTTCTTTCTTATCACTAAGCGCATTAATTACCGCCACGGCATTTGTCGAAGTACAGCAATAATCTAACTCTGCCTTTACCTCGGCTGAAGTATTTACATAACCTACGGACACAGCATCAGGATGTTGGCTTTTAAGTTTCCTTAAATCCTCAGCATTCATCATGCTGGCCATCGGGCAACCGGCTAATGTATCCGGCATAATAACTAATTTATCCGGCGAAAGAATAGAAGCGGTCTCGGCCATAAAATAAACTCCACAAAAGACAATCACCTTAGCATCGGTTTTTGCGGCTGCCCGCGAAAGCTCCAAGGAGTCTCCGCGAAAATCTGCTATATCCTGCACTTCCGGCAGTTGATAATTATGCACTAAAACTATAGCACTGCGTTTTTTCTTTAACTCTTTAATTTTTGCAGCTATTTTTTTATCTTCATTAATCATTTTAATTAATTACTTTCTCGATTATTCCCCCACCCAAAACTGTGTCCTTAGCGAAAAAAACCGCCGATTGTCCGGGCGTTATAGCAAATTGCGGTTTTTTAAAAATCACTCTTAATTTTCTACCCGCCGGGATAATAACTGCCGGCATTTCTTTATGATTATAACGTATCCTTACCTTAATCTCAACCTTCTTTTTAAAAGGTTTAGCTATAAAATGCTGATCTTGAACTATGAATTCACTTTTACAACTGTCCTCCCGGCTGCCAACTGTAACCTGGTTATTCTTAGCATCAATTGCAGTTACATATAGGGGATAACCTTTAGCAACTCCTAATCCATGGCGCTGGCCTATAGTATAAGCGGATATTCCCTGATGCAGACCAAGAATATTGCCGTCTTTATTCACTAAATTACCCGGTTTAACAGAGCCCAGCCCTTTAGCTTTAAGCAGATCCCGATATTTCCCATCGGGCAAAAAACAAATTTCTTGGCTGTCTTGCTTATTAGCCACAGTCAGCCCAAGGCTAAGAGCTATCTGCCTTACTTTAGGTTTAGTTAAACCATCCAAAGGGAAAATTATATGCTTAAGCTTACTTTGAGTTAAACGATAAAGAAAATAAGATTGGTCTTTTTTTAAATCCTTAGCTTTTTTAAGCAAGTAACCCTGTTTTGACTTTACAATCCTGGCATAATGGCCGGTAGCTAAAAACTGTGCACCTAAATTAATTGCTTTCTTAAGTAAAAGATCAAATTTTATGAATTGATTGCATCTAACGCAAGGATTTGGTGTCCTCCCGGAAAGATATTCCTGATAAAAATTCTGGATTACATCCCGGTAGAAATCTTTATCCAGATTTATAACATAATGCCGGATACCCAACTTATGGCTTACGCGGCGGGCATCTTCAATCCCGGCTAACCCGCAACAAGCAGGCTTCTTACCGTCTTTCTCAGCCAGATTAAAACACATGGTTAACCCGATTACTTCATAGCCCTGTTCTTTTAATAAGGCTGCCGCAACCGAAGAATCCACCCCTCCACTCATCGCCACCACTACAATTTTTTTCATATGCTTTATTATGAAAAAGGCCCAGCAGGTTATGCCGGGCCTTTTCGTTGCTCCTTACAGGTTATAACTTCACTACTTTAGTAGCTTGTTCACCTTTGGGACCTTTTTCAATTTCAAATTCAACCTCTTGGCCCTCCTCTAAGGTCTTATAGCCTTCGCCCTGAATTGCGGTATGATGTACGAAGACATCAGCACCATTCTCAGGAGTGATAAAACCATATCCCTTTTGATTAGAAAACCATTTTACTTTACCTTTTGCCATTTTCTCTGCTTCCTCCTTTCCACTATAATTATAGCGGACAAAAGAAGTATAAAAACAAAAAACCGTAAGGTGTATTATTCTTTCACCAAACGGCTTAAGACTTCAACTCCCTTGCTCACTACGTTAAATATTTTATAATATTTCTTGAATTTGTCAACTATTTTTTGAGCACCTTAAGCTTTTGTCTAGCGAAATCCTGTCGAACATAGTGAGGCAGGATAGGCACCTTAAGCTTTTATCTAGCGAAATCCTGTCGAACGTAGTAAATTTTTTATATCAAAAACTAGATTAATTTATCAATTACTTTAAGATTGTAATAATCTATAACTTTAACTTCGGCGCTGGATTTACTAACTAACCAATCATGATATTTACGCATAAAATTATCATGATTAGCCTTTTTTACCCACTGATACACCGAGGCATATTGATTTTTAAAACCAAAACGCTGCATAGTGTAATAGGCTAAAAACCCGTTAGAGCATTTGGTATAACGCGCCCACATCAGGCTGTCCTTACGATACTTAGCCACTTCTTTCGGCTTTATTTCAAATAAAACTACATGCGTAAACATAGGCCCTTTCTGGTTAATTTAAAACTATGCCATTATATGCTTTTTGCGGTTAAAAATAAATATTTATTTCTACCACTCTAATCTTAGGCCTGCTTCAAAATATCTACCCGGGCAAGGAATACCCGCAATATCCTGATATTCAACGTTTAAGACATTGGTTGAGTTTAAAAAAACCTTGGAATTGGGATTTAAATTGTAATTTAATCCAGCATTCATTAATAACCATCCATTCCTTTGGGGCCGTTTTTTATAGCTAAGCCCCAGTTCCTGCCGGCCAAAGGGAAGGTCAAAATTAAAAACTGTGTTTACTAAATGCTTGGCATAATTTGGGCCGTATTTATAGAGATACCCCTGGTTATCAATATTTTTATTGGTATAGGCATAATTAACATCTAAACTGACTAATTTATTAATTTTTTTATGCAGAGAGCATTCAACACCAAAAACACTATCTTGCGTAAAATTCCTAGCCTGCCACTTTTGACTTACATCTGATCTGACCCAATCAATCATTTGATGTTCCTGGCGCAAAAAGAAAACAAGCCCCGAAGAGAAACCCCCGTCTTTATATTCAAATCCTGCCTGATAATTCCAGGCTTTCTCGGCAGCTAAGCCCTCATTGCCGATTGTAGTCGAGTCGCTATAATAAAGCTCGGTGAATGATGGAACGCGCATGCTCCTTGAAATGCCAAGATTTAGATCTGCCCGTTCGGTTAAGGCAAATTTTACGCTGCTTGATCCGGTATAAACCCGATCAAAAACAGAAAAATCATCCCTGCGCAAAGAAAAACCCAAATCCAATTGCTCGCCGATTTCCAAGCTATCATCTAAAAATATGCTTTTATGTTCTCGGCTATGATTGCCTAAACTAGTCGAAGTAATTTTCTCCTGCCCCCACTCTAAACCCAACCCCACTTTTCCCAAAAACCCGGCTTCTTTTTGTAAATAAATACTGGGAGTATAAATATCGTTTCGGTGATCATTAAAACTATCCACCGTTCTTTTTAAAGCAAATTTATCAAAATGCCTACGCCAAAGAAAATTCGGCTTGATCAATAAATTATCTTTATTTAAAGTAATACCGCTATTTATTAAATAGGTTTTTGTCTTTTCCCAGGAAGGATAACCCATCCCCGGAGTATAAAAATCATAGGCGCCAAACTCTTTTTCTTGATAACCAAAATTATTTTCCCAACTGCCTAAAGGCAAATCCAAAGAACCGCCGAAGGAAGTGGTAAATTTCTTAAAATCAGTGTCATAACGAAACCCTTTTGACTGGGCATCTTCGACCGAAAACCGAAAACCCAAACTTTTGAATTTATCACTTACGCTAAATAGCCCACAACCGTTACGATTATTACCGGATGCAAATTCCCAAAGCATTTTTCTCTTTTCCGGTTTTTCCAAAGTAAAATTTATTGCCCCACCGATAGCATCCGAGCCGAATAATGATGAGCTTGCCCCGGGAATAACCTGTATTTTTTTAATATCTTCCTTAGTAAAAGGAATATCAGAATTATGGTGGGCAGTCTGAGGATCATTTATCCTCTGGCCGTTAAGTAAAATTAGAACCTGTTGAAAAGTAGAGCCACGCAGTGAAAAGTCAGTCTGAATTGCGCTCCTCAAGGATCGGCTTTGTAAATCTACCGGAGCTATACTCAAATCTTCTACACTGGATTGATAATTAAAAGCTTTGCTCTGTCCTGAATCTGCAACATAGGTATTTAGAAGAAACTGCCTTTGTTTGGAAATTACCAAAGTCTCTAAATCTAGAGCCTTATCTTCAGAAGCAAAAGACACCCCGGAGGAAAACAAAAAAACCGCAACAAAAAAACCGCTCAGCCTTATTCCTAACATGGAATAATTATAAAGCCTGCGGCCTAACTGTCAACCTATAATTTATATTTAGTTTACAATTAACGGCAATGCATAACATCGCCGCTTGAAACTTTTTGGATAAGCCCGGAATCTTTACGGATAAGCAGGCTGCCATCCTGATCAATATCCACAGCCTGGCCTTCAATATGCTTATTTTGACAATAGACTTTAACCCGCTTGCCCAAAGTAAGACTAAAATTACGCCATTTATCAATTATCGGCCCAGCCCCCTTATCTTCCAATAAAAAATAATTATTTTCTATTTTTCTTAAAAGCTCCTGCAGCAATACAACGCGGTTTACCGGCTGTCCGGATTGTTCTTTTAAAGAAGTAGCCTGGGCAATTAAAGATTTTTTATCGTTATTGACATTTAAACCGATACCGATCACCACAAAATTAATTTTATCCACTTCGGCGTTCATCTCAGTCAAAATGCCGGTAAATTTTTTATTATGGATAAAAACATCATTCGGCCATTTAATCTGCACATCCAAATCCAAGACTTTTTTTACCGCCTCACAGATACTTACCGCAGCCAAAAGCGTAAGTACAGGAGAAACTGCCGGAGGAATAAGCGGCCTTAAAATTAAAGATAAATAAATTCCTTTGTATTTCGGTGAAAACCAGCTTCGGCCTAACCGGCCGCGGCCTTTGGTTTGCGACTCGGCCAACACAAGCGTCCCATGGGGGGCCAACTGCATGCCCAACTGCATAGCCAGATCCATCGTCGAAGCCAGATAATCAAAATAATAGATTTTTTTACCAACGAATTTTGTACTAAGCCTGCGGGAAATTTCGAAAGGAAAAAGCCGGTCAGGACAAGATTCTAAACGGTAACCTAAATGCGGAACAGCAACTATCTCATAACCGGAATCTTTTAACTCCTGTATATGTTTCCATAAACCCTGCCGGCTGATGCCCAGATGTTTACTAATTTGATCCCCGGAAACATAATCGTGTTCTTTATTTAAACAATCAAGTATCTTTTCTTTCATAGAGTGGGCTCATTGCGCGTAACTTCTGCACAACTAAAGGCAATTTTTCCAGTAAATAATTAATATCGCTTTCGCAAGTCCACCGGCCAAGAGTTATTCTTAAAGATCCATGCGCAGTTTCATGATCTAAACCAATTGCTAATAAAACATGCGATGGCTCAAGAGAGCTCGAAGTACAAGCACTACCTGTAGAAATTGCAATTCCCAGCATATCCAAGCTTAAAAGCATCGACTCCCCTTCTATGTATTTAATAGAAAAATTTACATTATTCGGCAATCTTTCTGTAGGGTGCCCGTTAAGCCTGACTTCGGGGATTTTAAGAGGGATTTCTTTAATCAACCTATCGCGCAAAATAGTTTGAAACCTAATCTCGCTTTCCATATTTTTTTGGCAAAGCCCGACTGCCTGAGCACAACCGAATATTCCGGGAATATTATGTGTAGATGCACGCCTGCCTCTTTCCTGATCACCGCCACGCATAAATGTTTCAATTCGGGTACCTTTTTTAATATATAAAGCTCCCACTCCTTTTGGCCCATAGAACTTATGTGCAGAGAGAGATAAAAGATCAACATTAAGTTCATTGACATCTATAGGAATATGCCCGAATGTCTGCACAGCATCAGTATGAAAATAAACTCCCTTTTCTTTAGCCAAGCTGGCCAGCCGGGCAATCGGCTGCAAAGTACCAATCTCGTTATTAGCATGCATAATACTAATTAAAATAGTTTTATCAGTAATCGCCTTCTTTAAGTCTTCAGCTAAAACCATGCCATTTTTATCTACAGGCAGATAAGTTACTTTAAAACCTCTTTTTTCTAAAAGTTTTGCCGGTTCACTGATAGCATGATGCTCAATCTCAGAAGTAATGATGTGATTACCCTTACTTTCCAAAGCATAGGCAACGCCTAAAAGCGCAAAGTTGTCCGACTCTGTTCCACCTGAGGTAAAAACAATTTCCTCGGGATGCGCGCCAATAAACTCCGCAATGCTTTGACGGCTATCCTCGAGAGCTTTTTTGGCTTCCTGCCCATAGGCATGCAAACTCGAGGCATTACCGAATTTCTCAAAAAAATAGGGTTCCATAGCCATTAAGACTTCCGGATCAGTCGGCGTAGTTGCCGCATAATCTAAATATACTTTTTTCATTTATTAATCACCTCATTTAAACTGCCAGTTCGATACCCTTCTAAATCTAAAGTAATATAATAATAACCCAAACTTTTTAAGCGCTTAATTATTGCCTGACGGTAACTCAATAGACGGGGAATTTCTTTTTTTTCTACCTCAATCCGGCAAAGCCCATGATAATGGCGCAAGCGCACTTGTTTAAAACCTAAGCCGTTTAAATATACTTCTGCTCGATCAATGCGTTTTAATAAATCACTGGTAATTTTTGTGCCATAGGGCACCCGCGAAGCCAAGCAGGCTAAACTCGGCTTATTCCAGCTAGACAATTTTAACTTCTTACTTAATTTACATATATCCGGCTTACTAAAACCAGCTTCCAACAACGGCGATTTTATTTTGAGCTCTTTTTTAGCAATACTTCCCGGCCGGTAATCTTTTGTATCAGTCAGACTGCTTGCTTCCAAAACAAAATTTAACTTATTTTGTTTTGCAATCTTAATCAATTTTGTAAAAAGCTCTTTTTTACAGAAATAACAGCGCCGGATTGAATTCACCGTAAACTTTTTATTACTTAATTCGGCAGTCCTGATTACTTTAAGCCCTACCCCTATATTTTCTGCCAGGATTTTCGCCTTGGCTAATTCCGATTCAGGATAAGTAGCTGAAACAGCTGTTACTGCCAGGATTTTATCCGGGGGAAGCACTAATGAACAAACCTTAAGTAAAAACGCGCTGTCCTGTCCTCCGGAGAAGGCTACTAAACACGATTGATACTTAGAAATTATACTTTTAAGAACAGCTAAATTCTTCGTAAGCATTACGGCTAAAACTCAATTATAACGCGACTACTTCTTTTATTTCCGGAACTTCCTGCCTTAAGATTTTCTCAATGCCGTTCTTTAAGGTCATCGAGCTCATCGGACAGCATCCGCAGCTTCCTTTTAACTTTAATTTAACCACCCCGTCAGCTGTTACATCAACTAATTCAACATTACCACCATCCGCAGCTAACATCGGCCTGACTTTATCTAAAGCTTTTTCGATTCTCTCTCTCATCTTATCCTCCTCTGGTTAATTTTGTTTTATTGTACCATCGCAAAAAATACTGACAACATATTTATCCCGAAAACCTTGTCTTAGCCAAATAACGAAAAACACTTAGGGCAGCTTTTGAACCTTCTCCGGCAGCAATAATAATCTGTTTCTCCGGGACATCGGTAACATCCCCCGCGGCAAAAATCCCTGGAATATTCGTTTGGTTATGCAAATTAACGACAATTTCCTTTTTTTGATTTTTTTCAACTCCCTCTACGAATTCGGAATTGGGAAAAAGCCCGATCTCAACAAAAACACCACTAACTGCCAATTCTTTTTCTATTCCCCCATACTTTATTTTAATCGCCTTAACAAATTTATCACCAAGCACAGCTAAAACTTGGGAATTATTTAAAATCTTAACATTGCCAGCTTCTTCTATCTTCTGACGCATTACCATATCCCCGAGGAGCTGGTCTGCGCTATTTACTATATAAATAAACCTGGCGATTTTAATTAACTGCAAAGCAGCATCTAGTGCAGAATTACCGCCGCCGATTACGGCTACGTCCCTGCCTGAAAACAATGGCCCATCACAAGTTGCGCAATAGGTTAAACCATGATTCTTAAATTCGTTTTCTCCCGGGACTGCCAGTTCTTTTGATTTCTTCCCCGAAGCAATAATTACACATCTTGCCTGATAATCTGCCTTATTGGTTTTTACGAAAATTGTTTCGCCGGACTTCTTAAGCGCAAGAACCGCTTCATTTTCTTTAAGCTCAATACCGTATTTACGAATATGCTCTTCAAATTTCTGCGCCAAATCCGGTCCGGTAATAAATTGATAACCGGTATAATTTTCAATATCCCCGCTCCAGGCAGCTTGCCCGCCGATATTTAAGCTAATCACTAAAAAATTCAGCTTTTTTCTAGCCGCATAAATACTGGCTGTAATTCCCGCTGGACCTGCGCCGATAATAATCAAATCGTAGATTTGCATGGCGACCCGAAAAATTATAAATTTAGCGACTGCTTTATTTTTTCTTTGTCAAACCCAACAATAATTTCACCTTCAATATCTAAAACCGGTACACCCATTTGTCCGCTGATTTTAACCATTTCGTCTGCTGCGCCGGAATCAACTGCAACATCAAAATTCTTAAATTCAATATTATTTTCCTTTAAAAAACCTTTAACCCGAAGGCACCAGGGGCAAGTAGGAGTACTGTAAACTTTTACACTTTTAGCCATGTGTTACCTCCTTTTTTAAGTGACGCGGAGCAAGATCAACTACATCCTCAACCTCAAAAACAATAAGCTGCTGGGGTTTTGGCAAGCTAGCCTCAGGATGATGCCGTAAAGTTTTATCAGCAGATAAGTTTACCAATAATCTTTTTGCCAAACGAGAGGTAATATTATCCTCCCATTTCTTAATCATCTCCTGACTTATGTTATCATCAGGCAAAATTCTAGCTTTACCCTTAAAACAATAGCCTATAAATTTATGCTCATCAACAACGCTAATGCCAGCTAACGGATTACGTTTTATATTCTCACCGGTCAATCCGCGATAAACATCAATTAGATAAATCAAACCAACCGAATCAATCTTGGCTATGGCTTTACATGAACTATGGGGAAAACCCCCCTTATCTATTGAAGTAACTATCACAAAACTTTGGAGATGTAAAAAACTAATTAGTTCCGGGGAAATTTGCTTCATTATAAAAGTTTGGCAAAATTGACGCCAAATTTAAAACAGTTTTCTAACTCAGCCTTGTCGGGGACATATTTAAAAGACACCCCCGGAAGATTAAAGTTAGCTCCGCTATTAACAAGCATTTCCTGCATTTCCTTGACTGCTCCGCCGGCCCAGCCGTATGAACCAAAAAAACTTATTTGCCGGCCTTTAGGTTTAAGGCCTTTAACAATTTCCAAGAAACCGGCGATATTCGGCAGCATATCATTGTCGTGGGTAGAAGAGCCAAAAAGAAAACCACTGGAAGACAACATTTGAGTAATTATTTCGGTACGATCACTGCCAGCTACATCATAAAGCTTAACCTCTACCCCTTGAGACTGGATGCCCAGGGCAATCTTCTTAGCCATTTTCTCAGTTGCTCCCCACATCGTCTCATAAGCTATAACTACTTTATTTTTAGTTTCACCTTTAGCCCAGGAAACATAAGCATTAATTATTTTATTCGGATCTTTACGCCAGATAATTCCATGGCTGGGTGCGATTATCTTAATCGGTATATTTAATTTCTGAACTTCCTGGATTTTCCTCAGGATTACTGATCCCAACGGCCAAAGAATGTTAGCGTAATATTTTTCAGCCTCATCCATTAAAACACACTGATCAACCTGGTCATCAAAAAGTTCGCTTGCAGCAAAATGCTGGCCAAAAGCATCATTAGGCATAAGCAAGGCATCTTGCAGACAGTAAGTAAACATGCTGTCCGGCCAATGAATCATCGGAGCTTCAATAAAGGAAAGGGTGCGCCTGCCCAGCTTCAACTCATCCCCTGTCTTAACAACCTGAAAATCCCAATCCTTATAATAATGCCTATACAGGCCTTCTTTACACTTAGCAGTGCCCAAAATTTTAGCTCTAGGGCAAAGCGGCATAATATCAGGCAGCGCCCCAGAATGATCAGATTCCACATGGTTGACAATAATATAATCGATCTTTTCAAGAGGGATAACTTCCTTAATGTTGTCAATTAATTCTTGAGCGAACGCACCATGAACAGTATCAACCAGCGTAATCTTTTCATCAATTATCAAATAAGCATTATAGCTAGAGCCTCTCTGCGTAGTATACGTATGCCCGTGAAAATTACGTACATTCCAATCAACAACCCCGACTGAATATATATCCGGTAATATCTTTGTAGCTGCCATTAAGCCCCCCCCTGACTTAAAACAAATTAATAACCCTGGAAGTTTTCTCTAATTATTTTTTCTTCAGTTAAATTTAAATCATCAGACAGTATTTTGTGCATTGCTTCAACCATCAACGGCGGGCCACAAAGATAAAACTTTCTTTCCTGGTAATCTGGAATTTCATCTCTGATTATCCTGCTGTTAATTAAACCGACAATACAATTAAATTTCGGTTCGGCTTCACACAATATATGTGAAACTTTTAAAAGAGGATATTTCTTTTGCATCCCTTCAAGGTCTTCTTTAAAAACTATATCCCGCACGGCTCGATTTGAATAAACCAACACTACATCAGTGCCTAAATTTTTATCGACTACATATTTGATCATGCTGCGGATAGGAGTAATCCCAATCCCGCCGGATAAAAAAGCAATCTTAGGGGAAACCTCATCCAAAACAAACTTACCGAAAGGATATTGGATAGTTACTTCATCCTCGGCTTTTAAATTATCCAGCGCCTTAGAAAAATCACTTGCGCTTAATTTCTTAGTAAATTCTAAATAACATTTTTCGGTCGGAGAACTGGAAATAGAAAGGTATTTTTTCATCCCCGGTCCACTGCCAATGGAAACAGAAAGAAATTGTCCGGCTTTAAAATCTAAATTACCGGCAAGGTCCAGTCGAACGCTCTTAACATTATAATTACGCTGGATAATTTCTTTTACTTTTACCTGAATCTCCTGAGGCATTTTAACTTAATACTCTAGCTAGAAACTAAACTACTTTTTCAAATTGGTCTTTACCGACGCCGCATTCGGGACAAACCCAGGTATCTGGTAAATCTTCAAAACTTGTACCCGGGGCAATTCCATTCTCCGGATCTCCGGCACTAGGGTAGTAAATATAACCGCAGACCAAACATTTGTATTTACCCATTTTCCCTCCTGGCATAAAATCCTAATCAATAATTTATTCTGCTTTAAACACCATCCCTTTATTCCCACCACACTTAGGAGCCTTAAAATTTCTTTCATCCTTAACCGACATACCTTTATCCGGCATAACCATGTTCGGCATTCTGTTTTGCTGCATCATCTGCGGCATATCGCAATTTCTCATCTTTTGCTGCGCTGTACGCCTCTCCCCAAAAGGACCGGCAGCCGTTTTATAAATTGCCCCTGAAAAGACTACTAAAATTGCCAGCCAAAGAAAACTTACCGCCACATAACCAAAAGCCCTTAAACCTTTCTCTTCTACTTTGCGCATCGACAAAAGAACAAAGAAACTTATTGTCAATAATATCGCAATCGGAACAATCGCTTTTAAAGCTGTAAACAAAAAAATACAACACATACTGACCTCCTTTTTTCGCCCCTTATTCTACCTTAACTTCTTTCTCGCTCTTCCAAAGCCCATGAATATTACAATAAGAAACAGCCATAATTACGCCACTTTTTTCAGTCTTAAAAGATGTGGTTATCTTAGGCTCAGAGAATATAGTACTGGTATTTGGCCCTTGAGTAGACTCTCCATGCACAGTAAACTCAAAACGAGCCACCTGATAAGGAAATTTCTCCCCGGTTGCTAAAAAATATACTTCGATAAATTTAATATGATGATCAGTAGTATTCGGATGGGCTATTTGTTTACCGACACTGACATCGATCTTTAAAATGTCACCCTTGCTTATCTTGTCCGGCACATCAATAACCGGGGCGTGTTTTTCAGTTTTCCAGTCTGCACTCTGCAATAAATCTTTAAAATCTGCCATTATCCGCCTCCTCGCTATTTTCCCAATATCTTTTTTAAATCACTCTCTGGAGTACTAATTAGTTTCAGGTCAAATTTTTCTTGTAAGAGGCCAAAAACATTTTTACTGATAAATGCCGGTGGAGTTGGCCCGATATAGATACCTTTAATATTAAGATACAATAAAGATAATAGAATGGCAACTGCTTTTTGCTCAAACCAGGAAAGCACCAGGGTCAAAGGAAGCTGGCTTACTGTACAATTAAATGCCTTAGACAATGCCACTGCTACTTGAATGGCAGAATAAGCATTATTGCACTGTCCAATATCAATTAACCTGGGAATACCCTCTATCTCACCAAAATCAAGCTTGTTAAAACGATATTTACCACAAGCCAAAGTGAGAATTATGCAATCCTGAGGCACTCTTTCGGCAAACTCTGTGTAATAATTGCGGCCCGGCTTTGCACCATCGCATCCGCCAATCAAAAAGAAATGCTTAATTTTCCCGGCTTTAATCGCTAGAATAATTTTATCTGCTAAGCCTAAAATTGCCGTATGATGAAACCCGGTTAAAATCTTTTTGCCCGGTGCATCCGGCAAAGGAGGTAATGATTTAGCTTTTCCCATCAGAGCCTTAAAATCACGATTTTTTAAATGCGTTGCCCCTGCCACACCGGTAATACCTATCGTAAAAAGCCTGTCCAAATACGTATTTTCCGGAGGAATTAACACACAGTTTGTCGTTGCTAACAAAGCACCGCTAAAAGTGTTAAACTCTTTTTTCTGCTCCTGCCAAGCCCCACCGTAGTTACCTGCTAAGTGCTTAAACTTTTTCAACTCCGGATAACCGTGTGCCGGAAGCATTTCCCCATGCGTATAAACATTTATCCCTGTGCCTTCAGTTTGCTTAAGCAGTTCATAAAGATCCAACAAATCATGCCCGGTAATTAAAATACCCGGGCCGGCTTTTGTTCCGGTTTCAACCTGTGTGGGTACAGGATTACCAAATTTTTGTGTATGCGCTTTATCCAACACCTCCATTATCTTTAAATTCATTTCTCCGCATCTCAAAACCAACTCAAGATATTGATTTAAGTCAAAACTTACATTAGTTATAGTCTTAAAAAGTGCTTCGTGCAGAAAAGCATCTACCTGTTCATCGCGAAAACCTAATTGGCGGGCATGAAACGCATAAGCAGCGATACCTTTTAAACCGTACAAAAGCGTATCTTGCAAGCTTTGGATATCCTCATTTTTACCGCATACACCGGATTTTGTGCAACCCGTGCCTAGAGCTGTCTGCTCACATTGGTAACAAAACATTACACACCCCCTTGAAGTTTACGCCACCTTTGTTCTCCAATACATTCCCTGGCTGCCTTACACCAATCAATGCAAGAAGGAAGCAGTTCCTTAGAAATTAGATTCTTGCATTTCGGACAATTAACCTGAATTTCATCAGAAAAAATTTCAGCTAAATAACCACAATTAGAACAAATTATATTTTCGGCCCTGGCTTTACGTTCATCTTGGCCCGGACATTTATTCAACATCAATTCCCCTTTCAAACATATGATTATCCAGCGGTTAAAGAAGCAATACTGATTTGTTTAAGTTGCTTAAATACATTCTCTTCAATAGCGTGTATTTTCTTACTCAAGGCACATTTGCCCTTATCCGGACAGATATTTTTTTTCAGAAAACATTCACTTAAATTGAAACGGCCCTGGAAAATACGCATAATATCAATTACGTAAATTTTTAAAGGTGAGACTCTTAATTTAAAACCTCCAGATTGGCCTTTGTAAGATTCTAAAATTTTTTCTTTACTTAGCTGCTGCAGAATTTTGCGCATAAACGGACCAGGCACATCAAGCTTGCGGACCAACTCATCAACAGCAACTATCCCCTTCTGTTTGGAAATATAACAAATTGCGCGCAGCGCATAATCGGTATTCCTGGTAATCAATTTCATAACTACTTCTTCTCCTAATCATATTTTATAAAAACGGTGGGTAGTTTATCGTCATGCCCGGGACAATCTACTGCAGCCTTCTTTACAGTGGGCTACCGGCCTAAGCATATACTTAATCGTTACTTCCATATCTAATCACCTCCTTCATACATCATTAATGATACCATATAAGTATCATTTGTCAAGTAAAATTAAGCACCTTAAGCTTTTGTCTAGCGAAATCCTGTCGAACATAGTGAGGCAGGATAGACACCTTAAGCTTTTGTCTAGCGAAATCCTGTCGAACATAGTGAGGCAGGATAGACACCTTAAGCTTTTGTCTAGCGAAATCCTGTCGAACATAGTGAGGCAGGATAGGCACCTTAAGCTTTTGTCTAGCGAAAATCATCTTTCGCGGAATTTCTATCTTATAAATAAGTTAAAAATATACCCAGGGCTGCAGGCACTCATTAAAAACCTAAAGTTACTGCAACCCAGATTGATTTAAAATATTGAAATAAGACTTTACGGAAAGTTATTAACGCAGGAAAAAAATACGAAAACAGCACTAAAACAAGAGTAAAAACTGTAACTAAAAATAATCTATTCCCTCACAACCCTTTATGTTTTCCGGCAACAAACAGGGTTATCAGGCATAGCTAACTCCAAACAAACCAGATAAATAAATAAGCAGCAATAACCGCAACTAAGGTAAAGGGAACACCAATCTTCATAAATTCGCCAAACTTAACCGGATGCCCTTCTTTTTTAAGCAAACCACAGGCGACAATGTTAGCTGAAGCCCCAATAGGAGTAATGTTACCGCCTAAGCTTGCGCCAATAAGCAAACCAAAAAGAAACAAAGAAGGATTGATTTGCAGTTTATTTGCCATAATTATAGCTACCGGAAGCATCGCTGCTAAGAAAGGAACGTTATCAATAAACGCGGATAAAATTACAGATAGGAACACTATCGCCGTAAACCCTAAGAATATATTTGACCCAACTAAACTAGCTAAATAATCGGCCAGCACGCCAATCCAGCCGGTAAGCGAAATCCCTCCGACAATAATAAAAATTCCTAAAAGGAAAAAAGTAGTATCCCAGTCCAACTTCTTCATCCCGGAAATAATTGAAACTTTATTTATAAATTTTTCCCAAAACAAAGCAACTATACCGAAAACCATACAAATTATTCCAGCCATAAAGCTAAACTCAGTATCAAAAAATGAGGACAACGCCAATAAAACAATCAAACTGACTAACAAAACTGTCGGCACCCAACTCTTCACTTTCTCGACCGCCACAAGCTGCGCTTTTTCTTTATTCTGCTTAAATATAAAATAGAGTACAAAAAAGGAGAAAAAAGCACCAAGTTCTACTGCAAAAAATATGCTCGGCCGTCCTTGATAAAAAAAGAAGTCTCCAAAGTTCATTTTAGCAAACCCACCGAGAAGCATGCTTGGAGGATCCCCAATTAAAGTAGCTGTACCCTGTATATTGCTTGAAATAGCAATAGCAATCATCATCCTAGTGGGATTTATTTTAAGTTTCTTAGCTAAAGCTAAAGCAATCGGAGCAACAATCAATACCGTAGCCACATTCTCTACAAAAGCAGAAATAAACCCGGTTAAAAGACAAATAAATAAAATCGCCCAAGCCGTATTTTTAGCCCGATCAACAATTATCTCAGCAACATAAGCCGGAACGCGGCTTTCCATGAAAACATCAGCAATAATCAAAGTACCGACAAAAATACCCATAACGTTCCAATTAACTGCAAAAAATGCTTCTTTTAAGGATACCGCCTGGGTTAAAATAAGCAGCAAGCTGCCGATTAAAGCTACAACCGTACGCCTATGTGGCAAGAGAATAAAGAATATGTAGGCAAGCAAAAAAATGGTTAAAGATATTATTTTAGGGCTCATATTTTAACTTAAACTAACAATAACTATTCCAAAAACAATTAAACCAGTACCCACCCAACGCAGAGAACCGAATTTTTCTTTTAAAATCAATTTTGATGCTAAAGCAATAAAAATATAATGCATGCTGTCAGCAGAAAAAGCAAAATTTAGGTCCACCTTCGAAAGCACCAGCAGCCAAATAGATAAAGATACTAAACTAAAAACAAGGCCTAACCAAAGCCGGGGCTTAACTAGCAGTGCAGAAATAAACTTAAAAATTTTTACGACATCCAGAGTGGGCGTAAAATTCAAAGAGTTAATTGCTGATTTTAAAAATAACTGATTGACAGTGTCGCACAAACTGGTCAAAGCAATCAAAATAAGAATTAACAACAGGCCTTCTCTCATTCTACCTGTACAGTCCTTTCTTTGCTGCTCAAAGAAACCAGAACAACCCCGACAAGGACAAACAATATTCCAGCCCATCTTAGAATAGTAATCTTCTCGCCTAAGAAGATAATCGAAACTAAAGGGACAAAAATATAACTAAAGCTGGCAATCGGTACAGCAACGCTTAAGTCTATTTTAGAAAGGATTAAAGACCAAATAATAAAGACAACCGCCACAGTAAACAATCCTGCCCACAAAAATGGCGAAGCAAAAACTGCCTTAAGGAACCCCAGAGCAGTAGCCAAATTAACTACGGCAAAGTTGCTTTGGGTCAAAGCACTTTTCTTAAAAAAGAACTGAATTACGGTCTCAAGGACATCACTGGCAATAAGCAGTAAAAATACTTTAAGCGTAACTTTCTTTTTAAACATATATTTTATTCTCTAATAGTTTACGGCTAATCTAAAACATCGAGAGTGCTTGCATTTGCAGCTATTTTAGCATAAAATAAGTAAAATAAATAATAGAAAAGAAATCATATCCAGCTCTCATAAACAAAGTTCCTTCCATTTTTCTAAAAAACATCACTTAAGGGAAACATGATAATATTCTCATTAAAAGAAGATAAGCGTTTAATTACTGAAATACCTAATACCAGCTTTTTTTTACCCGGAGACAAAAATCTCTGTTTTTTAATTCACGGGCTTACCGGTACTGCCAAAGAGATGAGCTCAATTGCCAAACGATTAAATAAACAGGGATATTCTGTAGCCGCCCCCTTATTGTTAAATCATGACAAATCTATATCCTGCCTTAAAAGAACATCCTGGAAGCAAATTTACAATTCTATACGCGATGAATTTATTAAATACTCAAGCAGTTATGAAAATATTTTTGTGGCCGGACTATCTTTCGGCTCACTGATCAGTATCCTGCTGGCACGTGAATTTCCTGACAAAATAAAGGCACTAAATTGTTTCTCTCCTACCTTATTTTTCGATGGCTGGAGCAATCCCAAATCCAGGGTTCTTCTTCCTCTGATCTACAAAACTCCGCTAAAAGATTGGCTGTATTTTAAGGAAGGGTATCCCTATGGGATTAAAAATGAACGCCTGAGGGCAAAAATAGGAAGCTTCTATAAAACTGCTGAACTTTTTGATTACAGCAAAGTTCATCTTTATGGCTATCCGGTAATCCCGGTATCAAACATGCAGCAAAATGAATTATTAGCTAAAAAAGTGATCTCAATACTTAAAGAAATAAAAACACCTATACAGTTAATGCAAGCCAGAGAAGATGATGTAACTAGCCCCAAAAACTCTTGCTATATCTATAATCACATCAGCTCTAAAGATAAAGAGATTATCTTTTTAGAAAATTCCTACCACATTATTACCGCAGATCAAGAAAGAGATAAAGTTGCAGAAATGACTGTAGAGTTTTTTAAAAAGTATCAAAGTTAAAAAACGGGCTTCTGGCACACCTAAACAATTAAATCTAATTCTAAAGTATTAAGTTCGCAGATTGAGAAATTTAATTATTTCTTTAGTGCCCTATTTAGCGCTTCCTCAAAAAGATTCACGCCTAAATCAATTTCTTCTTCAGTAATATAAAAAGAAGGGGCAATAGTAAAGACGTTTTTATAATACCCTCCGACATCCAAAATCAACCCGCGACGTTTTCCGGCGACGTTTAAGGAACCGCTTAAGCCTAAATTAACAATCTTATCCGTAAGTTCTTTATTCGGAGTATACCCGTCTTTTTCGCATATTTCTATTCTCAAGGCAAGGCCAAGGCCATCAACATCGCCAATTTGCGGATACTTCTTCTGCAATTTCTTAAGCTGGGAAACAAAATATTGGCCTTTCTTAGGGACAGATATCGCAAAATCTGATTCCTCAATTAGCTTCATCACTTCAAGGCCTGCGGCAGTGCCCAAAGGATTACTAGAGAAGGTAGCATGAGTTGAACCCGGGGGAAAAACATCCGGAGAAATTAACTTCTCTTTTGCCCAAACTCCGCTTATAGGATTTAACCCATTAGTTAAAGCCTTACCAAAAACAATAATATCCGGGGTAACATTAAAATGCTCAATCGCCCAGAATTTACCAGTACGGAAGAATCCCATCTGGATTTCATCATCAACAAAAAGAATGCCATACTGATCCAAAATATCTTTTAACCTTGAATAATATTCCTGCGGAGGGACAATATAGCCTCCGGTTCCCTGAATTGCTTCAGCGTAGAAAGCGGCAAATTCACATTTATTATTTTTCTTATTCACTACTGAGTAATATTCAGTTTCAAAAAGACGCTCAAACTGCTTCAAGCAATATAAATCACAAAAATCCCTCTTCTTATCATAGGGGCATCTAAAACAATACGGATAAGGCACAAACATCGCCCGGTCACCAAAATGGCCGAAACGCTCACGATATCTAAAGCTCGAGGTAATTGCTGAGGCAGCTAACGTCCGGCCGTGATACCCGCCCATAAAAGCAAAAACCAGGCTTCTCCCGGTATTGTTCCGTACTAATTTCAATGAATCTTCAAGAGCGCTTGAGCCACCAACATTAAAATGGATTCTCCCCTTTTCTTCAAAGGTCCGCTGATTTTTCTGTGCGAGTTTTGCCGACAATTGAATTTTTTCTTCATGGAGATATTGACAGGCCAACTGCGGCAAGGTATCAATTTGATTTTTTAGTGCATCATTTAAACGCTTATTTTTATAACCAAAATTAACTGCCGAATACCACATCTGTAAATCTAAATACTCCACGCCTTTGCGGTCATAAAGATAACTTCCTTCTGCGCTCTTAAATATATTCAGTTTCTCGGCATAGTGTACCGTGTCCCCCCAGGAACAATATTTTGCTTCTAACTCCAGTAGTTCATCGTGAGAAAAATTTTTCTTACCTTTTGAAGTTTTAGTTAATTGCTTTGAGCTCATATTAATTTCCTCTTTAAATAGATAAAAACGTCTTTTAAATTATGAAAAGCCATATAATCCAACTTACTATCCTTAAGATGCCTGAGCAGATGATCTTTGGCAAACACAACATGCGCATATTTCGCCGGGCAGACATCCGATTCACCATCACCAACATAAATTACTGTGTAATCTTTCAAAGAATTTACCAAAAGATTTTTCGTCTTACAATGCGCGCAAATCTGACAATCTTTATCTTTAAAGGGATACTCCGTAAGTACCTTACCTTTAGAGAAAATTAACTTATTAGCATAAACTTTTAACTTATTGATCCCATTAATCTTTAAAACGCGATTAAGCACATAGTCATAATTATCACTTAAGATAATCGTCTTAACTTTTTTAGCCTGCAAGAGCTTATAAATCTGCTTGAAGTAAGGATCTAGTTTTATTTTAGGCAAATAGGCATCCAGGGATTTTTTAGTTAAATCCATACCCCGAAGCTGACCTTCCAGGCAAGTCTTTGAGCCGATTCTCCCACTCTTCCATCTCTTTTCCAACTCTACCCAACGGTCATCTTTGGAAAAAAGTAAAAGCATATTATCAAAAACATCACAAGTGGCGATAGTATTGTCAAAATCAAAAAAAACAATACATTTTTTGGGATCCAGCTGAATACTCTTTTCTTTCATATAAGATCCTTAAAAAATATACCCCTATCGCGTTAAAAGGGGTAGGCAAACTTTAACTACTTATTGTTATTTTAACCCTAACCTTAAAACCTGTCAACTCTAAATTAACCTAGGGCTATAGACCCCCGGGAGGCTTGCCTGGCAAAATAAACACTTATTTCCAGAAAGATGGGATTCTATAATATCAAACCCCTCTCTTTTAATAAGGACCTTCCGGCAGGAAGTGCAAAAGGTATCCTGCCCCCAACCGCGGAAATTACCGGCATAGACATAATGCAACCCTTGGGCCTTGCCTAACTCATAAGCAGATCTTAAGGTACGCTCCGGGGTAGCCAGGTAAGAACTAAACTTATAATCCGGATGAAAACAAGAAATATGCCATGGAATATCCCGGTTAACACTAGCAATGAACCTGGCAATCCCCATTAATTCCTCTTCCGTATCGTTCTCTCCGGGGACCACTAAAGTAGTAACCTCAACCCAAACCCCGGATTCATACAATAATCGAATGGAATCAAGAACAGGCTGAAGTTTAGCCGAACATATTTTCTGATAAGAACTTTCCTTAAAAAACTTTAAATCAATATTAGCCGCGCCTAAATATGGCTTAAGTAAAAAAACAGCTTCCCGGGTCATATAACCATTGGTAACAAATATATTGCACAAACCGGACTCTTTGGCCAATTTCATTATTTCTAAAGCAAATTCGAAGTAAATAGTCGGCTCGGTATAAGTATAAGCTATTGCTTTACAGTTATTTTGCTTAGCCAATTCAACAATATCATCCGCACTAGAATACTCCCCCGGACTTTGATTGATATAATTAATCTGAGAAATCTGCCAGTTCTGGCAAAAACCGCAACGGAAGTTACATCCAGCAGAGGCAATAGAAAAGGCTCTCGATCCAGGGAAAAAGTGATACAACGGTTTTTTCTCAACTGGATCTACATTCGCTGCCACCAACTTGCCATAATTAAGCGTATAGAGAATACCGTCAATATTCTGCCTTACACCACAAAAACCAAATGCACCATCCTTAATTTTACAATTATGCGCACAAAGCTGACAACCTACCTTCCGATCTTCTAATTGAACATACAGCTGAGCTTCTTTCATATTAATAAGTGGGTAAAGCTGGTTTTAGGCATACAGGTTACTCTATAAAGAGTATCACTTAATACCGGCAGCTGCCTATAGAACACTTCTATTTCTTTTAAACCAATAGTATCCGTGTAACCGGAGATTATCTGTGCCGATAAAGAAACCATCTCCGGATTAACCGGCCCCCTAATCAAGGAGATCGGACCAGCTAAATTTTTCTGCGGACTTAATAGGTGATCTCCCGGCTCAGTTAACTGCATAAGCAAATTATTTTCACTTTCGTTTCTTCCCAAAACAAGGCGGGATTTTTCTCCTATCCGAAAATGCCTGCCTAATTTTAAAAGCTCCAAATTATTCAGGTTTAATTCATTATGCGCAAGAAGCTCTTTTAATCTTTTAGAAAAACTGGGATCGGTCAATAAACAGCCTCCGGCAGGCGTTGAATACTTTAAAATACCCAAATCTCCAGCCAAATGCATCTGTGGTTTACGCCTACGGCCGTTAAGCTTAAGCAGCTTAACCCTTTCTACCCACCCCTCTTTTTCAGCTAAGCTTGGAGGAAAAAACTGTGCAGATAACGGCCGCAGCAATAAATCACCGAGCCCGCTTTTTTCTTTAATTAACTTTAATGCCTGTTTATTTTGGGACATCGGCCGCTGGCCAAGCACCTCTCCGGTAACGATAAAGCTGGCGCCTAACTCAGGCATTAATTCTCTTGCTTTGCTAAACATTAAAATTTTACAATCAATACAAGGATTCATATTTGATCCAAACCCATAACGCGGCTCTTGAACTAATTTAAGAAATTCACTTCCTAAATCAATTTCGATTATCTCCATCCGGAAATCAGAAAATTTTTCCCTTATATTTAATTTGCAGAATGGTATTTTAAAATGCAGGCCGATTATTTCTACGCCCTGATTTTGGATAAGTTTTGCGGCTAATAGACTATCCAAGCCTCCAGAGATTAAAGCTAACGCCTTTATTTTCATAAAAATAATTGACTATTCAGGTAGGAAAACCTTCGCGAATGCAATAAACAGGATACCAAATAAGAAAGCAATAAATGCCAGCGTAGCGCGGTTCTGATTGCTTTCTTTATGCACCTCCGGAATGAGGTCTGACATGGCAATATAAATAAACCCTCCGGCAGTCAAAGGCATAATAAAACTGGAAAAACCAGACGCAAAATCAGAAATAAAATAACCAGCGATTGCCCCGATCATCGCAGTTGAGCCGCAAATAAAATTATAAAATAAGGCTCGCTTCCGGCTGAAACCACCATAAATAAGCACGCCAAAATTCCCCAATTCTTTAGGTATTTCGTGCAAAATTATCGCTAAGGTTGTAGCAATTCCTAATTTTATTGAGATAGTAAAACTTGCGGCAATAGCAATGCCATCAATAAAATTATGAAAAGCCTCCCCAAAAAGATTTAGATAGGTAAAAGCATGAATGTGACAATCTTTATCGTGGCAATGCCTCCAATGCAGATACCTCTCCATCAGAAAAAATAAAACTATGCCTAAGATTAGATAGTAAAAGACAATTGTACTACTTGTTTTTTGAAGTGCTTCCGGAAGGATACAGAGAAAAGCACTGCCAATAAGCGCACCGGCAGAAAAACCGATCAAGCAAAAAATAATCTTATGCAGCAAATTATCCTTTATGGCAAGTGTAAAAATACCCACTAAGGATATAAGGCTAACCAAAAATGTGCTGGCTATAATCCAAAATAAAACCATATACAGGAATTTAACCTAAATTAGGTTTTCTGCCCTTATTGGCTTTCTTAGAACGCCAGTTAAGCTTTCCTCTACGTTTTCTTTTTCCCATAGTTAATTTTTGTAGTAATTCATCGGTACGTTTTGCGCAATATAGCGCCCTGCTTCAACCAAGCAATCATAAATAACTTTACCCATAGGCTTTCCGGAATACTCACTCAAACCTGCTTTGAAAGCCTTGTCATGAGGGGTTTTTATACTCTTCTTCCCAGGGTTTTCTATTGCCTGACTTTGAATATCTCTATTGCTTATAATATTAGAAGTAGCCCGGTCAATAATCCGCAGGCCCAACTGCATATTTGCTTTATTTAAAGCTTCTCCTAACAATCCACCCATAAAACTACTGGCACTGCTTCCTCCGCCAGCTAAACCCGCTTTGCCGCCTGAACTTTCAGGTATAAATTCAATAACCGCAACACTAACAATTAAGTCTGCTTCTTGCGGGCCGACTACAATAAAACGCTTAGTGCCGGACAAAATGCTGATAAAGTATTCTTTCAGGGCTAAACCAATCTCAACATCAACACCCGAAGTTTTCAGTTCAAAATCATTAATTGTGATTTTAGCTTTTGGACCGGAATATTGACTTAATGGCTCTCCGGTTAATGATTTATCTAAAGCAAAATGCGGTTTGGTTGAAAAACATCCAGCTAAACACAACAACATTGCCGCGAAACTAAATATCTCAAAGCATTTCTTCATACTCATTTTTAATATATTACCGATTAACCTAACTGTCAAGGAAAACCTAATTAACAAGCTACTCCAGCATCTGCATAAGCTTGCCAATTGCCGGAATAATTTTAAAAGGCTTCTCTTTTTTAATCTCACTTTTACTACTTGAGCCGCCCATGACAATTATCGCATTAATCTTCGCCCGATTCGCTGCTTGAGCGTCAATCACCATGTCCCCGACATACAAAACCTGCGATTTCTTAAAGGCGAACCTTTTAACTATTTTATTTAGTATTTCAGGATTTGGTTTGCCATGCTTTAATTTATCAGCACAAAGCACATAATCAAAATAGTCAAATATCTGTAAATGCCTTAAGAGTATAAGAGAAAACTCCGTTGGCCGATTACTGGCTACTGCCAACTTATAGCCCCTGGCCTTGAGTTGGCGCAAAAGAGATTTGGCATACGGATAAAGATGCGCATACTTAAGTAAACTATGTTTATGATGTTTACGGTAAAGACTCAACGCTTGGTCTAAATTTTCGCTGGGCACAAAAGGCTTGAGCAAATTCCCATCGCCCCAGCCGACTGCTCGACGAATAACGCCGGAATTTTGTATTTTTAATTCCAACGTACGCATCACATAATTAAAGCTCTTTTCTATCGCTGCATAGGCATTAATTAATGTACCATCTAAATCAAAAATAATTAATTTTATATTTCTCATAATAAATATAGGCAGGGTTTTAAGGCCCTGCCTATCGGTAATAATTTATTTATATAAACAATTATTGTGCTTGCGCGCTGACAGCAGACGTTGATTCAGGCGCTAGAACTTCTGCTGGAGCATCAACGACAGCTGGCTGCGTCGTCGTTGCTGTGGCATCTTCTAATACTGGCGGAGCATTAGCTGCAGGCGCCTCAGCAGTTTTATCCCCTGTTTTAGCAGATTCCGCAACCGGCGGCACAGCATCCGGCTTTTCAAGGCTTATGTTTTTAGCAATATTTTTATTATCCGCGCTAATTGCATAATCTATGCTCAGAGTATCTTTTAACTTTAATTCATTAAAACTATTAATATTCTCAAAAGTTGTTTTATCATCAACAATTAAAATAAGTTCTTTCTCCTGATCAGTTTCATAATCAAGATACTTAATGGTAAGCGCTTTGGACTGATTATCTAAATTTGTTACTTCTCCCCAAGCCCACTGCGTATCGCTTTTTTCCTGAGGAACCGCAACCTGCTGGTTAGGAGTAACAACTGGAGCAATAACGACGGAATCAGTAGGCGTAACCGCAGCCTCTTCAGCAAAAACAGCACAACTAACCATTATGCTTGAAATAATAAATACCGATAAAAACAAAATTTTCTTAAAATGCATCTTACCCTCCTTTTAAGCTTAATTTAAATTATCATAGTATTTAATATTTGTCAAGTTACCTATAAAACCAATGAAACTGACCTAAATATTACAACTAAAAAATAGCTTTAATTAATAAAGGCTGGCTTTAATACGTAAATGAAGTTTGCGATAAACAATCACAGCCAGGATAATCTTTAATAAATCACCAAATACAAACGGTAGAAACCCGAGCAAAAATGCCTGAGCCATCGAACAGGATAAACTGAATTTTAACCAAAACATGCCGCTAGATAAAATTATAAAATCCGCAAATAAGAGTTTCGAAAAAATAGCAAGCCTGCTTTGCCTTTCGTCTGTAAAGAGGCTACCGGTTAAGAAAGAAGCTAAAACAAAACCGACAACATAACCGCCGGTGGGGCCGAGCAAGTATAAACTACCACTGCCCAAACCGGTAAAAACCTGCTGGCCTATCAAACCTAAAAACATATATGAGGCCTGCGTAAACATGCCGAGTTTTCTACCCAGTAATGCCCCGGAAAGTAAAACAAAGAGTGTCTGCAAAGTAAACGGCACCGGGGTAAAAGGCAAAGGTATCCGGACAAAAGCAGATAAAACAGTAAGAGTAAAGAAAACCCCTACAGCAATCATCCGGCAAACTCGACTGTCACTAATCAATTCTTTCTTAAGAATACTTTCCATATCATTCTCCTTAAAACTCGCGAAGGTATAAACGACTACCCTATTAAGATCGAGGATTACACCCCTGCACGCAAAGTGTTATTTTATTTTCTTATAATTTGTATATTATATATGAAAACTAAATAATAGCAAAAGAAATAAGAGGAAGATTCTATCCTTTTGACCGGATAGAATCTTCCTCTTATTTAATTATTTTAAAGCTTTTTGCTTATTCTTTAGCTATAGCTAAAGTAATTATACCAGCTAAAATCAAGAATAAACCGATACCACCTTTAATAATTGAAATAAGCTCAGGCCAAAACTTTAAAATTGACAAGCCACCTAAAACCAAAAACACTAACCCTAAAATAACTTTAAAAAGCGTAGCTAATGTTTTCTTCCCATTACAACATTTACTTTCTGTACCACAACACTTCTTCTCGTCTTGCCCCATCTTAAAACCCTCCTTTTAAATGAACGCTTGGCTTACTGCTACTTGCCTGCAAAAATAGATTAACAGTAAAAGTAAGCTCATGCGCAGTTTTATCCCGCCGCATAATTTTAGGCGGGAGGCTTACTCTTCCAGCGACGATGAATCCATCCCCACTCTGCGGGATACTTCCGTATATAAGACTCAATGATATCAGTAAGCCTCTGGATATTGACCAATATTGTATCCCGGGGATCTTTACCTTCAACTAACTCTAGTTCCGGTTCAAACACTATCCTATGCTTATCATTGGGCTGCCTGAGAATAAAACAAGGGACAATTGCAGCTTTAGTTCTTTGAGCTAAAATTACCGGACCGGTAGCAGTAGCTGCCTTTTCTCCAAAGAAATTAACGAATACTCCTCCGGTTCCAAAATTCTGATCGATCGGGGTAAAAATCAGTTCATTATTACGCAGAGCAGTAATGGTGCTATTCACACACTCACTCCGCGGTTGGCTATAAATCGTACGCACTCCATATTTCTCTCTTTTCTTACGAAAGATCTCTTCCATCTTAGCATCATGCATCGGTTTCATGATCCCGCCGGCCTTATACCCGGCTACCGCCAGCCTGCCCAAGAGAAGAGGGAAATTACCAAAATGAGCACTAACCAAAATCACGCCATGCCCACGAGCCAATGCCTTATCCAAATTCTGACAGCCGATAATTTCCACCCGGTCCTTTAAAGCGTGCGGCTTATCAAAAAAGAACATGAGCTCGACTGCGCTCTTGGCCATGTAGGTAAAACAAGTCTTGGCTATTTTATTAATCTCCTGGGAGGATTTTTCTCCGCCAAAAGCAATATTCAAACTATTTAAAGCAATTTTCTTTTGTTTTAGCGCAAACACATAGGCTAAAGCGGCAAGGTTACTGGCAAAAGCATACAAAAAACCAGCAGGCATAACCTTCACTATTGAACAACAAAGGCCTATTCCAAACCTAGCCGTAGAATGTTTTATTAATTTACGAAATTTTTTAAAATCCATTTTAATTTAAGTTAATTCAGATTATACCAAACTACCCTAAAATTACAATAGGTTTATCTAGCCTTGTTTTATCCACCTTGCGCCCTATTTAATTTTAATTTTACGAAAACCAACAACATCAACCGGCAGATTGCCATGATAAGCTTTCAAGGAAGTAAGCAAATAATTCGGATCCCCTAAAAGCTTAAGCGGAATTTTTAAAATTAAATAATTAGCACCCAAATCTAAAATTACCCCATGGTCAATAACCTTGTCTTTGGCATTAAACACCTTACATCTTCTCGATGAGGTAATTATGCGAATTTTTGGCATTTGAGCAAAAGCTTTATTTTTGCTATACCCAAAAAGATATAGCAACGTTCCGAACCTGCTGCTAAGCTTCCGGGGCTTATCTACACGCACGATCAAATAGTTATCTTCATGAGCATAGCTAACTGAACCTTTTTCTTCCATTACTTCGACTTCTCTTGAACTTGACGGATAATCCCCCTCACTAAACATCTCCGAAGCCCCAAAGTAAGCAATCATCTTATCTTGCAATGTCGACTGAAGATTTAACTCTAAAACCGGATAATTACCAAAAAGCTCATTTTCTCGAGCAAAAGAAAGTAAATAAAAAGCGCTGGTTTGCGTTTGGCTCTTATAAAAAAGTATCGATTGATATTTTTTATCCAACTCATCAAAACTTAAATTCAGGCGTTGCCAATTAATTTTAGAATTAATAAATTTATCTGGCGGGTACAACTCTAGTTCCGGATGATAATGCCTTGGCTTGGGCCAACCAACAAAATGCACAAGATAAGGATGAATTTCGGGAGCAGGAAACACCTCCTCTAAATCGCTTAAAGCCACCTGGAGAAACAAATATAATGATTTATGGTCAACATTGACATCAGCCGGATGCGAAACAAATATTTGATCCGGCCGATAATCCAAAAGCTGATTAGTTAAATCTTTTAAAATACTTTCTCCGTAATAGGGAGCTCCGTAAGAAGAATTATCTGGATACGGCACATTAGATATACGGGTTAGCCGGTCCCGGAATGGTTTCTTGGTCTGCCAGTATTTACAGAATATTTCAAAAGTTCCGTAATCCGGGTATCCTAAAAATACCAGATCGTCCTCATTCAGCCCTAAGAATTTCATCGCCCGAATTGACTCTTGCTGACGTAAAAAGCCCATATGAATAAATTCGCTCTGGCGCATAACAATTCTTTTTTCATAAACAATAAAAGCCAATTCATTGTGATCGCCATTAGTCAGGTAAACTATCTTGACTTTGGATCCGGCTTTAAGTGCCTGCTGGATAACTCCGGAACAAGCAATAGCCTCATCATCCGGATGTGGAGCTAAAATCAAAATCCGCTGGCCATTCTTAAAAGGCTCTAGCGGTAATATAGAATTACGCTCAAGCTGCAGTTTCTGCGCGCTTGCGCATCCATTAAGCAATAAAAGTAACAAAATAAATGTTAATCTTTTTTTATACATACTTATATCTTAGCATTCAAATAATTTCTAGTCGAGAGAATTAAATGTATTCAAGAGGATCCTGGGGAACGCCGTTTTTCCTGATTTCAAAATGCAAATGGGGGAGCATATCGCGATATCTGGCATTACCGGTCTTGCCAACACTACCAACAACCTGTCCTTGACGCAAATAATCATTTTTACGTACAAAAATTTCCGAGAGATGCCCATAAATCGTAATAATATTATTACGATGGCGGATGATGACATATTTACCCATGCCACGATTCTCGGTTGCACAAACCACCTTACCGCTTTTAGCAGTCAAAACCGGCGTACCAATATAAGCTAACAGATCAATCCCTTTATGAAACCTCCTGCCGGATCTGCTTGAGGCAAACAAACCATTCCCGTGATTATCACTGCGGATAACAATATCTCCCTTATATTCGATGGGACAGATAAAATACTGTTTGTCCATTGCAGCTATCCCCAGAAATACAGAGGTTGACAATAAAATAAAAATAATTAATAAGATTTTTTTCATTTTCTATTTTTTAATATAAATATTATAACACCTGCATCAAGTAGCAGGCAAAAAACGATAAAAAAATCACCGTAGTGATTATAAAATGTGCGCCTAAACGGTTCTAAATAGATATCCTGGCTGGTAAAACCGGCAACAAATATTTTATTGCCTTTTAGGCCATTGACTACTGATAAAATTTTTCCCTTTGGGTCAATAAAACCGGATATCCCGGTATTAGCTGAACGCGCCAGATATACACGATTCTCAACTGCCCTAAAAACTGAAGCCGCAAAATGCTGATAAGGTGCACTCCCCTTTTTATACCAGGCATCATTGGTAATATTAACTAGGAACCTTGCCCCTTTTTGCACAAACTGGCGGGATAATTCCGGAAATAAATCCTCAAAACAGATAAGCACCCCGAAATCAGCCGGATACTTAAAAATAGTATACTCCCGACCCGGTGTTATATCTCCGATCGGAGCGATAGACTCTAAAAACGGAAAAATATTTTTAAGGGGCACAAATTCGCCGAAAGGAACTAAGTGTAATTTATTATAAGTTGAGCGCAAAATACCTGATCTATCGATAAACAAAGCACTGTTATAATAGTTATTTTCAAGCAGCCTAACTGCACCGGCTAATAAACTAATTTTTTCCCGGCGGGCAAGAGAATAAACCTGTTCAAACTCTATATCATCCTGGCCCCAAAGAGCCGGGACAGAGGCTTCCGGCCAAATAATTAAATCCGGATTATCCTTGGCTGCCAAAACAGTCAATTGATTATAGTTATTTTGAATAAAACTAACTGCCTGCTTATTCCATTTTAAATTTTGCGGAATATTGCCCTGGATGACTGATATTTTAAACTTCCGGCTGGCTCCTAAATCGGGTTTATAGCTTAATCTAACAACTCCATAGCCTAAGGATAAAAAAATAATTGCAGCGGGAATTAAATAAATTTTTAATTTTGATTGCCGGCGGATTATGGAATAGGCTGTAACGTTAACCAAAACAACCAAAAAAGAAACTCCCCAGGCACCGGTAATATCCGCCAGCTGAATAACCGGTAAATTTGTGGATTGCGAAAAGCCGATTAATGCCCAGGGAAATCCGGTAAATAAATAACTTCGGGTATATTCGAGCAAAACCCAGAAACAAGGTAAAAAAATAATCCCCTTAGCTGTAGGTTTTTTTATAAATGCTGCACCTAAACCAAATAAGCCAAAATATAAAGCCAGGTATAAAACGAGAATAGCTGTGCCCAAAAGCGTAACATGAACAAGCCAATAAACCGTAAATGCCCAAAAAATAATTCCGCACAAATACGCCAGAACAAAAGATTGGCGTAGAGATTTATTTTCTAAGGCAATAAAAAGGGGGATAAAACCAAACCAGGCAAATTGCCAAAAATTAAAACTAGATAATGAAAGCGACAATAAAGTTGCAGTTATAATCGAAAGGGCTACCGCACTCATTTTCCACAGCACTTTTTATATTTCTTACCGGAACCGCATGGGCAAGAATCATTGCGCCCAACCTTAGGATGATCTGATTGCACAGTTTTGACTGTGGGCTTTTCTGAAATAGCGGCATTTTCTGAAACGCTATCTTGTTGCGGAAAAGCTTGGAACTGATCTGTCTCAATCCGGGAAACAGTGGTTTGGCTCCCAATAGCCAAAGCCACCGGATGAGACATCTCCTTAGGTAAAGAACTAAAAACTCCTTGAAATTTATCCGGTTTGGCCGGCTGTAATTTAAAAACAGTCTGTACAGCATCTTCTTCAATGGCAGCAATCATCTGGCTGAACATCCCGAAAGCTTCGCGCTTATACTCAATCAGAGGATCTTTTTGCCCATAGGCACGCAAACCAATGCCTTCACGCAAGCTATCCATAGCATAAAGATGGTCTTTCCATTTACTATCGATAATCTGTAAAAAAACCATACGCTCTAAATTACGCAACAACTCTTCCCCCATTGATTTTTCTTTATTTTCATAGGCGGCAAGCAATTCTTTAGTTAACTCTTCTTTCATATCCTGGATACTGAGGTTTGTGAATACTTGGGAACCTAATTCTAAGCCAAAATTTAAAGCTGTAAAACTGACTAAACCTGCAAGATCTGTTTCCGATGAATTTTCGTTGTTATAAACTTTCAAATAATCACCGGCTAGTTTAGAAATGATCTCAATAATATTTTCTTTTAAAGAAAACCCGCCCAAGATTTGCCGGCGCTGGCCATAAATAATCTCTCTTTGTTTATTCATTACATTATCGTATTCTAGAAGCTGCTTTCTAATTTCAAAGTTATGCTGCTCTACCCTGCGCTGAGCAATCTCAATCGAGCCGCTTACCCAGGGATGTTCGATAACCTGCCCGTCTTCTAATCCTAATTTATCCATTAACCCGATAATTCTCTCGGAACCGAACAAGCGCATAAGGTCATCCTTTAACGACACATAAAAACGCGAAGATCCGGGATCACCCTGGCGGCCGCAGCGGCCGCGCAGCTGGTTATCAATACGCCTTGCTTCATGCCGCTCTGTCCCTAAAACATGTAAACCGCCTAATTCCACTACTTTATTATGTTCGAGCTGAGCCTCTGACTTATAATGCTTAAAAATTGCTTCACGTTCGCTAATATAATTTGGATCTTCCGGATTTAATTTTTGTTTAGCTACACTCCGAGCAATAAATTCAGGATTCCCTCCAAGGAGTATATCAGTTCCGCGGCCAGCCATATTGGTGGCAATAGTTACGCCTTTATACCTACCGGCTTGCGCGATAATCTGGGCTTCCATTTCATGATATTTTGCATTCAACACCTGATGAATAACCCCCCGGCGCTTAAGCATCTCAGAAAGCATTTCAGATTTATCAATAGTAATTGTCCCGACTAATACGGGTTTACCTAATTTGCTTAACTCAACAATTTCTTCAACTACTGCCGCAAATTTTTCTTCTTCAGTTTTATAAATACGATCCGGATAATTCTTGCGCACCAAAGCCTGGTTAGTCGGCAGAACCACCACATCCAGTTGATAAATACTTTTAAATTCATTGGCTTCGGTAAAAGCAGTCCCGGTCATACCCGCCAATTTTTCATACATACGAAAATAATTCTGGAAGGTCACTGTTGCCAAAGTCTGGTTTTCCCGCTCAATCTTTAATCCTTCTTTAGCTTCAGCTGCCTGATGTAATCCGTCTGACCAACGCCTGCCCGGCATAAGCCTTCCGGTAAATTCATCGACGATAATTACCTGCCCGTCTTTGATGACATAATCCACATCGCGCTTAAAAAACTCTTTTGCCCGCAAAGCGGCAATAGTATGGTGCCGATATTCAATTGTCTCTAAAGAATGCAATGTTTCCACATTCCAAAGTTGAGAAGCTTTAACTTCCCCGGCATCAGTTAAAGCTACTGTTTGGGCCTTCTCATCAGCTACATAATCAAACCCCAAACCTAAGTCTATTCCCTTGTATTTTGCATCAATTTCATCATGCTCAGTTACGCGGCGCCCCTTTAATTGTTCAACTATTTTTTTAGCCAAATAATATTTCTCGGTAGATTCTTCAGCCGGGCCGGAAATAATTAAAGGGGTCCGGGCTTCATCAATTAATATCGAGTCAACCTCATCAACAATTGCATAATAGAACGGCCTCTGCACCAGGTCATCAATAGAATACTTCATGTTATCGCGCAAGTAATCAAAACCAAATTCGTTGTTTGTCCCATAAGTTATATCGCAAGCATAACCGATTTTCCTTTCCTCATCACTCATGTCATGTTGGATAGTACCGACACTTAAACCTAAAAATTCATAGATCGGCCCCATCCACTCTCGGTCGCGCTTGGCTAAATAGTCGTTAACCGTAACAACGTGAACACCTTTGCCCAGCAAAGCATTAAGATATGCTGCCAGTGTTGCCACCAGTGTTTTTCCTTCTCCGGTGGACATCTCGGCGATTCTGCCTTCATGTAAAATAATACCTCCGGCGATTTGCACATCAAAATGCCTTAAACCAATCGTGCGCTTGGATGCTTCGCGAACCACTGCAAAAGCCTCAGGTAGAATATCAGCAAAAATTCTATTGCGGCTATTCTTTAACTTTTCTTTTAACTTTTCTTTTTCTTCAGGCATAGCGACATTCTGCATAGCCTGCTGCAATTGCTCTAATTCCGGAGCAATTTCTTCAGACTTAATTTTTAAATGTTTTTTAAATTCCTCGGATTTAGCGGTTAACTCTTGATCGCTAAGCAAGCTTATCCGGCTTTCACAAGAATTAACCCGGTCAACCAATCCAGCCACCTCAACCATCTTATTCATTGAAGGGCTTGGCATATCCGGATGCAATGCTATATTCAGCTTGGGGTATCTTTTGATTATTGCACCCTGCTTATTATTCAATATAATTTTTCTAATTAATCCTAGCATTTAATTTTCCTTTAGATCCCCCGATAAGGGCTTATCTTTTAGCAATAAATTTTAAATACGCCTCAATAAACTCATCCAGAAAACCATCTAAAACCTTCCCGGAATCCCCGGTTTCAAAATCCGTGCGATGATCTTTAACTAAATTGTAAGGATGCAAAACATACGAACGGATCTGGCTGCCCCATTCAATTCTTTTTTTATCCGAATCTTGCTCTTTTAATTCTGCCTCTTTTTTTGCCTGCTCAGCTTCATAAAGACGGGCCTTGAGGATTCTCATCGCCGTCTGCTTATTCTGAAACTGCGAACGCTCATTCTGGCATTGCGCTATGATACCGGTCGGTAGATGCGTAATCCTTACTGCCGAATCCGTAGTATTAACGCTTTGCCCGCCTGCGCCCTTAGAACGATAGACATCGATACGCAGATCTTTTTCATCAATTTTTATATCCAGATCCTCTTCTATCTCCGCAATCACGTCTACTGAAGCAAAAGAAGTATGCCGGCGTTTATTGGCATCAAAAGGAGAAATGCGCACCAACCGATGTACACCGCGCTCTGCTTTTAGATAACCGAAAGCATATGGACCCTCGATTAAAATAGTGACATTTTTTATTCCTGCCTCTTCCCCATCTAAAAGATCGATTGTTTTTACACTATAATCATGAGCTTGTGCAAAACGGCTATACATCCTAAAAAGCATCCCCGCCCAATCGCATGATTCTGTCCCGCCGGCACCAGCATTAATACTTAAAATCGCACTGTTCTTATCCAACCGGCCGCCCAAAAGCACTTGAAATTCAAGTTTGTCAACGACCACTAGAAGAGAATCAATATTTTTCGTTAAATCCAAAATAAGATCCTGATCATCTTCTTCAAGTAAAGGAACAAGCTCAGCAAGCTCCTGATATTTTTTATAAGCTTGGCTCCAAGGCTCAACTATAATTTTAAGATTTTTTAATTCTTTAACTATTCTAGTAGATTGTTCACCGCTATCCCAGAACCCCTCAGAAGACATCTGACGAGCTAAAGCTTCGATCTGCTGGCTTCTTTTTTCAACGTCAAAGATAACCTCTTAAATTTTCTATTCTCACACCGATTTCGCTAAGTTTAGTTGTAATTTTATCAATCATCTTTTCTCCTTGCCCGGGATACGCCGGCGGCTCCTTTAAGGCCAACTGTCAACCCTCCAGAATACAGCGACCCAATACCTATTAGCGCCAAATTTTATGTTTTCTTAATTCCCCGGTAAACTAACATAAACTCTTCACGGCTATCCGCGACTAATGCCGCATCTTCTAAATTTACCTTGTCCTCATTAACTAATTTAACTAAAGATTGATTAAATGACTGCATGCCAAAAACTGTGCCCTCTTCAATAAATTGAGGAATCTCCCAGATTTTACCCTCGCGGATCAAACGGCTGATAGTCGGTGTCAAAAGCATAACCTCATAGGCAGGAAAACGTCCGACCCCATCCTTAGCAGGTACAAGCCGCAAAGAGATTACCCCTTTCAACAGAGAAGCCAATTGATTCCTTACTTCTTGATGCTGGTGCGGAGGAAAAAGATTGATTAATCTTTCTACGGTCTGAGAAGCATTAATAGTATGCAAGGTACTTAAAACTAAAACCCCTGTTTCCGCAGCAGCCATAGCGCTTGATACTGTCTCATAATCACGAATGTTGCCGATAAAAATTACGTCGGGGCTCTGTAAGGTAAAAGCACGTAAAGCAACCGGATAGTTCTTAACATCCATACCCAGTTCGCGCTGATTGATAATTGCCTGCTTATCCTCAAAAGTAAACTCAATCGGCTCTTCCGCAGTTAAAATATGTTTTTTGGCATTATTATTTATATATTCCATCATACTGGCAATTGTAGTTGATTTCCCACTACCCATCGTACCGGTCAAAAGCACAATCCCCCGGGTTTCCATTGATAGTTTTTTTAATATTTCATCGGGAAGATTAAGTTCCCCAAAACTAGCTATATTGTTATGCACATTTCGGATAACAATAGATGGCCAATTCCTCTGCATAAAGATGCTAACTCGAAAACGCCGCAGGAATTCTTCCAGATACACGCCAAAATCTACATCCATTTCATTCCTAAAAACTTCCAACTGCTTGGTGTTAGCCAGTTGTTCAATTGCCACCATGACATCATCTACGGTTAATATTTTAGTATCCATAGGAATTACTTTCCCATCGATACGCAAGCGAGGCACACCTCCGGCACGATAAAAAAGATCCGAAGCATTTCTATCCACCATTTCATGCATTAATTTTTTAATATCCATATTCCTCCCGAGTTACTCTTCCCCTCTTTTTCTGCACAAACATGCGGGGCTGCGGAACTAAACTGCTTTAAAGCAGTTTAGTTTCTTGATTATATCACCCTATTTCCTTTTAATGTAGGATTAAATTCCATGTATTTAGCCAGCATCAACCGGGTTTGTGCATCTATTGCCGGCAAAGAACCAATAATTAATATAATAATCGGCACAAAAAACCATTCTAAAACAAAAATTATATTTTTAAACCAGCTTACCCCTTTAGGGCGCGCAGGCAAAATTGTCCAGCTTAAAAATATCCAGGTTAAACTTGTTACTAAGGTAAACTTAAATAATAAACCGGCAATCCTGGGTAGATTATAAGCAATGGCTGTCTGGTTAAAAAATACCCCGCCAAAAAATATCGGCAGATATCCAATCACTGCCAAGATAACCGCCCAAACAGCCCAAGTTACATGGCTTTCTAAGAGCTGAAAAGACCTTCTTAGCTTATTAAACAGGGAAATGTTTTTATTCTTCATAAACCCAGCCACCACAAAAGGAAAATTTTCTACACCCCAAGCCCATCTTCTCTTCTGCTTATACTGTACAACAATTGTGCGCCAAATATTATTAGAATATGCCACATCCATCGAGACAGTAGTATACAGCGGCTGAACACGATAATCGCCATTATAATACAGATAACCTTTCCAGTAAATTACCGAGTCGTCGGAAATCATGTTTGTCGGCCAATAATCAATTTCAACCAGGGTCTTAAAACTCATACTGTGGCTTGAAAATGTAACAAATTTTTCCAAACGCATACTTTCGATTAACTGACAAAACGAACTACTGATTTCGATCAAACGAGCAAAAGATGGAGCCTGCCAAATATTATTATTATAAACCGGCATTGGCTGGTAACTTGCCTGATGGGGTTTAGGGGAAGTTAAAAAATGATAGCTTAAACAACCAAAATATTGCGGATCAACACAAGTATCAGCATCAAAACAAGAAACTACCACCTGTTCATGAGCAATCCCCCGGGAATCTAAATAGTCCTTAGCCACTTTAGCCGCCCAAGTAGCATTTGCGCCTTTAGTCCGGCTTTCTCCGGCTAAACCATCAGGATGAAAAGTAGATAAATAGGCGCCAAATTTTGCGCCAAATTCTTCCTCGAGTTTTTGCGCAACATTACGCGCCTGGATATTACGTTCTTCAAAAGCCATAACTACAATAAACCTTTCATTCAAGTAACGGCTGGCGCTTAAAGCTTCTAACGACGGCCGCAAGACTTCTAACCCCTCATTGTAAACCGGAAAGATTACCAGCTGATATAAATCCCTAAATCTTTTACCAATCGGCAACCCCAGGCAGTTAGCAAACCAATCTTTATTTTTTTCTGCGGAAAGCCGGTGATGAGCCAAGATTAAAAGTGTAGTTAAATAAACTGTACGGATAATCCAATAAAAATCAAAAGTAATAATTATAATTGCACTGGCTATCGGATGCAGAATCGACAACAAAATCAAAGTAATAATTATCCCCCAAGATAACCCTCCGGGAATAATTTCCAGAACGCGCTTTAAAAATACAGCCTTATTCATTTGTCTTATTCATTAACATACCTAATAGATATAGATCCGCATTAAGCTCTAATTTATACAAATTATTATAAAAATATCCGCTCGGGCTTATTTGGGTATCGCTGAAATAAAGAATATCTTTTCTGGCATCGTAAAATGCCGGTGACTCCTCTTTATTTAATTTTACCAGGTTAATCGGTAATGCCCTTGGCCTAGCTTCAATCACTTGGACATACTTATTAGTTAGCACTATCAAATGATAACTGTCTGAATGCCAAAAAACATTAACTATCTTCTCTCGAGAATAATCAAAAAATATCGGTGAATCTGAATAATCACGCTCACCTTGATTATCGAAAAAAATCACGCCAATTTGAGAATTATTAAAAATAAATATTTTTTTCTTATCTAGTGAGACATCCCAGCCGATAATTTGCACAAACTTATCCGGCAGGCTTGCCACATCATCGAAATTGCTGCCGTCTAAATTAGATTTATAGACAACTTTATTTAACTGGTCTAGATAATATATCACATTTTTATCGGTATCCAGGCGAAAAGAAGAAAACCTTTCCTGATTTAACTGTTCTAAATTCGGCCGCAGAGGAAAAAGAATAACCTTATCAACCCGAGTAACCTTACCTGCTTCGACATCTATCTCCTCCCGCCATGGATAATGTTGAGCTAGCTCCAAAACAATTTTATATACACCCGGAACTAGCTCCGCAATGCTCGCCGGAGTTTTTTCAGCTATTTTCTTACCGTTAAGATATATACTGGCCCCTTCCGGCTGAGTTTTTATATAAATTAAACCTGTCTTAGAAAACTTTAAAGTATCCGGATTAAATTTATACCCCAAAGCCGAAGCGATAATAAAAGGTAAGGCGCTAAAAAACAAGATTACGCTTGAGTAAAATAGGAAACTTCTTATTCTCTGAAAGTTTAACATTATTTTAAATCCTCAATTTAATCTACCTGTTTTTCGACTAGCCCCAATTAATTCTTGCCGCCGTAATAAATGATGGTAGCTTAAAGCAAACCTATGCGCTTCATCACGTATCCTGCGAATCAAATTCATAGCCACGGCATCTTTAGGAAAGTTTAAGGCGGACAAATTTTTATTGCTATAAATATTTTCTTTTTCTTTAGCAATACTGACCAGGGGAATAGAAACATTTAATTCCTTAAGCACTCCCTGAACTGTCAGAAGATGCCCCTTGCCACCATCAATAAGCAACAAATCCGGCAAAGGCAAATTTTCTTTAAGCAAACGTCTATAACGCCGCCTGACCACCTCAGCTAGCATGCGATAATCGTCAATTCCATTAAAACTTTTTATCCGATACCTGCGGTAACTATTTTTATCCGGGCTACCATCGCGAAAACTGACCATTGAGCCAACCGCAAGTTTACCAAAAATGTCAGAGATATCGAATCCTTCGATGACTACGGGAAGTTTTTTTAAACCCAGCCTATTTTTTAAATCCAACAGCTCTTTTCTACGATTATCTCCGGAATAAACCAGTGGCATCTCAGATAAAACACTAATCTGATCGCGACAATTGGCTGCCGCCTCAAAATCCATTACTTTAGCTTTATCCTGCATTAATTTTGTAAGCTTGCTAACTAATCGGTCATTTTTACCTTCTAAAATTAGAATAATATTATCCAGGGCCAGCTTATATTCCCGAGCACTGATTTTTCCAATACAAGGAGCAGGGCAGAGATTAATCCTAAAGTAAATACAGCTCTTTTTGGGCATATTCCTGCAAGATCGAAAAGCAAAACTATACCGGATAATTTTAAGAGCACTTTTTAGAAGCTTAGCATTAGTATATGGCCCCAGATATTGGCCGTCTGCATATTTCTTCCGGCGAACAATAGAAATTGATGGAAATTTTTCCTGCGAAATCCTAAGAAAAGGAAAACTTTTGTCATCTTTGAGCGAAATATTATATCTTGGCTTAAATTCATGGATAAGGTTGGCCTCAAGCAGTAAAGCCATACTCTCGTTGGCCGACAACCTGACCTCAACATCAGCGATTTTATCCACTAGAGCCATAGTTTTATTAGATAAACCTGCGCCTAAATAACTAAGCAGGCGCTTTCTTAATGAATTAGCCTTACCGACATAAAGAACCTGACCCTGGCTATCGCGCATCAGATAAACACCGGGCGAATCCGGCGCTTGTAATATTTTTTCTTTTAGCTTCTCCCGGTTTTCCATAGTATTTTCCGCATGAGCTCTTTAAATTCAGCAACACCAAAAATGAAACAAAAAACGACATAAGCTAACGCGCTAAAAAATAATGCCCAGCTAAAATTTAGCGCTCGATTGACTAAAAAACATACTACCGACATACAAAAAGAGGCCAGCAAGATGCGTAAAAATGATTTTAATATTTTATGCTCTCCGAATCCATTCAGCCGCTTCTTTAAAATAAAAAATAAAAAGAAGAAAGAAATTGTCCCTGAAATTGAAGTAGCCAGTGCCAAGCCGCTGATTTTAAGCGGAAACATCAATGCCGCATTAAGAACAATATTTAACCCCAGAGCTAAACCGGCTATCTTTGTCGGAGTAACAGTATCTTTCAGGGCAAAAAAACAACATTGCAGTATCTTAGTCCCTCCATAAGCACATAGGCCAATACTATAAAAAAACAAAGCATCACCGGTTAAAACCCCGGAATTAAAATCAAATTTTCCTCCTCCAAAAAGAGCAAAAACCAATGGCCCGCCAAGAACCATAAAAATAGCGGTAATCGGCAGCATCACAAAAAAAACTGTGCGCAGCCCCCAGGAAAGAGTAGTTTTAAGTTCGTCATAACCCTCCTCTAGCACTTGGGTGGAAAGAGTCGGTAAAATTGCCTGGGCAATGGCATTACTAAAAATACCAATAGGAAACTGAATAAGCCGGTAAGCAAAATAGAGTACCGCCACCCCGCCATCGCCGACAATCCAGGCAAAAGAACCAAAAATTGAATCGACAAAATTATTTAATTGATAAATACTTGAGCTCACCAGGCGCGGCACCATTAATTTTCCAATCCGCACAACTGCCGGATGTTTAAAACCAAGAGCAAATTTCGGATGAAATCCTTTTTTATATAAAATAGGCACCTGCACGGCCAACTGTAATATGCCGCCAAGCAAAACTCCGCTTGCCAGACCAATTACATTTTCTCCAAAAATAATCGCACAAACAATTATCGCAATATTTAAAAGGCAAGGGGCAAACGCAGAAACAGTAAAATTCTTTAACGAATTAAGCACCGCCATGGCATAAGCAGCAAGGCCAACCAGTAATATATAAGGAAAAATAATCCGATTTAGATTAATTGTTGCTTGCAGTTTTTCAGGAGAGGCAATAAAACCCGGGGCAATTAAACGTACCAGTAAAGGAGAAAAGATTATCCCAAGTATAGTTATTACACTTAAGGCCACCAACAGTATATTAAGCAACAGGTTAGCCAGTTCCCAAAATTCTTCTTTAGTGCGTTTTAAGCTGTACTCGCTTAAAACCGGGATAATTGCCGCATTCGCAGCCCCTTCAGCAACTAAATCGCGAAAAAGATTGGGTATACGAAAGGCAATGACAAAAGCCTGGGCGTAAACATAAATTCCAAACAGCCGGGCAATAACTACATCCCTGATAAAACCAAGCACACGCGAAACAAGGGTAGCCAAACTAATGATAGTTGCCGAGCGGGCAACTGTTTGATTTTGGTTATTTTTAAGATATTTGCTTATTGACATGGATAATTAATTATGCTAATAATATTAACCTGTAAGTTAACTAAAACACCCCATGTTTAACGAGTGCAAGCTCGTGGATAAGGAGAATATATGCCAAGACGCAGAACATCATTAAAAAGTAATCGTGTAAACAAAAGAAAACATACTCGCAATCTCAAGGTAAAGGTGCAACTTAAAGGAGCAATTAAAAAATTCCAGGGGTTAGTCGAAAAAAAAGACGCCGAAGCTAAAACTTTTATTTCCAAGGTTTTCTCGCAATTAGACAAAGCCGCTAAGAAAAACATCATCCATCCGGCTACTGCCAACCGTAGAAAATCGCGCCTTATGCGCAAATTAAGCAAATCCGCATAAACTAACCACTAATTTTTCCAAAGCAAAGGCAGGCGCAAGCCTGCCTGTTTTTATTTCTATATCACAAACCAAAAGTAATTTAAGCTTCTTACGCGCAAGCTGCCCCGCCATACCCTGTTTTTCCCAGGCGTAACGTAGCCCACCAAGAATTCGTTCCGGCGCCTGGCCGGATCCAAGAAGTTGATTCAGTATGCGCAAGGAAAGCTCAGTTTTTTTTAACTCAATCTGCCGGCTTAAAGCGAATGTATCCGGATTAACTATCTCCTTAAAACGCAATGTCTGCGCCTGAGGAGAAATTCCGCGGATAAACTCATCTTTATAATCATAATGTTCAAAATCTAGAACCAGAACTAATTGTTTATGCGGATGCTTAGAATAAATTAGAAAAAATTTGCGGGATGCTTCATCTAAAGAATCAGCTTCTTTAATTACGATAATTCTTTTAACGCTCTTTAACGGAATAATTAAAAAACGTTCCTGGATGTCTTTTAGAGTTATTTCTTTAGCATAGAGCGTGTCCAGATTAAAATCCTGCAGCTGGCGGGGAAGGAATTCTTGTTTTATCTTTTTAAGCTGAACTTCTTTAGCCAAAACATCCTGGCCGATAAGTAAATAGACCATATTACCATTGCTCGACCGTGCGTTCGACTATGCGGCGAGCCAAATCATCGATTGCATTGTTTACCGCCGTATCTTCAGTTACCCTAAGCACATTTCCAGCAGCGAAACTGGTAAAATAAGAAACATTACCATTAAAGTTATTTTCCTGCCAGATTAATTTATTTTCCTTAGTATCCCAAAGAGTCAAATTCACATAAACATTTATGCGGTATTCAGTAACTTCGTCATTATCCGAATTATAACTTAACGGATCTTTGCGGTATTCAATCAATTCCCCTTTTAACACCAGATCGGCTTGAGCCTCTTTCGCCGGCTTAAGATTACCGTCAAAAAGATAGCGGTTAATTACTTTTTTAGTAATATCAGTTTCAAGCAGCGGACGATAAATACGATACTTATTAGCAGAATAGGATTCCTGGGTTACATCGACTTTATTTAAAAACGGAGCTATATAAATTGTACTATATTTACCATAAAGCATTGAACGGGTAGTATAGCCGCAACCGGATAAAACAACAGCTGATAAGCAGAATACCATAGCTAAGAAAACCAAAACTTTATTTTTCATTTTTCTGCTCCATTATCTGTAATTTGGCTGACGCTTCCTTAGCCCAGGGGGTATCGGTATAATTAGTAATTACGTCGTTGTAGTAAATTTTGGCTGACTTAAAATCTTTTTGTTTCTCATAAAAACGAGCAATATTATAGTTTGCTTCTGACTCTTTTTCCCGGATCTGATCAATATTCTTTTGGGCATCTAAAGAAAGAACAGCATCCGGATGTTCCTTGACAAATTCCTCAAATCTCTCTTTTGCCTCCTGCGCCGCACCCTGGTCATAAGCTGCGCCCTTAGATAGGCTGGCTCGGCAAGTAGCTATCTGAAATTTTGCCGCCGATGACCACTCACTATCAGGATAACGGGAAACTACCTTATTAAACTCCTCTTCGGCTTCATAATAACGCAGCAGTCCTTTTAAAACTAAACCTAATTTATATTGCGCCTTAGGAGCAAGCGGGCCATAAGTAGAGTTCTCCACTACTTTACCGAAAATTTCAATTGCCGGATTGTCAACAGGCAAATCTACCCCCAACACCTTACGTTTCTCTCCAGCCATAAATCTCTCAGCAATCTTATATTCCAACTCAATTATCTCACCGATACGCTCAGAAAATGGATACTTATTAATAACCATCTGATAAGCCAAATAGGCTTCATAATCTTTACCCTGCTTCTCTTCCGTCAAGCCAAGATAATACTGGCCTTCGGCAGCTTCAGCAGACTTAGGATAAGCTTTAAGCAACTTACGAAATTCCCGCTTGGCCTCAGCATATTTATTATTATCAAAGAAAGATTTAGCATAAGCAAACTGCTCGACAGGATTATCCTTAGGCAAATTTTTAGGATTAACCCACTTCCCGGTTTTAGGAGTCCAAATCCAATAAGCCTCTGCCGGCTGAAGAGATAAAAAAGAAATTATTAATAAACTTAAGATTATACGTTTCATATGTTGGGATCCTTCGTCGCGCCGCACAGCGGGACTCTCAGGACAAAAACGTTGAGGTTATTTTTTACAACATTTTCAATTTACCATAGGCGGATAGCTTTGTCAAAGACAAATTAAGCACCTAAAGTTTTTGTCTAGCGCAACCCTGCCGAGCGCAGCGAAGCAGGAAAAGCACCTAAAGTTTTTGTCTAGCGCAACCCTGCCGAGCGCAGCGAAGCAGGAAAAGCACCTAAAG
>JBAYMG010000004.1:0-87602 GCA_041663665.1 Candidatus Omnitrophota bacterium | reverse complement strand
TTAAACTTAAACTCTTCCTGCCAGATACTCTTCATTTGCGGTAGGCTGTAACGTTCAATCATTGCAGAGCTTCCTCCTGTATTTGAGAGACTAATTATACCAAAAAAACGCCGTTTAGCAAATGAAAAGTTATGCATTGCCGGCTATAGATAAACGTTAAGCAATAAGTTAAAAACAAGAAAACCGTATCCCCAAACGCGGGAAAACGGTTTTTTATAAAATTCTTTAATCTTATACTGCCATCAAGTATGATTGCATCCAGTTTCAATCATCACTTCTACCACAAGAGACGCAAAAAAACAAATCTAACTTGGAATTTTATAAAATAAAGCTGCCCTTATTTCTTAGATATTTCTTACAGATATTACTGGAGAATATGGAGTTATGTAAACTGTCTACAAATCTTCCCAGAAAAAGATTAACTACTGGGAGCAGACATATGCGTTACCAACAACCCAAGTGGTGGAGTAGCCAGTACCACAATTGCCTCCGGGCGGGAGCAAATAGAAGTAGGCGGAGGTGCAGCGGAGTAGCCGCAGCCGATGGCGCACTGACCCCACGAGCCAAGAGCAGATTTCTGGGTATATCCTGAAGGACAATATCCTTGAGTGCCGCCGGCATTGGTGCATACAGGAGTGCCATAGGTAGTGCTAGTAAAACAATAGTAAGTATAACTAAAAGCTCCGCTTGATACCCACGCAGAACCGTTATAATGATACAGTAAATCTCAAGTACTTGAATAGGCAAATTGACCTGTAGTGCCGGCAGGCCAACTTGTCGGATTACCTGTTTGCGCCTTAAGCCGGATGTCTCCATCTCTGTTCGGTTGATCCGCGGCATCTAAAGTACCATTGTTATTCGTATCCCCCACTGCTAACCTGTTAGTCTCCAACTCATTATACAACCCATAAGGTGAAGGATAATAAGAAGTAATTGTAATCTCTTCAGCGAAAACAAAAACCGGACAAAAAAACAAAACCAAAAAAACAAAAAATCTTGACATTCCCATAGTTTACCTCCAATATCTCACCCAAATCAGATATTCCATTTTGGAATATCTATAGAAAAAGTGTGACATAACAACTTAGAGGTGTCAAGTATATGGATAAGACTATCTTTACAAAATCCCACAAAGATTTAGTTGCCAAATTAATTAAAGCCCGCAAGGCACTTAAACTTAAACAGTCAGATGTAGCTAAAGCGCTCAGGCGGACTCAATCTTACATCTCCAAAATCGAAGCCGGGCAGCGCCGATTAGATATCGTACAGTTAAACGAACTAGCAGCAGCCTACAAAAAGAATCTTCGCTATTTTATCGAATAATTCCCTCATCGGAAAAGCTAAAATACTTCCCGTTTCCAATAATTATATGGTCGAGGCATTTTATAGACAAGCTCTCCCCGGCAATGACTAATTCCTGCGTAAACTGCCGATCCTGCGGGCTTGGGCAAGGACTACCCGAAGGGTGATTGTGCACACAAATTATAAAAGATGCGAATTCCAATAATGCCTTCTGATAAATTTCCCGGATTATCGGCCTGACCTGATCCACAGACCCCTCATCTATTTCGATTAAGCCTATGATTCTATGTTGAGAGTTTAAAAACAGCGCTTTAAATACCTCTTTTCTTAAATCCTGCATCCTTGGCATAATAATCCTGGCAACGTCCTGCGAAGATTTTATTCTTACACGTTTTTCATTTATTTTCTCCTCACTAAACCTTCTGGCTATCTCAATGACAGCTTTTATCTGGCTAATCTTAGCCTGCCCCAGGCCTTTTAATTGCCTCCAGCAAGCTAAATCCTGTTTTCCCATCTGGCGAAAGCTTTTAAATTTCTGCAAAATTCTTCTGGCTAAATCCAGGGCGCTTTGGCCTTTTACTCCTGTCCTTATAATAATCGCCAGCAATTCAGAATTACTCAAAGTATGCTCGCCGTTTTTTAACAGTTTTTCCCTGGGCCGGTCTTCCTGCGGCCAATTGTTTATAGCCATAGAGCACTCCTCCTTAATAATAGACGCAAGAAAAACTAGAATCTAACCGGATTATTTTTAAGACAAAACTGTGTTGCAATCTTAAAATTTTGCCTTATAATTAATAAATATAATTGGAGGAAAAAATGTTAAAGATCTTACGCAATAAGAAAACAGCAAGAAAAATCTGGATAGCTCTGGCCATAATTATTGTCCCGGCATTTACACTCTGGGGCTTTGGAGAAGGAACGCGCAACAAACAGGAAAATGCAGCCATTGGAAAAATATTCGGTAAAAAAATCTCAAATTTAGAATATAAAGAATCCCTGGCGGCAGTAAAAACCTCGGCAATTATGCAATTCGGCGATAAGCTGCCGGAAATTGAAAAATATTTAAATTTACCTGCCCAGGCCTGGGAGAGATTAATCCTTCTTTATGAAGCAAAAAACCGCAAAATTAACGTAACTGACAAAGAAACTATTGAGTTAATTCAAAACACGCCCTATTTCCAGGATAAATCCGGTTTCAATAATAAAATTTACACAGAGACTCTGCGCTATGCCTTCCGCCTGCAGCCGCGCACCTTTGAAGAACAGATGCGCCAAAGCTTGATTCTTTCTAAACTCTACCAACAGGTAACCGCAGAAGTAAAAATAAGCGACGAACAAATCCGGCAGGAATATTTAAAGCTTAATCAGGAACTAAACATTGACTATTTTGCCAGTTTCTCCTCTGATTTTACTAAGAAGATTAAGCCCGGCGAAAAAGAAATTTCAGAATTTTTCAAAAAAAATAAAACCATGTTTAAGGTGCCTGCGAGCAAGGATAAAGAAGCCTATATCCCAGAGTTAATACAAGTAAAAGATCAGATTAAAGACATGTTAATCAAAGAAGGATCCAGGAAAATGGCTGAAAACGTGATTAATGAATGTGCGAAATCGCCTAAAACCTGTAAGATAAAAGAAAAAACAACGATTTTCTTCAAATCCAGCGACCAGATTAAAGATTTAGGGGCGGCAAAAATCTTCTGGGATAATGCCATAAAACTCAAAACAAATGAGCCAAGCAAAATATTTTCTAATGAATTAGGCTATTACATTATCAAGCTTAAATCAATTAAACCGACTGATGAAGCCAAATTTACTAAAGAAAAGGCAGAATTCGGCCAAAAGTTATTAACTGAAAAAAAGAGCAAGGTTTTTGCTGATTTTACCGCTGCTTTAAAGAAAAAGGCACAATAAACAAAATACAAATAAAAAAAGAGCCAGTATTAATACTGGCTCTTTTTTTATAATTGCTCTATTTACTTATTTTAACTTATTTTTATTGAATTAACCGGGCAAGAATCAGCAACTTCTTGTAAATTACAAGTTGCGCTGCTTTGGGCTTTAACATGAGCAACCCCATCACCCTGTACCTGAAATACATCCGGGCATGACTGCTCGCATAACCCGCAACCTACACACGTACTGGCATCGACAGTTATTTTTGACATATCTCCCCCTTATTATCTTTCCAAAAGATTTTCAAATATCTCTTCGTGATTTACTTCTTCACTCAATATGTGCGTAACCAACTGATAGGTAACATTATCTTTACCTAATGTTTTCTTGGCAATCTTGTTGTAAGTTTCTATTGCACCTGCTTCGGCCTCAGCTACGATACGAATAATCCGATTAATATCTGCGGTATTCTTAGGCGGCATTAAATACGGAGCATTGGCGCCTTTTTCTAAATCCATAGGATTAGCCGGCGGAACATCGCCTAATTTTGTAATTAAATCAGCAAGCTCTGTAGCATGCTCTAATTCTTCTTTGGCTAACTTTGCTAACATTTCTTGTATATCTTCATAAGCACGCCCGGAAACGGTCTGAGACATATACCAATAAAGATAAAATGCCAGCCATTCGTCGCAATACGCTTTATTTAAATCTTTAATTAAATCTTTTAAGCTTAAATCAACAATTGCTCTTGCTTGTTTTCCCATTCTCTCCCCCTTTGTTCTTTAAGCTTCTAACCGCAAATTGTACTTTTTTATATTATTATCCGCAATTGCCTGAATCTTTTTTATCTCTTCAGGATTATTGAGGAGATGTTTGAATCTTCCCTGTGCTTTTAAATACTCTTCCACCGGTTTAGGTGTAATCTGCCGGCGATTAGCCAAAACACCATTTTCATATTCGAATAACGGATAGAGCCCGGTATCTACAGCTAGCTTGGCTACAGACAACATTTGATTTGATTCATGGCGCCAGCCTAAAGGACAAGGCACATGCACCTGGATATATTTAGGGCCTTTTATCGAAATTGCCTTTTTCACCTTACGCGTTAAATCCTGCGGGAATCCTGCCGAAGCCGTAGCTACATAAGGAATTCCGTGAGCATTACAGATCTCCGGTACAGGTTTTTTCGGACGAAGGTTTCCCGAAGAACTTGCCCCCGATGGGCTGGTTGTGGTATTAGTATCAAACGGCGTAAGCCCGCTTCTTTGTACCCCGGTATTCATATAAGCTTCATTATCATAACAAATATATAAAATATCATGACCGCGTTCAAGCATGCCGCTTAAAGCCTGTAAGCCTATATCGCCGGTTGAACCATCCCCGCCTTGAGCGATAACATTAATCGAATCTTTCTTGCCTAAATAAGTCAACGCTGCTTCAATGCCTGATGCTACGGCAGCAGAATTTTCAAACAAAGAATGGATCCACGGAACACCCCAAGCGCTATCAGGATACTTAGTAGTAAACACCTCAAGACAACCGGTATTATTAGCAACAATAGTATTTGCTCCGGCTGCTTCAATGACTAAACGCGCAGCAATTGCCTGGCCGCATCCGGCACAAGCTGTGTGGCCTGATCTAAATAAAGGGTTATTCTCCATATTCTTCCTTGAGTAACTCTGGCTTTAAATCTATGAAATTAGAATTAACTTCCTTAGCATTTAATCTTCTAAATACCTCATGCACTGAGTCTAATGTTATATCTCTCCCTCCAAGGCCGGCGACAAAACTGCTGATTACTTTCGGACCCTTCTTCTTACCGTAAAATGCCGCTTTTATTTCAACTGCAATCGGCGCATAAGCACCGAGAGAAACTGACTTATCTAAAACTGCTACCTTGGGGATGTCTTTTAAAGCTTCATAAATCCGGGCATAAGGAAAGGGACGGAAAGAAATAATACGTAATAACCCGACTTTTTTACCTTTAGCGCGTTGTTCATCAACCACTTCCTTAATTGTCCCGCAAACTGAACCCATAGCAACAATGACTTTATCGGCATCTTTAGTATAATATTCCTCGACTAGCAAATCCTTATAATCTCTGCCAAAAACAGCATTAAATTCACTGCTTATTTCAGATAAGTAGCTGATTGACTCTTTCATTGTTTCCTGAATCGCAAAACGTGCTTCCATATAATAATCAGGATCAGCTAAAAGGCCCATAGAAACCGGATGAACCGGGTCTAATTTATACAAAGGTTGATATTTTGGTAAAAATTTATCTACTTTTGCCTGTTCCGGCATATCGATTGTCTCCATGCCATGGGTCAGAATAAAACCGTCCATACAAACCATTACCGGCAGCATTACTCTTTTATCTTCAGCTAAACGATAGGCAAGAAGATGAAAATCCACTGCTTCTTGATTATCCTCGGCATAAATCTGAATCCAACCTGCATCGCGCAATGATATAGAATCCTGCTGGTCATTCCAAATATTTATTGGAGCACTTATCGCCCGGTTGGCGCAAGTCATGACCACCGGCAAACGCATCCCGGCAATATTAAATACTACCTCTTGCATATAGAATAAACCTTGAGAACTTGTCGCAGTATAAACGCGTACACCGGTAGCCGATGCACCTAAAACTACGCTAGCTGCAGAATGCTCGCTTTCGACATTAACAAATTGAGAATTAAGCTCTCTATTTGCCACCAACTGCGCAAGGTCTTCAACAATATGCGTCTGAGGCGTAATCGGATAAGCCGAAATTACTCCCGGCTGGCAGGTTTTTATAATTTCAGCTATTGCATGTGAACCTTCTACAAATTCTTTCACCCTTTAACTTCTCCTTTTATGAACTAGCTTAAACCGGCACCTTCATTTATTTAATCGGAAGCGAAGAATTTCGCTGGATAAAACCTTAGCGCTACTCATTTCTCCTCGCCTTTTGATTCTTCAACAACCATAACAATATCTTTTTTCGGACAGATATCCGCACATACTCCGCAGCCCTTACAAAAATTATAATCCGCCCAAAAAGCATTTTTCTCTTTTCCATGCACACAGCCTTCCGGACAGATCATTAAACACATCCTGCAAGCAATACACTCTTTATGCAGATAATGTGGACGCAATAAAGTTCTCCAGCTGCCGGTTTTAACACCTTTACTTTTTAATGGATCTACATTCAATGGCCCAAACATTTTATCCCTTCAACTTAGCTTGAACAAATTCAAAACCTTCTTTAACTGCCTGGATATTGCCTTCCTGAGCTTTACCGTTAAAACGTTTCTTAACTACTTCAATAAGATTGTCCAGCCTTAATTCACCGGTAGCAGCAGCAAAAGCACCAATTAAGGCTGTGTTTCCTAAGGGACGGCCGATATTTTTCATGGCAATCTCATTAGCCGGAACAATAAAAACCTTTTGCTTGGCTTTTAATTTAGGCAGTTCCATATCATCCTTGCCGTTAATAATCGCCAAACCATCCTCTTTTAATCCTGAAAAACAGTTAAATCCGCGCATCAACGTAGGATCAACGATAATTACATAATTAGGTTCATAAATTTGGCTGCGCAAACGTACCGGGTCGCTGTCAACGCGCACAAAAGCATTCATCGGAGCACCCATTCTTGCTGCTCCAAAGTTAGGGAAAGCATAAGGATACTTACCCTCATTAAAATAACTAAACCCTAATAAAGCTGCGGTTGTAATTGCCCCCTGGCCTGCGCGGGCATGAATTCTGATTTCTTTCATAGTGTCCTTAAAATATACTTTTATATTTTGCTGGAAAATTCACTAAACTGATTTTCTTGATTATATAACTTAAGCTGGATTTGTCAAATAGTTTATTTTTAGGTACTTAGTCTTTATCAGGTAAAAGCCTTGCGCGAAGCGCAAAAGGCTGCCGAATTTACAAGACAAAGGCTCAAAAGTCCTTGCGGATAAAAATAGAAGTTCGATTAAGTAAACTCAAAATATCTTTGGCTTTCTGCACATCCAGAGTTCCCAAGCCGCAGGCAGGACTAATCAAAAGCCTTTCTAATAGGAGGCCGCGGTCAATACCCTTCTTAGCTAGAATATCTAATCCAGACCTTATTTTCTGAGCCAATAATTCCGGAGTTTGAATTCTGTCATCCTCCTGAGTTGGAACAATCCCCCAACAAATAATCCCGCCCCGCTTAAGAAAATTATTCAAGTTATCAGCGTAAAGCACAAATCTCTCTTGAAAATTAAAAGCATCAAAATTAATTATATCCACACCTTCTGCTTCGGTCAACATTGACCAATCCGTATTGCCGCAGCAATGTATGCCAATCAAGCAACCTTGACTTTTCAGGCTATCAGTAAGCTCAGAGAAAATATCAATTACATCATTTCGATTTACCGGGGTATAAGCTGAACCCACAGCTGATAAATACGGTTCATCAAAAAACATAATTATCTTCTTGCCGAACTTTTTAAACAAATCAAGCTGCCAAAGCGCCTTCATGCTCAAGCCTTTAACCATTGCCTGCATCAATACTTCATCATGCAGGATAGCTTTGCCTTCCGAATCATTTATTCCGGCGCAAAAAGTAAAAGGACCGGTAACCTGGCATTTAATAAACTCCATATCCGCTAAATTTGTATTCTGCAAACGCTGGTAAAAAGCGTATAAACCACGGGAAAATTGAGGAGTTATTTTAAAATAATCCAAATCCAAAGCAATAAATTTTTCATAAAACAATTCTAATGCTTTTTCTTTATCCTGAGCAGCAAAATACAGGCCGCGAGCATCTACTTGAAGGCCTGGTAAATGCTCGCTAAATTGCACAATCATTCCCTCGCGCGGGTCGATTTTGGGCAGCTGAGGCCAAAAAGGCGCCCCGGGAACAGAGCGCAAAATTAAATCCACCGCTTCCTGAGCATCAACCAAAGGAAGGCTGCCAACACCGGTTGCCAAACCTTTTAAATTCACTTTACGCTCTCTCTCTTCAGCTGTCCACTAGGCTGCATCTCAACTATTTCCTCTACTTTGATTTTTAAAACTATAAACTGTTCAGTAGCGGCTATTTCATAAGCACGGTGAGCTTTGCCTTTAATAACACCTTCGATAATCCTGGTTGTTGATAAATCAATTTCTTTACGCCGCAACTCCTTAAGAGCCTCAGCATGTTCTTCGGCGCGATCAATAATCTCAACACTCCCATTGATCTGGTAACCGGTAAGGCTATTACTGTCCAAGAAAGAAAGTGAAACACGCGGGTTAATCTTCATATTCCGGAAGGTCCTGCCGATAACATAATCAATTAAATAAACATAGTTGCCTTCGGTCTTTAATAAAAATTTAGGAGCGGCATTCGGCCTGCCGTCGAAATCACAGGTAGAAACACTGATGAATTCCCTTGATTCAATAAGTTCTCTTATCGCTTTATTAATCATTTTTCTGTTTTTAGCCCCTCAATTACACAATCGGACAAAACATTAGCGAAAACCGTTTCAAATTCATAAACATGGTTAAAATCAGCCAAATTGTCTTCCTCAGACTTAGCTAAAAGTTTTTTCTCAATCATCTTAAAGACTATGTTGCCAAAATCCTGCGTCTGGTTTATTCCCCAGTACGACAAAACCCTGCCGGCCAAAGCACCATATTCTTTAATTGCAAAATCGCGCAGCCCAAAAGCAAGCTGCGAACCGGAAACATGAGAATGTTTCTGAAGCTTATCCTGTGTAAAATTTAAACCCTGCAGGATAAATTCATAAGCATCCGGCCTATACCTTTTATCCTCTTCGCAAATTTCCTCAACTAAATCATGGAATTTATTCATCAGACTAAAACCTATTTTAAAAATAAACTTTTATAATCTGCAGGCAATCTATTCTCAGCTGAAACCACCCTCCCCGATTGATCCAGAAGTATATAGGTAGGCACACCGATAACATTATACTTATCCGAAACCAAACCTTCCCTGTCTAAAAGAACCCTAAAGCTAAGCCCATTCTCTTTAAAAAATTTCTGAACCCGGTAATCTGGTTCACCGATATCAATGGCAAAAACAGCTATTCCCTCTTTTTCTAACTGGTTATAATTTTGATTCAAAGCTTTTATCTCATTACGGCAAAAATGACACCAAGTGGTCCAGAAAAAAAGAATAGCCGGTTTACCTTTATGATTAGAAAGATTGACCGAAACGCCGTTTAAGTCTTTTAATATAAGATCCTCAGCTATAGCTATTTCGTTAAAACCTAAAAATAGAAAAAATAGAAATATAGGCAAAAACATCCGGATTTTTCTGAGAAATAACACTAGAACCTCCTTAGGGCTATAAAAATAAAATATGCACCTGATAAAATAATCAACGCACCACAGCTTTTTCTCAAAATTTCCATCCATCTTCCGGGTTTAGGCAATCCGCTAAGCCCGGCACCAAAGGTTCCGATTATGATAAAAATTAAACCCATCCCGCAAGAAAAACTAAAAAGTAAAAATCCTCCATAAAATATATTTTTGGTAATCGACAGGTATGCCAAGATTGAACCCAAAATCGGGGTCAGACAGGGCGAAATTATCAGTCCGGAAACAAGGCCCAATAAAAAAGCGGAAAAATAATTACCCTTGATGTGCGCAGGAAGCTTTAAGTTCAGGTTGAAATTAAAATGAAACAAATCAAACATCGCCAGCCCAAAAACTAAAATTAGAACACCGGCGATGAGATTAACTACCGGGTGCGAACTAAATCTCCCAAAAATACTACCGCTTAATACAGCTAAAATTCCTAAAGAAGAATAAGTAACTGAAATTCCGGCAACATAAGACAAACTTAAAAACAACCCCTTAATTTTTGAATTCTGCGCGTTACCAACTATGTAGCTGACACTAATTGGAATAAGCGGATAAACACAAGGAGTAAGGCTGGAAAGTAATCCTCCAAAAAATGCGATAAGAAAATCAAACGGGCTACCTGAGAGATGCATTAATCCACCTTAAATATGCTTTGCTGCCGGCAATTATCGGAAGAGCAATAATCTCCGGAACTTCATAGCTATGAATTGCTTCAACTAGCTTAATAATCTTAGGCAGCTTATCTTTTTTTGATTTTATAACTAACAGATACTCTTGAGCGTGGTCAATTTTTGATTCCCAAAAAAACAAAGATTCAACTTTTCCCAGGATATTAACGCAAGCAGCTAACTTCTGCCTGATTAATGTCTGGGCGATTTCTCGAGCTTCTTTTTTATTACCTGCGGTTACAAAAATAACAACAAACATAGGAGCAATCATACCATGCTTTGGCCGACTTTAACAGACCTAATCCTGCCAAACTGCGAACAAAGGTCAAAAACTAAAGTAGGATCTTCAGTAATCATATTTATTTTATAATTGCAGCTTTCCTGGTTATCTTCAAGCAGGCTAACCGCCAGATTGTTGCCGAATTCTTCCAGAGAACTTTTAATTATCTTTGGGGAACTATCTTTAGCATGCAAAATAAACTCTAAATCGTATTTAGTAATCATTGGCCTTAACAAACTTTATACTTCGCTTAAAGCTGCTTATGATTAAGCATAATAACTGAAATCATTCTGCCGGCCTTATCAGCTTCTTTGCGATAAGAAAAATAATCCTGATTATTTGAAAATGTACAAAATCCTGGGTCATAAATATTCTTTTCTTTAACTCCGCAATTAATTAGTTGTTGTTGATTTATCAAAGCAATATCCATAAAATTACGCCCCTCCCGATTAACCATGCCGAAGGGAAAACTATTCTTAAAATCCTTATCCACTTCAAAACAACATGAACGGATAGACGGGCCAAAACCTACTAGAAGCCTTTGAGGTGAACTGCCGAATCTTTCCTGTAACATTCTGATTCCTTCGGCAGCAATATTCTGCTGGGTACCTCGCCAACCGGCATGCAATAACATCACCGCCGGACGGGCAGGATCGTAAACAAAAACCGACAAACAATCCGCAGTCAATATGGCAAGAGGAATGCCTTTCTTATCAGTAATAAAACCATCGGTGGCAGCAATAGAACTTTCATAATTTAAAGCACCGCTGCCGATATTACTCTCCTTTACATATACAACATTTTTCCCATGGACCTGTTTAGCGCAAACTAAATTACAATAATCAATACCCAGGGAGGCAAGGAATTTTTTCCGGTTACCTGATACATCTTTAGTATTTCCATAAGTCAGAGACATATTTCCATCCTGCCTCTGGCTAAAAAAAGCAGTAACAACACTTATACCAAATTTTTCAAAAGGGTTATACGGCATTGGTCATCGATTTGGATTAATTTATTACGTGATTTTTCACCGCTTTTAATTTCAATCTGATACTTCTTAATCTTAAAATACCTGCTTAATAACTCAATCAATTGTTGGTTAGCCAATCCACCTACAGCAGGCTTAGTCAGATACACTTTCAAATTATTACCATCTTCCAGAATTTTATTACGGCTTGCACCAGGGCTAACGCGGACATTAATAATCATTTATCGATATTTAAAGTTCTTGTTTATTGTCTTGAATATTAATCAGGCGCTCGTTTACTTTTTCAAACCGCTTCTGTGAATCAGCATACTTAGTAGCAGCATTCTGCAAATGATTACCCAAAATATCAAAATCCTCTTTAAATTTAGTAGTCTCGATAGAAAGTGCACCTAAACTTTTTAAAATCACTTTAGCGTTTTCTTCAACTTTAAGACCGCGTAACCCCATACAAATTACCTGTAAATAGGCATAAAAAGTATTCGGCGAAACAGGGATAACTTTTTTTAACATACTATAAGAAAAAATGTCTTCTTTGGTGATGACCTCATAATAAACATTTTCGGCGGGAATATACATTAAAGCAAAATCGTAGGTATTTTCTGCTGGCATTATATACTTCGCAGATATCTCATTGATGCGGTTTTTTACATCCTGGATAAATTTTTTGCGGAAAGATTCTTTTCCTGCCTCATCAGGGGCATCCAGCATCTTCTGAAAATTCTCTAAGCTGAACTTCGCATCAACCGGAACCAGCCGGTCACCTAAACAAATCACCGCATCCACTGCATCGGCGCTTTTAAAACGGTATTGCGTATGATAATGCTCTTTAGGTAAAACCTGGGAAAGTAAATTTTCCAATAAAGTCTCCCCCATGGCCCCGCGGAATTTCGGGGCACGCAGTAACTCCTGAAGGCTGGAAATATCACGGCTGATGGCAATAATTTGCTTATTAGTTTCCTCCAGCTTGCCCAATTGTTCTCTCACGTTCCCGAAAGCAGTTGTCGCCGAACCTAAATTCTGGCCAATAATTTTATTGGCATCCTGAAGAGATTGATTCATCTGATTCAAACGCTCATTAACCTGAGAGGAAATTTTAAGGACAACGATTACGATAAAAGCGGCCAGAATTAAAAATAATGCAGCAATAAGTATTATCATAAAATTATTATACCACCGTAAGCTTTGCGGTTAAAGCAAATAATCTTTTTTTACTCTTTTTAAGGAACGGAAAATGTTCTTTTTTACATCCGGGCAAGTCTTCTCAAGATTACGGATAATTTTACCTACCAAGTTGCGGCTAGAGGTAATTGAATGCGGACAGACACAAGTGTCATGCCCTAACTTAGTTTCTTTAGCAAAACGCTTTATTAAATGCTCTTCAACATACGCCAGGGGGCGAATAAGCGTAATCTTGCCCTTAAACAGCTCTTGTTTTGGCACCATACTTGAAATCTCACCCTGAAAAAATAAATTCATCAATATTGTTTCAGTTATATCGTCCAAATGGTGGCCCAAAGCTATTTTTGTACAACCTAACTTATCAGCGACAATAAATAATTCTTTTCTCCTGTTCCAGGAACACCAAAAACAATTAATTTTATTCTTATCCGTCTTTTTAAGCACATCGGATTTTATAATTCGATAGTCGACTTTTAATTTCTTAAAATATTTCTCAAGCTTACCCGATATTGATTTAGGATACCCCATATCAACATGCAGCGCGATAACCTCATAGTTTATGGGCACAAACGCCTTACGGTCAAGCAATAAACGCAATAAAGTCAGGCTGTCTTTGCCTCCCGAAACAGCAACAGCGATCTTATCCCCGGCAGCAAGCATCTTATAGTCCATGATCGCCCGGCCCATGCCTTTTGAAATATAATATTCAGTACCCCTTAACATTCCCATCAGTTTATTATCTTGTAAAATTAAATTCTTCCAGAATCGACGATCATCTTGCGGATTTGCGAATTTACCGGATGAGCCAATAATTCTTCAAGGCTAAGCGGCAGCTTAAGCGACCAGTTTTTCAAACTGATTGTCCCGGGGACATTTACGCGGTATTGATAAGGATCACCCTTAAAAATATTTGCAATACTCAAATAGTCCCTGATTGAATTAATACAAAATACCGCTCTGGAACTTAAAATAAATTCGATCATTTTAGCCAATAACTCCGCACTTGCCTCTTCGGTCATCGGCCCGGAACAATTAAGTATTTTCCAAAGCTTCTCTTTTTCGGCGTAAGTATTTTGATAAAGCTCGACAAAATCGCCCACTTCCTCCTTGCTCCTGCCTAATTCCCAAAGCAGTTTATCTGCGGAGTCGATTTCTTTTTTCCAACGCAAACGGCCATAAAAAGAAAGGTTGATATCAAAAAGTTTTAAACTAACTTTAGCAAAATCTATTTTACGGTCATTACATTTTCTAATAAACAAACCTTCGTCAATCGTGCCGGCTTCATATTGCCAATAAGCCCTCCAACTGGTTGTATCATGTGTCGAAAGCATCGCTACTGCCAGCTTACGGTATTCATCCGGCATAAGAAAATCGTGCCGGCTGTTCCAATCTTTTACCCAGCGCTGGACATCATTCCCGGGAATACCAAATTCAAGCAAAGTATCAGTACAGCATTTAGGTATTACCCCTAAATCTTCTGCACAAAGCAGCATCCTTGTATTCTGCACAAGGATGTTTAAAATACCTTTACCATGCTGGCACCAAAGCTGCTCATCAAATGGATCAAAAACTCCGTTTAACCCGTGATTCTCTTCCGGGTCATTATAAGGAATGCTCCAGATACGGAATAAGCCAACCACATGATCAATGCGTAAAATATTATAGAATTCTTCAGCGTATTTTAATTTTTCTTTTATGTAGCGATAATTATCCTTGGAGATATTTTCCCAATTATAAGTCGGCATACCCCAACGCTGCCCCAGGCAGCAGTACATGTCCGGTGGGGCTCCGGCTGCAAATTCTAGTTTAAAAAATTGAGGATGACTCCAAACATCTGCGCTATCCCGGGAAACTAAAACCGGTAAATCGCCTTTAATAAAAATATTATTTTTTAGAGCATGATTGTTTGCCGCTTTAAACTGCTTAAAAAGGGTCCACTGCAGCCACATTTGAAAAGTAACCTTCTCAATATTATCCTGCTTAAATTCCTGCAATTGATCTAGAGAACGATTCTTGAATTTCTCGTCCCACTCATACCAAGGCTTACCTTGATAATGTTCTTTTAAAACTTTAAAAAGCGCAAAATCCTGCAGCCAATAAGCATTTTTACACTGGAATTCTTCAAAATCAAAAGCTTCGCTCAAATCTTGCGTTAAGAAAATATTCCAAAGCAGCTGCAATTTCTTATCTTTTAGCGCATAATCAACATAACCGGAATCCAGAGAATCAGAAATAAACTTTTCCCCGGATAATTCTGGAAAATCCTTTAAACAAATATAAGCAGGTTCAAGCGCAAAGGAGCTTAAAGCATCGTAGGGGCAAAACATCGAACCAACTTCATTCATCGGCAAAAGCTGGATGATAGAATTCGCAGTCAATTTTGCCCAATCAATAATCAGCTTCAAATCACCCAAATCCCCGATCCCAAAACTATCTTTAGAATAAGAAGTAAATAAGGGGAATAATACCCCGGCGCGTTTTTTAAGCCCAAGATTATTCCAATTACTTTGAGCAAGGAGATTTTTAAGATTTAATCCGGGCATATTTTTCGTTTACCTTAGGAAGAGTAACTGAATGATCCGGTTTCCCCAGAATAAAGATACTAAAGCCGCAAGGGAAAGAAACGGGCCGTAAGGAATCGTATGATCCTTTTTTGAAACCAGGTTTATGATACCAATAACTATACCTAAAAATGGAGCAAGAAAAAAAGTAAGTAAAGCTAATTTCCAACCCATAAACGCACCAATCATAGCCAGAAGCTTAACATCTCCTCCACCCATGGATTCGGTTTCTCCATTAATTGGCGGATGCTTAAGCAGTTTAAAATAAACCAAATCAAAGAACACTCCGGTCAAATAGATAATCCCGCCGCCAATGATTATACCAGCTAGAGACCGCAGCATCGGGAAAAAGGTAAATTTTAACGGGCTGATTGCAAAACCGGTTATAGCAACCATAATAAAACCTATAATCATACCCCCCACAGATATCTCGTCCGGAATAATACGGTAATCAATATCCACAAAGGTCGCAATAATTAAACCCCAAATCATAACCATATATAGAAAAAAGGGATAATTCAAACCAAAGCGATTAAAAAGCGCAACCATAAGAATTGCGGTTAGCAACTCAACTAACGGGTAACGCCAGGAAATTTTCTCCCGGCAAAAGCGGCATTTACCCCTTAAAAGAATAAAACTTAAAAAAGGGATATTATCATAACCGGGAATTCTTTTTTGGCATTTCGGACAATGTGAGCGCGGCCAAACAACGGATTCTTCTTTAGGCATACGATGGATGCATACATTTAAGAAGCTTCCAACGAGAGAACCAAAAATAAAAACAACTATGCGGGCAATCATCTCCTCTTTACTCCTTTCAAAAGCGCTTCTCTCATAGTCTCAACCGGAGGGATTCTACCGGAAAAATATTTAAAGGCAAAAACTCCCTGGTATAAAAGCATCCCCAGCCCATTAGAAAAATTCAGGTTACATTCTTTAGCTAAAGAAATTAATTTTGTTTCATCCGGCTTGTAAATTAAATCGTAAACAAACAAATTATCATGCAAATCCTGGGGCTTAAACAAACACGGATCCTGCTCCCGCATGCCAACCGGAGAAGCATTAACCAGAAAATCCTTATTGGATATTTCCAAATCTTCAATACGACTAGCAACATTAAATCGTATTTTTGGGAAATTAGCATTTAATTTTTTAAAAAGGCTTAAACTTTTAAATTTATCAATATCATAAATACAAAGTTCGTTAATTTTCATTTTAACCAAAGCTAAACAAACTGCCTTAGCTGCCCCTCCGGCGCCGATTACTGCTACTTTTTTAGGTTTAACTTTCAATTCCTTAAGGTGCGCACTAAACCCCAAATAATCGGTATTAAAACCTTTTAGCTTGCCATTTTTTACCAATACGGTATTAGCTGCACCGATTTCTTTTACCCCGGGAGATTTACTATTCAAAAATTCAAGAACCTGCTCTTTATAGGGATAGGTAACATTAAAACCGGAGATATTTTTTTTCTTTAGGTTCTGTAGAAACCCTTTAAACTCCTCAGGCTTTAATTCAAATAATTTATATTTTGCTTTAATTTTAAGCTTGGCAAATGCTGCATTGTGCATGCAAGGTGAGAGGCTATGCTTGATAGGGAAACCTACTAAACCGTAGAGTTTTGGCTTTAAGGTCATTTATTTTCTAATTTGTTAGCCGCATCAATGTAGGCTTTAACTGCAGCTTCGACAATATCTGTACTTGCTCCGCGCCCGCTAATAATTTGATCCTTAATTTTAAGTTTAAGGCTAACCTGGCCTAAAGCATCCTTACCTGAAGTAACTGCTTCGAGACGAAAATCTTCAAGCTTAGCTTTATAGCCGGTAATTTTATCTATAGCTTTAAAACAAGCATCTACCGGACCGTCGCCTGAAGAAATCGAAAATATAGTTTTACTGTTTTTAATCAGCACAACCTTAGCTTTAGATTCAATTTTAGTCCCGGAACTGATTTCAAAACTATCCAGCTTCCAGAGAGGCTTAATGATGCGGATTTCATCCTCAACAATGGCTCTTAAATCATCATCGTAGATATCCTTCTTTTTATCACATAGATCCTTGAAGCGCTCAAAAGCTTTATTTATATGAATCTCATTTAAATGGAAACCCAGCTTAATTAACCTTTCATTAAAAGCATGCCGGCCGGAATGTTTACCTAAAACCAAACCTTCAATTTGAAAGCCGACATCCTCGCCGCGGATAATTTCATAAGTTGAACGCTCCTTTAGCAGGCCATCCTGATGAATTCCGGATTCATGCCTAAAAGCATTCCCACCGACAATAGCTTTATTCGGAGCAACCACAAAACCAGTGAGCTTACTAACCAGGCGGCTGGCTTGATAAAGATTTTTTTTAACTATATCGGTCTTAAGGGCAGGATATATATCTTTGCGCGTATCGATGTTCATCACTATTTCTTCAAGTGACGCATTACCGGCACGCTCTCCGATACCATTAATAGTACATTCAACCTGGCGCGCGCCATTCTTTATCGCCGCTAAAGAATTAGCTACTGCCAAACCTAAATCATTATGGCAATGCACAGATATAACCGCTTGATCAATATTCGGGACATTCTCTTTAATTGCCCTAATCAGTGCGCCATATTCTTCCGGCTCAGTATAACCAACCGTATCCGGAATATTAACTGTAGTCGCGCCGGCTTTTATTACCGCCTCAACTACCTGAAACAGAAAATCCCGCTCGGTACGGCTAGCATCTTCCGGTGAGAATTCCACATCCGGGCAGAATTTTTTAGCATAGCTTACTGCTTCAACCGCCAAGCGCAAAATTTCACCTTCAGCTTTTTTTAGCTTATACTGCATATGTATTTTTGATGTTGCCAAAAATACATGAATGCGCGGCCTTTTAGCTAGTTTTGTTGCCTGGGCTGCAGCATCTATATCTTTTTTTATTGCCCGGGCCAAACCACAAACAATTGATGATTTAATAATTTTCGCAACCTCTTGAGTCGCCGCAAAATCCCCCTTCGAGGAAATAGGAAATCCTGCCTCAATAACATTAACTCCCAAATCTTGCAGAAAGAGTGCCACCTCAAGCTTCTCTTTATGATTCAAAGAAGCTCCTGGCGCCTGCTCCCCATCTCTTAAGGTTGTATCAAAAATTATTAACTTCTCCACCAAACTTACCCCTATCTTAAACCTATAAATTAATAACTTAATATTGGCGGGAGGCTTGGGTATTTTCGAAGCGCGTCAGCGCAAGAAAATACCCAAAACAGGACCCGCCAAAACATAATCTCTAACTTGTAACTTCTTATTTCTTCATCCAAGGCATCATCTCTCTTAATTGCTTTCCAACTTTTTCAATTAAGTGATCATCCCCGGCTTTAATTAAACTATCAAAATTCTTACGTCCGGTTTCATTTTCTTTAATCCACTCTTTAGCGAATTTTCCGGATTTGATTTCTTTAAGGATCTTCTGCATTTCTTTGCGTGTTTTCTGATTGATCAACCTTGGGCCGCGAGTTAAATCACCGTAGCAGGCGGTATTCGATACACCTCTACGCATTCCGGAAATACCACGCTCCTGGATAAGATCGGTAATTAACTTTAATTCATGTAAAACTTCAAAATAGGCAATCTCCGGCTGATAACCTGCCTCGATCAAAGTATCAAAACCGGCTTTGATTAATTCACTGACTCCGCCGCAAAGCACTGCCTGCTCTCCGAAAAGATCAGTCTCAGTCTCTTCATCGAATGTTGTTTCAATTACTCCGGCAGTAGTTGCCTTAAGCCCTTTAGCATAAGCTAAAGCTAATGCTTTTGCCTGTCCGGTTGCATCCTGATAAATTGCAATCAATGATGGCACGCCTTTACCCTCTTCATACATTTTTCTAACTAAAGCTCCGGGGCCTTTTGGGGCAACCATGAATACATCCACATTTTTTGGAGGCTTAATTTGTTTGAAGCGAATATTAAACCCATGCGAGAAACAAAGTGCTTTACCTTTTTTCAAATTCGGCTTAATGGATTCAAGATAAACTTTGGCCTGCGTATGATCCTGAGTAAGTATCTGGATGATATCTGCAGCTTTGGCAGCTTCAGCAGCACTGACCGGAGTAAAACCATCTTTTTTTGCCAATTCAAAATTAGGAGTGCCTTCCATTTCGGAAACCACCACCCTGATTCCTGAATCGCGCAAACATAAAGACTGCCCGCGGCCCTGAATACCATAGCCAATTATCGCAATAGTCTTATCTTTTAATAAATTTAAATCTGCATCTTTGTCATAATAAATCTTTGCCATTCTCTAATCCTCCTTGCCCTTAAAGGCTAGACCCGCGCAATCTCGTGCTGACTTGCACGCACCCGGCGTAATTCTTATTACGTCGAGTATCTTTAACGCGGGTGGTTTTATTAATTACTAATTGCTAATTTCCCTGTCCTGACTAATTCCTTAATTCCAAATTTATTTAATTCTTCCAGGAGAACTTTTATCTGCTCCTGATCGCCCACTGCTTCAATAATCGCAGTATCATCCTTGTGTACAACAATTTTACCGACGAACTTTTCAAATACCGCCTCAAGCTTAGATTTATTTTTTGGCGTATAATTTATTTTTGCCAGAACCAGCTCGCGGTCAACATATTCTTTCTTGGTAAAATCAGTAACCGTGATTACGTCAATTAATTTATTTAACTGCTTATTGATCTGTTCTAGGACCTTCTCATCTTTGGCCTCAACCACAATACTCATGTAGGATACTTCCGGATCAAGAGTCTGGCTCACAGCCAAAGACGCAATATTATAACCTCGAGCACTAAATAACCCGGCAACCCGCGCCAAAACCCCGAATTTATTTTCAACTAAAACTGAAATTGTATGTTTCATTATGCCAACCCCCCGATGATATTATTGATCGCTTCCCCTGCCGGAACCATCGGATAAACATTCTCTTCTTCTTCAACATGGAAATCAATAAAAACAGTGTTATCTGTTTTAATCGCGCGGTCTAAAGCAGGCCGAACCTCTTCTTTTTTAGTAACGCGGATCCCCACTGCCCCGTAACTTTCGGCAAGTTTTACAAAATCAGGGCTGGATATCGGAGTATAAGAATAACGGCGATCATAGAAAAGCTCCTGCCACTGACGGACCATGCCTAAGTATCCATTATTTAAAATCGCAACCTTGACATTAATTTTATTTGCCACGCAAGTGCCCAACTCCTGAATATTCATTTGTATCGAGCCATCGCCGGCAATATTAAATACTGTCTTTTCAGGAGCTCCAAGTTTAGCCCCAATCGAAGCCGGGAAACCAAACCCCATAGTACCTAAACCTCCGGATGAAATAAAAGTACGCACCTTACTATAATTATACCACTGCGCAGCCCACATCTGATGCTGGCCTACTTCAGTACAAATAATCGCATCTCCAGCGGTTGCTTCTTCAATCTGCTGAATAACATACTGCGGCAAAATTTTACTTTTATCTTTAAGGCTCATCGGAAATTTTTTCTTTAAAGACTCTACATGTTTGGACCAATCTGCGATTACCGGCGCCTGTTTGATCTCCTGCAAAAGCTCAAGCAGAACCTGCTTAAGATCACCGACTATCGGAACATCAACACGCACATTTTTACTAATTGACGAAGGATCAATATCAACATGGATAACCTCGGCATCTGGGGCAAAAACATCTAACCTTCCGGTTACCCGGTCATCGAAACGAGCACCCAAAGCAATGATTAAATCAGATTCCATAATACTGTGATTAGCGTATGCCGTGCCGTGCATACCAAGCATGCCTAAAGACTGTTTATGCCTGGAAGGAAATCCTCCGATGCCCATTAATGTCCAAGTTACCGGACAACCGGTTCTTTCCGCCAACTCCATCACTTCCGGTGCTGCCCCTGATATAATAACCCCGCCCCCGATATAGATTATCGGTTTTTTAGCAGCCATAATCATTTTTGCCGCGCGCCTAATCTGCCCAGGGTGGCCGGAAAATACCGGATTATAACTCCTTAATTTTATTTCTTCAGGCCAAATAAATTCAGTTTGAGCAACTTGCACATCCTTAGGCAAATCAATAAGTACCGGGCCCGGCCGGCCGGTTGAGGCGATATAAAAAGCTTCCCTGATAATTCTGGCTAAATCCTTGATGTCTTTAACTAAATAATTATGTTTAGTAACCGGGCGGGTAATCCCGGTAATATCTGCTTCCTGAAAAGCATCATTGCCAATAAGCGCAGTAGGAACCTGCCCGGTAATCGCGACCATCGGAATAGAATCCATATAAGCATTAGCAATCCCAGTAACCAGATTTGTTGCTCCTGGGCCGCTAGTTGCTAAACATACCCCTACCTTACCGGTTACCCGCGCATAACCATCGGCGGCGTGTGCAGCCCCTTGTTCGTGCCGGGTAAGTATAAATTTAAATCCTTCGTATCCATAAAGCGCATCAAAAGTAGGAAGGATTTGCCCTCCGGGATACCCAAAAACTACCTCAACTCCTTCACGCTTTAAGCATTCTAAAAGTATTTGCGAACCTGTCATTTTCATTTATTTTAACACTGCCCCTTTATCTGCAGAACTAACCATCCTGGAATAACGAGATAAGTATCCGGTCTTAATTTTTGGCTCAACCGGTTTCCAATTCTTAAATCTCTGCTCTATTTCAGCCTTACTTAATTTAACCTCAAGCTTACGATTGACTATGTCAATTTCAATTATATCACCGTCTTTGATAATGGCGATCGGCCCGCCGGCTGAAGCTTCCGGAGAGATATGCCCGATACAGGGCCCTTTGGTTCCGCCTGAAAAACGCCCATCGGTAATCAAAGCTACTTGATCAGCTAAACCTAAACCGACAATTGCCGCAGTAGGAGCTAACATCTCACGCATTCCCGGACCGCCGCTAGGCCCCTCATAGCGGATAACTACACAATCGCCTTTTTTAATCTTACTGTTCATAATTGCGCTCATCGCTTCTTCTTCGCGATTAAATACACGGGCTCGCCCGGTAAACTTCATCATTTTTTGATTCACTCCGGACTGTTTGACTACCGCTCCATTTGGCGCAAGATTACCATAAAGAACTGCAATTCCTCCCTGCTTGTGATAGGCTTGAGAAAATGGACGAATCACATCTTCATCAGAAATAACAGCGCTATCGGCAATCTCAAAAGTTTTTTGGCCATTGACATTTAAAGTATTATTTAATTTAGATTTTAATCTTTTTAATACCGCAGGAATTCCCCCGGAGTATTCAACATCCTCCATAAAATATTCACCTGCCGGCTCAATAGCCGTAATATGCGGCACGCTCTTGCTAATTTTGTCAAAGGTCTTTAGATCTAAATCAATACCTGCCTCATGAGCAATACTCATTAAATGCAGGACCGTATTACTTGAACCGCCTAGAGCCATGTCGACAACAATCGCATTCTCTAAAGATTTTTTAGTAATAATATCACGGGGCCTAATATCTTGCTTGACTAATTCCGCAATCCGCTCGCCGCTAGCCTGAGCAATTCTGCGTTTTTTAGCCGATCCGGCTAAAGCTGTACCGCAGCCAGGAAGAGATAGCCCCATAGTTTCGGTTAAACAGGCCATAGTATTGGCAGTATACAGCCCCTGACAGGAACCCTGCCCAGGACAAGCTTCCATCTCTAAACATGTAAGTTCAGCTTGAGAAATATCGCCTTTTTTAGCTCTACCCATTCCTTCATAAGTATCATGGACAAAAGCTAATTTTCTTTTGTTAAAACGCCCGGAGAGCATCGGCCCGGCAGTAACAATAATTGCCGGAATATTCAAGCGGGTTACCCCCATAATCATGCCGGGAGTAATTTTATCGCAATTAGTCAGGCAAATGATTCCGTCTAATTGATGAGCATTACAAACTGTTTCAATGATGTCAGCAACAATTTCACGTAAGGCTAGAGGATAACACATCCCCAGATGCCCCATGGCAATACCGTCGCAAATACCCGGCACTCCGAATAAAAACGGAACACATCCCCCGTAACAAACTCCACGCTCAATGAATCTTTCCAGATCACGCATTCCGACATGCCCGGGAATCAGGTCAGTAAATGACGAGGCTATGCCGATAAACGGCCGGCCTAAATCCTTTCTCGATAACCCGGTTGCATGTAAAAGCGCCCGATGCGGCACTCTATCTAAACCTTTTTTAATCTCGTCTGAACGCATAATAAGCTGCTCCTTTTTATAAACTAATCAGCACCTTCCCCGTCATGAACTACATCCGGGCCACTCTTGCGCTTGCGCAGGATCACTCTTTTTAAAGTAACATATTTATCAACCAGCGCACGATTGTTTATTGCACCTAATTGTTTAAAAAGAAAATCAAATTTGGTTTCAATTTCTGAAGCTATTTTATCACGCACATCAACCGGCAGGCTCATAATATCTTTTTTAAACGGCCCTAATGCCTTTTTGCGGGCTTTATAAAAAAATTGCTCCTCGGTCTCACCTTCTTTTCTTTCATTGGCAGCGTTAACTTTTAACCAGTCATAAATTCTGGCTTTTAAATCACCGGGGAAATATTTGCTATCAAACATCATATTCTGAAAACCGGTAGCTAAATGCACTTCCAGGGTATTATTCTCAGGAAATTTGTGAAACATTTCCTCGGGCAAGGTTGAAGCACCATGTTGTACTGCCCCGCCAATACCAAATTCTTTTTGGGCGATTCCGGAAAGAGTATTTAAGGTCGCAAAATCAAGCTTAACTTCAGCAATACTTCCGTCGGCCTTAACTACCCCCCCGTGTGAGGTGCCGGTTTGAACAGAAATCTTGCTGATACCGGTTAAACCTTTGCGTAATCTTTCCCTATACCCTTGCATAAACGCACGTAAATCTTCAGGAGTAGAATTCTGATGGCCAACTTCGCCAATTTCGCCCCCCACAGAAACCGTAATCCCCTTAGGTTCAACGCGACGGATAAATTGTGTTAATTTTGCGCATACTTCATAATTATCTTTCTGCTGTTGCTTAATCTCTTTTTTGGATAAATCCACCAAAGTTGAAGAATCAATATCAATATTATAGAATCCTTCAGCAATACTATCGCCGATCATATTTTGTAATGCCTCTAACTCTTTATCCGGATTTTCCTGGAATTTTTTAGCATTAAGCTGGCAATGGTCTGCTTGAATAAACACCGGGCCGGAATAATCTTCTTTTATGGCCGCAGCTAAAATAACTGCGGTATACTCAACCGGAGGCTGAGCGGTATAACCCATTTCGGATTTAGCTATTTCAAAGATGAATGCTCCAGAATTATTCTTTTTTGCCGTCCTAAATATCGCCCGTGCTAAATCATAGGTCATACTACGCAAGTTCATCGCCGGAACCGTAAAACCGGTAAATTCCCCCTTACCTCTAGCCATATAAAGCTCATGGATACTTGATGAATAAATACCTTTTTTATAAGCTAGCTCCGAAATTTTCTTGGCAAACTTCTTTTTAAGCAAAACATCTTCGGTTAAAATTAAATCCATTACAATCTTATCAATTTCAAGCGCCTTGCGTCCCATTTTACTGTTCTCCTTGCCCAAAAGGGCACACCGGCTTATCGTTCCAACTAGCACCGGGCATCTTGTTTAAGTTAGTATCTTAATTAATTTATAAAAGTTATCAACCTTTAATTCTTTTTTCTTTATCGCAATCTCAAAATCAACCTCAACAATTTTACCGCCGTTTAGCCCTAAAGCAATACCTTTTTTACCGGCAAGTAAACAATCAACTGCCGCTTTACCAAGATTCAAAGCAAAATCCCGGCTAATAGCTGTCGGCTTGCCCCCTCTTTGCACGTGGCCTAAAACCACTGTTCGAGCCTCTAACCCCGTCATATCAGTAATCTGCCTGGCAATATCATCGGCCTTGCCTGCACCCTCAGCCAGTACAATAATCCAGCTCATTTTTCCAATCAGATTACCGTGGACTATATCATGGCAAACATGATTAAGGTCTATTTCTCTCTCCGGAATAAGTACATCTTCACACCCTCCGGCAAGAGCAACCGTCAAAGCAATAAATCCGGATTCCCTGCCCATTACTTCAACTACAAAGATCCGCTCCATGCTGGTTGCCGTATCACGGATCTTATCAATAGCTTCCAAGACAGTATTAACGGCAGTATCTACACCAATAGTGTAATCTATGCCGTTAATATCATTATCAATAGAAGCAGCTATGCCGACACAGGGAACATTATAAGTTTTATTAAACTCTCTGGCAGCAGCAAAAGAACCATTGCCGCCAATAATTACCAGGCCATCGATATTATTTTTTTGGATTGTTTCATATGCCCGCCTCTGCCCTTCTTCGCTCCTAAATTCTGAACAGCGCGCGGTTTTTAAAATCGTACCCCCCTGGCCAATAATCCCTGAGACAGACCGGGAATTTAAAAGTTTTAATTCCTCGTTAATCAGGCCCCACCATCCACGGAAAACCCCCATTACCTCCAGCTTCTGGTTAATCCCATAACGCACCACAGAGCGAATTGCCGGGTTCATTCCCGGAGCATCACCGCCAGTAGTTAAAACCGCAATCTTTTTCATCAAGTACCCATCTCCCAACTAGCCAAATACTTTTTCTGCTCAGTGGTTAAAACGTCAATTTTAATCCCCATCGACCTAAGCTTTAATTTGGCAATATTCTTATCAATATCCTCGGGCACAGTATAAACTTGCTTCTTTAACTTCCGATAATTTTTTGCCATGTACTCTGCACTAAATGCCTGATTAGCAAAAGACATGTCCATAACGCTTGCCGGATGACCTTCGGCTGCGGCTAAATTAATTAACCGCCCTTCGCCTAAAATATAAATCCTGCGATTATTTTTTAGAGTATACTCATCAACAAAATCCCGGGTCGCCCGTTTAGATTTTGCTAATTTTTCTAAACCTGGAATATCAATCTCAACATTAAAATGCCCGGAATTAGCTACAATCGCACCATCTTTCATTAAACTAAAATGCTCACTGCGTATAACATTGATATCCCCGGTAACTGTAACAAAAATGTCTCCGAGCTTAGCTGCCTGCCGGATTGGCATAACATCGAAACCATCCATAGTCGCTTCCAAAGCCCGCAGTGGATCAACTTCGACAACAATAACCTTTGCCCCCATGCCTTTGGCGCGCATGGATGCACCTTTCCCGCACCAACCGTAACCGCAAACTACAAGCCAAGCCCCGGCAATTAATTTATTCGTCGAGCGGATAATCCCATCAAGTGTAGACTGGCCTGTACCATAACGGTTATCAAACATATGCTTAGTTAAAGCATCATTGACCGCAATTATTGGATAACGTAATTTCCCTTCTTTAGCCAAAGCCCGCAAGCGGATTACACCCGTAGTTGTTTCTTCTGTGCCACCGATAATATTGGCATGTTCGGAAACAGGGCGCTGGTGAATAGTGCTGACCAAATCCGCACCATCATCCATAGTAATATCCGGTTTAATTGCCAATGCGGATTTCATGTGAGCATAATAAGTTTTCGTATCTTCACCTTTAATTGCAAAAACTCCCACCTTTAAATCTTTAACCAGAGAAGCAGCAACATCATCCTGAGTGGAAAGCGGATTAGATGCACAGATATAGATATCTGCCCCGCCGGATTTTAAAACATCCGCCAGTACCGCAGTCTCGGTAGTAACATGCAGACAGCAGGCAACCTTTAATCCTTTCAAGGGTTTCTCGATACTAAATCTTTTTTTAATTAAACTTAAAACGGGCATATTATTAGACGCCCATTCAATTCTCAAAGCACCTTTTTTCGCTAATCCTATATCTTTAATATCGTAATTCATCTTTCCCTTTCCTAAGTTATTTATAAACGGCTAGCTTGCTTTTTTAATATTTCCGCCTTATCCGTTTTTTCCCAGAGAAACTCCGGCTCGGTTCTACCAAAATGGCCGTAACTGGCAGTCTTCCTGTATATTGGCCGGCGCAGCTTTAATGATTCGATAATTCCCTTAGGATTAAGCTGGAAATTCTGCCTGACTAATTTCACCAGCGCTTCTTCTGAAATAACCGACGTACCTTCGGTCTTAACCATAACCGATAAAGGCTCAGCATGACCAATGACATAGGAAAGCTGGATAAGGCATTTTTCGGCCAAACCGGCTGCAACTATATTTTTAGCAACATAACGGCACATATACGCAGCTGAACGGTCAACCTTAGTCGGATCTTTGCCCGAGAATGCTCCTCCGCCATGTGCAACTGCCCCGCCGTAAGTATCGACAATTATTTTTCTTCCGGTCATGCCGGTATCCGACTGCGGACCGCCAACAACAAATTTCCCAGTCTGATTAACATAATACTTAGTCTGTTTATCCACCCAGCCCTTAAGAATCGGCCCGGCAACCTGACGAATAATCTCCTGGCGCGCTTTCTCAGTAATACGCTTACCGCTTTTATCTAGAATATCTTCAGTGTGCTGAGAAGCCAAAACAACAGAATCAACCCGTACGGGCTTACCATTATCATATTCAATAGTTACCTGGGTTTTCCCATCCGGGCCAAGATATTTTAAAATTTTATTTTTACGGACTTGCGTTAAGCGCATCGCAAGCTTCTGCGCCAGCATTAAAGCCAACGGCATCAACTCTTTTGTCTCATTGCAAGCATAACCAAACATGATTCCCTGATCACCGGCTCCCCCGACATCAACTCCTTGCGAGATATCCGGCGATTGAGAATGGATAGCATTAAGTATGGCGCAGGTATGAAAATCAAAACCATATTTAGGATGATTATACCCAATCTCTTCAATTATTTTCCGGCTTATATCATGAACATGGACAAAGCCGCGCGTAGTAATCTCCCCGCCGACAATTAAAAGCCCCATGGTTACATAAGTTTCGCAAGCAACGCGGGAATAAGGATCAACCTCTAAACAAGCATCTAAAACCCCGTCTGAAATCTGATCACATAATTTATCCGGATGCCCCTCGGTCACTGATTCTGAAGTAAAGAAAAACTTATTTGCTGACATAACTTCCTCCTTAATTTTTCATCCAGAGAAATCCTTGTGAGCGTAAACAAACAAGAGCCTCTCCACTAGTTAATGCGCAAAATTACTTTTTGCCGCATTCAAATATTTATGGTCCCCGATATCAAACCACTTCCCCTCAAATACATATCCGTAAACATCTCTTTTTTCTTTAAGCCAAGCAATAAAACTACCAGTAGCATCAACTTTTTTATCCTGGCTTAGCACATATTCCTCAACCAGATACAAATAATTTTGCGGTATATAATACAAGCACATCGCCACTATATCCGAATCCGGCTTCTTCGGCTTTTCTTGGAAACTAATTACTTTTTTGCGCCGGTTCAATTTTACTACGCCATACCTGCTGGAATCTTTTTTTTGTTCTAATTTATATAAACCAATACTTGCCGCAGGCTTAACTTCCTTCGAAAAATCCAAAAATCCTTTAAGCGAACCGCTAAATAAGTTGTCGCCGCCAATTACTAAAAGATCATCTTTAATCTTTTTTTTCTTAATTACAAAATTTATATCCCCGATAGCTCCAAGCCTATCCCGATTATTTTTAGTCAGATCATCCACCAGGGTAATCTTTTGGGCTATTTTAATCGGCTTAGCCCACCGGCGAAAATCAAAAATAAATTTGCTATTAGTTACAACATAAACTTCATCAACAACCGAAATTGATTTTAGTTTATCAATTATATAATTGATAATCGGTTTGCCTTTTACTGCTAAAAGCGGCTTAGGGTACTGTTTAGTTAGAGGATAAAGCCGGGTCGCATATCCGGCAGCTAAAATTAACGCTTTCACCTTATCTTAAAATCTCCGCTAATTTTGTTTGAGCGAACTCCTCAACCTCTGTTCCGGTTGTAAGATTCATCGCTTCGTTAGCAATCCCTTGAGCAAATTTAAAATCTATAGAGCGAATTATATACTTTAATTCCGGGATAATCTGCGGCGGCATACTAAATTCATCCAGGCCCAGCCCCAAAAGAATAAGTGCCAAAGACGGATCTCCGGCCATTTCTCCACACATAGCTACTCTAATTTTAGCTTGATGTGCCGCATCAATAACGCCCCTAACTAACCTCAAAACCGCTGGATGTGCCGGCTCATATAGATAAGCAACCTTTTCATTGGCCCGATCAACTGCCAAAGAATATTGAATTAAGTCATTCGTTCCGATACTAAAAAAATCTGCTTCTCTGGCTAAGATATCCGAAGTCACAGCTGCTGAGGGTACTTCGATCATCACCCCTACCTCGATTTTATCATTAAACTTTAATCCGCTTTGACGCAGCTCCTCTTTAGCCTCGCTAAGCAAACGATTGGCTTGGCGCAATTCCTCTATACCAGAAATCATCGGATACATCAGCTTAAGATTCCCATGCACTGAAGCCCGCAAAATAGCACGTAACTGTAATTTAAATATATCCGGCCGGGCCAAACAAAACCTGATTGCCCTCCAGCCTAAAAATGGCTGCATCTCATGCGGGATTCTAAATTGTGATAAAAATTTATCCCCTCCGATATCCAGAGTGCGGACAACCACTGGATGAGGATTCATCTCTTCAGCAACATATTTATAGGCCTGATAATGTTCATCCTCGCTGGGAGAATCATTACGATTCATATAAAAAAATTCCGTACGGTACAAGCCAATTCCCTGGCTACCATGTAATTTAACACTTGAAACTTCATCAGGAAATTCAATATTCGCATTGATCATTACCTGCCTGCCGTCAGTAGTAACGGCAATTAAATCTTTAACCGACAGGAATTTTTCGGCGATACCTTTTAATGTTTCAAATCTTTGCCGATAGTCCTTAAGCGTTTCTTCATCGGGGTTAATAATTACTATCCCCACATTACCATCGACAATAAGAATATCTCCAGAATTCACTTTACTCGTGATCGCCTCTAAGCCGACAACCGCAGGAATCTCAAGAGACTTAGCCATAATTGCAGTGTGCGAAGTCTTGCCTCCAATATCGGTAATAAAGGCTGCGACATTCTTAGTATGCATTGCCGCAGTGTCTGAAGGAGATAAATCATGGGCAACAATAATAGCCTTTTCTTTAATATCCCCCAAACTCTTTTTTTCCCGGCCAAGAAGATTACGCAGGATACGCTTGCCGACATCATTAATATCAGCCGAGCGCTCTTTAAGATATTCATCTTCAATTTTAGAAAAAACACTGATATATTTCTTTAAAACTTCTGAAAATATATACGCAACATTAAGCTGCTCTTTTTTAAGGCGGGAAATAACCTCCTCAATAAGCATACGGTCTTCTAAAACTAAAAGGTGAGCGTCAAAAATCTGAGCTTCTTCTTGGCCCATATCCAAACTAATTCTTTTTTGCAGCTCAACAATTTCGCGGCGGGTTTTAATTAACGCTTCTTCGAAAAGCTGAATTTGCAAAGGAATATCTTCCCAAACAATAGCCTGGCGCAAGACAACAAACTCCTCGCTTCCTATCTTATAAGCCGGGCCGATACTTATACCACCGGCAGCAGCAATTCCTTTTAACTGAATCATAAATCGTCCTCACTACTAATTATTTTTTCTAACTCCGCCAATGCTTCCGAAGCATCTTGGCCGTCCGCTTCAATAATGATCAAGCTGCCTTTTTCTGCACCAAGCATAAGAATACCCATAATCGACTTTCCATTTACTTCTTCAGCATCACGCCTCACCGTAATACGGCTGTCGAATTTATTAGCCACCTGCACAAATATAGCCGCAGGCCGGGCATGCAATCCCTGTTTATTTTTTACGATTAGTTCTTTTTTTATTACACTCATACTTAATGAGGCCACCGCCTAGCAAGTTCAAGCAAAGCTAAGTTGTTTGGCCGAATTAATCCCCGATGTTTTTGCGGGAATCTAAATCTCTTCGATAAAACTCAAAATAATTTTGGCTAATTTTTCCGGATCATGCCGGATTACCCCATCGGTAATCATGCTAAAATCTTCCTCAACTACCCGATAACCGAGCCCTTCGACTTTCTTACGATCATTAATTACAAGTAGCGATTTATCTTTAGAATAACGTCCCAAGACATCATTGGGGACCTCTCCATTATTAACTACGCAATAATCCAAAATACGTGTATGTCCATGTTTTACCAAAGCCTTAACATGATCGGAAACACTATAACTATCGGTTTCCCCGGGCTGAGTCATAACATTACAGACATAAACTTTTATTGCCTCAGATTCAGCAATAACGGCGGCTATATCATTAACCAAAAGATTAGGAATTATACTCGTATACAAAGAACCAGGACCTAAAACAATAATCTGCGCTTCTTTAATTGCTTTCAACGCATCCGGAGTTGCAGCTGATGCCGGATCAAGGTTAACCCGGTTGATTATTTTTCTTGCTCTAGGAATCTGCTCTTCGCCTCTAACTGTTGAGCCATCAGAAAAATGGGCCACCAATGTTACATCTCCTAGGGTCGAAGGAATAACCTGCCCGCGCAAAGCTAAAACCTTGCTGGTTTCTTTAATTGCCTTCTCAAAATCACCAGTCAAACGGGACATAACCATAAGAAAAAGATTGCCAAAAGAATGGCCGGCAAACTCTGAATTATTATCAAACCTAAATTGAAAAAGATCACGCATTAACGTCGGGGCATCAGCAAGGGCCACTAAACAGTTGCGTATATCTCCGGGAGGTAAAACATCAAATTGCTGCCTAAGCCTGCCGCTTGAACCTCCATTATCAGCCACCGTAACTATAGCCGAGATATTTGAAGTATAATTTTTTAACCCGCTTAAAAGAACAGATAAACCTGTCCCCCCGCCGACAGTAACAATACGCGGCCCGCGGCTTAATTGCTTTTTTTGATATAAAATATCAATTAATTCATGCTCCTTTGAAGACGGAACAAACGCGGCAATAAAAGAGCGCATTAAACGCTTAATGCCTAAAATTAAAAGGATAATCCCTGAAATTACAACTAAAGCATCTAAAAATTGAACCAGCCAGAATTCTTCGCTGCGCAGGTTAGCCGTTCCTAAAATTAAAAGAACAACCCCAAAAGCGCTTAAGGCCACCCAGCGCTTAAGGCCTATCCCAGGATAAAACCATTTTAAAATGCCAGTAGAGGTCGCCTTCATTTTATAAAGTGAAACTTTTTATAATTAAAAGATTAAATCTTTTTTTCGTCTTCCTGCGTGATAATCTTAATGACAGATTTATCGTCAGTGCAAGTACGCAGGGTATCGCGAAAATATTTATCTTTTAAGAGGCGTGAAATTCTGGCTAACGCCTTAAGATGAGGTCCAGCGGAATCTTGCGGGGCAATAAGTAAAAAGAAAATATAAGCTAACTCTCCATCCAGAGAATCAAAATCAACACCTTTTTTAGAGAGGCCGAAAGAACCAACTAATTTATCCACACAATCACACTTTGCATGCGGTATAGCTATGCCTTGGCCGATAGCGGTAGAACCTAAAGCTTCTCTGGACATCAGCGCATCAATCAGCTTATTACGATTGCGCTTTTCGACATCTCCAGACTCAATCAAAAGGTCAACCATTTCCTTAATTACATCTTCTTTTCTTGTGGATTTTATATCGGTGAGAATTGCTTTTTTAGAAAGAAAATCCATTATTTGCATTTGCTGCTCCTTTCAAATGATAAATTTATCAAACTAAATTTAAAGCGGGAGACGGGATTCGAACCCGCGACATCAACCTTGGCAAGGTTGCGCTCTAGCCAGCTGAGCTACTCCCGCAAGTAAAGCAATAAATTTTTCGCCTTATTTTCTTGGGCGGAAGAGGATTTGAACCTCCAAGGGTTGCCCCAATAGCTCCTAAGGCTATCGCGTCTGCCAATTTCGCCATCCGCCCTTAGAACAGGCATTTTCCTGATAAATTTTACTGAGCCTCCCGCGACTCGAACGCGGCACAACCACATTAAAAGTGTGGTGCTCTACCTGATGAGCTAGAGGCCCGATATTTTTTAAGCACTAAACTTAAAACAGTATGTTAGTTTTTACTCACTACAATTTAAGTTTATATGCGAATCAACTTTTAAAATTCTAAGATTTCTTTTTCTTTATTTTTCAAGAGTTCATCGATCTTAGCAATATATCTATCAACTATTTTCTGTAATTCATCAATACCGCGGAACTTCTCGTCTTCAGAAACAATTTTATCTTTTTCCAGCTTTTCAACCGCTTCTTTAGCATCTCTCCTAATCGTCCGCAGAGATACCCGGCCGTCTTCAGACATTTTATGGACTAATTTAGCCAATTCCTGGCGCCTTTCTTTAGATAACTGCGGGACAGAAATTCTAATAACTTTACCATCATTGGAAGGACTGACTCCGATGTTAGATTTTAAAATCGCCTTCTCAATCTCAACAATCGCAGTAACATCCCAAGGCTGAATAACAATCAAATGAGCATCCGGAGCAGATATGGCCGCCAACTGCTTTAACATTGTTGGAGTCCCATAATAATCAATATGCAAGCCTTCGACTAAACTCGGAGATGCCCTGCCGGTTCTAACCTCGTGAAACTGGCGGCTCATCGACTCAAAAGCTTTTTTCATCTTTTCTTCGGTATTAAGCAATGTTTCTTTAACTGACATGTTTTTCCTCCAATTAGCAGACTACTGTACCAATCTTCTCACCCAAAACTACACGCTTAATATTACCCGGGCGGTTAAGATTAAAAATAACAATCGGTAATTTATTATCCATACATAAACTAACCGCTGTTGCATCCATAACTTTTAAGCCCTTTTTTAAGACATCAATATATTTTAATTGGCTGAACTTTTTAGCATTTTTTACTTTCATCGGATCAGCAGAATAAACACCATCAACTTTAGTGGCTTTTAAAATAGCATCAGCGCCAATTTCCATAGCCCGCAAAGCTGCAGCCGTATCCGTAGTAAAATAAGGGTTTCCTGTACCGGCAACAAAAATTACCACCCGGCCTTTTTCTAAATGCCGTATAGCCCTTCTTCTAATATACGGCTCAGCTATTCTTTGCATTTCGATAGCAGTTAAAACCCTGGTCGGCACACCGGTTTTCTCCAACGCATCCTGCAGAGAAAGGCCATTAATTACCGTCGCCAACATACCCATATAATCAGCAACACTACGGTCCATATTCAGGCCCCGGCAAGCAGTATTCTCCTGTCCGCGTAAAATATTCCCTGCGCCTAAAACAACCGCAACATCTACCGATAAATCTCTAATTTCTTTAATCTGACAGGATATGCCGATAAGAACCTCAGGGTCAATACCATGAGCATTCTTTCCCGCAAGCGCTTCTCCGCTAATTTTTAAAACAATCCGTTTGTAAACCGGTTTAGTCATTTATTCGCCGATCTTATAGCGGGCAAATCTACGGATAACTATATTTTCGCCGATTTTGGCTACGATGCTGCCTAAATAATCTTTGATTGTCAAACTCGGTTCTTTCACAAAAACCTGCTCTAGTAAACAATTATTCTTATAGAAATCTTCTTTGTTTTTTTCATGCTTTAGAACTTCTTCAGGAACATCTTCTTTTTTAATATACTCCGGATTGCTTGCGGCAATCTGCATAGCTAAATCTTTGGTAAACCTCATAAATTCTTCATTCCTGGCTACAAAATCAGATTCACAATCAACTTCCAGCAAAACTCCGATTTTGTTACCATGATGTATATAGCATTCAACTCTGCCTTCTTTAGCTGCCCGGCTCTGTTTTTTAACCGCAATCTCTAAACCCTGTTTACGTAACAAAATTATTGCCTGCTTTATATCCCCCTTAGCCTCATCTAGCGCCTTTTTACAATGTGCAACACTCGAACAGGTCAAATCTCTCAATTCTTTAATTGCCTCAACTGAACTTTTCATCTAAAGTTACCCCTTCTTTCTTAACTTTGGCTTTATATCGGCTACCGGCTTAACATGTGCTCTTTTTAAAGCTGCAGCACTATCAGTAAGCGGCTGGCTATCTTCAACAATCTCTTCGATCTCTTTAATTTTAATCTCTTCCTCCGGCAAAACCTCGGGAGAAATATCTTGCTTAGCCTCTTCAATTTTAACACCTTCTTGAGAAAGATAAGATAAAAATTTCTTTCTTCCTTCAATAATAGTATCGGCGATAATTGTAGCCACAGCGCTTATCGATTTAGTAGCATCATCATTTCCAGGAATAGGATAATCAACCAAATCAGGATTAGAATTAGTATCAATTAACCCGATAATCGGAATTCCCAAGCGCCTAGCCTCGCGCACTGCAGTATCCTCTTTTTTTGTATCAACAATAAATGCCGCCTTAGGCATACGCTCCATCGGAACAATCCCTGAGAAATTCTTATTTAACTTAGCTAATTCTTTCTCAAGCCGGGCAACTTCTTTTTTAGTTAATTTCTCAAACGTACCGTCAGTACGCATCTTTTCAATATCTTTTAAACGGTTAATACTTTTCTTAATTGTAGCAAAGTTAGTAAGCATTCCGCCCGGCCAACGATCGGTAACATAATACATCCCACTGCGGATAGCTTCGTTCTTCATCACATCCTGGGCCTGCTTTTTCGTGCCCACAAAAAGAACAAATTCACCTTTGGAAGTTATATCCATTAAAAAATCCCGGGCAGTATTAATACACTCCTCGGTCTTTTCAAGGTCAATGATATAAATACCGCTTCTTGACCCGAAAATAAATTTCTTCATTTTAGGATTCCAGCGCTTAGTCTGATGCCCAAAATGTACACCTGCTTCTAAAAGTTGTTTGATTAAGTCTGATGGCACGGTCTTACTCCCCCTTCTTCCTGCTTTTATATTTTTTGTTGGTTAATATGTTTTTCTAATACCCCTAAAGGGCACCAGAAAGTTAATTGTGTAATTATAGCAAAATTTTACTTATTTGCAACTATTTTTGTAGCTCTTGAGCCTCATACAGCCGTTTATATAAACCATTGTTTTCCAAAAGCTGAAGATGCGTACCCTGCTCAATAATCATCCCCTTATCGACAACTACGATTTTATCGGCATTTCTTACTGTCGAAAGCCGGTGGGCGATCATAAAAACCGTACGACCATAAACTAAACGGTCCAAAGCAGCTTGAACAATACGCTCGCTTTCAGAATCCAGCTGCGAAGTTGCTTCATCCAATATTAATATTGGAGCATTTTTAAGCAAAGCGCGCGCAATAGCAATCCGCTGGCGCTCTCCGCCGGAGATCTTAACCCCCCGGTCACCGATAACCGTATCAAAACCTTGCGGGCATTTAATTATAAAATCGTACGCATGAGCTGATTTAGCCGCTTCTTCTATTTCTTTTAAAGAAGCGCCAGGTTTACCATAAGCAATATTAGCACGAATTGTATCATTAAAAAGCATAGTTTCCTGATTAACTATGCCAACCTGATCTCTTAATGATTTCAAAGTAAATTCCCGCAAATCTACCCCGTCAATGAATACTGCACCATCTTGAGGATCATAAAAACGCGGAATTAAATCCACTAAAGTACTTTTACCTGAGCCGCTGGGCCCAACAATTGCCAACATTTGCCCATATTCAATATCTAAATTAATTCTTTTTAAAATTTCCGTATTATCATAACTAAAACAAACATTACGGAACTGAACACTCTTTCTAAAATTTTCTAAAACCCTTGCCGATACTGCTTCCTTTACACTGACCTCTGTCTCTAACACCTCATGTATACGCTCGCTAGCTGCCATACCCTGTTGATTAAGAGCATTAACCTGGCTTAATTTTTTAAACGGCCGAATTAAGGATAACAACGACCCGAGAAAAAGGCCAAAAACACCAAAGGACAATCTTCCGGCAATAACTTCACGGCCACCCCAGAGAAAAACCAAAACACCGATAACCACCCCTAAAAATTCCGTAGAAGGATTAAGTAAAAGCGTACGCTTAATTGACTTCATCGAAAGCTTATAATAAACCATATTAACTTTATTGAATTTATTAACTTCATATTCTTCCATATTAAAGGCCTTAACAACCCTGGCCCCCATAATCGTCTCATAAAGCAAGGAGTTTGTATCCGCGACATTCTCCTGAGAACGCTTGGAGAGCTTTCTTAAGACCTTGCCAACCTTAATAATTAGAAAACTCATGGGAAAAAGGGCAATAACCGCAATTAATGCCATATTAAAATAAATGAAGAAAATGACTACCGCAAAAATAACTACCTGCAAACCCTGATAAATTATGTCCGTTGACCCATAAGATACGGCATTCTCGACAAGTTTAACGTCATTAGTAATGCGCGACATCAGTTCGCCGCCTCGCTTATGCGTAAAATAACTAAGAGATAATGACTGAATTTTAGAGTAAAGCTTACTTTTTATGTCTCTAATCACGCGCTGCCCGATATCCGACATGATATAACTCTGGTAAAACCCAAAAATTCCTTTTAACAGAAAAAGCAGTAAAACAACAATAGCCATATTTTTAAGCAGGACTTCCGGAGGGATATTGTTTATTTTATCCACAAAATTGGCTAAAAAATCAGGTAATTTGGTAGGAATAATGATTTTTTTGTTAGTCAGCACCTTATCCGCCAAAGGAACCATCATCGCCAAAGACACCCCGTCAAAAACCGCAGAGAATCCCATGCAAATTATGGCAATAAAAAAAGACCATTTATAGGGCAAAACAAATTTTAATAGCTTTAAATAATCCTTCATCCTCACCTTTCTTTAAGTTGATTATTTTAACACATAATTTACCTCTGGCAAACCTTTTTATTGCATTTATTTTGCCTACTTACGCGGGGATCCTGCCGCAGGGAAGCACCTCTCGCCGAATCTGGCTCGAGGCATCTCTCCCCGCGCCACCCGCTCAGGACATTTAACAATCACTGGCTCTGCCTGACTTTTACAATAATGCCAATCTTAGCAAAATCAGCTATAATTTATATTTTAGTTGAAACAAGGCAAACAGTTTGCTATTATTATCAGATGAATAAACTTAAAGTCGGAGTAGTAGGCGTTGGGCATTTGGGGAGCATCCATGCCAAGATATATAAGGAAAGCCCGAATTGCGAACTTGTAGGAATATGTGATACTAATCCGGAGTGTTTAAACCGAATCAGCACTAATTTAGGAGTAAAAGGATTTGCTGACCACAAAGATCTTTTTGGCAAGGTTGACGCTGTAAGCATTGCGGTACCCACCTTACTACACCATAAAATTGCCTCAGAATTCCTTAAAGCCGGCATACACGTTTTAGTTGAAAAACCTTTCACCTTAACCCTAAAAGAAGCTGATGATTTAATTAAAATCGCCGGTAAAAACAAACTTACCCTACAAGTCGGACATATCGAAAGATTTAATTCTGCTTTTGCCGCTACCCTCAAAATTATTAAAATGCCAAAGTTTATCGAATGCCATCGCCTTTCAATGTTCCCTAACCGCTCACTTGATGTCGGAGCGATACTTGATGTCATGATCCATGATATTGATATAGTCTTAGGACTGGTGAACTCTCCGCTAAAAAGAATTGATTCTGTAGGAGTTAATGTCCTGACTAAATTTGAAGATATCGCTAATGCCCGCTTAACTTTTAAAAATGGCTGCATTGCCAATCTCACTGCCTCACGCGTATCTGACGAAACAATGCGTAAAATCCGCATTTTCCAAGAAGACACCTACATATCTTTAGATTATAAAAACGCTGAAGCATCCGTTTACCGGAAAGTTAGCTCACAAATAACCAAAGAAAACCTGCCGATAGAAAAAGAACAACCCCTACAAAAGGAGCTGGAAGCATTTATTAGCTGCGTAATCAATAAAACTACCCCTCTTGTTTCCGGCCCGGTAGCCAGGCAGGCACTGGAAGTTGCCCTAAAAATTCAAAAACAAATATGGCAGAAATAAGCCTGTTTAAAACTCTTTTCTTCAGGAAATCCTGCAGGCGGAATACTCCGGCAGCCGCAACCTGCCCGCCTCCCGCTGAAAACAATTCCAACCTGCGAAACATAAAAAAAATCTTTATTATCTGCGGAGAGTATTCCGGAGATCTTTTAGCCGGAAACCTGGCCGGAGAAATAATAACTATTAAACCTGGAATTAAAATCTCCGGTGTCGGAGGAACATGCTTAGCTAAAAACGCAGAGGAAATTTTCTGTAATATAAAAGAGCTCTCGGTCATGGGATTTTTTGATGTACTAAAAAAACTCCCAAAATTCTTTAAATTAAAAAAGCTGATTTTAAAAAAAATCGAACAGGATAAACCCGATGCAATAATTTTAGTAGATTTCTCAGGCTTTAACCTGCGCCTGGCCAAAGCAATCAACAACCACCTGCCTTGCATTTATTATGTCAGCCCCCAGGTTTGGGCTTCCAGAGAAGGCAGAATAAATGCTATAAGAAAATTTATTTCAAAAGTATTTGTTCTCTTTAAATTCGAAGAAAAATTCTATCAAGAACGCAACATTCAAGTATCCTGCGTAGGCCATCCCCTGATAGATCTAGTGAAACCCTATCCGGAAAAACAAACCCTGCTCAATCGTTTTAATATTTCCGGCAGCAAAAAAATTATTACCCTGCTTCCCGGCTCGCGCAAACAAGAGGTCAGGTTAATTCTTCCGGTAATGCTTCAAACCGCACAACTAATCAACAAAGCAATACCGCAAACTCAATTCATTATCGCCAAATCCCCCAATCTTGATAAACAAATATATCTGGATGAATGCGCAAAATTTAATTTAGAATTAAATATTATTGATGGCCAAAGCCACGATTGTATGAATATCGCGGAAGCAAGTTTAGTCTGTTCGGGAACCGCAACGCTGGAAGCAGCAATTATTGGAAACCCCTTTGTGATTGTATATAAAACTAATCTATTCAATTATTTACTTTATCGCCCGCAGATAAAAATCCCCTACATCGGTATGGTCAATATTGTGGCAGAAAAAGAAATAGTACCGGAATTTATCCAATTTAAAGCTCAACCAAAGATAATCGCTAAAGCAATTATCCGGCTTCTGCAAAGCCCCGAACAAACTAACCGCATGCGGCAAGACCTAAAGGCAGTAAAAGTAAGCCTGGGTGCTGGCGGAGCAGCTCAGCGGGCAGCAAAACAAATCCTTTGTTTTCTCCAAAATAAAAATTAATTAAACTAAAGAATACCCGGAATAAAACTTTTGGCTCTATTAGGCTTGATATGTCTTGGCTATTTTTATCCGCTCGTCAATCGGCGGATGTGAAAAGAAAAAAAACTTAATCAGCGGATGCGGATTTCTATCAGCGAGGTTCTGGTTGGCAAGTTTATCCATCAGCGAAATAAATGCTTCTTTAGCAGAAGTAGTTTTAAGCGCTAATCTATCAGCCTCTCTTTCAAAAACCCGGCTGACAAACGCTTCCAAAGGCTGCGTTATAATCCCAAAAAATATAAAGTAAAGAAAAACCAACGGTAAACTGGCTAACTGCGCAAGCGAATCCAATTTAAACATTCCCAAAGTATAAACGCTAGTCCTGAATATAAGATAGAATAACCCCAAAGTTACCAAAGAATTTAAAACAATCAACTTGGTGATATGCTTCAACTGGCAGTGGGCAAATTCATGTGCCAAAATTATTTCAATCTCATCATGGCTATATTTATCTTTTAAGGTATCGGCTAAAAGTACACGCCTGGTTTTGCCCATCCCGGTAAAAGCCGCGTTCGCTTTCAAGGTTTTTTTACTAAAATCTATCTCAAAAACATCCAATAATTTAACCCGCATTTTTGAAGCTAAATTTAAAATTCTTTGGCGCAGAACCTGGTCTTCTAATTTTTTATATTTAAAAAATAATGGAATTATTAAAATTGGCGCTAACTTGGCTAAAACTATGCTAAAAACTATCCAAAAAGCAGAAATTACCAACCACCATTGGTTAAATTGGCCTAAAATCCAATAAAAAGCTAAAATAAGTACCAAAGAAATTACATATCCCAAAACCGATGATTTTAACTGATCAAACCACCAAGCAGAAGCCTTCTGCCTGGTCAAATTGAACTTATGTTCCAGCATAAAACCAGAATAGAAATTAAGCGGCAGGCTTAACAAATAATAAAAAAACGAAATGATTAAAATAAATACAGAAATTAGAAGGTAATTCGGCAGATTCAGGCTTCTAAGTAAATTCTCTAAAGATAAAGAAAGCCCTGATCCTAAAAAAACAAGAATCAGGGCAATACTGTAAATCATATCGATAATACTTAAAACATACTTCTGATTAGAATAACTCTTGGCTGAACCAGCCATTTTATTTTTTTACCGTTTTCTTTACCACTGGTGCAACATTAACAAAAGTGCGCACCTTTCCATGGCTAGTCTTCTTGCGGGTAAAATAAACTTTACCCGGACAAAGGGCAAATAATGTGCCCAAACCTCGGACATTTACCCCGGCCTTGTAAGTATCAACACCGCGCACAAGGATTGCTCCGGTTTTAACAAGTTTACCACCGCTTGATTTTAATGCTTTGTCTTTTTTAGGAGTAGAAAAACCACCAATCATTTTAATTTCTCCTTTTGAGTTTTATCCAATATAATCCCGCTAGTAGAACTAACGGGAACCTTCTTTTTTATTGATTTAACACTTTACCATAAATCCACTAATTAAGCAATACCTCTTCGTCTTTATCCGGGATATGCACATCCAAACCCTTTTGAATTAAAATATTAGCCAGGATTTCTGACTGTTCAATTTCCCCATGCACCAGAAAAATACGCTTAAGCGGCAGGCATCCTGAAACAAATTCTAATAATTCCGTCTGATCAGCATGGCCTGAAAAAGCATTGATCACAACCACTTCGGCGTTAAGCTCATATTCAACTCCAAAGATTTTTACAAAAGGATTTTTCTCGACAATCTTCCTGCCTAGAGTATCCTGCGCCATATAACCAACAACTAAAACCATGTTGCGCGTATCTTCGATATTATTCTGCAGGTGATGTAGCATCCTTCCGGATTCGCACATGCCGCTGCCGGCAATAATTATCATCGGCCGCTTATCGGTATTTAAGGCTTTAGATTCCTTCTGCTCGCGGATAAAACGTAAATTTAATAATTCAAAAGGGTTATCCCCCCTGCCAAATGCAGCCTGGGTTTTTTCATTTAAGAAGCTCAAGTGATATTTAAAAAGATCAGTAATGCTGGTAGCTAACGGGCTATCGACATAAATCGGCACGGATGGAATCAATTTTTCCTTAAGCAACTCATTCAAAAAGTAAATTACCTCTTGTGTGCGTTCAAGAGTAAAAGAAGGAATAAGCACTTTCCCTCCCCGCTTAACAGCACGATTAATTGCTTCCCTTAGTTTCGATTGCGCTTCATCAATCGGCCGATGCAGCCTGCCGCCATAAGTTGATTCTAAAATTAAATAGTCCAAACCTTTAGGAATTACCGGGTCGCCTAAAAGCGGCAAATGCTTCCTTCCCAAATCTACAGCGTAACCCAAACGTACGGTTTTATCGGAATCCTTGATATCCAAAACAACTATGCCTGAACCTAAAATATGCCCGGCGTCAAGAATCGTAGCGCAAACATCTTTAGCGATACAAAACTTCTGGTTATAAGAAATAGAACGGAAAATTCTGGTAGCACGGGATGCTTCCTTTGCCGTGTATAACGCTTTACGCAGCGGTAAATTCATCCGCCGGTTAATTTTATTTAAATAACGTACATCTTCTTCCTGGATTTTTCCCGAATCAACCAACATAAGGTCAGCTAGATCCTTAGTTGCCGAAGTAGTATAAATTTTACAACGTAACCCCTGTTTAATTAAATTGGGGATATTACCGCAATGGTCAACATGTGCATGCGATAAAACCATAGCTTTAATTGTGCGCGGATTATAATGAAAAGTGGTATTTATCTTATAGAAAGCGTCACGATGACCCTGAAAAAGCCCGCCATCAAGAAGGATCTCAGTGTTGCCGGCTGAGATTAAATGGCTTGAACCGGTAACAGTTTTTGCCCCCCCTAGAAACTTTATTTTAATTGACATATTCAGGCCTTTAAATCCAGGTTCTCTGCGTATACTTTTAGAACGTCTTCTTCTAATTTAGTAATCTGTTTTATAAATCAAGCTATTTATCATAAGTAGAATAAAAATACGGGGTATGCGCCATAAACTCAGCTGCGCAAGTATCAACTAATTTAAAATCCGCGCTTATATCATAAGATTTTCTTAAATTATAAATCTCCAGCTCTTCCAAAGATAAAAGTTTGCCTAACTGCTTATCGCTAAAGCCAAATTCCTTAGCTTCTTTAAGCAGTTCTTTGGATAAGCTCTTCTTATTTTCAATTATGTTTTTTTCACAATCGATAATTTCTTTAATATTACTTAAAAACCAACGGTCAATTTTGGTTAATGCGTGGATTTTCTCAAGATCAACATTTGCCCGAAAAGCATCGCCGATATAAAAAATTCTTTCTGCGTTAGGCTGTTTTAACTTCTGATAAATCTTATCCAACAAAACCTCATCATTAATTTTATTTTCTGCCGGATTGAACATAATGCTTTCTAACCCGAATTTTTTAATCTCTAAAGAGCGCAAGCCTTTCTGCAGCGCCTCTTTAAATGTGCGGCCGATCGACATGGCCTCGCCAACCGACTTCATGGAAATTCCTAAAGTATTGTCGGCTAAAGGAAATTTTTCAAAAGTAAAACGTGGGACCTTAACTACGCAATAATCAATCGCCGGCTCAAAACAAGCGCAGGTTGAGCGGGTGATATCATTCGGAATCTCATCTAAAGTGTACCCTACAGCCAGCTTAGCCGCAATTTTAGCAATCGGAAAACCTGTAGCTTTGGAAGCCAGGGCCGAACTACGCGAAACCCGCGGATTCATTTCAATAACTACCATTCGGCCAGTCTCCGGATGTACGGCAAATTGGATATTCGAACCACCTGTTTCAACACCAATCTCACGAATACAGGCAATCGCAGCATCACGCATTATCTGATATTCCCGATCAGTTAATGTTTGGATCGGGGCAACTGTGATGCTGTCTCCGGTATGAACCCCCATCGGATCAAAATTTTCAATCGTACAAATAATTACTACATTATCTTTCAAATCACGCATAACTTCCAACTCAAATTCTTTCCAACCGATTACAGATTCCTCAACCAAGATTTCACTAATCATGCTTGACTCTAAACCACGCTTAGCTAGGACCTTAAATTCCTCCAGATTATAAGCAATTGCCCCACCGGATCCCCCCATAGTAAAACTGGGCCGGATGACTATCGGGAACCCGATTTTTTTTGCAGCAGTAATCGCTTCTTCCAAATTATAAGCCTGGTCACTTTTGGGCAAACCTAAACCAATTTTTTCCATTGCTGCTTTAAACTGCTTACGGTCCTCTCCCTTTTTAATCGCCTTAATATTGGCTCCAATAGTTTCGACCTTATATTTTTTTAATACCCCTTTTTTATCCAGTTCCACGGTTGTATTCAGCGCAGTCTGACCGCCAAGAGTAGGCAATAACGCATCCGGCCTTTCCCGGACAATAATATCTTCAACCATTTCCGCGGTAATCGGCTCAAGATAAGTCCGATCCGCAACCTCAGGATCAGTCATAATTGTTGCCGGATTAGAATTTACTAAAATCACCTTATAACCCTCTTGCCTTAAAACCTTACAAGCCTGGGTGCCGGAATAATCAAATTCGCAAGCCTGCCCGATAACAATCGGACCGGATCCAATAATCAGTATTTTTTTAATATCTGTTCTTTTAGGCATTTTTCTTCGATTTCTTTGATTTCTTAAATTTAGACATTAATTCGACAAACTCGGTAAAAAGATATTCTGAATCATGCGGGCCCGGAGATGCTTCTGGATGGAACTGCACAGAAAATAAAGGCAGTTTTTTATGGCGCAGTCCCTCACTAGTACCATCATTCAAATTAATATGGGTTAACTGGATATCGTTTTGTTTTAAAGAATCAATGTCCACACAAAATCCGTGATTCTGGCTGGTTATAGAAACTTTTTGTGTCCTTAAATCCTTGACCGGGTGATTGGCACCATGATGGCCAAATTTAAGCTTGAAAGTTTTGCCACCTAAAGCAAGGCCTAGCATCTGATGCCCGAGACAAATACCAAAAATTGGCACTTTACCGATAAGCGCAGCAACTGTTTTAACTACATAATTTACTGCCGCAGGATCTCCCGGGCCGTTAGAAAGCAAAACTCCATCGGGAGATAGTTTTAGAATTTCCTCAGAAGTTGACTGGGCAGGCATAACGAGAACATTACATTCACGGAGCTCAAGCTCCCTTAATATGTTAAACTTCACTCCGCAATCTAAAACTATTACCTTATATTTATTTTTCTTATTCTCGGCAAAAACATATTGCTTAGCAGTAGTAACATCTTTAACTAAATCCAACCCCACCAAGGATCTGCTTTCTTTAGCCTTATTAACCAAACTCTGCTCATTAGAATCCAAGGTAGATAAAACCGCTTTCATCGCTCCTTTTTCTCTAATATGCAGAGTTAATTGGCGGGTGTCGATTCCTTCAATTCCCAAAATATTATTTTCTTTTAAATATTCCCCCAGCTCCTGATCTTTCCTCCAGTTGCTAGCCAGTTTACTATATTCCTTAATCACCAGGCCGCGCAAAAAAGGTTTCCGGCTTTCCATATCCTCTGGATTAATACCATAATTACCGATTAAAGGATAAGTCATCGCCACAATCTGACCGGCATAAGAAGGATCAGTAATAATTTCCTGATATCCGCTCATGCTTGTATTAAAAACAACCTCTCCGGTAACTTCTCCGTTTGAGCCAAAAGAGCTACCTTTAAATATTGTCCCATCTTCTAAAACAAGATATGCTTGCATAATTATTTTTTCTCAACTGAGGAACGAATGAATCCGGCAAACAGAGGATGTGCCGCATCAGGCTTAGATTTAAATTCAGGATGAAACTGCACAGCGATGAAATAGGGATGATCTTTTAACTCTACAATTTCAACTAAATTTTTCTTCTGGTAAATACCCGAGAAAATTAGACCTTTAGACTCAAGTTTTTTACGAAATTTATTATTAAATTCATACCGGTGGCGATGCCGCTCGGAAATTAGGCTCTTCTGATAAATTTTTGAGGCTAATGTGCCCTTTTTTATTTTACAGGGATAAGCACCCAAGCGCATTGTCCCGCCCAGATCTTTAATATTTTCCTGTTCAGTTAAAAGGCTGATTATCGGACTTTTAACCTTGGACTTAAATTCAGTAGAGTTGGCATCTTTTAAACCGCAAAGCGAACGGGCAAATTCAATAACCGCGCACTGCATTCCTAAACAAATCCCGAGAAAAGGAATCTTATTTTTACGGGCAAACCCGATCGCCTGAATCTTGCCTTCAATACCTCGGCAGCCAAAACCTCCGGGAACTAAAATCGCATCCATTCCTTTGAGTAATTTTTCAGCCCCATATTTTTCAATATCTTCGGAATCGATCTTATTAACATCTACTTTTACCTGATTACTGATTCCCCCATGCGTAATTGCCTCATAAATGGATTTATAAGCATCCTGCAATCCGATATATTTACCCACTACCGCCACCCGAACCGTCTTCTTAGGAGACAATAAACGCTCGACCACATTCATTTGCCAATCTTTTAAATCCGAAGGCTTGGAGATAAGATCAAAATGGCTTAAGATTATCTCATCTAAAATCTGCGCCTTAAAAACCAACGGCACCTGATAAATAGATTCCACATCGCGCGACTCAATAACCGCTTCTTTTCTTACATTGCAAAATAAAGATATCTTTTCTTTAACATCATCAGAAAGCGGCTTTTCCGTGCGGCAGATTAGTATATCCGGCTGAATACCAATCTCACGTAATGTCTGCACGCTGTGCTGCGTAGGCTTGGTTTTTATTTCGTCGGCAACTTTGATATAGGGGACTAACGTAAGATGGATATAAAGAACATTTTTTTCTCCGGCATCCAATTCAAACTGGCGCGCGGCCTCCAGGAAAGGAAGGCTTTCGATATCTCCAACGGTTCCCCCTACTTCAATCAAGACAATATCGGCGTTACTAACTGAAGCTGCCTTTTTAATCCTATCTTTAATTTCACCGGTAATATGAGGAATAACCTGAATAGTTTTACCTAAATAATCCCCTCGGCGCTCACGCAAGATTACAGTATTATAAACCTGCCCGGTAGTTGCATTACTGAACCTCGTCATTACCGCCTTGGTAAATCTTTCGTAGTGGCCTAAATCTAAATCGGTTTCCGCCCCGTCATCAGTAACATAAACCTCCCCATGCTGATAAGGATTCATTGTCCCCGGGTCAACATTAATATACGGATCTAACTTCATTAATGCTACCTTTAATCCCCGGGATTCCAGGATCTTACCAATCGAAGCAGAAGCAATACCCTTGCCTAAGCTTGAAATAACACCACCAGTTATAAATATGTATTTGGCCATTGTTTTTACGTAAAGAAGGCGTTTGGTGCCGGCTATCCGGCCCCTAAACGCCTTTGTTTAAATGAATATACCATAGTACCTAGGATTGTCAATTTATTTTTAGCCCCTCACTGCTTTTTTTGCTAAGATCCGAACCTTAAGAAAAAGGTATTTATTGCTCCAGAGCAAGATACTCTTTACCTTCCTTCCAAGGGTTAAGGTAGCGCTCAATATTCAAACTATAATCTTTAATCAAGTCAACTTTACGCTTTTTTTCAATTGGCGAAACTATTTCAACTATCGGCCTGCGGATTTCAGATTCATTCTGCTCCCTAACTAATGCGATACTGCCATCGCTTAATGCAACTACCGCACCAATTGGCCAAAAACCTATAAACCTAAAAAATCTATCAAATAACTCTGGTTCAAAAGCAGTGCCCCTATCTTTTTCCATTATGCCATAAACTACATCCGGAGAATAATCCTGCTTATAACCTCTACGCTGTGAAAGCGCATCATAAACATCACAGATTGCGACAATTGATGAAGCAATATGCTGTTTCCTTAGTAAAGGTAAACGGGGATAACCCGTAGAATCATATTTTAAATGATGCTCGAAACTAATTACTACCGGTAAAATACCCAGCGTATCGACATATCTAAGCATCATCTCCGCGCCTAAAAATGTATGGCTTTTGATACGCCCAAATTCCTGATCAGTAAGTTTTTCGGATTTATGCAATAGTTTTCGTGAAATAAATAATTTACCGATATCATGAAACATTGCAGCCATTCCAATATTTAAAACATTTGCTTTATCGAAACCTAAACGCGAAGAAAAATACATAGAAAAAATAGCAACATTAAGCATATGGGCATAAGTTTCCACGTCATACCTTTTAACCGTAGCTAACCTAAGCATCTCATGGTGTTGAACGCTCAAACTTTCCATAATATTACTTAAAGAAAATTTAAGCGCTAAATGATCTATTTTCTCGGAATTAAGTACTCCATTTAAAGCCAAGCCGATTTTTTCAGCGCTAGAATCATAAAGATTAATCCTCTTAACCTTAGAAACATTTTTACTGCCTGTTTCTCCATCAATTTTAAGCTTACCCACGCTAATATGTTCTACCCCGGCAAGATTGAACAAAACTTGAGAATCACCCTTAAAATCTTCTTTAGGCCGGGCAAGAAAATCTATAAATATACGCAGCTCTTCCTTATTCAACCCGCGGGAAAATGCAAACCGCTCAATATTTCTGTCTTTTAAATAAAGGATCGCCGGCCTTAGGAATTTTCCCAACTCAAAAAGAATGTCTTTTTCAAATGCCAACTCTTCGCCGATAATACCAATAACTATCTCCGGATGGAGAGCTAAAGCTTCATCAAAAGCTAGAGCTAAACTGTCTAGCGATTTTTGAAACATAGGATGGGACGAACCATACATTTTGATAACTTGCAAACAACTAAGTAAACTGCGGAAAGCGACTTCAACCTTAGAGAACATTCCACTCCTTTAAAATTTGTTTTGCTCTATTGCGTAATTTCCTATTCCAAAAAAACCGGCGATGGCTTAAATTTCGGAGATTTTTTACTGCCTCAATAAATTTCAAATCAAAAACAATCTGCATATTTTCAAGCAAAAACACATTTTTTCTCCCAAAAGGGCTGCGAATTTCAAATAAAGAATTTAATACAGCATCATTTGACTGCGCAGCCAAGGACAAAATCGAACAAAGGTTTTTCCTAAGTAAAAAGGAATCCGTATTTAATTGCCCAACAAGAAAAACGCTATCTATTTTTTCTAGTTTACGCATGACTTTTAAGACTTCAAGTTTAACCAATTCATTAGCCAAAGAATAAATATATTCTAATATACCTAAACTTATGGGGGCATCAAACTGGCCCAGAACTAAAACAAAATTATGGAGAAATTCCATATCCTGCAACTTTTGAGCCAATCTTTGGTAAAAAAGTTCCAAGTTTTCTGGAAACAACCTAAAAAACAAAATCAGAACATGCCGATTAATTTCTGGATCATTAAATATCCTATCCAAGTAAACATCTATTTCTTGAGCAGGCGAAGAAACCATTTCAATTAAAAACTCCTGCTCAACAGCCAAGGATTTATTCAATACAATATCCTCAATAAAAGCTGAAAATTTTTTTTCAAGATCAATACAGGCCGCTATTCCTTCTTTTTTTCTTTCCAGCAGAAGCCTGTGCAAATCTTTCAAAAAACCAAAAGCATTATCTTCAAGTGCACTGGCAAATTCTAATTCCATAATACCTGCGGCTAACTTCAGATTATCCTCATCGTCATTAAATGAAAGCATGCTTAAAACTATATAACGGTAATTCTCTTTAAGCTTCTCCTGATCAAAAGCCATGACTCCAGAAGGGGAAATTCCCTTAATCAAAGATTTCAAGGTATTATAGTAGACCGCCGACAATTGAGTGCCTTGGGTTGCGCCCAAGAGATCCTGTATTTTTTTTACTACATTAGGATTATCCTTTAAATTCTGCGATTGGTTTATTTTATTAAAAAATCCTTCGGCAATTTTAGGAGCATTTTTTTGTTCGGAAATTTTGGAAAAAAGCTGCAAACTTATAGCATCAAAATTATCTTCATGAATTAACCCATCCCAGAGCAGCGTACTAAAATCTTCATGCTCCAAACTATTAAAAACTAACTTAAGTTTTGATAATTTTTCTTCATCAAGAGAATTTTTATTACGCAAGAGCCATAAAAAAACTTCCCTAGAACATTTATCAAATTTTTCTTTGTTTTTATCTTTTAGACAAGTCAAAAATTCGTTAATGCTCTCCGGTACTTCCTCTCCGCCAACAATGTCATTTTCATTGGAATGTTCAATAAAAGTACCAAAATTATCAGCGACTTCATTTAGCTTAACTGAATCATTGCGCTGTACCGCATCCTTAAGCATATACCCCCAAATATCAGTACACTCCTTGCCTCCTCCTTGCAAAAATACAGAATAATCTAATTCATCAACTACAATATTGGCAATTTTATCTTTACCCAAAATAGCATTAACCCCTCCAGCCTTGAGGATTTCTTTTTGCGGCAAAGAAATCACCGAAAAAAACTGGACTAATTCTTCAACACTGGCGCCGCTGGTAATTTCTATACTTTTTATTTTTCGCTGATGCAACAGGTGTGCCAGCTCATTATAAAAACCACCCTTAGTTAAACTCTCACCGTTAACCATAAGCTCAGAACTGGTAATTCCGACTTTTAGCGGACTCAAAACCAGCAGAGTATCTTCAGTTTTAAGCTTAAAATTTTCAACGGATTTGATAAAGTACGGATGGTCTTTCGAATAGGAGAAAGCAGTAGTAAGAGTAACTCTTAAGGCCTGGAAAAATTCTTCTAATATTTTTTCATTATTCACAAATATTATTTTACAACTAAAAGAGCTCTACCGCAACTAAATAAATCGGGGACGCTCCTATTTATTATAAGATATATTTAATAAATAGGAGCGTCCCCGAATTTCTTCTTATTTTAGCTAAATCAACTTCTCATTATTTTTTTAGCTTTATCGTCGGCTGCATCGGTAATAAAAGGCACGCCTGTTTCTTGTTCCGTTTCACGATTGCCTGAAAAAATATCATTACGCGTAATTGACTTAAGCGTAAATCTCCTGGCACCAGCCATTAACTGCTGAATACCGGCAGCCAGCTTATCCGCTAAGGTCCAGAAGGCAACCGCACCTAATGGAACATTCTTCATCTCATTCTTACCAACTTTTTTCTGAAGATCATAATAACCGGCAAATAACTCTTCAGAGGTCGAACCTAACTCGGCAACAGAAGCAGGAAGCTTATCCCAGCTTCCGCTAACTTTTACCTTCACTGACGGATCTAAGGCACCTTGAATATTAGAACCTAAGTAGGCAGGAATCATTAAAGCACGGCCCATACAAACTAACTTTGTATAAGGTGCGCCTAAAGCTAAGGCTTTAAAAATATGATCCTCACGTGCCAAACCTCCGGCAAAAGCCAGATCTACAACTTTTTTACCTTTTTTACGTAAAATTTCTGCATATTCATAAGCTTTAGAATGCAGTAATATTGAGGGAACACCCCAAGTCTCCATCATATTCCAGGGGCTCATTCCTGTGCCGCCGCCTGATCCGTCAATAGTCAACAAATCAAGCTTGGCATCAGAAGCATACTTTATAGACATAGCCAATGCTTCCATCCCGTAAGAACCGGTTTTTAAAGATATTCTCTTATAACCGATTTTACGTAAATACTTTACTGCTTTCATGAAATTTGCTTCAACCTGACTTTCGGAAGATAAACTAGTATAACCTAAACGACTATGGCGGGCAATAGATTTGATTGCTCCGGCTTTAAAAGCATTCTGGACTTCAGGGATTGTCGGGTCCGGGTCAACCACATAACCGCGTTTTTTCAAGAATTGTGCATATTCAAGGTTATTAACCTGAATCTCTCCTCCGATACATTTTGCTCCTTGGCCCCATTTCAATTCAATAATAACTTTATCGCCGTATTTTTCAATTACATATTCAGCAACCCCGTTACGCGTATCTTCAACATTCATCTGCACAATAATAGCTCCGTAGCCATCATAATAACGCAAGAATGTCTCAATACGCCTGTCTAACTCCGGAGCCTTGATAATTTTACCGTTACTAATTTCAGCCTGTTTATCGATACCAACCACATTCTCACCCACAACAATCGGTACACCGACTAAGGCAGCTCCGGTAGCAAAAGATTCCCAATACTTAGCAGCTACAAAAGTCGAACCTAACGCACCGGTCATTACTGGAACCCTAAATTTAGTTTTAACTGTCTGGCCAAATTCACCTGCGATGTTTACATTCGGAAAAATACAGTCATCTTCAGAATTTGTTAACCCCTTAGGAAGCCCGTAAGCGCCATAATTATAACCGTTAATACGTAAAGAATTATAAGAAACTCCCAAATGAGTTGTATTCGAACTTCCGGCAGTAGTAAAGCTATAATCTCTGGGATACAAAAGCTTCCTTCCTTTTAAACTGGAAAGCCAGGTCTCGCATTTACCCATACAATCTACACGACAAAGAGTACACAAGCCGCTTTCACAAGGATTACCCCTATTTACTGTGCCTAAAGCATCATTTGTTTTCGGCCACTGAATCATGATATTTCCCCTTTCTTTATTTTTAGGCAGAAGTTGCTTAAAAATAATGCAACTGAGTTTAAATAAAAAACGCCTATTTAGATTTAATAGACGTCTTTGTCATTTGAATCTAGCTTAATAGTTTATGGCTTTGCTACTCTGCAAAACCAAGGCGTAATATTTAAGCTATATAATAGTACAGAGATTATCTTTGTCAAGAATTTTGCAGGATACTTAAAGCAGCTTTCTTAGCCATACCCATAGCTTCAATAACCGTACCCTCTCCACCGACAATATCTCCACCGGCAAAGACATTTTTTATTGAAGTTTCCATGGTTTGCGAATTAATTACAATATCTTTATACTTATCAGTTTTTAAATCAGGGACAACATTGGTTAAAACCTGATTGGCTTGTAGACCAACGGCAATTATTGCTAAATCACAGGGCATATTGAAATCGCTACCGTCTTTGGCTACAGCTTTTCTCCTTCCGGATTCATCAGCTTCTTTAAGCTCACAATCAAGACAGGCAAGCTCTTGCACAAACCCTCCGGAATCAGAACGAAATTCTTTTGGCTGAGTCAAAAATTTAAACTCTATACCCTCCTGTTGAGCATGCTCAATTTCCAGCCTGCGGGCAGGCATCTCGGCCAAGGTGCGGCGATAAATAATCTTTACATCGGGTTTTACGCCACTAGTCTTTTGCAGGCGTAAAGCACAACGCGCAGCATCCATAGCGGTATTGCCTCCACCGATTACCAAAACGTGCTTGCCGATATTAACCGGAGTATGATATTCAGGAAATTTATAAGCCGACATAAGATTTACGCGGGTTAAAAACTCATTAGCCGAATAAACATTACAAAAGTTCTCTCCCTTTATCCCTAAAAATGACGGCACCCCGGCACCCAGGCCCAAAAATATTTTGACAAACCCCTGCTGGAATAAATCATCTAGAAAAATAGTTTTTCCTACAATAGTATTGGTCCTAAATTCTACCCCCGAGCGGATTAAACAACTAATTTCATAATCAAGAACCTGACGGGGTAGACGAAAACCAGGGATGCCATATCTTAAAACTCCACCGCAGCTCTGCAACCCTTCAAAAACAACTGCTTTTATTCCTTTTCTAACTAATTCACCGGCACAACATAATCCGGCCGGGCCGCTGCCAACCACCGCAACCTTAGACTCCGGCGGCTCCCCGGCTCTTTCTATTTCGACTTCTAAATTGTTACGCATTCCATAGTCGCCGACAAACCTCTCCAAAAAATGAATATTAATTGCTTCAGGACTACAATACGCAAGTTTGCTTTTATTTAATACACAACCCTTGCGGCATTGATACTCTGCAGGACAAACCCTCCCGCAAATCGATGGAAAATTATTTGTCTTACGGATAGTAAAATATGCCCCGGCATAATCTTGCTTAGTCACCTGAAAAATAAACTTTTTAATATTAATATTAACCGGGCAACCCGAGATACAAGCAGGATTTTTACATTGCAGGCAGCGAGAACTTTCCGCTAGAGCCTCCTGTTCTGAATATCCGGATACTACTTCGGCAAATCCATTTACCCTCTCCTGCGCTGATAACTCTTTTACTTTTATAGGCTCTTTGATCATTCTCTTTGAAAATTCAATTTACAGGCATGCTGCTCTTTATCTAAATACATGCGGTTCCTATTTTCCAACTCTTGCCAATCTATCGTATCAGCTTCAAATTCAGGCCCGTCAACGCAACTAAATTTAATCTCACCTTTAACGGTAACCCGGCAGCAGCCGCACATACCGGTAGCATCAACCATAAGTGCATTTAAAGAAACAATTGTTTTAATATTAAATGGCTGACAAACAAATGCGGCTCGTTTCATCATCGGAAGCGGGCCAACGGCATAAACTAAATTATATTTATCTTGCGTAAGTAATCTCTCTAAGATTGTAGTAGTAAAACCTTTTTCCCCGTAAGAACCATCATCAGTCATAACGTAAATTTTATCGGACAGGCTCTTAAGTTCATTCTCCAATATCAATAATTCTTTAGTCTTAGCTCCAATAATTACAGTCAGATGATTGCCTGCTTGTTTTAAACTTTTTGCTACCGGGTAAATTTCAGCTATACCCACTCCTCCGCCGATTAAAATAACGTTACCGTATTCTTTTATCTCGGTAGCCCTACCTAAAGGCCCGACCAACGCATATAAATTATCTCCGGCGCCAAGCGAACCTAAAACTTTCGTAGTCAGCCCCGCTTCTTGAAAGATAATTTCAATAGTCCCCGCCTGGGCATCGGAATCAACAATAGTAAGAGGAACCCTCTCCCCTTTTTCACTAACCATAACTACAACAAACTGCCCGGCCCTGGCTTTACGGCTTATCTCAAAAGAACTTAAGGTTAACTTTACAATCCTTATTCCAAAACTATCCGCGATAATTTTTTTCGATAATATTTTCATAATATTCTATTGCTGCTTCCTTGGCATTATTCTATTTTGCTTTATTGGCCTTGTCAAACTTTAAATCTAACTTTACCAATCCGCCTTCAAAGGGGCCGATTATCCGTTCGAGAATGCCGGAAAGATAAGCCATAAGTATCCCATAATTAGTAATTGCAACTTTAGCAGCTATTGCTTTTTCGATGCGATGCATAATTTCCCGGCGATTAACCATGCATCCGCCGCAAGCAATAATCATTTTATAGCGGCTTAAATCTTCCGGAAAATCCCCGCCGGAAGTTACCTCATAATGTAAGTCTTTTTTAGTATAATTTAATAACCAAGTAGGAATCTTACTGCGAGCGATATCCTCAGCTTGCACATGGTGCGTGCAGGCCTCAGCAATAAGAATTTCGTCACCATCTTTCAGGCTATCGATAGCATAGACACCTTGAATATAGACATTCAGATCCCCTTTATGCCTGGCAAAAACTGTTGAAAATGAAGTTAACGGAATATCCTTTGGCAGCATATCACGGACATCTTCAAATACCTGAGAATCAGTAATCACCAGGCGGGGCTTTTCCTTTAATGCTTTAAGGCAATCCAGCAATTCGGTATCTTTCGTAACAAAAGCAGCAGCATTATTATCTAAACAATCGCGCATTACTTGAACCTGCGGCAAAATAAGGCGGCCTTGCGGCATTGCGTTATCAATTGGGCAGACTAAAATTACAACATCCTTGGGGCTGATAATATCACCGACTAAAGGTACCGGCGACCAATGGCCAGGAGCCAGCTGCATAATTTTTTGTTTAAGTTCTCCGATACCCTGTATTGTCTTAGAGCTGACCAAAATATACGGCAGGCCTTTTTCATCGAGATACTTTCGCGCTTTATCTCCAGGCAGCTCACATTTGTTAATTATAAACAAAAACGGCAGGTTTTTATTTTTAAATACCCTAACCAACTCTTCCTCAAAATTGTTAATTCCCGTATCCGGCTGGACAACAATCAGCCCAATATCAGTTTTTCTTAAAACTAACAGAGTACGCTTTACCCGCTCGGCACCCAAAAGCCCCTCGTCATCAATACCGGCAGTATCAATTAACATACATGGCCCAATCGGAAGAATTTCCATAGCCTTATACACCGGATCGGTTGTTGTCCCGGCAAGTTCTGAAACGATTGCCGCATCCTGCCCGGTAATCGCATTAATTAAGCTGGATTTTCCGCAGTTCCGTTTGCCAAATATACCGATATGCAATCTATTGCTTGCCGGGGTCCTATACATAACTCACACCTCTACCTTTCAAAGAATCACCTTGTGAATAATCAATGAATCTGCCCAAACTTTTAGCCATTTCATCCATGCAAAAATTACAATTGCCCACCGGTTCATCAACACATTTTTTCCCCGGATATATTTCATAGAGCTTACGGTAAGGCTGCGGAGTAAAATTTGGCATTAAAACATTTGCCCCGGATTTTAAACCTTCCATCCGGTAATCTTTATCTAAGCTACCCAGAGCAGTTGTCGCAGGGATATGCGCATTCTTGGCAACAATCCGCGTTAAAGCAATAGTTTTTAAAGTTAAAAGGAAATCGCCCTTTTGTTCTTTGCAAAATGGTGAATCCGCATGCGGGATAAACGGGCCAATACCAATCATATCAAAATCTCTTTGTTTAAAAAAAATGATGTCCTGAGCAATGGTTTTTAAACTTTGCCCGGGAAGCCCGATAATAATCCCTGAGCCTACCTGATAACCTAACTTACGTAAAACATCCAAACATTGCAAACGTTGTAAAAAATTCATTCCCGGATGCATAGAGGCATATAAATCCTTGTCCGCTGTCTCTATTTTTAACAAGTATCTATCTGCACCAGCTTGATACCAAAGCTTATAATCATCAAAACACCTTTCTCCAACGCAAAGAGTAATCGCTAGATCAAACCTGGATTTTATCTGAGTGATTAGTGTCGCAAACCGATCGACATCTAAAGCCCGATCTTCTCCGGACTGTAAAACTATCGTCTTAATATTACGGGAGACTAAATATTCAACGCTTTGAAACAATTCTTCCTGCCCCATACGATAACGGGTAAGTTTATGGTTGGATTTATTGAGCCCGCAGTAAAAACACTGCCGATCACAAAAATTAGAAAACTCAAGTAACCCGCGCAGGAGAATTCCGTCCCCACAAAACTCTTCCCTAACCGAATCGGCGAAATTAAATAAAATATCCAAATCCTGCTGGTTTTCTAAAGATAAAATTTGTTCTAAATCTTTAACTTCCGGCAAGAAAGCAGTATAAATTCTAGCTAAAATTTCATTAACTTTAGACGTATTCATCCCTTACCCCTTGGGCTACATGCGCAAAGAAAAGTTTCAACCTATCCTGATCAGCAGGCTCTAACTGCTTAGAATAACGGCTGATCATTTTATATCCTATAGCCTTAACTGGCTCAGAGGCAAAATCATCCAGGTACTCCTGCAAAGTAATTAAAGCATTCATGCTACACTTACCCTTAATTGTTCCGGGCTTGGCCAACTGCATAAAATTTTCTCCAGTCCTTGACATGCGATAACAAGCAGCACAAAAACTGGGGATATAGTCATGCTTGATTAAAGACCCGACGATCTCATCTAAACTACGGTGATCGCCAAGGGAAAACTGACTGGCGGTAAGCTCTTCTTTATTATCCGCATAGCCTCCAGGGGTAACAGACGATTCCGCGCTAACCTGCGAAACACCCAGACCAATCAACGTATTGCGCATATCCGCAGACTCACGCGTAGACATAATTATTCCCGTATAGGGCACTGAAAGCCTTAAAACAGCAACAATCTTTTTAAAATCCTCATCTGAAACTTTGTAAGGAGGATTAAAAGACACATCCGCGCCTTCTGCCGGCTCAATCCGCGGCACAGAAATTGTGTGCGGCCCAACGTTAAGCTCCTTTTCCATATGTTCTACATGAGAAAGCATTCCCAGTGTCTCAAACCTCCAATCGTATAAACCATAAAGCGCACCGATTCCGATATCATCAATCCCCGCCTCAAATGCCCTGTCCGGAGCACTGATCCGGTTATCCGGGTCACTCTTCGGGCCACTCAAATGCATCGAGCGGTAAGTTTGATCATGATAAGTTTCCTGAAATATTTGAAAAGTTCCGATACCGGAAGCTTTTAATTTTCTAAAATCACTGACGCTTAGCGGCGCGCAATTAACATTGACCCTTTTAATTTTATTTTTGCCGAATACAGCAGAATAAACAGCATTCACCGCCTGAATATAATAATCCACATTCGACAGCCCACCCGGAGCAGCCTCACCACAAACTACCAGTATCCTTTTATGCCCGCGTTTTAAAAGCCATTGGATTTGCCCGGCAATTTCCGAAACAGTTAAAGCTTTACGCTTAAACGTATGGTTATCTGATTTAAAACCGCAGTAAAGACAAGTATTCACGCAAAAGTTGCTAATGTAAAGCGGGGCAAAAAGTACCACCCGCCTGCCATAGATTGCATCTTTGACAAAGCTTGCGGCATTAAATATTTTTTTTATATCCTCCGGATCTTTAACTGAAAGCAGCGCTGCGGATTCTTCCAGGCTTAAACGCTTAAGTGATCTTGCCTTAACTAAGATAGCGTCTAATTTAGATTTTTTAATTCCGGATACATCTGTCAATAAATTATTAATTCTTTCTTCATCAATATATTGCATAGATTTCTACCCTTCCTTACTCAAACCCGACTTCACTGAAATTCCGATAATTTTACCTAATTTTCCGGTTAAAGCCCCTAAATCATCAGTACTAGCATCAACAATCAACACAATTACACTGTACTCTTTTTTAACATGAGGAATGCCCATGCGCCCGACAATTAACTGGCCAAATTCTGTCAAAATAGCATTAACCAACGGTGCAGTTTTCTTCCGGTTATGAATAATTATTCCCACAAAACCTAAACGCTTTTCCATGCTGCCTCCATTTTAAGCAAGACACCCCGCGCTGAAAGGTGTTGCGCGGGTGTTGCGTATGTACACAAAATCCCAACCCTGCTGCTTGAATATAATCTGCAGAAAGGCTGGGATCTAAAATTCTTCCCCCTTGGACTCAGAGTTAAATCCACTCCTTACCGCAGGAACTTAAAAATTAACTTATTTGACGTAAACCGGCCGCGCTTGATAATGCGTATGCAAAAGATGTTCAGATTTCCCGCTTAACGGTTTACCTAAAAATTCTTTATAAAGCTGCTGCACAGAAGGGTTCTCGTGAGAACAACGCAGCTTAGACTCTTTATCATCCTGATAAATACCTGCGGCGCGCTTGGTCCTTAACTCGTCAGTTACTCCGTACGGCTGCCCGCCGCCGCCAACACAACCCCCAAGACAAGCCATAACTTCAATAAAGTGATACGGCATCTCTTGGTTATTTTTCTCAGCTTCCCTTACTTTATCCAATACATACTCTACGTGATTTAAACCATGCGCAACAGCTACTCTTATTTTCTTACCGTTAATCGGAATTTCAGCAACCTTAACCCCATCTAAACCTCGAATCTGGTTTAATTCCACTTTTTCCATATTTTTACCGTTGAGCAGAAAATAAGCAGTTCTTAAAGCCGCTTCCATAACTCCACCAGTTGCCCCAAAAATTACCCCGGCTCCGGTATAATCGCCGAGTAGATGATCCGGATCCTCATCAGGTAAATTCACAAAATCAATACCAGCCTGTTTAATCATCCGGGCTAATTCTCTGGTGGTTAAAACTACATCGACATCCTGACAGCCTGAAGCATGCATCTCTTCCGAACGGATAATTTCATTCTTCTTAGCCGTACAAGGCATAATTGAAATTACGGCAATATTTTTAGGATCGATTTTTTGTTTTTCAGCATAATATGTTTTAGACAATACTCCGACAATTTCATGCGGAGATTTACAGCTGGAGAAATGATCAATCATATCCGGATGGAACTTCTCCATAAAATCTACCCAACCCGGACAACAGGAAGTAATTAACGGTAAAGACCCCTTGCCGTACAAAAATCTTTGCAGAAATTCACTGCCTTCCTCCATAATTGTGACATCGGCACCAAAATTTGTATCAAAAACGGCTTTAAACCCTAGCCTTCTTAATAAAGCATACAATTTTTTAGTTAAATTTGTGCCGATCGGATAACCAAATGCTTCGCCAATTGCTACCCTTACTGCCGGAGCAATCTGAACTACACAATATTTTTCCTGATTCTGCAACAACTCCCAAACTTTAGCCGTTTCGTCTAATTCAACAATTGCTCCGGTTGGGCAATGGTTAGAACATTGGCCACAACGGATACAAGGAGAATCCGCCAACTTAATATCTCCGGCCGGTGAAATTCTGGTACAAAAACCCCGCTCTAGAAATGAAAGTGCCCAAACATTCTGCATATGCTGGCAAACTTCTACGCATCTGCCGCAACGGATACATTTCTGGGGATCTAAAACAATAGTCCGGGTTGAATCATCCTTAGCCACATCCGGAAGAAATTTCTGGAAAGACTCGTCCCGAATACCAAAATCAGCAACTAAAGTTTGCAATTCACAATTATTATTTCTACCGCACTGTAAGCAATCATTCGGATGATTGGAAAGAATAAGTTCCAGCACTGTGCGGCGCACAGCGACAATTTCCGGATCGTGCGTCGTAATTTCCATGCCATTCTCAAGCGGAGTACAGCATGCCCGCAGCATCTTCGGTGTGCCCTTAATTCTAACGATACATAACCCGCATCCGGCCCCGGGGGGAAGATCCGGGTGCTTACAAAGAGTAGGAATTTTAATTTGAGCTTTTTTTGCCGCATCCAGGATAGAGGTACCGCTATCAACCTCCACCGGTAAATTATTAATTTTAGCCTTAATCATTTAATTACTCCTTAGCAATCGCATTAAATTTACAAACTTCATAGCATTTACCGCACCGAATACAAACCTTAGGGTCAACAAAAAATCCTTTTTCCTTATCACCGTTAATCGCATTAACCGGGCAATTAATTACGCAAACCCGGCAACGCTTACACTTATCCTGAATAACATTATAGTTAAGCAGGTGTTTACACTTATGCGACCGGCATTTTTTATTCACAATATGGTCCTGATATTCTTCTTCAAAATACCTGATAGTCGAAATTACCGGATTAGCTGCGGTCTGGCCGAGAGCGCAAAGCGAAGCCTTCTGCATAGCCAAAGCGATTCTTTTTAATTTATCCAAATCTTCAACTTTACCGCTGCCTTCAGTAATTTTATCTAATACCGAAAGCATTTGGTATCCGCCAATACGGCAAGGTACGCATTTGCCACAAGACTCATCCACACAAAAACCTAAATAAAATTTAGCGATATCAACCATGCAGTCATCTTCATCCATAACGATCATACCGCCGGAACCCATGATTGAACCTAATTTCTGCAAATTTTCATAATCTACCGGGGTATCTAAAAATTCCCTGGGAATAACTCCACCGCTAGGCCCGCCGGTTTGGATTGCCTTAATCCCTTTACTGGAAAGCATCCCTCCGCCGATATCAAAAACAATTTCCCTTAAAGTAATCCCCATCGGTACCTCGACTAAGCCCGAATTCTTAACCTTGCCGGTAAGCGCAAAAACCTTTGTTCCCTTAGACTTTTCTGTACCGATAGAAGCGTACCACTTCCCGCCTCTTAAGATAATCGGCCCGATATTTGCCAAAGTTTCAACGTTGTTTATCGCCGTAGGCTTATCCCACAAACCCTTCACCGATGGGTACGGCGGACGTGGACGCGGAGTCCCCCGCCGGCCTTCAATTGAAGCAATCAACGCTGTCTCTTCGCCGCAAACGAACGCCCCGGCCCCTAAACGTATATCGATATCAAAACTAAAATTACTGCCTAAAATATTTTTCCCTAAGAAACCATAATCGTACGACTGCTTAATCGCCTTTTCAACTCTTTCGACGGCTAAAGGATATTCAGCGCGCACATAAAAATATCCTTTGGATGCGCCGATAGCATATCCGGCCAAAATTAACCCTTCGATAACTGAATGCGGATCGCCCTCCAGCACGCCTCTATCCATATAGGCGCCCGGGTCACCTTCATCGGCATTACAAATAACATATTTCTGCGCCTCGGAGGTCTCACGGGTAAGCTTCCATTTAAGCCAGGTAGGGAATCCTGCTCCGCCTCTACCCCGTAACCCGCTAATTTTTAATTCCTCAATAACCTGTTCCGGCTTATATTCAAGTATCGCTTTAACTAACGCCTGGTAACCGTCTAAAGCGATATATTCATCAATATTCTCAGGATCTATCTCGCCGCAATTTCGTAAAACTATCCTTAACTGCTTAGGCTCAGTCTTAAATAACAGTTCATCAATCACCTGGCCTTCTTTGATTGTTTTAGTAATAATATTTTTTAAATCATTTTCCTGCAAATTAGCATAAATTATATCTGCCTCAGGGAATTTAACTACCAACCCTTGCCCATAAATTCCCATATCCGCGACTCTAACCACTTGCACTTGATCCTCAAGGGAATTTTCGCGTAATAAATTTAAGAAGTCAGCATAAAAATCTTTAGTCGCATCAACAGTTACATTGGTATCCTTAATAAAAACTAATTTTGTGTTCATTTATCCTTACCTCTTTGTCCTTAGTTCGTAAATAGAGTCTTTAACCAGCGTGTTACCGCAAACATGCTTATCTAAAATTTTCATTACCCCTTCTTTATCAACTCTTCCGTAAATAACATCCGGCAAACCTTTCACGCGAACCTCCACCAGAGGCTCAGAATAACACATCCCCTGGCAGCCGCATTTCTTAACCTGGATATCCAGCTTTCTTTTCTTAATCTCGTCGACAAAGAAATCATAAACTTTATCGGCTCCGGCGGCAATCCCGCAAGTACTCATCCCGACCTTGATCCAATCCTTACCGTCATCCTGATGTGTTGCTTTTATTTGATCTAAATCCTGTTTTGTAAGCTTGGCCATTTTATTCCTCTTTTTTATGATCGCCATATCCGGAGAGGATACCCATTACCTGGTTCTTCTCTACCTTACCATAAATTTTATCGTCAATTTTAATTACCGGAGCCAACCCGCAACAACCCAGGCAGCGCACGACATCTAGTTGGAACAATCCATCTTTGGTAGTTTGCCCTTCCTCAACATTTAATAAACTTTTAATCTCATTAAGCAAAATAGCTGAACCCTTCAAATAACAGGCAGTGCCTAAACATAAAGAAATAATATGCTTCCCCGGAGGTTCGAGCTTAAAAAAATTATAAAAAGTAATTACCTCATAGATCCTGGCTAACGGTGTGCGCAAAACCCGGGACAATTCTAAAGCCGCTGGACGGGGAACATAACCATAATAATTTTGCAGCTCATGCAGGATCATAATCAAATTACCTTCTTTATCCTGCCACTTTTTTACCAAATCAGCGATTTCTTCCGGCATACTCTTTTTTTCTTCAACCATTTTGATTTCCTTAATTTAATTTAGTTTTCTCGGCTACGTTCACAAAATAAATCAAATTTTCAAGCTCAATTTCTAAATTTACATTATTAATAATACAAGTTTCCGGGGCCTTAAGCCCTAAAGGTGCAAAATTGAGTATTCCCTTAATTCCCGCAGCAGAAATTAAATCTACCGCCTGCTGGGCTGCAATATCCGGGACGGCTAAAACAGCTATACGGATACCGTTAGATTTTATAAAAACCTTAACTTCCTCTAAGGGTAAGATCGGAACAGCATTAGAACGATTAATCTTAGACGGGTCAATATCAAAGCCGGCAACGATTTTGATACCTTCTTTTTCAAAGCCCCGATAACGCATAAGTGCGCTGCCAATGTGACCTGCACCCACGACAATAACTTTCTGCAGCTGGTCTTTACCTAAAATACTGTTTAACTTCTCCAGCAGGAAATCAATCTGGTAACCTCCTTTTTTATTTCCGGAGATACCAAAAATGGAAAAATCTTTTCTGACCTGAGAAGCAGTGCCGCCTACCGCATCGGCTAAGTTATCTGAGAAAACTTTCACAAAACCCAGGGCCTGCAGCCTATAAAGAGCATTTTTATATCGAGAAAGCCGAATGATGCAATTTTTATTTGTAATCATATTGTTCTATTTTTCACAATAACATAAATAATATACCATTGCTCTTTATTTTGTCAAGAGTATTTTTGACGATTATTTTATAAAAGCAAGGTCACTTGATTATGCAATACTTCGAGGAATCCATTGCCTGAAGAATCAATTAAACTAATATTTCCATCTGGGGTGCGCAGAGTAATTTTACCGTTTAATAATTTAACAACCATGGCAGCATGGTCAGCTAAAATGCCCAGAGAACCCTCTACAGAAGGAGCAACCAGATAAATTGCCTTACCTTCATACACTATCTTGTCTTTTGAATAAATACCGACATGAAAAGACTTAGCCATTTTATTTATTATTTGATAACTGCTTATTTTTCTCGATTGCTTCTTGAATTGTACCGACCATATAAAATGCCTGCTCGTGCAAATCATCAAGCTGACCGCTAATAATCATTTTAACCCCTTTAACTGTATCCTCTAATTTTACGTATTTACCTTTCATTCCGGTAAAATTTTCCGCTACAAAAAACGGCTGAGAAAAAAATCTCTGAACTTTACGCGCCCGTTGCACAGTTAACTTATCCTCATCGGATAACTCATCAACGCCTAAAATTGAAATAATATCACGCAGGTCTTTATAGCGCTGCAAAATTTTTTGAACCGCCAAAGCGGTATTATAATGTTCTTCTCCCAAAAGCCGCGGGTCCATAATCCTGGAGTTGGAATCCAAAGGATCTACCGCCGGATAAATACCCAGCTCTGAAATCTGACGCGACAAAACTATCTTGGCATCTAAATGCGAAAACACGGCCGCCGGAGCCGGATCAGTTAAGTCATCAGCCGGCACATATACCGCCTGAATCGAAGTAATTGAACCATCGCGGGTTGAAGCAATCCTCTCCTCAAGCTGAGCAACCTCAGTTGAAAGATTCGGCTGGTATCCAACTGCTGAAGGCATCCTGCCTAAGAGCGTTGAAACTTCTGAGCCTGCTTGGATATAACGGTAAACATTATCAATAAATAACAACACGTCTTTTCTTTCCTGATCACGAAAATACTCCGCCATGGTTAAAGCCGATAAACCGATACGCAAACGTGCACCCGGCGGCTCATTCATCTGGCCAAAAACTAAAACACTGTTTTTAATAACCTCCGAAGCATTCAATTCCAGCCAAAGCTCATTCCCCTCTCTTGTACGCTCGCCAATACCGGCAAAAACTGAAACCCCGCCGTGTTCTGCAGCAATAGTACGAATCAACTCCATAACAATAACAGTTTTGCCTACCCCGGCTCCGCCAAACAAACCAACTTTTCCGCCTTTAGGTATCGGCGCTAAAAGATCAATTACCTTTAAACCGGTTTCCAAAATATTTTCGATTGGCAGTTGTTCCTCAAAATTAGGCGAAGCCCGGTGAATAGGATTCCTTGCCTCCGGATGATCCAATGCCCCCTTACCGTCAATCGTTTCACCTAAGAGGTTAAATATGCGGCCTAAAGTTTGCCTGCCTATCGGAACCGTAATCGGACTGCCGGTATCAATTGCCTTCATTCCACGCACTAAACCATCCGTAGACCCCAAAGCAATACAACGCACAGTATTATTACCAATATCCTGAGCAACCTCTAAAGTAAGATCGATTTCATTTTCTTTGATCTTAATTGCGTTCAAAAGCTGCGGCCCCTGATTCTCAGGAAACCTGATATCTACGCTTGGTCCAATAATTTGAAGTATCTGTCCTTCGGCCATTTTCTTATCCTCTCAATGCTTCAGCTGATGAAGTAATCTCTAAAATATCCTGGGTAATCCCTGCCTGCCTGACTTTATTCCTAAAAAGCACTAATCCTTCCAAAAGATCTTTGGCATTATCCGTAGCCGTTTTCATTGATACCGTCCTAGCTGCATGTTCCGAAGTAAAAGCCTCCAGTAAAACAAGCTGCATTTTAATTTTAAGATACTGTGGGATTAAATCCGCAGCTATACTTTTTAAATCCGGCTCGGCTATATATTCTACCGGCTTGACGGCCCGGGGATGAATACTCAATAACTGTTCAATAGTTGCTTTCTGAAAAAGTGAGTTTTCAAAATAAGTATAGGCTAAATAAACCGAACCCGCCTGGCCGCTTAGAAATAACTGACTTAACTGGCCGATAATCTTGTCAGAAACAGCTTGGCTGAATTTGGCATTTAAACCTACGTAGGAATTAATTATTTCGATATTTCTGGATCTAAAATAATTTGCCCCCTTCTGCCCTACTAAAATTAATTTTATTTTGTTCAATTTATTCTTTTCTAGAAAATCCTGCACCAAGCGCATAATATTTTGATTATACATTCCGCATAATCCGTTATCCGCAGTAATTAAACATAGGACAATGTCCGCTTGAACCGGACCTTTTTTAAAATATTCAGATAAATTATTGCTAGAGGAACCTGCGAGATTATGCATAAGATTCTCTAATCTTAAAGCATATGGCCGCAAAACTAATAACTGATTCTGAACCCGGTTCAATTTGGCGACTGAAATCATCTGCATGGCCCCGGTTACCTTTTTGGTATTCTCTACGCTGCGAATACGGTTTTTAATCTGCCTTATAGATTGCGACATATATTTTTTAAGCTATGGCTAAAAATTCTTTTTTAAAATCAACAATTAAACTATCCAATTTATTTTTAAGGTCGGCATCCAGGTTATTCTTTACGGCCAACTCCTCCTGAATTTCAGGATATTTAGTATCGATAAATTTATAAAGTTCGATTTCAAATTTTTTAATTGAATTAACAGGTAAATCGTCCAAATAACCATTGGTCCCGGCATAAATAACAATTATCTGCCTGGTTACATCCAAAGGTTCATACTGCACTTGCTTTAATATTTCCACCATTCTTTCACCGCGAGTTAACTGCGCCTGAGTCGTCTTATCCAGGTCTGTTCCAAACTGCGTAAAGGCCACCAGCTCACGATACTGGGCTAAATCCAGCCTCAATTTCGAAGCCACCTGGCGCATTAATTTACTTTGTGCTTTTCCTCCCACGCGGGAAACAGACAAACCGACATTTACCGCCGGACGCACGCCGGCGTAAAACAAATCACTCTCTAAATAAATCTGGCCATCAGTAATTGAGATGACATTCGTCGGAATATAACTAGAAATATCCCCGGCTTGAGTTTCAACAATCGGAATCGCAGTTATTGAACCAGCACCCAAAGCATCATTCAATTTAGCGCTGCGTTCGAGAAGTCTAGAATGCAGATAAAAAATATCACCCGGATAAGCTTCCCGGCCCGGGGGCCGCCTGAGCAGCAAAGACAGCTGCCGATAAGCCTGAGCATGCTTGGATAAGTCATCATAAACCACTAAAACGTGTTTCCCGGAATACATAAATTCTTCAGCCATAGCTGTGGCAGCATAAGGAGCAAGGTATTGCAAGCTTGCTGAGGCACGGCTAGAAGCACTGACAATAGTAGTATACTCCATCGCCCCATACTTCTTCAGCACTTCATTTACCGCAACCACGCTGGATAATTTCTGGCCGATAGCACAATAAATACAATAAACATCTTTTCCTTTTTGATTAATTATCGCATCAATAGCAATTGAAGTTTTACCGGTCTGGCGATCGCCAATAATCAATTCGCGCTGGCCGCGGCCGATAGGAGTCATGGCATCAACCGCTTTAATTCCGGTCTGCAATGGTTGATTAACCGGCTGCCGTTCAACCACATTCGCAGCACTGAATTCTATCGGCCTAAATTTCTGGGCATTAATCTGCCCCTTGCCATCAATCGGCCGGCCTAAACCATTAACTACCCTGCCGACTAGCGCATTGCCTACGGGCACCTGAACAATTTTTCCGGTACGCTTAACTAAATCACCTTCACGAATATTCTTATCCGGATTATCCGTTCCGAAGATGACTACCCCGACACTATCTTCTTCCAAGTTTAAGACCATACCCATAATATTATCCGAAAACTCTACCAGTTCCCCCATCATTACATCATCTAAGCCATAAATACGGGCAATAGTATCCCCTACCTGGATTACCGTACCGATTGATTCAGTACGAAGGCGAGATTGATATTTTTGAAGCTCTTTTTCGATTATCACTGTAACTTCTTCCGGTTTTAAAACCATCTTAACCTCTCTTTAAAAATACAGCAAAAGTACTTTTGATAAAATCAATACATCTTTACTGTAGTTAGTTTATCTCTTAATTCTTCCAACCGCTTTCTCACTGAACCATCAATAATCTTATTGCCAATAATCACCTGCACCCCGCCCAATAAACTCCCGTCTAAATCTATATAAAACCGTAAATCCTGCTTAAACTTAGCTTTCAAAGCAACTTCAATTCTTTTAATTAAATCTAACTCCAGAGGAAAAGCGGTTTTAAGTAATACGTCCACCTGCCCATGATGGCTATATTTTGTACGCAGATACTCAGCTACATCCATAAAAATGTCAAAACGTTTTTTCTCGATAAGCAGCTTTAAAAAATAACTCACTTCGTTAGCGGTATCGGTTTCAATAACCGCATCAATAACCGAACATTTTTCATGATAAGATATCTCAGGATTATCCATCAAATTTTTAAAACCCGGATTATCCCTTACGATATTCTTGATTGTTATCAAATCTTCCAAAACTTTATCCGTCCCGCAATTAGCCCGGGCAAAGTTTATTAAAGCCTCAGCATACCTACTGACTACAACCTTATTCTTTATCATTCTGTTTTATCCAGTTGACGAATAAAATCTTCAACTATTTTACGATCACCCTCTTCAGTAAGTTTTTCCTGAATCACTGATCTAGCGGCCCCCAAAGCAATATCAACGACTTTCTCTTTAATCTGCTCTTGAACCTTGGAAACCTCATATTTTACCTGAAGACGGGCATCAGTAATAATATCCTGAGCCTCTTCATGAGCCTTCTTACGCATCTGCTCATTTATTTTCCGAGCCTGCTCAATAGATTCGTCAATTTTTGCCTGGGCCTGACTGGCAACAGTTGAAAGCTTCAACTCATAATCACTTTTAAGCCGGGCAAGCTCAAGCTTAGTATCCTCTATTCCCTTAAACTCAGAACTAATTTTTTCTTTACGCTGGTCTAAAAGCAGAAGGATTTTTTTCCAAGCGAATAAACGCAACAGAACTAACAAAAGAATAAAACTTATTATCTGCGCAAAGATTTCACTTGCGCTAAGCATCTTTAAAATTTCCATACTAATTTCTCTTTCCTTTATGTATCTAGTTTACAAGGGGAAATTATTTACTGGCATACATAAAAGCAAATACCAAAACATAAATAGTAATTGCTTCAATAAAAGCGCAGCCAATAATCAACATTGTCATTATCTTATTGCTTGCTTCCGGCTGCCTGCTCACACCGGTTAAAGCTGCAGACACTGCTATCCCCAAACCAATTGCAGAACCAAACGCCGCTATGCCTAGTGCTAACGGAACACCAAAATCTAAAGCTGTTTTATAATCCATTCCATCCTCCCTTTAGTGTACAGTTTCTTCTTCGTGATTTAAAACAAGTGCAAAATAAATAGTAGTCAATAAACAAAAAACTGCAGCCTGGACAACTGCAGCTAAAGTTGCCATAAGCATATTAAAAAATAAAAGCGGTAAGCCCGTGATACCAAAACCAGAAAGTAACCCTAGCAAAATTTCATCCCCCCAGATATTGCCGCGCAAACGTAAAGATAAACTTAACGGGCGGATCAACTCAGTAACAATATGTAGAACAAACATAAATAACGGCATGATAATTGTAAAAGCTAAAACCCCGCGAGGCTTACCCGCCAAATGATCTAAATACCCCAGAAAACCCAGTTCTTTGATTGCCGCATACTGCACATAAAAAAATACACACAAAGCCAAAGCCAATGTCGTCGACCAACTGGCAGTCGGGGATTTAATAAAAGGAATTAAACCGGCTAGGTTCATAAAAAGAATGTAGATAAATAACGTTCCGATAAAAGGGGTATATCTCCTCCCGCTCGGCCCAAGAATCCCGCAGACAAAATCATCTAAACCACCAACAATAGCTTCAGCAACATTTTGCAGGCGGCCTGGGATTAAACTCTTTTTGCGGCAGGCAAAAAAAGCAAAAACTCCTAAAATTAAAACCAGGACTAGAGAATAGCTAATATTTTCCCAAAGATAAACAAATTTAAAAAAATTGTTTTCGGGAAATTTAGTTGCAAGAATTGCAAATATATCTGGAAGCTCTGGAACACTCATGATTTAAAGTTTATTTATTTTTATTTATCCTATTTACCGCTTTTATAATTTTAATTATTTCAGTAATTGATATTAAAAACCCGAAAGCAATACCAAAAAATACACACAAAGATGATAAATTTAATTTTTTTTGTAAAAAATTACCGGTAAAATAACCTGCAAGCGGGCCAGCCGCTAAAATAAACGGAATAAAAGAAACAAAACCCACGATCTTTATCCCCTTATAAAAATTTTCTTTTGACATAAACCCTTATGATAAAAAAAATGACGCCTTCTATCCACCATCGGATTTAAGTCGTCTGTTAAAAGTGTAACTGCTTTTTTATAAGCAATCATTATAGTAGCACAAATTTCCCGATTGTCAATTATTCTTTAGAATTTATTCTACTTTTGTGGCAATATTTAAGTTTTTTATTCCCAGCTCATTAAAGATATCCAACAGACTGACGATATCCTTAAACCTGACCATTTTATCCGAGAATAAAATCACTTCCAGCTCGGGGTTAACTTGCCTTAACCTGGCAACCTCAGACTTAAGCGTTTTTTTTAAAACCTGCTTATTATCTAAATAGATCAGGCCCTCATTAGTGATCATGATATTAATTTTTACGGCCTGTTCTATCGGTTTTCCAGTTGCCGCAGTCGGTAAATTGACCCGGATATTTGACTGCAAAATAAGCGGAGTCGTAATCATGAAAATAATCAAAAGAACTAAAATAACATCCGTAAACGGAGTGATATTTATTTCAGCAATCAGTTTCTGTTTTCTGGCTAACTGTCTCATTTTTTTATTACGCTGATTAAATCCATAGACTCAGAAGCCACCAGTTCCATATCTTTAATGAAATCATCAATCTTCTTCATAAAATAGTTATAGGCAATTACCGCCGGAACTGCAACACAAAGCCCGGCAGCAGTGCAAGCCAAAGCTTCGGATATCCCGCTGATTACTACACTGATTCCTCCGGAACCACTGACTGATATATCATGAAAAGCCCGGATAATCCCTAAAACTGTTCCGAATAACCCCACGTAAACCGAGATACTTCCGATTGTACCGATGATCGAAGTAAAACGTTCAAGAATTGTAGTTTCGATTATGATCTGACGCTCCATATTATTGGATATCTCTTTTTCACTGCAATCAAAGAAACTTAAACCGGCGTAAGCTACCTGGGCAAAAGGAGTGTTGGTAGTTTTGCAGATCTCAATAGCCGGCTTTATTCCCTGCCTTTTTAATGCTTCACGTATTCTTAACATAAAATCTTTTCTTTTTATTCTAGTTTTATTACGATAAGAAATAATTCTTTCCAGAATAATTGCCAGAGATAATACTGACGCCAATAAAAGCAGCACCATAGTAAAACCGCCTACTTTAACCAACTGCCAGATATTCATTAGCTTTTTAACCTCCCTTTAACTTTTTAAACACTTACCCCTAAATCAGTAGGCGCCCTGCCCATGCTTTTCAATAGATCCAAAACATCCTTAATCTGAGTTTCAATCGTCTCCTGCTCATGTGCCCGATTCGGATAAATATTATACAGCCTGCGGAATTTTAAAGGCGTTATATTCAGCATAACCGAATTTCCTCCACAAGCAAGGCCTTTTTCGCGGGCTTGGTTACTAATGCTCTCAAATCCCGTAGTTACTAAAATCTTAGTTTGCGCATCTGCCAATAATCGGCACAAAGCTAAAACCTTTAAGATATCTTCTTCTTTAGATTCCACTGCTTTGGCCAGCGGAGTCTCCGGGTGCCTGATAAACGGCCCGAAACTAAACATTTCAGCATGGAGCTTACGGGCAAGCCGGATATCATTAATTATATCCTGACCGGTTTGACCCGGTAAACCGATGAGCGCACCGGTAATGATCAAATAACCTAAATTGTAGGCGTAATCAATCTGTAATAACCTCTCATCCAAAGATGCGCCAGGATGCAACTTCTCATACAAATCAGGATTGCTGGTTTCAAAACGCATCAAAAGGCCCCTAGCTCCAGCCTGATACAATTTAGCTAACCCTTCTTTCCCAATCTCGCCGAAGCTAATAAAAATTAAGACCGCAAATCTTTTCTTTATCTGACTGATAATCTCAACTAATTCCTCAATACCATAGGCGTCACTCTCTCCGCTTTGCAAAACCAAAGCCTTAAAACCATAAATATTTACAGCTTCTTCTACGCTTTGAATAATCTCCTCCTTAGTCATCTTATAACGCTTAAGGTTTTTATTCTGCGTAGAAATTCCGCAATAACTACATTGCCGTTGGCAATAGTTAGAGATCTCAATAATTCCATGCACACAACAAGAGTTACTAAGATAGCTTTTACGTAAAGAATTGGAAAATTTAAAAAATTCCTCTAATTCGTTTTTCTCGGTAAGCGAAAGCAAATATCCTAGCTCATCTACAGAAGGATCTTGCGCCTGAGTCACTTTGCGGAATATCTTTGCAGACCTGCTTTGGCTATCTTTTTTATCATTAGGATATTGGGCAAGGCGATTGTCCAGCTCCTTAAGGCTAAAAAATAAATCTTTCCAAATAGAAAGCGACTCTTCTGCCTGTTGCTGAGGAACCTTGGAGATAAGATAGCCGCCCTGGGCATAAACATAATCACCAACAGATAATCCGGTTAGCTCATTCAAAGCTTTTTTCTTCTCGCCAAAATAATCTACCGTAACCATTTTGGCATTAATCGATTCTATTTTCCCGGGAATGGCATAACACATACTTAAGGCCTAAATACCAGTTTATCAACATAAATTTCTTTTTGTGATGCAGAACGCTCAGATTCGCAAGAGCATATTGGGCAGGAAAAATCTTTTTGTTGGCGTTCGAAATCTAAATTACATTTCGGGCAATGCAACTTAACTTTAACTAAGCTAATCTTTAATTCACTATCTCTCAGGCAGGGATGCTCTTGCCGGATATCTTCAAAATAGAGCCTAATTGAATCCGGGTCTAGCCCGCTTGATTGACTAGCACACAAAGAAATCTCAATAACATCTTGATTATTATCTTTGGCTAAAACCTCTTCAATAATCTTTTTAACAATATGATATTCATGCACGCCTAAAAATTTCCTCCTCTCTTTTTAAAGTCGAAGAAGAATAATTATTATCCATAGCCAGGCACTTAACCGGACAGACATCCACACAATATCCGCAAGACACACAGCGCAGGCGGTCAATTTTCCACTGTTTCTCAGATTTTGTTACCACAATGGCGCAAGCCGGGCATTTTCTCTGGCAAGTCGAACAATAAATACATTTTGAAATATTTATAACAATACTACCGCGTGTATTTTTATAATAAGTTTTGGGCACAAAAGGATAACCAAATGTAGCCGGCTTCGAACACAAACTCCTTAAGACCTTTTTTGCCATAACAAATAATTTCATCTTAACGCTCCGTACAACTTATACAGGGATCAATGGTTAAAACTAAGATCGGCACATCAGCCAATTGACATCCGGGAATTAACTTAACTAAAGCGGGGATATTGGCAAAAGTAGGAGTACGTACTCTTAATCTTTGTAGAAATCGCGACCCATCAGCTAAAACATAATAAATCACTTCACCCCTGGGCTGCTCAGTCCTGGCAAAAAATTCACCCTTAGGCGTACCGCTTACTTTAACTTCAATATCTCCTGAATCCATCCTGCCAACTGCCTGCTTAATTATATCGACGGATTGAAAAATTTCCCTGATTCTAACCAGACAACGGCTATAGCTATCCCCAGCTGTTTCAATTATCGGATTAAAATCAATATCTCGATAGGCAGCATAACCTAATTTACGCGTATCTAAACTCACTCCGCTTGCCCTAAGTGTTGGCCCGACAGCCCCCAGTAAATAAGCATCTTCTTTGCTTAACACTCCGACTCCGACTAAACGATGCTTAACAGAGCTGTCATTTATAAAAACATCGGTAATCTCTTTAACCTCCTGAGAATACTTCTCCAAGCTTTTAATAATTTCATCTAATTTCTCAGGCAGGATATCTTTTCTTACTCCACCGATTTTAGCCGAACCAAAAATAACCCGTCCGCCGGTAGTTTCCTCGATAATATCTAAAATCTTTTCCCTTAATTTCCAGGTATGCATAAAAAGTGCCTCAAAACCAAAAGCATCAGCAGTCAACCCTAGCCATAAAAGATGGCTATGGATTCGCGATAATTCCGACCAGATTACGCGAAGATAAGCAGCTCTTTTAGGTACCTCTATCTGCATAATTTCTTCAATGGCAAGACAATATGTCAGGCCATGAATAAAGCTGCAGATACCGCAAATTCTTTCGGCAATATAAACAAAATCGATAAAATCTTTTTTCTCAACCAGCTTTTCAAGGCCACGATGGATAAAACCTAACGAAGGAATAGCCTGGATTACTTTCTCATCTTCAACTACCAAATCCAAATGGATCGGCTCAGGCAAAATCGGATGTTGCGGGCCAAAAGGGATAATCGTTCTCTTAGGATTATTCATTTTGCGGATTAAAACCTCTTTTTATTGAAGTACGATAAAAATTACCTTTATAATCTACAGCAATATCCTTAAATTTTACGCCAAATAAATCGTGAATTTCGTTTTCATATAGAAATGCACACCAATAGATATTGCTTACGCTGGGAACTTCAATATTTAAATCTATAACCTTAATCTTTAAATTAACCAACCGGTACCCTTTATCAAAAGAATAATTTACCTCCAAGTGTTCAGGCAATTTTGTACAACCAATCTGCACCAATCTATGGCCGGAACTATGCAGATCACCAACCTGGCTTAATAAATCTTTAATTTCAATTCCGATCAACTTCTGCTCTTCAATCATTTTTTAACCCCATTAATCCCAACTTCTCCATAAAAACCCTGTCACGCAGCTCGGAAACCATTTCCCGTTTAAATATTTTATACCCTAAGCTTTGATAAAAATAAATATTACGCCGGCTCTTATGCCCGGTAAAAACCTCATACCTAGTGGCTTGAGGAAAACGGGATTCAATCTGGTGTACTAACTTTTTGCCTAATCCATAATTCTGATAACTTGGATGTACGATTACCCGGCCAATATGACAAGTGCCCTGCTGCACATACGCCCGTACTGAACCGATAATTTTACCATGCATAGTGCTTTTTAAGAAAAGCATATCTTTAAAATCATTTTTCAGTTCCCCTAACGTTTGAACCAGCGGAGAAAGGCTAAAATCATTATAAATCTCCGCCTCTCCTTGATAGGCTAATTTCTGCAAGCTAAGAATCTCTTGATCGTCTTCAACAACCGCTTGGCAAATATCTACTTTTTCTTTTCCGCCGCTAATGGCTTTAAACATTTTATGTTTTTCTTCAAGAATTTTTAACCCTTTAACCACCCCGTCAATTATCGCCTCCGGGCGTACAGCGCACCCCGGCACATAAACATCAACCGGAATAATCTTGTCCACCCCTCCGGAAACATTATAACATTCGCGGAATACGCCTCCGGAAGTCGCACAAACACCCAAAGCTAATACCACCTTAGGATCAGGTATCTGAAGATAAATATTCTGGATTACTTCTTTATTCTGTTCATTTACCGAACCGGTAACTAAGAATATGTCCGCATGCTTTGGGTTACCGGTATTAATTATCCCAAAACGTTCCAAATCATAAACCGGAGTAAGACAAGCCAAAACCTCGATATCGCAGCCATTACAGCTTGAGGCATCATAATGAATAACCCAGGGAGATTTTTTTAAATATGACATTTTTATTTAGGTAAAATAAACAAAATCAAAAGATTTCCAAAACCAAAAATTAAAGCAACTAACCAGGAACTGAACAAAGCTAATTGCCATTTAACTCTGGCAAAAGTATTATCAATAAGAATAACTAAAAAATAGGACAATAAGCTCAAAAGTATACCGGCTAGGGGAAAACTAGCGAAAAACAAATAGATAATACCTAAAATGAACATATTTTCAAACCAATGTGCAATCTCAATCATTGCCAACGTCCTGCCGGAAAACTCCGTAGTGATTCCTTTGACTAATTCCTGGTGGGCATGATGTGAAGTAGATAAATCAAAGGGTGATTTCCTGAACTTCATGGCTAAAATATACAACAAACCAAAAAATATACCCGGTAAATAATTGATTAAAGGCTTGCCATAGGCTATGATATCAACTACATAAAAACTGCGCGTAACCATATACATGCCCACTGCGCTTAAAATAATAATCGGCTCATAAGCCATCATTTGCAGCAACTCTCTCTGAGCACCGATAAAACTATAGGGTGAACTAGCCTTAAATCCAGCCAAAACAAAAAATATAGCTGCCAAAGTAAAAGCAAAAATTACCAACAGTATGTCCTTGCCGGTAAAAAATAAACCACCGGTAAAAATAACCAAAATAAGAAAAAACCCGATATAAAAATTTTGAGATCTCCTGACTACCAGGTTATCCTTTTGAATTAATTTTAAAACATCAAAAAACGGCTGCAGGATAGGCGGGCCGATCCTAGATTGCATGCGCGCGGTAATTTTCCTATCTATACCTGACAAGAGCCCTCCGATTAAAGGCGCTGAAATCAAATAAAGTAAAATATTCAGGAAGATATTCATAGTAAAGATAAACCCAACATGGCAATCACCAGAACAACAGTAATAATTACTCCGAATTTAAATAACCTCTTTTCGCTGAAATAATCCTGAAGGTAATAATTATTCATCGACATATTTTTAATTGCACCGGCAGAACCGCGAAACTGTACATTATTATTAACATTAGCCCCACCCAAATAGGCATCGACAACTTTAACCCGTTTTCCATAATTAATAAAGCTCAACGGGAAAAGCATAACCAGTGCTAACATAATCGACATAATTTCAATATTTCCCTTGCTCATCGTAATGGTCCGGGCATAAATTTCAAGACAATACGGTTCAATTAAAATGGAGGAGACTAGCGGGAAAAACCCGCAGATACCAATAGTTAATATTGAAAGGCTGGTTAAAGAAAACCATTGCCCTTTACCTACCCCATGTTCAATTTCTTCTCTTGGTTCAGTAACAATAATTAATTTACCCATCCACTTAACCCAGAAAAACAACGTAACCGAGCTTCCGAAAACTACAAATATGGCCAACAAAGGATTATAATCCACCAAGGCCTTAAGCACCGCCCACTTACTGATTAACATGCCGAATGGCGCTAAGAACATACCTGCCATACCCACTTGCATCAAAATAGACAACTTAGGCATAGCAATGATTAACCCTGACATATCCTCAATATTACGACTGTGTATCCCATGCTCAACCGTGCCCACGCAAAGAAATAAGAGGCACTTAGCAATTGCGTGAAACATAATGAGTAAAATCGCAGCCCACATTGCTTCATAGGTGCCAATACCAGCGCATAAGACAATTAACCCCAGGTTAGCAATAGTCGAATAGGCTAAAACTTTTTTAGCATCATTTTGCGAAATCGCCACAAATGAAGCAACTAAAAAAGTTACTCCTCCTATTAAAGCCAGGGCAAAACCTGCCATAGTCCCTTGCAAAATTGCAGCAAAACGTAAAATTATATACACCCCGGCTTTAACCATCGTGCTAGAATGCAAAAGTGCCGATACCGGAGTGGGTGCAACCATTGCCCCTAATAGCCAGGAAGAAAAAGGAAGCTGCGCAGATTTGGTTAACCCGGCAAAACAAATCAACATCACAGGGATCAAGGCCCAGGCCTTGCCTAGCAGCATAACTTTATTCAATTCAACGCTACCGGTTGCCTTGTAAAAATAGATAATTGCCAACAAAAATGCAAGACCGCCTAATAAATTAATCTCTAACGCATGAAAAGCATTCTTTCTGGACTCCTCTGACCTCTTATAACCAATGAGCAGAAACGAACAAACAGTAGTTATCTCCCAGAAAAAATAAAGCCAAAGAAGATTATTTGAAAAAATTACCCCGAACATCGCCGAAAGAAAAACAAAAATAACAAAAAAGAAAAAACTACGCCGGTCCTCTATCTCTTGATGATACTTCTTATGAAAATCGCGCATATAACTAACAGCATATACGCAGATTAAACTACCAATAATGCCGACAATTAAAGACATCAAGATTGAAAATTTATCAATAAATAAATTGTATTCGGCAACAACTCTCCAGTCGGAAGAATATTCAAAATAAAGCATTAAAACTGCCTGAAGCAAAATAAATAGCGTCACCCAAAGACGCTTAAACTTTAACCCTAAATACAATACATACGCTGATAAAACTAATTCGGTAAAGAATATAACCCTGTCAATTAAATGTGATTCTGCCTTAAAATACCGGATACTGCCATGAAAAGTAGTAAAAAGCAATAAAAGAACAGCGGAAGAAACAGCCAAAGCTGATAACTTAATCAATAAACCTTGCGGCTTATCCCCTTTTACTAAAAATAAAAGCCCGGCTGTTAACAAAGGAAACAAAATTAAAAAAATTAAAATAGACAAAACGTCCCTCCCCTTAATTGCTATATTTTACATCAAATTTTAAAAAAAGCTCGGATTTTATAATACCGGTAAGCTTGAACTACCCATAAGGTATTTATCTATGTAATAAGCAGACTGCCTTCCTTCGGAAATTGCCCAAACAATCAAAGATTGCCCACGGCGCATATCCCCACAGGCAAAAATTCCTTTTTTAAAAGTCATAAAATTATTATCGGTTTTTACATTACCCTTTAGATCCAAACTTAAGCTAAGTTCTTCAATGATCCCCTTTTTCTCGGGATGCATAAAACCTAGAGCCAAAATTACTAAATCAGCTTCGATTTCAAACTCAGAACCCTCTACCTCTTGCATGGCCGGGCATCCTTGCGCATTCTTCTTAAATTCAACCTTAACACAGGAAAGTTTTTTTACTTTACCATCTAGCCCAATGAACTTTTTAGTTAATACTGACCAATCACGCTCTCCACCCTCGTCATGGCTGGTTGACGATTTAAGCAATAAAGGATACTTTGGCCAAGGATATTCTTTAGTGCGGCAGGTTGCCGGTTTAGGCATAATCTCAATTTGCACAACACGACAAGCACCTTGGCGATGCGCAACCCCTACGCAATCCGCCCCGGTATCCCCGCCTCCAATAATTACAACTTGCTTGTCCCGAGCATCAAGCAATTTATCAAAAGCGATAATTTCGCCCTTTAGCCGCTTATTTGACTGAATCAAATAATCCATAGCAAAATTAATCCCGGAAAGAGCTCTGCCTTCAATATTTAAATCCCGCGGAAAACGGGAACCGCAAGCAATACAAACTGCATCAAATTCTTCTTTTAATTTCTTAACTTTATAGTCAACACCAACATTCACTCCGGTATCAAATTTTATCCCTTCTTTTTCAAACAGCTTAATCCTCCGGTCAAGTATCTTCTTTTCTAATTTAAACTCCGGAATTCCATAACGCAGAATCCCTCCGATAGCATCATCTCTTTCAAAAACCACAACTCTGTGCCCTGCGTAATTCAGTTGATCAGCACAAGCAAGCCCCGCCGGGCCTGAACCAACCACAGCTATTTTTTTACCGGTTCTTTTTTTAGGAATCCTGGGCTTAATTAAACCATTTTTAAAAGCATGCTCAATAATACCAAGCTCATTTTCCCGAATAGTCACCGGATCATCATTAATCCCTAAAACGCAGGCATGCTCACAAAGAGCAGGACAAATCCTGCCAGTTATCTCCGGAAGATTATTTGTCCCGCGGAGTAAACTAAAGGCCTTTTCCCATTGATCATGAAAAACAAGGTCATTCCATTCCGGTATATAGTTACCAACCGGACAACCCGAGTGGCAAAAAGGTGTCCCACAATCCATGCAACGGGATGTTTGCTCTTTAACGCAAGAGTCACTCTGTAAAAAATTAACCTCTTTAAAATCCTTTATTCTTTCGCAAACTGCCCGGTGGGCCTGCGGCTGTCTTTTGAATTTTAAAAACCCTTTGGCATCACCCATCAGTATATTCTCCCAAATCAGCCTTTTTAATAATCTTTTTCTCCTCCAATATCCGCTTATATTCTAAAGGCATAACTTTGATAAAAATATTCACATATTTATGGAAGTTATCAAGGATCTCTTTAGCCTTAACGCTCTGCGTATACTCACAATGATTAGTCAATAAATTCTTAATTATACCCATATCAACGCTGTCTAATTTTTCTAAGGCCACCATATCCATATTGCATTTTTTCTTAAAATCCCCCTGCTCATCCAGGCAATAAGCAATGCCTCCGGACATCCCTGCGGCAAAATTCCTGCCGGTTGCGCCTAAGATAACAACTCTGCCGCCAGTCATATACTCACAACCGTGGTCCCCTACTCCTTCCACCACCGCACTTAATCCGGAATTTCTAATACAGAACCTTTCTCCGGCAACGCCTCGAATATAAGCTTGGCCATTAATTGCTCCATAAAATGAAGTGTTTCCAATAATTATATTTTCTTCGGTTTTATAACTTACATTTTTATCAGGGTAAATTATAATCTTGCCTCCTGATATCCCCTTACCCACGTAATCATTAGCCAACCCTTCTAAAACGAAAGTAATTCCCGGAGCTAAAAAGGCCCCAAAACTCTGGCCGGCAATTCCCTTAAAATTGCATCTAATCATATCTTCGAGCAAGCCAATTTCTCCAAATCTTTTACAAACCTCTCCGCTTAACATTGCCCCGGTTGAACGATTCACGTTTTTAATTTCCTGATTTATCTCTACTTTTTTGTTTTCAGTTAAAGCACTTAAAGCTAAAGTTATAAGTTTTAAATCCAGGATTTTATCTATTCCGTGGTCCTGCTTATGACAATAATGCGTAATCACTGATTTTGGAACCTGCGGCTTATAAAGAATCTTGGAAAAATCTACATCTTTTGCTTTCCAGGGCAGAATCTGGTTATTTAATTCAAGTAAATCTGCGCGGCCAACCATATCCTCTACTTTTTTTATACCTAGAGAACTCATAATTTGCCGCAGTTCATTAACCACAAAAGTAAAATAATTTATAATAAACTCTGCCTGGCCGCCAAATCTTTTCTCTAAGATTTCATCCTGCGTGGCAATTCCTACTGAGCAATTATTTAAATTACAATGCCGTAACATAACACACCCTAACACAATTAATACTGCAGTACAAAATCCAAACTCTTCAGCTCCGAGCAAAGCGGCAATAGCCACATCACGCCCGGTACGCATCTGCCCGTCTGTTTGAAGGCGCACCCTGCTTCTTAAATCATTTAATACTAAAGTTTGATGCGTTTCCGATAAGCCTAATTCCCAAGGAAGACCGGCATATTTAATCGAACTTAAAGGCGAGGCGCCGGTGCCTCCATCCTGGCCTGAAATAAGAATCATATCTGCATGGCCTTTGGCAACGCCGGCGGCAATAGTCCCAACGCCAATTTCAGAAACTAATTTAACGCTAATCCGCGCCTCGGGATTTACATTTTTTAAGTCAAAAATAAGCTGCGCTAAATCCTCAATCGAATAAATATCATGATGCGGAGGAGGAGAAATTAAAGTAACCCCCGGAGTAGTATAACGGATCTTGGCGATCATTGCGCTTACCTTATGCCCCGGAAGCTGACCGCCTTCACCGGGTTTTGCACCCTGGGCAATCTTAATCTGCAGCTCATCAGCATTAACTAGATAATTAGTAGTTACTCCAAAGCGCCCGGAAGCAACCTGTTTGATTGCACTCCTGGCAGAATCTCCGTTTGGCCGGAGCATAAAACGCGCAGGATCTTCACCGCCCTCTCCGGTATTAGATTTACCTTTCAATCTATTCATCGCAATGGCAATTGTTTCATGCGTAGCACGGCTAATTGACCCAAAGCTCATTGCCCCGGTAGCAAACCTTTTAATAATCTCTTCGGCTGGCTCAACCTCATCCAGAGGAATCGATTTCTGAGTTTTAAATTTCAACAAACTTCTTAAAGTAGTGGGATTTTTCGACTGATCATTAATTAAATTGGCAAATTCCTGATATTTCTTAAGGTCATTATTACGCACAGCATCCTGCAACGCGGCAATACTCTCCGGATTCCAAAGATGAAATTCTCCATCGCGCTTCCACTGATAAACTCCACCGGTTGACAAATAATTCGTTTCTAAAGCCCTTTTAGGAAAAGCCTGACTATGCCTGATGATAGTTTCTTGAGAGATAATATCTAAAGAGGCACCATTAATCCTGGAAACTGTGCCACTAAAATAATTATCGATTAATTCCTGGTTTAAACCTACAGCTTCAAATATTTGAGCTCCCCGATAACTTTGTAAAGTAGATATACCCATTTTTGAGAGGACTTTTAAAATCCCCTTATCAATCGCCTTTATATAATTATCCTTAGCTTTTTGAATATCAAGATTAAGCTCTTTATCTTTAATCATAAGCTCAATCGAGCTAAAAATGAGGTAAGGATTAACACAATCAGCCCCATAACCAAAAAGCAAAGCAAAATGATTCACTTCCCGAGGTTCAGCACTTTCTAAAACAATGCTAATCTGCGTACGCAAAGAGCGGCGCAACAGATAGTGGTGCAGGCCAGAAACAGCTAAAAGGCTTGGAATACTAGCATAATTTTTATTTACTCCCCGGTCGCTTAAAACAATAAAAGTATAACCTTTTTTTATAGCTGCCTCTGTTTCCCGAAATATTTTATTTAGCTCCCGGGTAAAATCAACTTTACGATTTACTTTAAAAAGCAGCGAAATAGTTTTGGTCTTAAATCCGTTCTTTTTTATTTTACGAATTTTTTCAACTTCAACATCGGTAAGAATCGGGCGGCTAACTATTAATTTATGGCAATGATCCGGGCCATCGCTTAGAATATTTTTTTCAGGGCCCAAGTAACTAGCCAGGCTCATTACCAATTCTTCGCGGATAGGATCAACCGGAGGATTGGTCACCTGGGCAAATAATTGTTTAAAATAAGAAAACAAAAGCTGGGGCTTAGCGGAGAGTACGGCGTGCGGCGTATCATTACCCATGGAACCAACCGGTTCCTGGGCGCTCTCAACCATCGGTTTAATAATTGTTTTCAAGTCTTCTCGGGTATAACCGAAAGCCTTTAACTGCGGCAAGGTATCAACTTTATCTTTTTTCAAGACAATATCCGGTAAACTGCCTAATTCCAGCATATTTTCCTTAACCCACTGTTCATAAGGCTGATCCATAGCCAGCTCTTTTTTTATTTGACTATCTTCGATTATACGGCCAACTTTAGTATCGATGAAGAACGTCTTACCCGGTTCAAGCCTTCCGGAATAAAGAATATCCTCTGGATCGATATCCAAAACCCCCACTTCGGAAGCCATAACTACAAAATCACTCTTAGTAACAATATAACGGCAAGGCCTTAAGCCATTACGATCAAGTACCGCGCCAATTGATTGGCCGTCGGTAAAAGCAATCGCTGCCGGTCCGTCCCAAGGCTCAATCAAACAAGTATGGTATTTATGAAAGGCCTTTACATTTTGGGCAAGCAAATTATTTTGCTCCCAGGCACTGGGGATAAGCATTGAAATCGCATGAGCCAGGCTCCTGCCGGATAAAGTCAATAGCTCAAAAACATTGTCAATCGCTGCCGAATCACTGCCTCCGGGAACAATTACGGGAAATATTTTCTTTAAATCCGAACCAAATAATTCACTACTTAGAAAACTTTCCCGCGCGGACATCCAATTAATATTGCCCCTCAAAGTATTTATCTCACCATTGTGAGCAATAAATCTAAACGGTTGAGAAAGGTCCCAGGTAGGAAATGTATTTGTCGAATAACGCGAATGCACTAAAGCCAGAGCGCTCTTAATTTCTTGAGAATTTAAATCGGTAAAGAAATTATCAACCTGATCAGCCATCAACAAGCCCTTATAAATAAACGTGCGGCTAGACAAGCTGGGAATATAAAAAGTTCTTTTTTGTTTTATTTTAGATGCTTGAATTAAGTTCTCGATTTGCTTGCGGATAAGATAAAGTTTTCTTTCAAAAATTAAAACATCATTTATATTTTTATTCCGGCCGATAAAAATCTGCTCAATTTCAGGCTGTGCATCTCGGGCTGACTTTCCAATACCCTGGCTATTAACCGGCACACTTCTCCAGCCTAGAAATAACTGTTTTTCAGAAACTATGATTTTTTGAACCACTTCCTTGCAAAATTTACGCTCAGCACTATCCTGAGGCAAGAATACCAAGCCTGAAGCATAATAGCCTGCTTCGGGTAAATTAATTTTTCCATCTTTACAGATCGAGGCAAAAAACTCATGGGGGAATTGAATAAGCAGTCCGGCCCCATCCCCTGTTTTAGGATCTGCTCCGGTAGCTCCGCGATGGCTCAGCCGCCTTAAGACCTCTAAACCCTGCTTAACAATATCATGCGTCTTCTTACCCTTAATATTGCAGACAAATCCTACACCGCATGAATCATGCTCAAACTGCGGATCATATAATCCCTGCTTCTGCGGTAAGTATGCTGGTTTCATAAATTTACTTTCCATCGGGTTACATCAATACCTAATTTATTTATTTTTGTCCGCATTGTGTTACGATTAATCCCCAATATCCGGGCAGCCTTAAGCTGATTACCTTCACAACGCTCTAAAGTCTGCTCTAACAGAGGCTTCTCAATTGCCTCTAAAACGGATTTATACAATACCCCTTTTTTCTCAATAAACAAAGAGCTCTCTAATTCTATCACTTTATCTTTAATAAAAGCCAGATCTCTTATGCAATTCTTTTTTACTACACGAATAACATTTTCCTGGTTTGTATTTGCAGATAGAGCATACCCTTCCTGCTCTAACATTTTAGTTAAGGCTTCCTTGGTTTTTACTTCATCTTCCGTAATAAGTATAGTAATCATATTCTGCCTAAACTTTATGCACGGCTAGCGATAAAAATAGACGTTCATTCTGGCAAAAAATTTTAGCCATCATGAACGTCTATGTTCTATTCTTTAAACTCTAGCACTACAGCGTGCTTATATATACAAGTAAATAAAAAGCTTTTTTGGTAACTTCTATTTTATAAACAGCATCTCTCGGTACTTAGGCAAATCCCAAGTATCATCGGGAACTACGCGCTCTAATTGATCGACATGCCTGCGAATATGATCCATCAAGGGTTTAAGCTCATCAAAGTAAAGTTCAGCGCGTTTCTCATTGCTTAACTTCTTGGCATCTTCAAGCAAGTTAACCATCTCTTTAGTATTCTTACGTACATAATAAATCTTTAAAACTACTTCGTTTAGATGCTCTTTCTTATCTGCTAATGCCGCGGCATCCAGCTTTAAACTAGCATCCTTCTTTAATCTAACAAGTTCTCCCAAAGTTGTAGCTAAAAGCTTCTCATATTTGTAACCCGCCGGAACCACGCTAGCATTCACTATTTCATTTAAGGTATTAGCCTCGATTTCCAGGGTCAAGTTGTACATATGAATCCAAATATGGTAACGGGCAATCAGTTCTTCTTTGGAGAAAACTTTATATTTTTCAAACAAAGAAATATTTTCTTTTTTGGTTAGAGCCTCCAGAGATTGATGGGTTGAAGCGACATTCGGCAGGTTACGCTTTTTAGCTTCTTTACGCCACTCTTCCGAATAGTTATTGCCTTCAAAACGCACATCCTTAGTTACCTTAACAATTTTCGAGATAACCATTAATACTGCGGAATTAAAATCCTTACCGGTAGATGTCGCCTGTTTAATCTCTTGAGCGACATGATCCAGGCTTTCGGCAATTATAGTATTAACTATGGCAATCGGAGTGGAAATATTCTGCGAAGACCCAACCGCACGAAATTCAAACTTAGCTCCGGTAAAAGCAAAAGGCGAAGTACGATTTCTATCGGTAGCATCCTTATTAAACTTAGGTAAACGGCCTATTCCTAGATCCACAATATCGGATTTAGAAATCTTCGACTTAACTCCTTTTTCAATCATATTTAAAATATTAGTTAACTGTTCACCCAAAAACACACTAATAATCGCCGGAGGTGCTTCATTGGCACCTAACCGATGTTCATTGCCGGCTAAAGCAACCGAAGTACGCAAGAGGTCAGCATGTAAATAAACTGCTCTTAATACCGCAGCTAAAACTGCCAAAAACTGTAAATTATCTTCCGGAGTTTGGCCGGGATTAAGCAGATTGTTGCCTAAATCATCTGCCAGTGACCAATTTAAATGCTTACCACTGCCATTTATTCCAGCAAAAGGCTTTTCATGCAAAAGACAAACCATGCCATGGCGTAAAGCGATCTTTTTCATCAATTCCATAAGCAATTGGTTATGATCAGCAGCAATATTTGACTCCTCAAATATTGGAGCAAATTCATACTGATGCGGAGCAACTTCGTTATGACGAGTCATAATCGGAATACCCAATTTATAAGCTTCTTGGGCTACCTCAAACATATAATTAACAACCCGCTCTTTAATTGTACCGAAATATTGGTCTTCCAACTGCTGCCCCTTAGGGCTAGGAGCACCGATTAAAGTACGGCCGGTCATAATTAAATCCTGGCGTAAATTATAATAATTTTTATCAATTAGAAAATATTCTTGTTCTGCACCACAGGTCGAGATAACTTTTTTTACATCCTTGCGGCCAAAAAGCCTAAGCAACCCTACAGCAGCTTTATTCAACGCTTCATCAGATCGCAAAAGAGGCAATTTTTTATCCAAAGCCTCGCCATGATAAGAAATAAATATAGTCGGAATACATAAAGTCTTACCCAAGGTACTTTCAATAATAAATGCCGGGCTTGAAGGATCCCAGGCAGTATACCCTCTGGCCTCAAAAGTAGCACGAATTCCTCCCGAAGGAAAGCTTGAAGCATCCGGCTCGCCCTGGATTAACTTATTTCCAGAAAATTTTTCAATTACTTTGCCCGGTCCGGCAATCGAGATAAAACTATCATGCTTTTCTGCGGTAAGCCCAGTCATCGGCTGAAACCAATGAGTATAATAGGTTGCACCTTTGGCAATC